>NZ_CP019062.1:662857-1325714 GCF_002951615.1 Rahnella sikkimica | reverse complement strand
TCGTTCTAATCGGGATCATTTCCGTCATTTTCGCCCTGATGGTGCTGATGTTGGGCTCGGTCTATGTGTATCCGTGGTGGATGCAGCGCACTACCGAAGGCGCGTGCAGCACCATCACCAAAGATAACGCCATCGACACCGTGACCCGCGATTACATGCAAAACCGTATTCCCAACTGGGGCAATGATAAAGACAATATGGGCACATCCGTGCCGGTGTTGAATTTCATCAGCGATGATGTAAAAGAAGATAAAGGTACTTACCACATTCCGTTCAGCGCCAAAGGGCCAAACGGCACACTGGGTTATGTGGCGCACTTCAACTGCTCAAACCATTACGTGAAATATTCTACCGTCGAATAATGCCCGCTTTTCCTCCCCTTCACCGGGGAGGATACCGTCAGTCCCTTCCTTTTCCCGCGCCAGCCCTGTTCCCTTTGCATAAATGTAACTATTGAAATTGTTAAATTTGTTTCCCTTTGTAAACTCCTTGATTAGAATGCAAACTGTTATCATTTGCATTTAATGCTTTTTTGTTATTTTTCAGGGATATTCACATGTCTGGTATAAAAGCCCCACGCCGGGCGGCCAGCGGATTCAATAAATCCGTGCTGGCCTTGGCTATTTTGCACTGTTCCCCCCTTCTGGCCGCAACACAAACGGCTGAAGACTCTATCACCGTCAATGCCCAGGCTAACGCGCTGGATACCACCGATTACAGCGCGTCTCAAAGCTCGACGGCCAGCAAAGGCGATACGCCACTGAGTGAAACGCCGCAGTCCGTCAGCGTCGTCACGCAGTCGATGATTCAGGATTACGACGTCACCTCGCTCGATGACGCCATGAAGTTCGTCAGCGGCGTCACGCAGGGCAATACGCTGGGCGGCACGGAAGACGGTTTCGTGAAACGCGGATTTGGTGCCAACAGCGACGGTTCTATTCTGATTGACGGCGTGCGCAGTAATCAGGGGCTGGGTTTTGATTCGACTATCGATCACATCGAAGTGCTGAAAGGATCGGCGTCTCTGCTTTACGGGATCCAAAACCCCGGCGGCGTGATCAACATGATCAGCAAAAAGCCGCAGTATGACTGGAATACCCGCGTCAGTGGCCGCACCGGCGGTTTCGGCGGCGGCGCGGGGACGATTGACGTCACCGGTCCGCTGGGCAACGGTTTTGCGTTCCGCATGATCGCTGAACGTCAGTATGAAGATTACTGGCGTAACTTTGGCAGCGACTCGCATACCCTGCTCGCGCCCTCCCTGAGCTGGTTCGGTGAAAAAGCCAGTTTCAACGTCAGTTATCAGGAATACAAATACGATATTCCCTATGACCGTGGAACCGCGTTCATCAACGGCAAACCGGTCGATATTCCGTACAACCGCCGTCTGGATGAACTGGCAAACCACGCCTGGGGCAAAACCAAACGTCTGAATACCACCTGGGAATATCAGGTCAGCGACGACTGGAAAACCCGTCTGACGTACGCCTGGCAGCAACGCCGTTATGACAGCAATGAAGTGCGCGCCACTGCCGTGAATACGGAAACCGGCGCTGTCACCCGCCGCGCCGATGCCAACCGCGGTTTTAACCATCAGACCAGTTACACGTCATGGGACTGGATTGGCAATCAGAACATCTTCGGCATGATGAATGACCTGCTGATTGGCGTCGATTACGAGAAGAACGAAACGTATAAGCAGTATTCTTATCGTGGCAAAACCTTCAGCACGTTCAATATGTACGATCCGGTGTACGGCGTGGAGCCGGTGACCAACAGCAGCACCTATTCCGACAGCAACAGTAATCTGCGCAATACGCTCTACAACAAATCCATCTATCTGAAAGACAGTATTCATCTGACCGATAAATGGATTGGCGTCGTGGGCGGCCGTTATCAGCATTACAACCAGAAGCAGTCGTACGGTTTCGTGACACCGACGCAAAGTCTGGACGATACCGATAACAAGTTTCTGCCACAAATTGGCGTGGTGTATAAGCTGACGGATGACCTGTCGTTCTACGCCAACTACAGCAAGTCGTTCACGCCATCGACGGACACGGACGATGACGGCAACGTCTCCAAACCTGAGCTGGGCACGACATACGAAGTCGGCACCAAGTGGCAGATTTCGCCACGTCTGGATGCCACGCTGGCGGTGTACCGTATTGATGAGGAAGATATGTCGGTCTACATCAACGGCGTGACGCGCAATATCCCGAAAGCGCGGTCAACCGGTGCGGAAATCGAGCTTAACGGTGAAATCGCCAAAGACTGGAATGTCACCGCCAATTACAGCTATGACAAAACCGAAATCACCGAAGATAACGTGAACTCATCCAACGTCGGTAACCGTCTGGTGAATGCCCCGACCAATATGGGCAGCCTGTATCTCAGCCATACCCTGCGCTGGTCAATGGTGCCGGGAGATATTCGTATTGGCGGCGGTGCGCGTTACGTCGGCAACCGTGCCGGTGACCCGGAAAACAGTTTCACTATGCCGGATTACACCGTGGCTGATGCCTTTGTGGCCTGGGACAATCAGCTGCTGGGCAAACATACGCAGATTAAGCTGAACATGAATAACCTGTTCGACAAAGAATATTACTCGTCGAGCGCCGGAAACCTGCGCGTGATTGAAGGCGAGCCCCGCAACGTGGTGCTCTCTGCGGCGGTAGATTTCTGATAACAGCGTGAACTCCATAAACAAAACCGGCACGCCATTGTGCCGGTTTTTTATTGCCTGTAATTCAGGAGGTTGTGGCGGAATTATTTCGCTGGCGGCAGCGTACTCCAGTAGGTGCCGCTGAACGGAACCGGCAGAAACTGCGTATACAGTTCTTTCATGGTTTCCTGCGGATCGACATCTTTAAACAGTTGCGGATACAGCGCTTTGGCGAAGACTTCCACGTCAACCAGGTGATACGGGCTGAGATAGAAATTATGCCAGACGCTGTACGCCCGCCCTTCGCGCACGGCTTTCAGCGTGGAAAGCACCGGCTGTTTATCCATAATCTGCCGGAAACTTTGCTCCGCTTCCTGCTGCGTAACCTGCGGCCCCAGCATCAGATTCGACACCCTTTTCCCTTCCGGTCCCGCCATGCCCGTTGTGATATACACATCCGGGTTGGCCATAATCACTTTCTCTGCGTTCAGATCCCCGTACACGCTGCCAAAAGCGTTTTTGGCGATGTTATCCCCCCGGCAAACGCCAGCAGATCGGCGAGATTCCCGTGAGAAACCGTGGTGCAGCACCCTTCACGGCGACCCAGATGCAATTGCAGCATCACCGTCTGGCGTTTGCCCTGGTACGCCGCGATACGTTCACGGACGCGGTTCATATGCTGCTGATAGAAAGCGATAAAGCGCGCCGCTTTTTCCGGATGGTTCAGCACGTCGCCAAGCAGCTTCACGCTGGGGATCGTGTTATGCAACTGATCCACGCGCAGATCGACGTAGATCACCGGGATCCCCGCATGGGTCAGCGTGACTTCCATCTGGTCACGATCGGTTTGTTTCTTGGCATACACCGGCAAAATCACCAGATCGGGTTTCAGCGCTATCACCTTCTCGGCGTTCAGCTGCCTATAGTTGTTTTGTCCGAGCAGCGGAATCGTGGCGATTTCCGGAAACGCTTTCACGTACATAGCCCAGCTCTGCGCATCAAGCTGCGCCATATCGCCCGGCCAGCCAATCACGTGCTGCGCGGGGTTGCCGTCCTGCACCAGCGCCAGCGTATACAACATGCGACTTTCGCCCACCACGATACGCTGCGGATTATCCGGCACGGTCACCGTACGGTTGGAAATATCGGTCACGGTTCTGGCCTGCGCCAGGCCGGAAAATAACAGACAGGAAACCAGCAGAGACTGAGTGAACTTACGCATAACACCTCAAAACCCATCACAAAGGCTGAGATGATAATGATTATCGTTATTTGCTGCAATGTGATGATTGCCCCCGACGATAGGGTTTGCTTACGCGCCCGCGCCAGTTTGCAGCGACGCCTGACCGTAATTCGACTACACTGGTAGCCACTTTCCTCACAGGACGCAGTAATGATGAAAAGACTGACACAACAAGATATGACGGAAAGCGAACAACGCGAGCTGAAAACGTTGCTCGACAAAGCCCGCAAAGCACAGGGCCGTGAGCTGACCAATTCGGAAAACAACCGGATTAAAGATGATTACATCGACACGCTGATGGCGGAGAAAGAAAAAGTGGCCGCGCGAGCGCGTGCTGAAAAACGCCGTAACAAAGCGGTTCCAAGCACGTCAGCGACTTATGACTGGACTGCCCGCACCCATCCGCGCGGTCGTCGTTAAGAAAAAAGTGACCCTCTTCGTGCATTACGCAGAGGGTCAGCCCCGGCTCGTCAATTCAACGTTTTGACTTCAGTCACTGAAAACCAATACTCCCGTCTTTCCCCGCAGCCGCACCAGACCGTCTTCACAGTCCAGATACACCTCTTCGCCACACCCGGAAAACGCCAGCAAAAATTCATTTTATGGATTAGCTAATATGCAATTCACACATAAAAATGTGCGATGGGATCCAGCGTCGCCGGTGGAATTGTTTTATCGTGTGGAGACGCATAACGTCTATTTTCTGATATTGAGTCCTGATGAAAATTGAAGATCTGACCGCTTTTGTGGCGGTTATCCGGTTGCAGTCAACGCGACTTGCGGCCGATGAGCTTGGGCTGACGCAGCCGGCAATTACCCGCCGGGTGCAGAATTTCGAAGAGTCGCTGGGTATTCCGCTGTTAAACCGCCAGACCAAACCCCTGAAACCGACGCTGATGGGCAACCGCGTTTATCAGCAGTGCCGTCATATTCTGCGTGAAGTGGATGCACTCAGCGATCTGGTCGCCGCCGACAGCCCGCCTTCTGGCCTGTTACGTCTGGCCGTGCCACAAAGCCTGAGCGAAGGCAGCCTGCTTCCCGCGCTGAAAAGCCTTTCCGCGCAGTTCCCCGATATCCAGCCGCGCCTGTCCAGCGGCTGGAGCGAGGAGTTGTTGTTACGCGTTCAGCGTCAGGAACTGGAAGCCGCCGTGGTGCTGTTTCCCGCCAGCAAGCAGTTTCCCGAAGGCGTGGAAAACCAGCCACTCGGCGCGGTTGACCTGGTGGTTGTCGGCCCGAAAACCACCGGCGGCCTGCCACAACGGCTGGAAGATTGTTATCAGCGCGGCTGGATCCTCAATCCCGAAGGCTGTGGTTTTCGCGCCGCCCTGCAACGCGCCCTGACCGAACAGGGCTTGCCGCTGCTCATCAATCTGGAAGCTTTTGGCACCACGCTCCAGTTATCGCTGATCGCCGAAGGCCGCGGGCTGGGACTGATGCCCAAACCGCTGGTCGAACGCCATCCGCTGCGGGATCAGCTAGAAATTTATGCCCTGAAAGATTTCGCCCCGCGAAGCCAGCTGTGGCTGGTGTATCCGAATGTCCCGGCGAGCCAGGTTCCGGCGATTGATGCGTTTGCAGCGGCGGTAGCCGGGGGACTCGATCTTGGGCTCGCCACCCAACCGGGCTAAAACCTTGGGTTATTAGCCAAACTGGCCTTAATTTCAAATTCAACACCTTGGGTTGCCACCCAAACCGGCCTCAAGGAGCGCCTATCGCCGCGCCCCTTGAGAATCCCGGGCTCTAAACTCCGCGCTTTCGCTCGCTGGGTATGTTTCAGCAAATCCTGCTAGTGCCGCAAACGCCGCCGCTGCGCGGTACTTTTGCTTCGGGTTCGAACCTGCTCGAAAAAAGACTCTCGCTGTTTCTCACCACTCGCTCAACGTCGTTTTGAAAGCGGCCAGGGGCTATGTAATTCGGAAGATCGATGCTGGCTGATTTTGAATTGAAAAGCCTCCAGCCGCTTTCAGAAAACTTGCTGAATGAGTGTTTCGAGACCTAAGGCTCGAAGACCGAAATGAAGGTACCGCACAGCGGCAAGATTTCGCGGCAATAGCTGTGGCACCTGAAACAGTGCCAGCGAGCGATAGCGCGGAGTTAAGAGCCTGGGGGGTCTTGGGGGGTGGCGGCGATATGCCGCCCCCCAAGTCGGTGTGGGCCGACGCCCACGACCTTGAATTTAAACTTCAAGCCAGTTTGACTAATAACCCAAGGTTTTAGCCCGTTTGGGCGGCGAGCCCAAGGTTTTAACCTTAAACCCAAGGTTTTAGCCGAAACCCCAGGGTCTCACCATAACGCACTGATAAGCCGTGTTTTCCCTGTATTTCGTAAACTGTGAACTGTCGCCCTGTACGGAAAATTCAGACGTGGTTAATAGAAGACGTCGCCCGTCATCAGGCTCAGAAAACAGGATGCAGCATGGAAAATTACGCGAACAAAAGTGGTGATTCACAGGTTGTCAGCTTCCAGATTGATGCCAACTCGATCAAAGTCCGCTTCAAAAACAATCACGTTTATCTCTACGATATCCGCCATCCGGGGCCGGAACATCTCGAAAAAATGAAAGAGCTCGCCCGCGCCGGTTGGGGGCTGAACACCTACATCGAAAGCGAAGTGAAAGCAGACTTCTCGTCGAAAGTTTTCTAACATCACCTCTAAATTTCCGGGCGGTTGTGAGCCAGTCGCCCGCGTTTTGTTTACCGATTCAGCGCAAATTACACCTTGTTAACAATCAGCTGTGACAACTTCCGCTGAACCCGCTAGTCTTCGTTATTATCCAGTGTTTTAACGGAAACCTCGCCATGACCCGAAAAATTGTTAAGCAATACAAAGCCTATCGTGATGATATCCGCGATCTGCAAACCCGCCGTCCTGTTCCGGGGCCGGAACTCGAGCAGCTCGACCCTTTCCTGTTTCTCAATCATCACGGCCCGCAGGTTTATGCACCGGATAACCTCGGTCTGCCCTTCGGCCCGCACCCGCATCGCGGGTTTGAAACGGTTACGTTTATCCTGCGCGGCGAGCTGGCACACAGCGACACCGGCGGCCATGAAAGCATCATCGGCACCGGTGGCGTGCAGTGGATGACGGCCGGTTCGGGCCTGATTCACTCTGAACTTTCGCCGGAAGCATTCAAACGTCACGGCGGTGAACTGGAGATTCTGCAACTTTGGGTGAATTTGCCGTCACGGCTGAAAATGACAGCCCCAGGCTATATGGGATTGCAGGTTCAGGACATCCCGCAAATTCCCCTGAGCAAGGGAAACGGCGCGATCAGCCTGATCTCCGGTAGCGTGGCAGGGGTCACTGGTCCGATAAAATCACTGACCGATGTCACCCTGATGACCGTTCAGATGAGTGCGGGCAGCGAAGTGACATTACACGCGCCAGCGGCCCGTCAGGTCTTCCTGTATACGGTGAAAGGACGGCTGAAAATCGATGATATGCCGGCGCAGGCCTGGCATCTGATTGAGCTCGATGACAGCGATGATCGCGTGACAATCAGCGCAACCGATGACGCCACGTTCCTGTTCGGACACGCAGACAAAATCAATGAACCGGTGGTGTCTCACGGCCCGTTTGTGATGAACACCGTGCAGGAAATTAATCAGGCCATTCTGGATTATCAGGCCGGAAAGTTTGATGTAAAGCTATGAGGAATTTTATTAGCAAGGGGTAAACCCACACCCCATCCCAACCTTCCCCTCGTGAGAGGGGAAGGAGCAGAACTTAGATTTTCAGCTTCACGTAGTCAATCGCCCGGCTGATGATCCCGCCCTGCGCTACGTCTTCCAGCGCCACCAGCGGCACGGTTTTGATCACTTTACCGTTATCCACGATATTGATGCTGCCCAGTTCCTGGCCTTTTTTCAGCGGCGCGTCAATCTGCGGATTAGTCAGCACGTACTGCGCTTTCAGTTTATCGGCGTCAGACTGCGGAACGCTGATGAACACATCGCTAAGGGAACCGACTTTCACCTGAGAAGTTGCACCGAACCAGACGTGCTCGTTAGAAACGGTCTGATCCGCTTTGAAAATCTGCTTGCTGGTGTATTCGCGGAAGCCCCAGGTCAGCAGTTTACGCGCCTGTTCTTCACGCCCTTTTGCACTTTTCCCGCCCATCACGACGGCAATCAGACGACGGTCGCCCTGCGTAGCCGACGCAATAATGTTAAAACCGGCGCTTTCGGTGTGACCGGTTTTCAGGCCATCGACTTGCAGGTTCTTATCCCACAACAGGCCGTTGCGGTTCTGCTGCGTGATGTTGTCGTACGTCAGCGATTTCTCGGCATACATACGGTATTCCTCTGGCTCGCCGCCGATAATCGCGCGGGAAAGTTTTGCCAGATCGTATGAGGTAGTGAACTGCCCCGGCGCATCCAGACCGTGGACGGTTTCGAAATGCGTATTGGTCAGGCCCATGCTGACCACGTACTGATTCATCATGCCAACGAACGAATCCTGGCTTCCGGCCACGTAATCCGCCATCGCCACGCACGCGTCGTTGCCGGAAGTAATGATGATGCCGCGAATAAGATCGCGCACGGAAACCCGGTCGCCCGGTTTGAGGAACATCAGGGAAGAACCTTCGAGGCTCTTGTTACCGGCGACCCAGGCTTCCTGAGGCACGGTCACCACGTCGTCCATGGTGATTTTTTTGTGGTCCAGCGCGCGGTCGATAACATAACCGGTCATCAGTTTGGTCAGGCTGGCCGGATTGCGGCGGTCGTCAGGGTTACCGGCGGCCAGCACATCCCCGCTGGCGTAATCCATCAGTACAAAGGACGCGGCATCAATGCTCGGTGGCACGACCGGGAAATCCAGCGGAGCGACAGCTTTCACGCTGCCTGCGGAGAACATCAACACACAAGAGAGGACACTTATTACACTACGTTTCACTGAATCTTCCTTAAACGCGCCTTTCCGGCAGACATAAAGCGCCAACCTGCCAGCAGATATAAAAATGCGGAATATTATTTGCCGCATAGGGTGCCCTAAATCGTCGCTCAGAAAAACCCTTAGTCTTTTGCTAACCATTTCATAGTGAAACGATTCTGTTACAACTTGATCTTAATTTGACCAAAAGCCTCACCCTGTGCCGCCATCAACCTTTCTTATCGCAACCCGCTGTTTTAATTCAGTCTGTAAAAGGGAATGCGCGGCGCATTCTGCCGGTAAAAATCCGTTATTCGTGCCATTTTTTTGGCAATAGACAGATCTAATCACACCATCACGGCATTCGATTAGACGTCATCGCATCTCCCTCCTAAACTTGTGACATAAAATTAACAATCGGATTAACAATTCACCGTTGCGATTGTTTACAGACCAGACAAAAACCACCTGCGAAGCATAACTATGAAATTTAAAACTGAGATCAAACCCTACCACGGCGCGGCCGGTGGCTGGGGTGCATTGGAATCCACCACACGTTTCGTCTTCGACAGTAAAAAAGTCCTCTCCAATCTGCGTAACCTGATGCGTGTTAACAAAGGTCGCGGTTTTGATTGTCCGGGCTGTGCGTGGGGCGATGATAACCACAGCACCTTCAGTTTCTGTGAAAACGGCGCAAAAGCCGTCAGCTGGGAAGCCACCCGCAAAGCGGTAGAGCCGGAATTCTTCGCCCAGCACAGCGTGACTAAACTGCGCGCGCAGAGCGATTACTTCCTCGAATATCAGGGTCGTCTGACTCACCCGATGCGCTATAACCGCACCACCGACCATTACGAACCGATCAGCTGGGACGCGGCATTTTCGCTGATCGCCAGTCATCTCAAAGGGCTTGAAAGCCCGGATCAGGCAGATTTCTACACCTCCGGCCGCGCCAGTAACGAAGCCTCTTACCTTTATCAGGTGTTTGGTCGCATGTTCGGCACCAATAACTTCCCTGACTGCTCGAATATGTGTCACGAAGCCAGCGGCGTGGGTCTCAAGCAAAGTATCGGCGTCGGTAAAGGCACTATCCGTCTGGACGATTTCGAAAAAGCCGATGCGATTTTCGTCTTCGGTCAGAACCCCGGCACCAACCATCCGCGCATGTTGCACAGCCTGCGTCATGCGTCTGATCGCGGCGCGAAAGTTGTCAGCTTCAATACCCTGCGTGAACGGGGTCTGGAACGTTTTGCCGATCCGCAAAAACCGCTGGAAGTGGTGACACCGAAAGCCGGTCGCATCAGTTCAGCGTATTACCAGCCGAATCTCGGCGGCGACATGGCGGCCGTGCGCGGTATCGTGAAAGCGCTGCTGCAAACTCACCGCGAGCGCATTGCATCCGGCCAGCCTTCCCTGTTTGATGAAGAATTTATCGCGGCAAACTGCACGGGCGTGGACGAATATCTGGCTATCGTCGATGACACACCCTGGGACAAAATCACTGAACAATCCGGCCTGAGTGAACAAGACCTGCGTGAAGCGGCGGCGATTTATATGAATGCCGGACGCGTGATTTGTACCTGGGCGATGGGCATAACGCAGCACAAACATTCCGTGCCGACCGTGCGTGAAATCACCAACCTGCAACTGTTGTTCGGCCAGCTGGGTAAACCGGGTGCCGGTTTGTGTCCGGTACGTGGCCACAGTAATGTGCAGGGCAACCGCACGATGGGTATCGACGAAAAAGCGCCGAAAGCCCTGCTTGATGCGATGGAAAGCCACTTCAAATTCACTCCGCCACGCGTTCCCGGCCACAATACCGTGGAAGCGCTGGAAGCTATGCTGCGTCATGAAGCCAAAGTGCTGATTTGCCTCGGCGGTAATCTGGCGGCTGCGGCACCGGATACGCCGCGTACCGAACAGGCGCTGAGCAATCTGGATTTGTCCGTGCAAATCAGCACCAAGCTGAACCGCACGCACCTGACGCCGGGCGCGGAAGCACTGATCCTGCCGACGCTGGGCCGTACCGAGCTGGATATGCAGGCTACCGGTTCGCAGTTCATCACTGTGGAAGATTCTTTCAGCATGGTGCATGCGTCCGAAGGCGTGGGCATTCCCTTGTCTCAGGAACAGCGTTCAGAAACCGCGATTGTCTGCGGTATCGCCAACGCCGTGCTGGGCGACAACTACCTGGACTGGATGGCGCTGGCCGACGATTACAATCTGATCCGCGACCACATCGAAGCGACAATCCCAGGCTTCAAGGATTTCAACGCGCGCTGTGATATCAAAGGCGGTTTCTATCTGGGGAATGCGGCAGCCGAGCTGAACTTCAATACCCTGAGCGGCAAAGCCAATTTCAGCGCCGCGCCGTTGCCGGACGTGCTGATCCCGATGGGCGACCAGAATGCACCGTTTACGCTGCAAACTTTGCGCTCTCACGACCAGTACAACACCACGATTTACGGCCTTGATGACCGTTACCGCGGCGTGTACGGACAGCGTGAAGTGCTGTTCATTCACCCGCAGGATCTGGCCGATTTGGGCCTGAAAGACGGCGAGCTGGTGGAAATCGAAACGCTGTGGAACGACGGTATCGAGCGCAAAGTGACCGGCTTTAAACTGGTCAGCTACGACATTCCGCGCGGCAATCTGGCGGCCTATTATCCGGAAACCAACCCGCTGGTGCCGATGTCCAGTTTTGGTGACCAGACGCACACGCCTACCTCCAAAGCCGTTCCGGTGACAATCCGTCGCTGCGAACAAAAAGTCGACCTGCAACGTATCGCATAACCCGTTTTGCGGGATGCGCTGTACATCGCCCCTTTTGCTTCAGGGTTATGAGGCAAAAGGGGCAGATGCCGCTTGCCCGCAGGGGCTGAATCGCGTAAAACTGTCTGCCGCTAATCGAGCCACATTAACCCTAATTCTCTGGACGATATGTTTCAAGATAACCCGCTGCTCGCGCAGCTAAAACAGCAACTTCACTCTCAGACTCCACGTGTCGAAGGCATTGTGAAAGGGACTGAGAAAGGCTTTGGCTTTCTTGAAGTAGACGGTCAAAAAAGCTATTTCATTCCGCCTCCGTACATGAAAAAAGTCATGCACGGTGACCGCGTAATCGCCTCGCTGCAAACCGAAAAAGAGCGTGAAGTCGTCCAGCCGGAAACATTGGTTGAACCTTTCCTCAGCCGCTTTGTAGGCCGCGTAACCAAAAAAGACGACCGTCTGACTATTATCCCCGACCATCCTTTATTACGTGATGCGATCCAGTGTCGTGTGGTGCGCAACATCAATCACGAAGTCAGTGACGGTGACTGGTGTGTGGCCGAAATGCGCCGCCATCCACTGAAAGAAGGCGATCACAGCTTCCAGGCTGAAATCACCGAATGGATCACCACCGGCACCGACGATCTCGCGCCGTGGTGGGTCACGCTGGCCCGTCATAATCTTGAACGCGAAGCGCCAAAATCTGACATTGCGGAACTGCGTGATGAGGGCCTGAACCGCGAAGATCTGACCGCCCTGCCATTTGTCACCATCGACAGCGGCAGCACGCAGGACATGGATGACGCGCTGTATGTGAAAGACAATGGCGACGGCACTTTGCAGATGACTATCGCGATTGCTGACCCGACGGCGTACGTCACCGAAGGCAGCGAACTCGATAACATCGCCAAAAAACGCGCATTCACCAACTATCTGCCGGGCTTCAACATCCCGATGTTACCGCGTGAATTGTCCGATGATGTGTGTTCACTGTGGCCGGACGTCAGCCGCCCTGTTCTCGCCTGTTCCGTTACGCTGGGCACCGATGGCGCACTGGGCAGCGACATTCGTTTCTTCGCTGCCACCATCGAGTCAAAAGCTAAACTGGCCTATGACGATGTGTCTGACTGGCTGGAAGCGGATGAGAAAAGCGCATGGCAACCGGCCAGCGATGTGATTGCTGATCAAATCCGCTTGCTGAAACGCGTTTGCGACGTGCGCAGTGCATGGCGTACCGAACACGCGCTGGTGTTTAAAGACCGTCCTGATTACCGCTTCGTGCTGGGTGAGAAAGGCAACGTTCTGGAAATCATCGCCGAACACCGCCGTATCGCGAACCGCATCGTTGAAGAATCCATGATCGCCGCTAACGTCTGTGCGGCCATTGCGCTGCGCGACAGCCTCGGTTTCGGCGTGTACAACGTGCATACCGGTTTCGACCCGCTGCTGGTTGAAAATGCGGTCACCGTACTTCAGGCCAATGACGTTGAAGCCAATGCCGAAGCACTGCTGACGCTGCCAGGTTTCTGCGCACTGCGCCGTAAACTGGATGCCTTGCCAACACAGTTCCTCGACAGCCGTATCCGTCGTTTCCAGACCTTTGCCGAAATCAGCACCGTACCGGGGCCGCACTACGGTCTGGGTCTGGAAGCTTACGCGACCTGGACTTCACCGATTCGTAAATACGGCGATATGGTGAACCACCGTCTGCTGAAAGCGATGATCCTGCAACAGTCTGCTGAGAAACCGCAGGACGATATGACCGTTCAGCTGGCAGAACGCCGCCGTGCCAACCGCATGGCCGAGCGCGACGTCGGTGACTGGCTGTACGCCCGTTATCTCGAAGATAAAGTCGGCACGGATGTGAAATTCAGCGCTGAAGTTATCGATGTAACCCGCGGTGGTTTGCGCGTCCGTCTGCAAGATATCGGTGCCGTCGCCTTCATCCCTGCGCCGTTCCTGCACAGCGTACGCGACGAGCTGGTATGCAGCGCTGACACCGGCACCGTGCTGATCAAGGGCGAGGTTGCCTATCGTCAGAGTGACATCATTGATGTCAATATCGCGGAAGTGCGGATGGAAAATCGCAATGTGATTGCCAAGCCTGCAGCTTAGCGAACGCCTGGTCGTTTGATGTGCATCAGAGCCGGTTCTCAGGAATCGGCTTTTTTTGTGCCTAAACAACAGGCCTAGGAAACCTTTGAAATTTAAGACGCAAAACAAGTTTTTGAAAAAGTTATTTTACCGAGTTCCAAACTGATCTAGCAGCAAGTCCGACATCTGGGACACCAAGCCTGTTGGGGAGCATCTCTGCGTTACATCAGCTCATTTTTAACCCGAACAGCTGCCTGGGCGGTACCTGCACCAGCCCGTATCTACAAGGACGGGAATAATGAATCAGTCTCAAAAACCTTTATCGGCGTCGATATTTCTAAAGAAACCGTCGATGTTTTTATCAACGTCGGCAGTTTCTACCAGAAGTTTACTAACGACCAAACTGACCATGCCGACTGTATTACTTTACTGAAAAATTATGAGCTAGAAATTCAGCCCGGCGTCATCGCCGTATTGCGGTTGCGCCGTCAGCGGCGGGGAAACGGTCAGCGTGATCCAGTTTGACGTCACTTTCTGCGATTTGCTGTCTTCCACCGTCACCGATAAACGGTAGCTGTTGGTGGCACCCGGCGAACTGTCCCATTGCGGCACGATCACGCTCCAGCCTTCGGGATTACGGTTATTGGCTGGCGGCGTCAGGCTCAGCGCCTGCGTATCGCCCTGCCAGCTGAGCGCGGTCACGGAATTAAGCGCTCGCAGTTGCAGTTTCAGCGGCACCGTTTCGCCCGGTTGTAACGACCACGGCGGCGTCGCCAGATACACCGACAGGGTTTTCCGCTGTTTAAACTCCATCACCGGCAGGTTATTTCGGTCGACCAAATCGAACCGGCTGCCGCGCAGTGAACGCGCTGCGGCAACATTCTGCGATGACAACTGCTGATCCAATGGCACGCCCAGACGGTAATTGAGCGTCAGTTTCACCACATCCTGATTATCGCCATCCTGACCGGCCTGATGTTCTGCCATCACGGTCACCAGCGGCACCGGCGTGTAATTCAGCCCGAACGAGACCGCCGAAGGATTACTCTGGCGCGTACCGTTGCCGAATAAATCCACCTGATTACCGAAGTATTGCTCATAACTGAGCGACGCCCCGATCTGGCGATAAAACGGCAAATAGCCTTTGGTGGTGATGTCGTAACCGCGTGCCTGACGCCGCAGTTGTGCCGACGAGCTGCTGTCCGCGCGGTAAGACGTAAACGGGTGATAGTAGTTAGTGGAAAACCGCAGGTAATCGGTCCAGGCTTCTGCGCCCAAACTTCCGCGTGTCAGCTGATGGTCGAAATCATTATCGATAAACGCGTTGTAGCCAAGCATCCACGCGCCGGTATTAAAACGCTGCCCCAGGCCAAAATTCCCCACCGTGGCATCCGTCGCGCTTTGCAGGCCAATCTGGCTGTAGACCAGATTATTGTCGGAATGGTACAGCGGGCTGAAAAGCTGGCCGGAGCTGCCATCCAGATTGTGACCGGTGACATCCAGTGTTGTGCTGACGGTGCCCAGCGGCGAAAGCAAACTGCTGGTTTCTTTTTGCACCAGTTTGGCGGCCTGGCTGAGCGCGATATTTTCCGCCTGCAAACGCAGCGGATCGTCGCTGTCCGACGTGGTGGTGCCGAGTTCTTTGAGCGTGGTGGCGAGCTGTTTTTCCGTCGCGCTCGGCGCATTGTCATTTTTAATGTACTGACTGCCGAGGCTGGGTAAGCCATTGGATTGTTGGATTTTTCCGGTATTGAACGCGGACTGTTCATCACCCGCAGGCAGGAAACCGGAGAGATCGTACGAAAGCCCAAGTGCGCCGGAAGCAACTTCAGAAGGGTCTGCCGTCAGCGCAGAAGCACTTCCAGCATAAAAAGCTAATCCCCCTGCAACCAGCAGAGAGATGCAGGTTGAGCCCGCATAACGCTTCAATAAATATGAAAAAAAATCTGTGACCTTTGTCATGCCTTACACATTTTAAACGTAAGGTTTGATCTTACCTGACAAACGACATATTTCAACCTTCATGCCATGAATGGCTAAACAACGCGGGTCTGAAAGGAAAATGCTTCCGGCGTATCCCCTGCTTAACGTGCGGATAAAATGCACGCACGTCACAAAAAAACGTCTAAAATTACAACATTAAAACCACTTCACACACATTTCATAACATTTTTAACAAATTAACCATTTATCTTTACAGGTCATTTTCATTTATCCTTAGCAGGTTAACGATTTATTCCGGTGCCACCCGACTGCTTTTGCAGAGCGCATCTGAATTCTGACCGGCGCTTTTATGGCAGCACACAGGCCATGACAGCGCTTTTGCACGCGTCCCTCTCCCCTTTTCTTCCGTCCGGAAGACGACGGGATGTGCGCCATTTATAGCTACGTATCGCTGTGCATATCGCTACAGAAAAAAACAGGGAACATAAATGAGCAAAAAAACATTGCCCGGCGTGACCCGCAGGCAAATTCTCTCGTTCACGGCAGCCTCCGCAGTCCTGGGCGCGGCCAAAGCCGCAAACGCGGTAACGCTCAAAGGAACGCCCGTGTGGAGCCCCTTTGACGCCAGCCCGCCTCCGCAAATTGATATGGATGGCTGGGCGTTCTTCACCGACGCCGAAGCCGCCGCGATGGAAGCCATTGTTGACCGGCTGGTGCCCGCCGATAATCTGAGCGTCGGCGGTAAAGACGCCGGATGCGCGGTGTTTATCGACCGCCAGCTGGCCGGTTTTTACGGCACCTACGCCCGCCTTTACATGGAAGGTCCTTTCCAGGACGGCACCCCCGAACAGGGCGACCAGTCTCCTTTAGTTCCTCAGCAACGTTATCGTCTCGGCCTGGCTGCACTGGATAAATACAGCCAGTCGCAGCACCAGAAACTGTTCAAGGATCTGCCCGGCGACCAGCAGGACCCAATCCTGTCCGGCCTCGAAAGCGGAAAAATTGCTCTGGATGGGATCGATTCCAAACTGTTCTTCGCCATCGTGCTCAAGAACACCCTGGAAGGCTTCTTCGCTGACCCGATTTATGGCGGAAACCGCAACATGGTGTCGTGGAAAATGCTGGGCTTCCCCGGCGCACGCTACGACTACCGCGAATATGTCGGCAAACATAACCAGAAACTCGATCTGGAACCGCTGAGCATTTCAGGCGGCGACGCATGGAAAATGAAGAGCTAAGGGCAGACAAACATTATGGCAAAAAAATTACCTAAAACCGACGTGGTGGTTATCGGGCTCGGCTGGGCCGGCTCGATCATCGCCAATGAACTGTGCGACGAAGGCCTGAATGTGGTGGCTATCGAACGCGGCCCGTGGCGTGATACGGCGCGCGATTTCAACGTCGCCACCGCGGCCGACGAACTGCGTTACAACTCCCGCCAGGAACTGATGTTACGCACGCGTCAGAACACCATTACTATCCGCAACAACCCGGCGCAAACCGCCTTACCGATGCGAGAATGGGGCTCATTCCATCCGGGCAACGGCACCGGCGGCGCAGGTAACCACTGGGCGGGGATTACGTTCCGCTTCCAGCCTGATGAATTCCGCCTGAAAAGCCATCTGACCGAACGTTACGGCGCAAAAGCCATTCCCGAAGAACTGGTTCTGCAAGACTGGGGAACCGACTGGGAAGAGATGGAGCCGCATTACGCGTCTTTTGAGCGTATCGCCGGGGTTTCCGGTAAAGCCAGCAACGTGAATGGCGAGCATCGTGACGGCGGCAACCCGTATGAAGGGATGCGCTCGATTGAATATCCGACCCGCCCGATGGATCAGCCTTACGGCCCGACGCTGTTTGCCGAAGCCGCGCGCAACATGGGCTACAAAGCGTTCCCGGTGCCCTCTTCGCTGATTTCCGAGCCTTACACCAACCCGCTCGGCGTCAAAATGGGGCCCTGTACGTTCTGCGGTTTCTGCACCAACTACGGCTGCGCCAACTACTCCAAAGCCAGCGCCATCACCACCGTATTACCGGCGCTGATCCGCAAAGAGAATTTCGAAGCCCGCACCAACTGTGAAGTGATGCAGGTGCTGAAAGATTCCACCGGAAAACGCGCGACCGGCGTGGTGTATATCGACTCTTCCGGCGACGAATGGGAACAGCCTGCCGATCTGGTGATCGTCAGCGCTTTTACCTTCGAAAACGTCCGCCTGATGCTGCTTTCCGGCATCGGTAAGCCTTATGATCCGGTCACGTTAGAAGGCACGACGGGCCGTAATTATGCCTATCAGACGGCTAACGGCGTCCAGCTCTTCTTCGATGACAAGAACTTCAACCCGTTCATCGGCGCAGGTGCGGTCGGAATGGGCATCGATGATTTCAACAACGACAACTTTGACCACAGCGGCCTCGGCTTCTTTGGTGGCGGCAGTATTCGCGTAACGCCCATCGGTGGCGCGCCAATCGGTTACCGCCCTGTTCCGCCGGGCACGCCGAAATGGGGTTCCGAGTGGAAAAAAGCCACCGTCGCCAACTATCTCAGCTCGATGTCCATCGGCTGCGAGGCCAGCAGCTACACCACCAAAACCAACTATCTGTCGCTCGATCCGAACTACAAAGATCGTCTCGGTCGCCCGCTGTTGCGCGTCACGTTCGATTTCCCGGAAAACGACCTGAAAATGGCAGCGTATTGCACCGGTAAAGTGGCGGAAATTGCCAAAGCGATGAACCCGCGCGAGCTGGTTGCCAACCCGATGAAAGGCCACTGGAACGGTACGCCGTATCAGTCGTCCCACGTCGTCGGCGGATTTGTGATGGGGGCAGATCCGTCTAACAGTTCCGTGAACAAACACCTGCAGGTCTGGGACGTACCGAACCTGTTTGTGGTCGGCGCTTCCGCCTTCCCGCAAAACCCCGGTTACAACCCGACCGGCACCGTCGGCGCACTGGCGTTTAAAGCTGCTCATGCGATCCGTCACTATTACCTGAAAAAACCGGGAGAGATGATCGCATGAAAAAGTTAACGTCATTCTCACTCGGCTTGCTGGCACTCAGCGTTTCCGGCCTGGCGCACGCCGCCGGTGACGGCTCTTTCGAGCAGGTAGAACGCGGGCGTTATCTGGCCACCGTCGGCGACTGCGCGGCC
The DNA here is from genome assembly GCF_002951615.1 of Rahnella sikkimica. Classification (GTDB taxonomy): domain Bacteria; phylum Pseudomonadota; class Gammaproteobacteria; order Enterobacterales; family Enterobacteriaceae; genus Rahnella; species Rahnella sikkimica. Next base: position 1,306,982 of record NZ_CP019062.1, on the reverse strand, counting down.
TGTCACACTGCCTCCACCCCTGACGCCAAACCGTTCGCCGGTGGCGTGCCGATCGAAACGCCGTTTGGCCGTTTAGTCGGGGCTAACATCACGCCGGATCCGGAAACGGGTATCGGCAAATGGTCATTCGACGACTTCCAGCGCGCGATGTCCGAAGGCATCGGTCACGGCGGCAAACGTCTGTACGGCGCGATGCCGTTCACGGCGTACACCAAAGTCACCCGCGAAGATAACGCCGCCATCTGGGCGTATCTGCAAACCCTGCAACCGGTGCATCACGAAGTGGAAACCAACCAACTGCCCTTCCCGTTCAACGTGCGCACCAGCCTGATGGGCTGGAACTGGCTGAACTTCAACAAAGGCGAATTCAAACCACAAATGGATAAATCCGCGGAATGGAATCGCGGCGCATACATTGTTGAAGGTCTGGGGCACTGCGGTACCTGCCACACGCCGAAAAACATGATTGGCGGTGATAAAGACAGCGAGTTCCTGCAAGGTGCCGTGGTGGAAAACTGGGTTGCACCGGACATCACCGTCAATAAACACACCGGTATTGGCAACTGGACGCAGGAAGATCTGATGCAGTATCTGAAAACCGGTTCTAACCGGTTCGATATGGCCTCCGGTCCGATGGCGGAAGAAGTGACGAATTCGTCGCAGCACTGGACGGATGCGGATCTCAAGGCCGTGGCGGTTTACCTGAAAGACAGCGGTCACGACAGCGGCAGCACCGCGCCTGCTCCGGTGAAAGCCGAAGACAGCGCGATGGTCGCCGGTAAACATCTTTACGCCGACCGCTGTTCCGCCTGCCACACGCCGTCCGGCATGGGTCAGGAAGGGTTGTTCCCGCGACTGGCCGATTCCGCGCTGATCAACCAGCCGAATGCGACATCCCTGATCCGCGTTGTACTGGCGGGCAGCCGTCCGGTCGCGACCGACAGCAAACCGACCGCGCCGTCTATGCCGTCATTTGATGCCAATATGAGTGACGCGGACGTGGCAAACGTACTGACCTACATCCGTAACAGCTGGGGAAATGCCGCCGCACCGGTAACGGCAAGCGATGTGAAGGATTTACGCGCAGAGCTGAAGAAATAACCCGGACGCCAGACAGGACAAAGGCCGCGAAAGCGGCCTTTTTACTTACAGACGGTCAAAACGCAGCAGACGGTCAATACGCAGAAAACGGTCAGTGCTGAGAAGGCATCTGCATAATTTGCACTAACAGGTGATCGTTGTTCTGACTCAGTTGCACGAGATGTTTGCATTCCACTTTGATAGCGGTGAGCTGGTCGTCGGTCAGCGAGTACGGCAGGTTAATATCAATGCTGTACATATTTTGCTGCTCTGCCAGTTCAATCAGCCGGACGATGTTTGTTTCATCGCTCACCTGTGTGGATACCACCTGCAAAGCCAGCGCACGCAAGGCTTCCTGCTTCGATTTATCTTTCTTCGAACGGGATTTCAGAACCATGCCGAAAAACGGCATCACGCCATAAATAGCGTCGACAAAACTCCATTTCTTTTTGCAGGATGCGGACAAATATTCCATGTAGTCAAAGGACGCTTTTTGACTGCGCGCATCGGGTACCAGGCGATTTTCATTCATCCCCGTTTCCTCTTCCTGGTCAGGGCCTGTTCATTTGAACGTCTGTACAGAACGTGCGAAGGTGGTGCTGAGTGCATTATCTGCTAAGAGAGAATCTGTTAATAAAGAGTCTGTCAATTGAGAGTCTGCCTACAGATACATAATGCAGATCAATTTATAAAGCTAAAGTCATTCGTCTGTATAATGGCATAATTCAGCCACACTTTGCCAGTCGGTTCAGGTGCTTTCCATCACTGAAACGCACTTTGCTAGCATTTCAGAATTTAGCCAAACTATTTAGCGGAAATGGAATTAATGCCGCAAAACTGTCACGTTCTATTACGCTACCGCGATGGCGTCAGCAGACGTGTCACGCTATGCTACTCACCGGATTTCTTATAACAGCAAGCCAATGAATAGAATCGTTTTTGTAGAAGATGATGCAGAAGTCGGCAACCTGATCGCCGCCTATCTGGGTAAACATGATATTGAGGTTCTGGTCGAGCCTCGTGGTGACACCGCGCAGGCGCGCATTGAGAAAGAAAAACCGGATCTTATCCTGCTGGATATTATGCTGCCGGGCAAAGACGGTATGACGCTGTGCCGCGATTTGCGCCCTATTTTCCCCGGCCCGATCGTGCTGCTCACCTCGCTCGACAGCGACATGAACCACATTTTGTCGCTCGAAATGGGCGCCAGCGATTACATCCTGAAAACCACGCCGCCGGCCGTTTTGCTGGCACGGTTAAGGCTGCATCTGCGCCAGAGCCCGGTGCACTCCGCGCAAAGCGAACAACCGGTTCAGACACTGAAAAGTGGTAATGCCCTGCACTTCGGCCAGCTTTGCATTGACCCGGTGAACCGCGAAGTCACGCTGGTGGATGAAACCATTGTGCTCTCCACATCCGACTTTGATTTGCTGTGGGAACTGGCGACACACGCGGGCCGCATTATGGATCGCGAAGCGTTGCTGAAAAACCTGCGTGGCGTGAGCTACGACGGACTGGATCGCAGCATTGACGTGGCGATTTCGCGTCTGCGCAAGAAACTGTACGACAACACCCTCGAACCTTTCCGCATCAAAACCGTGCGCAATAAAGGTTATTTGTTTGCCCCGAACGCCTGGGAGTCTCTTCAGGAATGAGAAAGCTTTTCGTCCAGTTCTTTCTGTTACTGCTGGTCTGTTTTCTGGTGATGGCGATGCTGGTCGGCCTGGTGTACAAAGTCACCGCCGAACGCACCGGCCGTCAGTCCATGAACGACCTGATGAAAAGCTCGCTTTACCTGATGCGCAGTGAACTCAGGGAAATTCCGATTAAAGACTGGAACAAGACCATCAATACGCTGGATCTGAACCTGTCTTTCAAACTCCACATTGAACCGCTCGGCAAGCGCAAACTCAGCCCCGCGCTGGATCAGCGCCTGAAAGACGGCGAGATTATTGCCCTCGACGACGAATACACCTTTATCCAGCGCGTCCCGCGCAGCCACTACGTGCTGGTCGTCGGCCCGATCCCGTATCTGTTTTACATGCACGAAATGCGGCTGCTCGATTTGGGATTGCTGATTTTTATTGGCCTGTCTCTCGCACTGCCGGTTTTCCTGTGGATGCGTCCGCACTGGCAGGATTTGCTGCGGCTGGAAAACTCCGCGCTTCGGCTTGGTAACGGCCATCTCGATGAACGTATCGATTTCGATTCGACCTCCAGCCTCAACCGGCTGGGCGTGGCGTTTAACCAGATGGCGGACAACATCAGCACGCTGGTCGCCAGTAAAAAACAGCTGATCGACGGTATTGCCCACGAGTTGCGAACCCCGCTGGTGCGCCTGCGTTACCGGCTGGCCATCAGTGAGAACCTGCCTGAATCCGAGCAAAACGCCATTAACCGCGACATCGGCCAGCTCGAAGCGCTGATTGATGAACTGCTGACCTATGCCCGGCTGGATCGCCCGCAGGTGGCGTTGCATCTGGAAAAAGTGAATCTGGCGCACTGGCTGGAGGACAAGGTGGATGATTTCCGCCTGATCAATGGTGAACGGACTATCCTTTATCAGCCACCGGAAAACCTCGATTTCGGCGGCGTCGATTTACGGCTGATGGAGCGCGTGCTCGACAATCTGGTGAACAACGGCCTGCGTTATTCTCAGGAAATGCTGCGCATCAGCCTGTGGCTTGACGGCGAAATGGCCCATTTGCAGGTCGAAGACGACGGCCCCGGCATTCCGGAACAAGAACGTGCGCGCATTTTCGAACCCTTTGTTCGCCTCGATCCAAGTCGCGACCGCGCAACCGGCGGCTGCGGGCTCGGGCTGGCTATCGTCCATTCTATCGCCGTGGCCTATCAGGGGCGCATTGCGGTTGAAAGCAGTTCACTCGGCGGAGCCAGTATGCGGTTCAGCTGGCCGGTAAAACCCCTATTCAATCTGGCTGTTGAACAGCCTGACCCAAACCAGGAAGGGAGCTAATAATGACCATCGCGTATAAAAAATTGCACGACACCTTCGCCCGTTTATCCCGTTTCGGCCATTTATCGGCGATTGCAGGCTGGGATGCAGCGGCCATGATGCCCCCGCAAGGCGGCCAGGCGCGCTCCGAAGCACTGGCTGAACTGAGCGTGCTGACGCATCAGATCCTTACTGCGAAACAGGTCGGCGAATGGCTGGAACAGGCCGGTGGCGAGCAGCTTAATGATGTGGAGCAGGCGAACCTGCGTGAAATGCGCCGTCATTATCAGCAAGCCGCGCTGTTGCCGGAAAGTCTGGTGCAGGCCAAATCACTGGCCGGGGCGCGTTGCGAACAGGCCTGGCGCATTCAGCGTAAATCCAACGACTGGGAAGGTTTCTCCGATAACCTGAAAGAAGTCGTGAAACTGAGCCGCGAAGAAGCCAAACTGCGCGCCGAAGCCGCCGGTATCAGCCGTTACGACGCCCTGCTCGATTTGTACGAACCGGGAATGACATCGCAGAAACTCGACGTTCTGTTCGGCGACCTGAAAACCTGGCTACCGGATCTGCTGCAAACCGTGGTGGAAAAGCAGAAAACCGAATCCCGCATTGCGCCGCAAGGCCCGTTCGATATTGAAAAACAGCGTCAGCTTGGCCTGAAAGTGATGGACCGTCTGGGCTTTAATTTTGATGCCGGTCGTCTGGATGTCAGCGCGCACCCGTTCTGCGGCGGTGTTCCGCAAGATGTGCGGATCACTACGCGTTACAACGAAACTGAATTCCTCAGCGCCATGATGGGCGTGATCCATGAAACCGGTCATGCACGTTATGAGCAAAACCTGCCTAAAGAGTGGCTGGGCCAGCCGGTTTCCAACGCACGTTCAATGGGCGTTCACGAATCCCAAAGCCTGCTGTTTGAAATGCAACTGGGTTGCAGCGAACCGTTCCTGAAATCGGTGTATCCGCTGGTTATCGAGCAGTTCGGTCAGCGTCCGGGCTTAGATGAAAGTAACTTCATCAAACTGAACCAGCGTGTTCAGCCAGGCTTCATCCGCGTTGACGCCGATGAACTCAGCTATCCGGCGCACGTCATCCTGCGTTATGAAATCGAAAAAGCGCTGATGGAAGGCGAAATCGAAGTCGACGATATCCCGGCCTTGTGGAACAGCAAGATGAAGGAATATTTGGGCATCGATACTGTGGGGAATTACCGCGACGGTTGTATGCAGGATATCCACTGGACCGACGGCGGTTTCGGTTACTTCCCGACGTACACGCTCGGTGCGATGTACGCCGCGCAACTGTTCCAGTTCGCTAACAAAGCGATCCCGACGTTGCAGGAAGATATCGCCCGCGGCGATCTGACGGCATTGTTCCAGTGGTTGCAGCAGAATATCTGGCAACACGGGAGCCGGTTCTCGACGGATCAGCTGATTAAAAATGCCACCGGGGAGACACTGAACCCGGGGTTCTTCAGGGCACACCTGGAGAACAGATACCTTTAACGGTTGAGTAGCTGGTGCACCAGAGGCTTGATCGAGAAAATTTCGGTTTCTCAATTGCAGTGATTACTTAACTCGCTGCGCCGAAACCGCCAAAGAGGGAGGAAAGCGCCTCCCTCTTTGATCTCCCACGCTTTTTCCCAACACGCGCTCCGCTGGCTGGCTATGTTTTAGAAACTCTCCTTATTGCCGCAAACGCCGCCGCTGCGCGGTTCTTTCGCTTCGGGTTCGAACCTGCTCGAAAAAAGACTCTCACCGTTTCTCACCACTCGCTCAACGTCGTTTTGAAAGCGGCTGGAGGCTTATCTAAATTCACAACAGAGTGTTTGGATTTGCACCTTCCCCTTGGCAAGGGGAAGGACGGGATGGGGTTCGAAATGGCAACGTGAAGCTGAGTCGTTTGCTAAACCCCCTCCCGGCCTCCCCCTTCGCAGGGGGAGGAGCAAACCAAGGTTTTGAAGTTGACTGCATAACGTACAAACCTGGCCATCATGCTACGCCTCCACCGCATAACTCACTGATTTCCCTGAAATCCCCAGCTTGTACATTCCGTTACACGCCGAAACCAATCACTCACGGACTTTGTGACAGAACCCGCCTAGTATTCTTCATACCGGCCCCGCAGTGGGGTGGACACTTAAACAAAAATTCTGAGGAATTAAAGATGAAAAAAGTATTAGCTCTGGTTGTAGCCGCTGCAATGGGTCTGTCTTCTGTCGCTTTCGCTGCTGAAACTACAGCAACTCCAGCGCCAGCCGCTGCTGCAACGACTACTGCTGCTCCAGCGCATGCTGCTAAGCACAAGACTCATAAGAAAGTAGCTCAGAAAGCTCAGGCTGCTAAAAAACACAAAAAATCCGCTAAGAAAGCGGCTCCGGTAGCTCAGAAAGCACAGGCTGCTAAAAAACACGTAAAACACGCTAAGAAGGCTGCTCCGGTAGCTCAGAAAGCGCAGGCTGCTAAAAAACACGTGAAACACGCTAAGAAAGCTGCTCCGGTAGCTCAGAAAGCGCAGGCTGCTAAAAAACACGTGAAACATGCTAAGAAAGCTGCTCCAGCTGCAAAAGCAACTCCAGCAGCATAAGTCGTAAAGAAGTCTTTGTGAGCGTATCTACTCACCATTATCAAGACTGATGATTCAACACCCGGCTCGCCGGGTGTTTTTTTCTCCAGTTCTCTATCTTGAGGTACTGATGAAAGATGCTGCGCCGCTACCTGTTCGAAATCACCCTGTGCTCTCTGATCCTCTGCGGTCTGATCACCCTGTTCTTCTACTTCTGATGCTGTCGTGAAGTATCCTGAGATGGCGCCCGCCGTCTGTTCAAAAGATTGAGTTATCAGACAAATATATCCACCACGAAAGATAACCGTCTATAATCCTTCCATAATAACGGGTTCACGGGTTTCCCCTGTTTTCAAGGTCAGAATGTTATGCGCATCGCGTTACCGCTGTTTCTGTGCTTTTTTTGTTTTACCGCCAGCTCTTTCGTACAGGCAGATTCTCCGGATGATGCAGATAGCGACACGCCGGCTATCAGCGTTAAAGAAAAAACGGCTCTGTTCTTCGGCCACGATCAGCGCACTCCCGTTGCAGCCGCCGCACGCTGGCCGTGGCAGGCAATCGGTCAGATTGAAACGGAAAGCGGCAATCTCTGTACCGCCACTTTGATTTCTCAACATCTGGTTCTCACCGCCGGCCATTGTGTACTGGCTCCGCCGGGGAAAATCGACAAAGTGATCGCCCTGCGTTTTATTTCTCATAATCAGAAATGGCGTTACCAGATCACTGCATTGCAAACACTGGTTGACCCGAAACTGGGTAAAAAGCTGAAAGCTGATGGCGAAGGCTGGATTGTGCCGCCGAAAGCCGCGCCGTTTGATTTCGCGCTGATCCGTCTGACGGATGAAAAACTCGCGCTGCCGATCAAGCCGCTGCCGCTTTGGGAAGGTTCGCGTGACGACCTGACCGCCGTGCTAAAACAGGAAGGCAGAAAGGTGACCCAGGCCGGATATCCGGAAGATCATCTGGATGATTTGTATGTTCATCAGGATTGTCAGATTACCGGCTGGGCACAGCCTGGCGTGCTTTCGCACCGTTGCGACACGCTGCCGGGCGACAGCGGTTCTCCGTTATTAATCAAAAATGCGGAAGGCTGGTCGTTGATTGCGATTCAAAGCTCGGCTCCCGCTGCTCAGGATCGTTATCTGGCTGACAACCGCGCACTGGCCGTCCCGGCAATACGCTACGCCCTGAGCACATTGTCTTCCGGTGTGATCAGCGCCAGTACTCCGGCAACCCCTGCCGCGCAATGATCTGCTGTCTCTGAAAACGAAAAAGGTCGCTGAAAAGCGGCCTTTTTGACGTTCTGACTGGTCTAATCACTTAAATACCGTGCTATTTATGCAGCTAACTCACGAATCAGATTTTTACCCAGACGCTATGATGGTTCTGTTCTGCCCTAACAAGGTTTTCGAATACTGATGTCGTCTTGCCCGCACTGGTTGCGGGCTTTTTTTCGCCTGTTAATTACTGACCAGTTGTTCCATCGTCTGCAAGATTCGTTTATCCGAAATCGGGTACGGCGTGCCCAGTTGCTGGGCAAAATAGCTGACGCGAAGTTCTTCAATCATCCAGCGGACCTCTTTCACTTCCTCGCTTTGCTGACGAACCGGCGGCAGTTTGTTCAGCCATTGTTGCCATTGCTGCTGGATGTTTTCGACTTTCAGCATCTGCGCACGGTCGCGGTGAGCATCCATCGCCAGCTTGTCCATCCGCCGTTCAATGGCCTGTAAATAACGCAACGTATCCGGCAGCCGTTTCCAGCCGTTTTGCGTGACAAACCCGCGATAAATCAGGCCAGACATCTGCGCTTTAATATCAGAAAGCGCCAGCGCCATCGAGATATCAATCCGCCCTTTCAGCCGTTTATTGATGTTAAAGACCGTCGTCAGAATTTGCTCCACCTGAATGGCGATTTGTACCACGGTGTCATTCAGATTGGCGCGCACATGCTCGTGGAGTTTCGCGAAATCTTCCTCACGCCACACCAGCCCACCGGATTCGGCGATCAGCTTATCGATACCGCAGGAAATACAGTCGTCAATCAGATCCAGCACTTTGCCGTAAGGGTTGAAATACAGCCCCAGCTTGGCTTTGTTCGGTAGCTTTTCATGCAGGTATTTCACCGGCGAAGGAATGTTGAGTAGCAGCAAACGCCGCATCCCGCTCAGCATCGCCTGTTGCTGTTCCAGTTCGCTGTCAAACAGGCGGATCGCCACGCTGTCTTTCTCATCGACAATCGCCGGATACGCTTTAACTTCATAACCGCCGCGCTTTTGCTCGTAGCGTTCCGGCAGCGTGCCGAAACTCCAGACATGCAAATCGCGCTGTTCAATACCGTCATCGGCCACCGCAGAAAGCGTCTGCTGAACCTGCTCTTTCAGGCCAGATTTCAGCACCGTCAGGTCTTTACCTTCGCGCAGTGTTTTGTTTTTATCATCAACAATGCGGAACGTCATTTTGAGATGATCGGGTACCTGATCCAGATGCCAGTCTTCCCGGTCAATGGTTACGCCGCTCATCTTGCGCAGTTCTTTTTCCATCGCATCGAGCAGCGGCATTTCGAATGGTTTAAGACGTCCGAGCAGCGCGTCGGCATAGTTTGGCGCAGGCACAAAGTTGCGGCGAACCGGTTTAGGCAATGACTTAATCAGCGCCATAATCAGCTCGCGGCGGATGCCGGGGATCTGCCAGTCAAAACCTTCTTCGCTCACCTGATTGAGCAGCGGCAACGGGATATGCACCGTGACGCCATCGGCGTCAGTGCCCGGTTCAAACTGATAGGTCACACGCAGTTTGAGATTGCCCTGATGCCAGAAGTTCGGGTAATCGTGGGCGCTGATGTTGCCCGCACCCTCTTTGATCAGCATGCTTTTTTCGAAATTCAGGCTGTCCTGCGGCTGCTTTTTCCACCACGTATCGAAGTGCTTCGCCGATACCACTTCCTGCCCGATGCGCTGTTCGTAGAACAGGAAAAGCGTCTCGTCATCGACCAGAATATCGCGACGACGTGATTTGTGTTCCAGCTCCTCGACTTCGGTACGCAGGCGCAAATTGGCGCGGAAAAACGCATGGCGCGTCTGCCAGTCGCCTTCCACCAGCGCATGGCGGATAAACAGCTCGCGCGACACCACCGGATCGATCGTGCCGTAATTCACCCGGCGCGCAGCCACAATCGGCAGACCGTACAGCGTGACTTTTTCCGTCGCCATCACCGCACCCTGCGCTTTTTCCCAGTGCGGTTCGCTGTAACTGCTTTTCGCCAGATGTTGCGCCAGCGGTTCAATCCATTCCGGCTCAATGCGGGCGGCAATACGCCCCCACAGGCGGCTGGTTTCCACCAGTTCCGCGACCATCACCCATTTTGGTGGCTTCTTGAATAAACCGGATCCCGGGAACACCGCAAAACGGGCGTTACGCGCGCCGGTATATTCCTGTTTATCCGCGTCTTTCTGCCCGATATGCGACAGCAAACCGGTCAGTAACGCGCAATGCACCTCGCGGTATTCCGCCGGTTCACTGTTCACCGGCAGCCCGAGTTCTTTCACCACCTGACGCAGCTGGGTGTATATATCCTGCCACTCACGCACGCGCAGATAGTTGAGGAAGTCACTGCGGCAAAGCTTGCGGAACTGCGCCGAAGACAGCTCTTTTTGCTGCACTTTCAGGTGATCCCACAAATTCACGAACGCCAGGAAATCAGAATCTTTATCCGCAAACCGGCGATGTTTTTCATCAGACGCCTGCTGTTTGTCCATCGGACGTTCACGCGGATCCTGGATCGACAGCGCGGCGGTGATGATCATCACTTCGCGCACGCAGCCGTTTTTCTGTGCTTCCAGCACCATGCGTGCCAGACGCGGATCGACTGGCAACTGCGCCAGCTGGCGGCCCAGCGGCGTCAGCGAGTAACGACCATCGACCGCATTATTGATGGCGTTAAGCTCTTCGAGCAGGCGCACGCCGTCCTGAATATTGCGTTTGTCCGGCGCTTCCACAAACGGGAATGCCGCGATATCGCCCAGCCCCAACGCCGTCATTTGCAAAATAACGGAAGCCAGGTTGGTGCGCAGAATTTCAGGATCGGTAAATTCAGGGCGCGACAGGAAATCCTGCTCCGAATACAGGCGGATGCAGATCCCTTCCGAAACGCGTCCGCAACGGCCTTTACGCTGATTGGCCGAGGCTTGCGAAACCGGCTCAATCGGCAGGCGCTGCACTTTAGTACGGAAACTGTAACGGCTGATACGCGCGGTGCCGGGGTCAATCACATATTTGATGCCCGGCACGGTCAGCGAGGTTTCCGCGACGTTGGTCGCCAGCACGATACGGCGACCGGCGTGCGACTGAAACACGCGGTTCTGTTCGCTGTTCGACAGCCGTGCGTACAACGGCAGGATCTCGGTATGCGGCAAATCCAGACGGTTCAGCGCATCGGCGGTATCGCGAATTTCACGTTCACCGCTCATGAAAATCAGGATGTCGCCCATGCTTTCGCGACCCAGTTCATCCACGGCGTCAAAAATCGCCTGCAACTGGTCGCGGTCAACGTCGTCCGCATCATCCACAATCGGGCGATAACGCACGTCAACCGGATACGTGCGGCCGGAAACTTCAATGATCGGCGCGTTATTAAAGTGACGGGAGAACCGCTGCGGATCGATGGTCGCTGACGTAATAATGACTTTCAGATCCGGGCGTTTTGGCAGCAACTGGCGCAGATAACCGAGAATAAAGTCGATGTTCAGGCTGCGTTCGTGGGCTTCATCGATGATCAGCGTGTCGTACTGCATCAGCATGCGATCCTGCTGGATCTCCGCCAGCAGAATACCGTCGGTCATCAGCTTCACCAGCGTGTTATCGCTGACCTGATCGTTAAAACGGACTTTATAGCCGACGGTATTGCCGAGCGTGGTATCCAGCTCATCGGCAATACGGTTAGCGACGGTACGCGCCGCCAGACGGCGTGGCTGCGTATGCCCGATCACCCCTTTAATGCCGCGCCCGAGTTCCATACAGATTTTCGGGATCTGCGTGGTTTTACCGGAACCGGTCTCACCGGCGACAATCACCACCTGGTGATCGCGGATGGCCTTAAAGATGTCATCTTTTTTCTGGCTGACCGGCAGATTTCCCGGATAGCTGATTTTTGGCCGTGAGGCTTCACGGGCGGTGACTTTCTTCAGGCTTTCGGTGATGGCGTTCTGCAACTCAGCCGTCAATGCGTCAACGGCCTGAGGGTTGGTGTTCTGATCAAAAGTCTTTTTGGCACCCTGCAAACGACGTTGCAGGCGTTGCCGGTCACGTAGCATCAGCCCGTCTAACTGCGCTGATAATGCCGCGAGCGGTGATTTCACGTTCGATATTCCTTGTTGCAAGTCAGCGGACTGAATGAGCAAAGCATCCGTCATCTGAATGAGAAATGATTTGAGGCGGGTTCATACGAGCCTGTTTGCCAATATGTTAACACAAGCTATTGAGGATGAAGAAAGTTCGACGATTTTAGCCTTTCGTGTCTTGTTCAAAAATACTGAACGGAGGTCTCGAAATATTGCGCTATCACTGAATAAGCTTTGTGAATAAAGTAAGTTCCATTCCGGGGATGTTCTGGTTATAAAATCTGCTCCCCAATGTTCACACAGTTAAGGAACTCAACAATGAGCAAAGTACTCGTTCTGAAATCAAGCATTCTGGCAAACTTCTCTCAGTCTAACCAACTGGCTGATTACCTGGTTGCACAGTATCAGGCCGCGAACAGCGGTTCTGCCGTAACTGTCCGTGACCTGGCTGCTGACCCAATCCCTGTACTGGATGGCGAACTGGTTGGCGCGCTGCGTCCCTCCGATGCTCCGCTGTCTCCACGTCAGGAAGAAGCACTGGCACTGTCCAACACCCTGATTGATGAACTGCAGGCGCATGACGTGATCGTTATCGCGGCCCCAATGTACAACTTCAACATCCCTACTCAGCTGAAAAACTATTTTGACCTGGTGGCGCGTGCTGGCGTGACCTTCAAATACACCGAGAAAGGCCCTGAAGGTCTGGTGAAAGGCAAACGCGTTATCGTTCTGACCAGCCGTGGTGGCATCCATAAAGACACCCCAACCGATCTGGTTGCCCCTTACCTGTCTCTGTTCCTGGGCTTCCTGGGCATGAGCGACGTAGAATTCGTTTACGCGGAAGGTATCGCTTACGGTCCGGAAGTGGCGACCAAAGCACAAATCGACGCGAAAGCAGCGATCGATGCAGCCATCAAAGAACTGGCTGCTGCATAAGATTCAATATCACAACCAGGGCGTCATTTCCTTTTAGAACCTGTAAGATTTGCCCTGGTGAGGTTGTGATAAAGCTCTTGCGCGCCGAATGGCGCGCTTTTTTATGCCTTAATTTCCGGGTTACTTCTGCAACCACTTCCCGTTAATGCCGCGCACGTACTCGCCGGTTGCGGCTCTGGCGACCAGTTTTTGCCCGGCAAGTTTGGCGACGTCGTCGGTGCTGACGTTATTATCCTGCGCCACCTGCTGATACTGCTGTTTGCGCGCGTCGTTGATTTTTGCCGCCAGTGCGACACTTTCTGCATCCTGCTTTACCGGTGCCAGATAGCCGGAAAGCGTTTCGCCCACGCGCCCCTGCTGTTTAGCTTCATTGAGCGTTAACGCAAAAGCCTGGCTGCAAAACAGCAATCCGCTGGCCAGGATCATCAGGCTGAATCTTTTAAACAAAACTCCGGACATACGGGCTCCTAGAACAGATCGCTCTGGTTTTTCAGCAGGTTCTCGACATCCTTGTCAACTTTGATATGAATTTCATGCTCGATTTTCACGTTCATGTTTATCGTGATGGGCTCTTTTGGTGCCGCCAGCTCGATGCGCGGAACGCAACCGCTGAGCATCATCACGCTGAGCGCCAGACATGGCCCGACGAGTCGCAGTTTCATTGTTCCTTCCTCACTGTTTGTTCCTCTTTTTGCCCGGTGGAAGCCGGACCTTTCGACAGCGCATTGGCAGGCAAAGAAACCTGCTGTTGCAGCCAGTCCTGAAGATTGTCGCCAAAACGCAAACTGCGCCACAGCTGGTAAATATTTTCCTGATGGGTGTAATTGAGCACGATTTCGCGTTTTTCCTTATCACCGCCGTGAGTCGTATCGGTGTAATTCACGCCGTCTACTTTTGCCGCCATCGTCAATACGCCCAGATTATCAAGGCTGACCTGCGCGTCGGAGCGGCTGATTTCCATATAGCGCAACAAACTCACCACCATTTTATTGGCGAAGTTGCCGCTGGCCATCGCATCGGCAAATTGCGGATCCAGACGCAGCGTCAGGCCGCCGTCATTTTTGATCCACCCGTTCTGAATGATCCATTTCGGGTTTTCAACAAACAGCGGCAGTTCGCCGTAAATCACGCCGGACATCGCCAGTTGTTTGGGTTTCAGCGCCGTAAACAGCTCGCTGAGATTGATTTTTTCCAGCTTCAGCACCGCCGCATCGTGCTGCGGCATTCTCAGCGCCGACAGACTCAGATGCCCGCGCAGCATATCGACACCCAGATTAGTGAGCGTCAGCGGTTTGTCTTCGCTCCACGGATAATGCCCCTGCAAATCGGCGGTGATATTTTTCATCGCCACCAGATTGTTCAGTTCGCCGATGCGCAGCGTGACCGGCTTTTTAACGCCGAGCTGCCAGACGGAATCCTGCAAACGGTACGGCAGGCTGAAATCCAGCCCGCTCAGGTCACCGTCTTTCATCCACAGCCCGCCATTTTTCACCACCCAGTGACCACCGGCGACAAAACCCTGACCGCGTGCGGCGGAAAACGCCGACTGCGCGTAGAAACTCCCTTCACGCAGTTTGATGTTGAGATCGGGCGTCAGCAGCGTCTGGAAAGACGTCAGTAACTGCTTCGGCCACCAGGCTTCGCCGCGCAGACGTTCGCCGTCCCAGCGGCCATTTAGCCGGATCGGGCCGATGGGTTTGGCATCCAGCATTCCGCGCATACCAAACCTGTCCGGGCTGCTGCCGTTAAGCTGCAATTCCAGCGTCGCAGGCGGCAGATAACCGCCGTTGGTAAACGCGATTTTCTTCGCCACCAGTTTGATATCACCTTTAAATATCGTCGGTAAATCAGGATATTGCGGTTTGAATCGGGCCGCTGGCGGGCGTTGCCAGACCAACGGTTTATCCAGCGTCAGACGCGGCGCTTCCACATCAACCAGGCCGTAATGCAGACGGTCGAATCCGGTAGAAAGGCTGTTGATGCTGATCAGATTATCGTGCCATTGCCCCTTCCCGGACATATCCCAGCGACCGCTGAGCGGCGGCAGATGCCCGTTGCCCCAGTAGTTGAAATCCCACTGTCCGGCGTCTGGCCAGAATTCCTGCGATTTACCGCTCAGATGCAGATCAAATTTACCCCAGAAACGGTGGCTGGCTTTCAGAATGGCCTGCAACGGCCCGCTGACGCCCTGCGCAGACACTTTCACGCCTGCCAGCGGCCAGCGCGCGTCACTGATAGTCAGCTCCGGCGTCGGATTTCCCCAGGCACGCAGCAGTGAACCGCTGCGCAGTAACAGCGTCGGGTTCAGCACGGAACCGCTCAGTTCACCGGGCAATGAGGCGCTCAGAGACGTTGCCTGCAAATTCGCCTGCCCGGTCAGCCGGAAACCTAAATTGCTGTCGAGCAGCCCGATACGCCCCGGCCCCATGCTCAGCACCACGTTAGCTTTGCCGTTATGGCCCTGCGTCAGCACGTTCAGACGCGCGGTGATCGTGGTCTGATCAAACGCCGGAGACCAGTCGCTGAGCGTCAGATTCACGCCACCGGCCAGCGGTTGTGCGGCATACGGCCAGCGCCACTGCCCTTGCGAAATCTGCAACGCGTTGCCGTTAAGTTTCCACGGCAGCATCGCCAGCGGCTTATCGCTGCCTTTTTCCGACAGCGTCAGTTGCCCTTCCGTTGCCTGCCAGCTGAGAAGAATATCCAGCGGCGAAGGCACCTGCGCGGTTTGAATTTCTGCATGAAGCTCGCCGGATCCCGGCAGTTGATCGAAGGTGGCGGGCAGAAGCAGTTTGCCACTGAGCGTGACGGGTTGTTCGCCGCCGGGCGGGACCAGGCTGAAAGAATGGATCGCCAGCGTGCGATCGGCACCGAGCACGGAGTCGAGTTTCAGCGCGTCACCGCTCACGGTCAGATGCTGCACACCGCCTTCGCTGCTGAGCTGAACCTGCCCGGCGTAACGCTGCCACGGCGTCACCGAAAGCTGCGTCACATTGACGCGCCCTTCAGGCAGCAGGTGTTGTAAATCCGCCACGGACAGCGGCGCTGAAGCGTCACTTTTGGGCAGTTGCACCAGACAGGCGGTATCGACTTTCAGCGCATCAATATTGAGCGCCCAGCGTCCGTCTTCTTTACTCAGGCGCGCATTTTCCGCGGTCGCCAGTGCGCATTCTCCGGCGGAATAACGCAGCCCCTGCAATTGCAACACGCCCTCTGACCAGTGCGGCGCACCGCTGAGCGTCAGTTGTGTGCCTTTCGGGAGCCAGTGTCCGGCAAGCGGTGGTAACCAGCGCGGCACCGTTTTCCATAACCCCCACACCAGCAGCGCGAGGATCACCACTATACTCAGGAATATCTGCGCGCTTTTTTTCAGTCCGTTCCTCATGACTTGCCTTGTTTTGCACTAAATCGTCTGACCGCCCGCAAGATATCATAATTAGCGTAACAACTGATGGTTGAAATACCAGTATCCGGCATCCAAATAGCACAGGAAAAATTGTCTGCCACCCTGCGCTCTGTTAGTTTGGTGGCATATTGCGAATTGTTTCTGAAAACGTTTATTCCTTATAAAACAGACGGAAACAGTTTCGCCAGGGATTCAAACTCACTGCGGAGAAACACCATGAAAATGGCTGTCTACAGTACTAAAAATTACGACCGGAAATATCTGGAACTGGTCAATGAACATTATGGCTATGAACTGGAATTTTTCGATTTTCTGCTGTCCCCGCAAACTGCAAAAACCGCAGCCGGTGCCGATGCCGTCTGCCTTTTCGTCAACGATGACGGCAGCCGTGAAGTGTTGCAGGAACTGGCTTCTCTGGGGATAAAAACGCTGGCCTTGCGCTGCGCGGGCTTTAACAACGTCGATCTTGAGGCGGCGAAAGAACTGGGGATTTCTGTTGTGCGCGTTCCGGCATACTCACCGGAAGCTGTCGCGGAACATACCGTGGGCATGATGTTGTGTCTTAACCGTCACATTCACCGTGCTTACCAGCGCACCCGCGAAGCCAACTTCTCACTCGAAGGGCTGATTGGTTTTAACATGTATCAGCGCACCGCCGGTATCATCGGCACCGGTAAAATCGGCGTGGCAACGATGCGTATTCTGAAAGGTTTTGGAATGCGTATTCTGGCTTTCGACCCGTATCCAAGCCCGCTGGCACTGGAACTGGGCGCAGAATATGTTGATCTGGATACGCTCTACGCCGAATCCGACGTAATTTCCCTGCACTGCCCGCTGACGCCGGAAAACCACCACCTGCTCAATGCCCAGTCCTTTGCCAAAATGAAAGACGGCGTGATGATTGTGAACACCAGCCGCGGCGGGTTGCTGGATGCAACGGCCGCCATCGACGCGCTGAAAAAACAGAAAATCGGCGCGCTGGGCATGGATGTGTATGAAAACGAGCGTGATTTGTTCTTCGAAGATAACTCAAACGAAGTGATTCTCGACGACGTTTTCCGCCGTTTGTCTTCGTGCCACAACGTACTTTTCACCGGCCATCAGGCATTCCTGACCAGCGACGCGCTGACCAGTATTTCTGAAACCACGCTGATGAATATTGATCAGCTGGCTAAAGGGCAGAACTGCCCGAACCTGCTGACGGTCTGATTTTTTGCCCCTAACCTCCTGGCTGGAATGACTGGCCAGGAGGTTTGTTTTTGTACTTATCTCATATCAACATTTTCTATAGTAATAAGATCTTCAGAACAACATTTTCATTGGATACACCGGACCCTCAGAAATTCATATACAACAGGATCGACATTCTCCTTTAATGTCAACTCATAAAAATAACCACACGGTAAATTAAAGCCATCTCCAGATGACACAATAAAAACCGTATCTGATGATGTAGGATCATTCATAATATGAGTATTTGTAACCACCCAGAAATAAGGGGCTCCTCTATCTCCGGCAGGAATCCCGAGAAGGTCATAACTAAACCCTTCATTTTTAAATGCACTTTTGATATAAAGAGGTGTTATTTTAAAACCAAGTGTAAAAGGAGGGGTATATTGTTGCTTCGCTGCAAACCCTTGTAGCTTTGAATACAATGATTTATTAGCTAACTCACCGTAGCTAAATAAATGATGCACGTACAAACCTCCGAGAACAAAAGGTAACGTGCATAATAAAATATACGCTAAGCATCCTTTATTCATTGCGCGATCCCGGATTAAATGTTTGTATATCTGAAGGTAATGAAGCTCCTTTGGAGAAGTTTCTCCCCGAACTATCTGACGCCATCCCTGCTACATAACCAATCGTTGGTGGAAGCTGTGGATACACCCCATTAGGTATAGTCTTGAAGAAAGTTCATTTAAAATAGCGGCACCTTGCTTCTGAGAAAAATTTGAAAAATCATCGTTCATTTACCAAAAGTTTTTTTGAATAAGATTATCTTTTTTCTTTTTTTACTAATTATGTATTTTAACTCCATATCGCCTCCACCTTGAAACTCAATTGGTTGATTATCTTTAACGAGAGCAATTTCTATAGTCTTTTCATTATTCTCAATGATTGACTTGTAGTCTGCAATTGAAATTCCTCTTTCGGCCAGATCGTTAACCATTAAATTTACCGCTATTATTTCATCATAGTTTAATGTTAAAGTTTCCGCATTCGCACAACAAGAAATCAACAATGTAACAGTGATAAATCCGTTGAAAGGAATCATTTTATATCACTTATCTTTTCAGATTTTGGATTGTATTTTGAATAGGTATTGTCTGGTTTCCCTAAGTAAGATGAAAACTCGCTCTTACCTTTAGAAAAGTAGTTTGCACTATCTTTGTCTTTTTCAGAGAAGTGCAATGTGTCATAAAAATCATTTTTCTTTAAAGTTATATTTCCGAACTTATCAGAATAATACCCATGAGTATGATAAACACCCACATTATCACTCTCTTTCGGACAAGCTGCCGAATATGGATTAACTCCAGCATTGGTTCCTTTCACTGGTGCTGTAGAGAAATAGCCTTGCCTATTCTTGCAAATTAAACCCCCAAACTCTTTATTTTCTGAAATTGAATCTGCGTTACACATCCTTATCGCATATAGCGCAGCCTTATCTGCACTTTCAAATTGGTTAGTTTCGAGACCCAAAGGATCCCTTCCCAGAACAGGATCCAGTGGATATGCATATAAATTCCACCCCCCTCTCAACCCAATCGGATCCTGCGTAATATATCTTCCCTGCATCGGGTCATAATAACGGTGACGGTTGTAATGCAGCCCCGATTCCTCGTCGTAATGTTGCCCCTGCATTCTTATCGGCTGGCGCAGTTTGTACGGGTTGAAAATATCGACCGCGTTGCCCCAGACGTCCATGACCGCGCTCCATTCGACTTTGCTGGTTTTGTGATTAATCAGCGCAATGGGTGTGCCGAGGTGGTCGCAGTGATAGAGGTGAATTTTCAGCGCGTCACCCTGCGGCATCGGATCGAGCCACAACGCGAGGTTTTCGGCTTTAAGGCCGACGGCGTCCAGCCACTGCTGGTTGTCGTCGCTGAGGTGGTTTTTACGGATGTCCTTTTCGATTTCATTCAGGCGCAGATGGAGTTCGTTCGGCAACGCGCTGCCGTTTTCCTCTTCGAGCTTTTCTGCCAGCGAGCGGTGGCTGTCCTCCATGCGCGCGTGTTCGGCGCGCAGCAGCGGGACGAAGCTGTTCGGGTGATAAATCGTGTGAAGCTGGGTGTCGCGGTTTTCGGTCAGCACCAGCCGGTCGCCGTCCCAGCCGAACCAGATGTTCTGGGTTTCTGTTTCGCCGGACTGCGGATTGATTTGCGTGACGTGTTTGCCGACGCGCCGCCCGAGCGGGTCATAGATATAGCGCGCCTGCGTCTGAATCTGGCCGTCTTCTTCCATTGTCAGACGCGTCAGCCGGTGCGCCTGGTCGTAGGCAAAATGGCTGATGGCGCCGCGCGGTGCCTCCCGCCAGCCGGCGCGGTACGGGCGTTTTTCCGTCAGGTTGCCAAATTTGTCGTGTTCATAAATGTACCTTTCGTCGCGCTGGATGCGGTTGTGATACCAGACCGGCAGCGTGTCGGCCAGCGGCGTATTCAGGTCGGGGTGCGTACAGTTGCGGTTACCGGCGGCGTCGGTGAAGGTGGCGAGAAAGCCGTCCGGCGAACTGACGCTGTTCAGTCGTCCTGCCGGGGTGTAGGCGTAATGATGGTCGCCGAGGCCGGTGGTCATCTGCGTCATCTGACCGGCGGCGTTGTAGTGATAATGGCGTTTCAGGTTCGGGTGGCCGACGTCTGGCGTGTGCTGCGCGGCGAGCTGTCCGGTGAGTGAATAGGTATTTTCACTCTGCCAGCCGTCGCTAAACCGGCGGGTGGTTTCGCGGTGAAGCCTGTCGCGGGTGAATTCCAGCAGCACCTCATCGCCGAGTTTTACGCCCAGAAGATGGCCGGGGCCGTAAGTTTGCCAGCGGATTTCCGGCAGGCCGTCGTAGCGGACGGCGGATTCAAAGCCGCGCACGTCAAAACCCCGCACCGCGGTGTGCTGCCACAGCAGGTCGCCGCGGGCGTTGCGGATAATCTGCCGCTCGCCGTTCAGGTTGTCATTCGCGTCGTACTGGAAGCGCACGCTGACCAGATGGGTCTCGCTGCGGTGGGCGGTTTCGGTGACGCGTCCGGCGGCGTCATATTGCCACAGCACGTCGTCCGGGCCGTCTTTTGTTTCCGGACGCTGCTGGCGGATAAGGTGGCCTTCGTCATCGTAATGCCAGTGCGTCATCAGCCCGGCGTCGTCGCTGCGGATTAGCTGACCGGCGGCGTTGTACTGATAACTCTGTACGCGCCCGTCGAAACCAACCTCCTGAATCAGCCGGTCCATGACGTCGTAGCTGAATTTCGTGTCAGCGCCGTTTTCGTTGACGAGTCTCGATAACCTTCCGGCGCTGTCGAATTCAGTCTGACGGGTCAGCCCGCCTTCGTTCTGTGTGGTTGGATTGCCGCGCTCATCGTAAATCTGCGTGCTCTGGCTGCCGTCCGGTCGGGTGACGGTGATGACGTCGCCCGCCGTGTTGTATTCCCAGCGGGTGACAAGTCCGGCGCTGTCCTCACGCGAAATCCGACGCCCGCGCGCATCGTATGTAAAGCGGGTTTTCATTCCTTCTTCGTGCAGGATTTCCAGCGGCTGACCGTCGCGGTTGTAGCGGTAAATCGTTTTGAAACCGGAGCAGTCAGTAAAACTTTCCAGCAAGCCTGCCGCATTCCATTCCAGCGCCTGACGCCCGCCCGCCGCGTCTTCGGTGGCGCACGGCTGCGCGCTTTTATCGTCTGCGTAATGATAGCGACGGGTCTGGTGCAGGGCGTCGGTGTCAGCGGTCAGACGCCCCAGTGCATCATATTCCCTGCTCACGCGGCGTCCGTCCGGCGCGGTGCTGCAAACCAGCTGCCCTTGTTTGTTGTAGTTGAACTGGCTGCGCTTTTCGCCGCCCGGATGCAAAATCGCGCCCAGCGTGCCATTGGCCGGGTTGATATGAAATTCGGTGGTGCGCCCGGAGACGTCGGTCTGGGATATCAGCTGGCCGCGGTTATTAAATTTACTCTCTATAGCGCTGCCGTCGGCCTGCTCCAGTCTGACTACGCGGCGAAGCCCTTGCTCACCTTCGAAATGATAGACGCGCAGACGTCCGAGGCTGTCGGTGACGCGGGTCTGGTTTTTGGTGTATTCAAATTTGTAAGATAATCCGCCGGGATTGACCTGTGAAATGACTTTTCCTGACGCATCGTACACGTAGCGGGATGCCGGGCGTCCGGCGTAGCGGTGGGCAACCATCAGGCCGGTGCCGCTCAGTTCCTGATGCCAGTCGAACTCCCGGACAATTTCACCTGAACGGTCATAAACGGTTTTCAGCTCGCCGCGTGGCGTGTAGTCGTAGCGCACCAGAGGTTTTGTCGGCAAGTCCGGAAACGCTAAATCTTTCGTCAGCCAGACGGCGGAAAGCCGCACGCCACAATCAGAACCCCAGCCGTTATTCAGCGCGGGTTTGAAGTCCGGCAGCGTCATCAGTTCAAGGCGGAAACGCCGCCCGACGCTGTCGGTGACGCCGGTAATCTGCCCGGCGAATTCCCCTTCAGTATCGCGATGATAACTGAGTCTGTTACCGAACCGGTCGGTCAGCCCGAGCAATAACCGGCTGGCGGGCAGCGGGCGCGGCAGCACGTCTTCCGCAGTTTCGGGCAACTGCACGCAGCCTAAAATCCACCACGGCCCGGTGGCATCATTGGCGACAAAATAGTAATGCGGGCTGTTGCGCAGTTCCTCCGGCAGCGCCTGCCAGAGCTTGCTGAGCGGATGCGCCCCGGTTTGCTTATCCGCACCGCCGCGCGCCAGCCAGAGATTTTCGCTGTGGCTGAAGGCAATCTGGCCGGGCGGAAGGAGGTGGAAATGAATGCTGCGTCCGGCATTGTCGTTAAGGATGAGTTCGTCCGCGCGGATTTGCAGACGGATATCTGCCGCCGCCGTCCAGCCGGGGCCGAACATCCCGACCGCCGCGGGCGTGCCGGTTTTGTTGCTACTGTAGCTGCGCGAAAGGACGAAAGGCAGCGACGCGGGCAGCGCGATATCGGTCTCGCCGGGCAGGACTTTGGCACCGAGGGATGGGTTAACGGGGTTACCTACCACCACACCGCCGGGGCACACCGAACACGCCACGCCGGTCGGCGCGCCAATCATTACACCGAGGGAACCTTGGACAATCGGGCCGCCGATGGCGGTGTTATCGAACTGTCGGGCGGCAGGGAATCCGGTCATGAGCAAATCCTTTTAGGTCAGGCGTCCGTGGAATGATTGATTTGAAGGTGAGATGTTTATCGTTGCATTCACGGAATAAATACAAATAAATCAATCAGATGAACGAAGCTAAACGTTAAAAGGGAAGTGCGTTGTGAGGCGGTTCACAGGTGTGGGGAAAGCAGAAAAAGTGAAGGGGTGCAGATAAAAAAACGCCCCGACATTTTGTCAGGGCGTTTTGATGAACACTGAGCAACCAGAATATTGACTTAGCTTAAATCAAAAACTCAACACCCTGCTCACTTCCGGCCCGTATCCTGTGATCGTCAGTACGTCACCGGTCAGCGTGACGGATGAAAATGGCAGGCTGCTTTCCCCGTCGACCATCCCTTTGAGCGTAATAAAATCGGTATTCTCCACGCGGTCGTAGCCCCCGCGGTGATCGTGCCCGGCGAAGTAGGCGCGCACGTTATAGCGGCACAGCAATTCCACCAGCGTTTCGCAGTTCCACAGATTATGCGAGTTCACTGGCGTCAGCGGGTAATGGCCGAATACCAGCACCGTTTCGCCCTGCGCGCGCGCCTGTTTCAGGTTTTGCTCAATCCATTCCAGCTGTTTGCGCCCTACCGCACCGTTCCACGGCTGCGCCTGCGACTGCTGGCACTCGGTCAGTTCATCGAGCATAAATTCTGCCAGCTGACGGTCTTCGCCGTTGGCGTGATTGCAGTACAAACTGACGTCGTTGCCGTCAATCACCAGAAAACGGTAGCCCGGCAGGCTGAACTGATAATAACTTTTAGGCAATCCGAGCGCAGGAGACTGCGCCGCCAGATGTTGTGAAATCACCTGCGCATCGTGGTTACCGATAAGCACGGCGTGCGGATGGCGCAACGCCTCGTAGCGCGCCAGCACCGCCTGATAACTGCTCCAGTCGCGATCCACCAGGTCGCCCAGCGTGACCACGAAATCGAGCTTTAAATCATTAAGCTCATTAATCGCTGTCGCCAGTTTATTCAGGCTGTTGCGGTAATAACGCTCTTTTTGAACGTCGGCATCGGCGTATTGCGGGTCCGCAATCAGCCCGAAACGCAGCCTGACGCCTGAAACCGCCGCGTCATGCATATCCGGCAACTGATACAAAGCACTCACGTTGCCCAGAGCCTGTTCCTGCGCTTCCGATAACAAAGGAGATGAAGTGATCACGGTCATAATATGCTCCGGTTGTTCTTATCGAATCCCAGCCCGCATAAAGGATTGGACGAACTGACGTTGAAAAATAAGGAATAACGCGAGTAACGGCAGCACCGTCATCAGCGTTGCCGCGCCGATCAGCGCCCACTGCACGCCCTGTTCCGGTGCAGAAAACAGCTGTAGCCCGACGGTAATCGGCCGCACTTTCACGGAATCGGTGATCACCAGCGGCCAGAGGAAATCGTTCCAGTGGAAACTTACCGACACCAGCGCAAACGCTACGTACACCGGCTTCGCCAGCGGAATGTAGATTTTGCGCAGAATGTAAAAACGGCTGGCCCCTTCGACAATCGCGGCTTCTTCGAGCACCAGCGGAATGCTTCGGAACGTCTGGCGCAGCAGGAAAATGGCAAACGCCGAAGCGAAATACGGCAGCGCAATTCCGAGCAAACTGTCGCGCAGGCCGAGCGCGCCGATCGTTTTGTAGTTATTGAGGATCAAAACGTCGGGGCTGATCATCAGCTGCAAAAGCACCAGCGCAAAAATGATCCCGGCACCTTGGAGTTTAAACCGCACCAGCGCGTAGGCGGCGAGCGTCGCCAGAATCAGCTGGCAGACCACAATCATCAGCACCAGCAGCGTGGTGTTGAGGAAATAGCGTCCGAACGGCGCGGCTTCCCAGGCGTTGATAAAATTCTGCAAAGTCAGGGGCGCAAACAGCGAAAAACTCCCCTGCTCAGACGCCGGATGAATGGCGACCCAGACCGACACCAGCACCGGCAAAAACCACAAAAACGCCGCCAGCCAGATGGCGATATTCAGGCACAGACGGCCAGCGGAAAACGGCCGCGCTGGCGTTAACGTCATCGTCAGGCTGCTCATTGGTAATGCGTCCTTTTATCCAGCAGATTGAATTTAATCAGCGCAATCGAGGCAAGAATCACCAGCAACACCACGGTCATCGCCGAGGCATACGGCAAATCCCAGTAGCTGAACGCGGTGCGGTAGATATAAAACAGCAGCAAACTTGTGCTGTTATTCGGTCCGCCGTTGGTCATCGCAATCACCTGATCCACGATGCGGAAAGCGTTCATCGAGGCATTGATCAGGATAAACAGCGTGGTCGGCATCAGCAGCGGCCATTGCACCCGACGGAAAAAGTAGCGGCGCGACGCCCCTTCTATTTCTGCGGCCTCAGCCAGACGCGGATCGATTTGCTGCAATGCCGCGAGATAAAAAATCATAAAGAACCCGGCTTCGCGCCAGACGGACACCACCATCAGGCTGTAAAGCGCGGTGCCCGGTTCGCCGAGCCAGTTCACGGCGGGCAGCGAAAACAGCGCCATCAGTTTGTTGAGCAACCCGAGCTGCGGTGTATAGAAAAACAGCCAGAGATTAGCGATCGCCACCATCGGTAGTAAAGAAGGAATGAAAAACGCCGCGCGAATAATCGCGTTGCCGCGCAAACGGCGGTTGACCGCCAGCGCCATCATCAGCGCCAGCGCGACCGACAGAGGAATGGTGATCACCGCGTAAAGCAGATTGTTGCGCAGCGCCAGCATAAACGTGTCGTCATCAAGCAGCGCGCGGTAGTTATCCAGCCCGACAAACTGCGCCGGATGCCCGCTGCGTGCGGCGCTGAACACGC
Source organism: Rahnella sikkimica (assembly GCF_002951615.1). Taxonomy (GTDB): domain Bacteria; phylum Pseudomonadota; class Gammaproteobacteria; order Enterobacterales; family Enterobacteriaceae; genus Rahnella; species Rahnella sikkimica. The sequence goes on along the minus strand of NZ_CP019062.1, from coordinate 1,281,519 downwards.
TTTCCCAGATAGTCGCCAGCGCCGGATAGTGGGTAAACAGCAGCAAAAAACAGAGCGCAGGCAAGATCAGCAGATAGCCGTAAATCTGCAAAGACAACCCGCGTGTGCGGGCTGCCGGGGCAACAGCGTGAAGCGTGCTGTGAGGAATGCTCATTCGCGAGCCTTACTGATACGGTTTCAACAGACGGTCAGCCTGTTTTTGGGCAGAACTGAGCGCGTCGGCTGGCGTTTTCGCCTGCGTCACCGCCGCTTCGATTGCATGGTTCATCAGCTCCTGAATCTGCACGCTGTTGTAGGTCGAGAGTTCCGGCTGCGAGTATTTCAGCTGCTCACGGGCCACCAGCGCCTGCGGAACCTTTTTCACATAATCCTGCATCACCGTCGTTTCCCACGCGGCTGGCGACGTCGCGACATAACCGGTCGCGATGCTCCAGCGTGCCGCCTGTTCCGGGGCGGACACCCAGCGGATGAACTCCATTGCCGCTTTCTGCTGCTCAGGCGTCGCGTTTTTGAAAACATACAAATTGCCGCCGCCGGTCGGGCTGCCGCGCTGGGTTTTCTCCGGCAGCATCGCTACACCAAACGGGAATTTCGCGTTGTCACGCACCGTCGTCAGGTTGCCGGTGGTGGTCACCATCATGGCCGTTTTGCCGTCGATGAAATCCTGCGGCGTGGTGCCCCAGGCAATCGCGCCTTTCGGGGAAACCGCGTCTTTCTGCGCCAGATCGGTCAGCCATTGCAGCGCTTCCACGTTGGCCGGTGTGTCAAATGTGACAGCGGTGCCTTTGCCGTTATCCAGATGGCTGCCGTTGGTGGCGGCAATGCCCTGGAAGTTCCAGTAACCGTTTGGCGTAGAAGGGATTTCGATGCCCCACTGTTTGACGTCGTTGCCGTCGCGTACCACCAGTTTCTTACCAAAATCCACGACCTGCTGCCAGTTGGCCGGCGGCGTGTCGCCGTTCAGACCGGCTTTCTCAAACGCCTGTTTATTCCAGTACAACACCACCGTCGAACGCTGGAACGGAATGCTCCAGACTTTGTCCTGAATGTGACGGATAAAGGCCGGATAGAAGCCGTCGATCCACTTTTTCCCTTCCGCGTCATTGGCGAGATCGCTCACCGGCACAATCGCGCCCGCATCAATCAGGGAATAAGCTTCGATGTCGCCGATCACCGCGATTTGCGGCGCATTGCCCCCGCGAAACGCGGTCAGTGCTTTGGTTACCGTCGTTGCGTAATCTCCGGTGTACACCGGCTGAATGCTGATATCCGGGTGCGTTTTCTGAAAATCTTCCACCAGCGTATCGACCGTATGGCTGATTTTTCCGCCCACGGCAATCGGGTAATACATCTGTAATTTCACCGGATCGGCCGCAAAAGCAGAGGTTCCGGTGATCAGCAAAACAGCGGTAGCAAGGCGTGAAAAGCGATGAACAAGTGACATGGTTTTCCCTTCGGCAAGTGTTGTAGTAAGAGTAAAAAATACGTTCACGACGATAAATGGCCGCTAGACGGCAACTCTCTGACCGGAGGGCATACAAAATTCCTCCGCGTCATAACAGCGTTTTCCGCCCGTCGTGAAGAAAAAATATTGTGCGCTGGTCAGCCATTGCAGCCCGACCGGCTGGCCTTCGGCAAAACGCTTCATGCCGGCCACTTTGACGGTCAGCGGCTCTGCGGCACCGGCGAGTGAACACACCACCAGCGTATCCGCGCCCATGTATTCGTGGCTGACAACCTGTGCCGTCAGCCCCGCCTGCGTGGCATCGGTCAGCTGAATATCTTCGGCGCGCAGCCCCAGGCTGAGCGAAGCGTCACCCGGCATTTCCACCACAGGAACCGGCATGGCGGCGAGATAATGATGTTCACCGCGACGCGTCAGCGGCAGGATATTCATCGGCGGCGCACCGATAAATTGCGCAGCAAAAATGCTTTCCGGGTTGTTGTAGAGATTGTCCGGCGTGTCGTGCTGTTCGATGCGACCGTCGTTAAGCAGAATGATTTTATCCGCCATGCTCATCGCTTCAGTCTGATCGTGGGTGACATACACCATCGTCAGGCCGAGTTTTTTCTGAATCGCCCGGATTTCGCGGCGCATACTCTGACGCAGCTTGGCGTCGAGATTGGACAGCGGTTCATCCATCAGGCACAGCCGGTTATTGGCGATCACCGCCCGCCCGAGCGCCACGCGTTGCTGCTGCCCGCCCGAAAGCTGCGATGGCAATCTGTCCAGCAGCGGTTCCAGCTCCATCAGCCGGCTGACGTCCGCCAGCCGCGAAGCAAATTGCCGCTTATCTTCGCCACGCGCCCGCAGCCCGAACAGCAGGTTTTCCCGCACGCTCATGTGTGGAAATAATGCATAGGACTGAAACACCATCGACAGTTTGCGCTGCGACGGCGTCAGCGCGGTGACGTCGGATTGCTGGAAATAAATCGCCCCGCTGTCGGCTGATTCCAGCCCGGCAATCGTGCGCAACATGGTGGATTTCCCGCAGCCGGAAGGCCCCAGCAGCGCAATAAATTCGCCTTCTTCCACATCAAAACTGATGTCGTCGAGCGCAATTTTATTGCCCCAGGTTTTGTGGATGTGATGGAGTGATACATAACTCATGTTTGTTGCCCGTCTCTGCCGGTGATGGGCATAACCTAACGGGCTTAAATGACGCTTTTATGAAATTCGGTTTTTTTTCACTTGCAGTGAAGCGCTGGAACTATGATCGAGAAAATTTCTGTTTTTCAATTGCATTGATGGCTTGACCGAGAAAGTTTCGGTTTCTCACTCGCCGTGATGGCGGGATCGAGGAAGTTTCGGTTTCTCAATTACGGTGATCACTTAACTCACTGCGCCGAAACCGACAAAGAGGGAGGAAAGCGCCTCCCTCTTTGATCTCCCACGCTTTTTTCCAACACGCGCTGCCGCTGGCTGGCTATTTTTCAGCAGCCACAATTATTGCCGCGAAAACTTGCCGCTACGCGGTTCCTTCATTTCGGTCTTCGAGCCTTTCGGTCTCGAAACACTCATTCAGCAAGCTTTCTGAAAGCGGCTGGAGGATTATCTAAATTCAAAGTCATTCAGTTTTCTTACTTAACCTTTTGTGAAAACGGCAACTCATTTTATTAAAAACAACCAGCAGTAAGGTTGCGAACTAAAAAGCCTCTGGCCGCTTTCAGAACGACGTTGAGTGAGTGGTGAGAAACGGCGAGAGTCTGTTTTCGAGCAGGTTCGAACCCGAAACGAGAGCACCGCGCAGCGGCGGCGTTTGCGGCACTAGCCGGAGTTGCTGAAACATACTTTACAAGCGATAGCGCGCAGTTAAAGAGCGCGGGTGTCCAGAGGGCGCGCGCGTTAACGCGCCCTTTGGGCCAGTTTGGGCGGCGAGCCCAAGGTCTTGAAGTTGAAAGTTGAAAGTTGAAAGTTGAAAGTTGAAAGTTGAAAGTTGAAAGTTGAATTATCAGGCGCCTGTATGACGCCTCATACCATCAAATCTGATAGTCAATCACCGGCTCATCCCCCACCGCAAACACCTTCTCCTTGATCTCATTCACCGACAACCCAGGGTTACACAGTTCGATAAACCGCCAGACGTAGTTTCTCTGCAACTGCGCTTTTTTAAGCCCCAGCCAGACGGTGTTGCCTTCGAACAGATGCTCGGCGTTAATCAGCTGAAGCCCGGTGTCACGCGCGGCTTCAAAGGCTTTATCCGCCAGGATCCCCACACCTAACCCCAGTTCGACGTAGGTTTTAATCACGTCAGAATCCTGCGCACTGAGCACGATATCCGCAGTGAGCGCTGCACGGCTGAACGCATCATCCAGACGGGAACGGCCTGTAATTCCCTGACGGTAAGTGATCAGCGGTTGTTCGCTGAGATGCTGTAAGGTGACCGGATGCTGCAACGTCAGCGGATGCCCTTGCGGAACCACAATCGCGTGGTGCCAGCGGTAATATGGAAATGCCGCCACCGCCGGGTCATTCATCAGTTTTTCGCTGGCGATGGCCACGTCGGCCTGCCCGCTCAGTAACATCGCCAGCACTTCCTGCGGCGAACCCTGATGAAGTTCCAGCCGCACGCCCGGATAAATCGCCCGAAAGGCTTTAATCACTTTGGGCAAACTGTAACGCGCCTGCGTGTGCGTGGTGGCGATGGTCAGCACGCCCGCGTCTTCTTTTGAAAACACATCGGCCAGACGGCGGATATTCTGCGCTTCGTTGAGAATACGTTCTGCTACGGCCAGCAGTTCTTTACCCGGCTCGGTCAGCCCCAGCAGACGCTTGCCGCGACGGATGAAAATCTCAACGCCCAGTTCATCTTCCAGCTCGCGAATATGACGACTGACGCCTGACTGCGAAGTGAACAACATGTTCGAGACTTCGGTCAGGTTGTAATTGCATCGCGCGGATTCCCGTATAATTTTGAGTTGTTGAAAATTCACCGCTGTCTGCCTCTGCTCTGTCTGAAAACCCTATTGTTACGATCTGTCGCTATGCCAGACAAATAAGAAAAAGCGGTTACTTATGCTTTTTACGACTATAGAGCGCCCGTCGGATGTTTAACGCCCATAAAAAAACGCCGGCAGGCGGCGTTTTATCTCAACATTCGGCAAATAAACCGGCGGATTATTCAGGCACCGGCGTCACGACCGGCTGACCTGAAAAATGTGCATCCAGATTCGACTGCACCAGAACCATCATATTTTCAACGGATTCCGGCGACCGGCCTGCTACATGCGGCGTCAGTACCAGATTATCCAGCGCCAGCATTTCTGCCGGGACTTTCGGCTCTCCGTCCACCACATCCAGCGCGGCTCCGGCAATTTCATGGCGTTGCAGGCTGGCGATCAGCGCGTCGCTGTCCACCACGCTGCCCCGCGAAATGTTAATCAGATAACCGTTTTCCCCCAGCGCTTTCAAAACCTCTGCATTCACCAGCCGCGTGGTGTTGGCACCGCCGGGCGTGGCGACGACCAGATAATCCGCCCAGCCGGCCAGTTCTGTGACGTTTGGAAAATACGGATACGGGCTGTTTTCCTGAGGACGGCGGTTGTGATACCCCACCTCCATATCAAACCCACCGGCAGCGCGGCGGGCAATCAGCGCACCGATGTTTCCCAGCCCGATGATCCCCAGCCGCTTGCCGGACATTCCGTCCACATTCCAGCGTGTTTTTTTCCATTCACCGGCGCGAACGGATGCATCGAACTGCGGAATTCTGCGGGTGACTGCCAGCATCAGCGCCAGCGTATGATCCACAACTGACGAACTGTTGGTGCCGGGGCCGTGCGTGACCTGAATGCCGCGCTGTTTTGCCGCTGCCAGATCGATATTTTCAAAGCCGACGCCCTGCGCACAAATAATTTCCAGTGCGGGCAATGCAGCGATTTCCGCCGCGCTCACACCGATGGTGCCTATGGTTAAAATGGCGCGGATAGATCGGGCGATTTGCGGATCAAGGTTAGCTCGTTGTTCGGGCGTGGTGGCGAAATGCAGGGAATATCCGGCTGCTGCAAACCGGTCAGGATAGCCCGCATCAAGGTCGATGTGGCTCAGCAAAGCGATGGTCATAAAGGAAATCCTCGGGGATGAGTTCTTATAATCACTAGCAGGCTAGCTTTTCATTTTCACTATTGACGAAGCCTCTCAGCTTGTACAGCTTTTCGCGGTTTTTGGGTCAATTTCACCAGTCCGGTCTACACTCCTTGATATTGCCTGTACATGCGCAGACAGGCTTCTTTCGGAATTTTTTTGTCAGATTTCCCAGAAACGGAGTGACGTCGAGTATGACAAAGGCCCGATCCGGTAAGACAAGTAAACCCACCGCCACGACGGGAGAAGTCCGCACCGTTCCTTCCCACGCACAGGTTGATATCGCCGTTGACGATTTGGGCGTGCGCATCATCCATCCTTACAGCGACGGCGAAATTGTTCGCAGTTTTGATTCCGGGCATACCACCCGCGTACGGGAAGGATTGCCCGTCCCGCTCGGCGCGACCTGGGACGGTCTGGGCGTTAACTTCGCGTTGTTTTCCGCCAACGCCACCAAGGTTGAATTGTGCCTGTTTAATGAAGCCGGTGAGCAATACGACGTGATTGAACTGCCCGAGTACACCGACGAGGTCTGGCACGGCTATCTGCCGGACGCACGCCCCGGTCTGCTTTATGCCTACCGCGTTCACGGGCCTTATGCGCCGCACGACGGTCACCGGTTTAATCCGGCCAAATTACTGCTCGACCCTTATGCCAAACAGATTGTCGGTGAACTGAAATGGGATGACGCGCTGTTTGCCTATGACATGCAAAGCGCGAAGAAAGATCTGCATATTGATAACCGTGACAGCGCGGAATTTCTGCCAAAGTGCCGCGTGATTGATCCGGCATTTTCCTGGGCGCGTTCGCGCAAACGCCATATTCCGTGGGAAAAAACGCTGATTTATGAAACCCATGTGCGCGGTTACACCATGCGTCATCCGGCGGTGCCGGAGCATTTGCGCGGGACATTCTCGGGGATGAGTACGCCGCACATCGTGGAATACATCCGCTCGCTGGGCGTGACCTCGGTTGAGCTGATGCCGGTTCATGCGTTCACCGATGACCGGCATTTACAGGATAAAGGGCTGCATAATTTCTGGGGTTACAACACGCTGAGTTTCTTCGCGCCGCACCCGCAATATATGGCGACGCACACGGTGAACGAATTCAAGCAAATGATTGCCACCCTGCACGCGGCGAACATTGAGGTCATTCTCGACGTGGTTTACAACCACACGGCGGAAGGCAATGAGCTTGGCCCGACGCTTTCCTTTAAAGGCATCGACAACGCCAGCTATTACCGCCTGATGCCGCACAATAAACGTTATTACATTAATGACACAGGCACCGGCAATACGCTCAATCTCAGCCACCCACGCGTGCTGCAAATGGTGACGGATTCCCTGCGTTACTGGGCGACAGAAATGCAGGTCGACGGCTTCCGGTTCGATCTCGCCACTATTCTCGGGCGGGAAAGTTACGGTTTTGACGAAGGCTGCGGTTTTCTCGATACCTGCCGTCAGGATCCTGTTCTCAGCCAGTGCAAGCTGATTGCGGAACCCTGGGATTGCGGCCCCGGCGGCTATCAGGTCGGGGGTTTCCCACCGGGCTGGATGGAGTGGAATGACCGCTACCGCGACACGGTGCGTAAATTCTGGCGCGGCGACGAAGGCCAGCTGGCGCAGTTTGCCACCCGCCTTTCCGGCTCAGCAGATTTGTTCAATCACCGCGGGCGCAAGCCTTATGCCTCGGTGAATTTTATTACCGCGCACGACGGCTTCACGCTCAACGACTGGGTGTCTTACGCCAGTAAACACAACGAAGCCAACGGCGAGAACGGCAAAGACGGCAGCGATAACAATATTTCGGCCAACTACGGCGTGGAAGGTCAGACTGATGATCCTGCCATTAATGCGCTGCGGCTGCGGCAGATGCGAAATATGCTGGCGACGCTGCTGTTTTCCCAGGGCACGCCGATGTTGCTGGCCGGGGACGAATTTGCACGCTCGCAAAACGGCAATAACAATGCCTATTGTCAGGACACCGAAATTGCGTGGGTTAACTGGAATATCGAGGACAAAGGCCAGTCGCTGCTGCTCTTTACGTACCGGCTGATTGCCCTGCGTAAGCGTTTCCCGATCCTCCACCGTGGCCGTTTTCTGACCGGCGCGGTGCATGAAAAACTGGGTGTCAAGGATGTGAGCTGGTTCCAGCCGCAGGGCGAAGAAATGACGGACGTCGCCTGGAAAGATCCGCACGCCAAGTGCATCGCGATGCTGCTCGATGGTCGTGCGCAACCCACGGGTTTGCTGCGTCAGGGGTCGCTAAGTACGGTTTTGCTGCTGTTTAACGCCTCACACGAAGATGTCGTGTTTACGCTCCCTTCCGTGGCGCACGGTGAAGGCTGGCGGCATATTCTTGATACGTTCCAGCCCGACGATGTGAACGAGCATAACTTTGAGTTTGGCCGCGAATACATCTGTACATCGCGGACCGTTGTGCTGTTTGAACTGGTGAGCACCGCCAAAAACTAAACCCGCCGCGCTGCTTCAGGCATTCAAAATCTGAAGCAGCGTTTCGCGCCCTTGCGCCAGCCCTTTCTCACGGCCTATCGTCTGACGGCTCACGCCTTCCGCACGAATAATGTGGCAATTCACCACACCCATCAGTTCCAGAATGGACGCCAGATAAGGCTCCTGGAAATCATGCAGCTTGCCTTCTTCTGTGGTGTAAACCCCGCCACGGCTTGACGCCACGAAAGCCGTTTTGCCGGGGATCAGCCCGATGACGCCCTGAGGCGTGTAGCGGAATGTCAGCCCTTTCTGGCAGACCTGATCCAGCCAGGCTTTGAGATTGCTCGGGATTGAGTGGTTGTACATCGGCGCGCCAATCACCAGCACGTCGCAGGCCGTCAGTTCTTCAATCGACTGATAAATGCCGTCAAGTTCGGTTTGTAATTGCGGCGTGATGACTTCGTCCTGCGCGTTGTGCAGCAGGCTCATGGCCGCAGCAGAAAGATGCGGCGGTGGCGTGACGCCCAGATCACGGTATGTCACGACCGCACCGGGATGACGGGCGCACAGTTCGGCGACGATCATCGCGGAAAGTTCGCGGGTGACAGAACCCGTGGTAAACGGGCTGGAATCGAGGTGTAAAATTTTCATTGGATAATCCTGTTTCATTACGTTTGTTGGCATGAACACAGGGTAATCGTTGTTGTAATAATGAAAAATATCTAATATCGCAACACATCGTCCCATTATTGCAACGACGGAGTTTTTCACCGATGAATGAAGATCTCAATGACATGGCGCTGTTTGCCGCCGTGGTGAAACACCAGGGGTTTACCTCCGCAGGCCGTGCGCTGGGGTTGTCGAAGTCCCTGCTCAGCCGCCGGGTTGATGCGCTGGAAACCCGCCTCGGCGTGCGTTTGCTGCAACGTACGTCGCGCCATTTTTCGGTGACCAGCGTGGGCGAATGCTACGCGATTGAATGCCAGAAATTACTGCAACAGGCGCAGGCGGCGCGGCAGGTCATTGATGATTTACAGCAGAATCCGCGCGGGCTTCTGCGGGTTTGTACGCCAGTGATGATGGCAGAAATGGTGGTCGCGCCGCTGATGACGGAGTTTCTGACCCGTTTTCCCGATATCCAGCTGGAGCTTCTGGCGATCAACCGGGCGGTGGATTTACTGGAGGAGAACTTCGACGTCACCCTGCACTCACACAGTGAACCACTGGAGGATTCCGGCCTGTACCGCAAAGCGCTCGGGTTGCTGCGCTACGCGCTGGTGGCCAGCCCGGCATTTATCCGCGCGTTGCCATCCGCACCATCGGTTGAACAGCTAAGCTATCTGCCGTCTTTGGTGCGCAAAACAGCGTGGGCAGCGAGCCACTGGGAACTGTCGCATCCGCAGGAAGGAGCCCGCAAAGTGGCGCTAACGCCGAAGATGATCAGCAATAATCTGCTGGTGCTGCGACAGGCGGCGGTGGACGGGCTGGGCGTGGCGTTGTTGCCGGAAATGGCGTGCAAAGAGGATTTAGCGAACGGCAGGCTGCATTATTTTTTGCCGGACTGGCAGACACCGCCGTCTGAGATTTCGGCGCTGTATGCCAGCCACAAAGGCCAGTCACCAGCGTTGCGTGTGTTTCTCGATTATCTGGCGGAGAAACTGCACGGAACGCTGTGAAACGGTTACTCCGGATCTTTCAGGTAGGCTTTGAACTGAGGGGACATATACGTTTTAAAGGTGTCGCCCTCTTTGGTAATGAGATAGACCGCCAGATGTTCTTTCTCGGCAAGCGCCAGCGCTTTGTGAGTGCCCAGCACCATCAGGCCGGTGTCCCAGCCATCGGCTTCGAGCGCAGTCGGAGCAATCACGGTCGCCGAAACCAGTTTATGCGTAATCGGTGCACCGGTCGCCGGATCGATAATGTGCGATAACCGTTTGCCGTCGAGCTCATAATAATTGCGGTAACTGCCGGAAGTGCTGATGCCCATGCCCTGCAAATCAACAATCGCCTGCACGGCAGTTTCTTTGTCCGTCGGTTTCTGAATCGCCACCTGCCACGGATTGCCCTTCGGATTGTATCCGCGCGAAACCACCGCACCGCCCACCGACACCAGGTAATTGCTGATGCCGTTGCCCTCAATCAGGCGCGCCAGATGATCGGTCGCGTAACCTTCGCCAACGGTCGAGAGATCAACATACATCCCCTGCATATCTTTTTGCAGGTACTGCCCGTCGCTTTGCTGGATCACTTTCAGATGCTGTAAACCAATACGCTGGCGGGCATCCGCAATCTGTTGCGCCGTCGGCATTTTCACCGGCTGTTTATCCGGCCCGAAGCCCCACAGGTTCACCAGCGGCCCCACGGTGATATCCATCGCACCGCCGGTCAGCTGACCAATGCGCATTGATGTCACGATCGCATCGGCCATCCCTGCACTGATCGGTTGCGGTACGTTGCCCTGATACTGGTTAAAACGTGAAAGCACCGAGTCTTCTTTGTACGTCGACAGTTCGTGGTCGTCTTCTTTGAGCTGCGCTTCGATTTGTTCACGCAACGCGACTTCCCGGTTTTTGTCCACTCCCGCCAGACTGACGCGGTAAAACGTGCCCATGGTTTTCCCTTCAATCACCAGCGCATCTTCTGACTCAGACGCGCCGCGATCACAGGCAGACAGCAGCCCCACCGCACACAGCAACAGTGCGCTACGTAAATAAACCGGTTTTGAAAACATGAAAATAGCTCAGTTGAGTGCCCGTCGCCGGGCAGAAAAAGTATCAGGACATTACGGGGTCGCGCTTAAACCACGACGCAACAAAATTTCGGTTGAAGGTTTCCGGTCAGCGGCTGCGTTTGGCGTGTCGCTCCCAGTTTTCCTGTTTGGCCTGCGCCGTTTTTTTGAGCGCCACATAACAGGCACCCGCGCCGCCATCTTTCTGGATTGCCACGCTGAAAGCCTGCACTTCATCGAGCTGTTTCAGCCATTTCGCCACATAGCTGCGCACAATATTCGCGTGGCTTTCGTCTTCCCGGCCACGACCATGAATGATTAACAGGGTACGTAGATTTTCCGCCTGCGCCTGACAGAAGAAGGTAAAAAGTTCCTGACGACATTGCTCCACCGGCTTGCGCAGCAAATTCAGGCTGGCTTCCAGCGGGTATTTCCCCTGCCGGAGTTTATCGAGAACCCCCTGCTGCACGCCGTCGTGTTTATATTCCAGCGGCTCATCGCACGGCTGGATATTCAGAAAACCGGTGGTCAGCGGGTTCTCGCGTTTTTCGGCAACCTCGCCCGTTTCCGGCTTATTCCCTGTGGCTGAGCTCCTGAGGTAGACCACCCGTTTATCCGACGCCAGAGGCTGGACGCCTGCCATTTCCTGACTGAATAAATCATCATCATCGCTCATTTTTTACCTCTTTTTCAGCGGTGGGGCCGGGGTAAATTATCCCTGTAAACGCCCTGCGGGTAAAGCCGGGTTGCGCTGGCTATACGCCAGCGGCAGACCGGTAAACAATCCTGAAATGGCCGGATTGCCGGTAAAAGTCATTTTTGATTCTATACTTAGCGGCTGGGGCAGAAAACCATTGCGACCAATCGGCTTCTGTAACCCCGTTAAATTGAGGAGAAAAGATGCCGTACCTTGATGATCCTTTAATTATTTTCACTGACCTGGACGGGTCGCTGCTCGACCATCACGATTACAGCTGGAAACCCGCGCAGCCGTGGCTGGATAAACTGGCTACCGCGAACATTCCGCTGATCCTGACCACCAGTAAAACCTCCGCGGAAGTCACGGCATTACAGGCCGCCCTGCACCTGACCCATCAGCCTTATATTGCAGAAAACGGGGCGATTATCCACCTGCCGCCGGGCTGGCAAACGTCTGAACAGGAATCGGTGCACGTCATGGGTGCCTGTTACCGCGATATCCGTCAGGCGCTGGTCGATTTGCGCCAGCGTTATGATTTTGAGTTTCGCGGCTTTGGTGACGTCACGCCAAAACAGGTCGCAGTCTGGACGGGCTTATCTGAAGCGCAGGCTGAACTGGCGATGCAGCGGGAAGCGTCCGAGCCGCTGGTGTGGTTCGGCAACGATCTGGATTTTTCGCATCTGAAAAAATGTCTGTCCCGCGAAGGTCTGGCGCTGACACGAGGAGGCCGCTTCTGGCACGTCATGGGCACTGATGCAGGAAAAGGCCAGGCGGTGCAGTGGCTGTCTGCGCAATACCGGCAGCAGCGCGGCGCGCCGGTGACGAGTATCGGGCTGGGCGATGGCCCGAATGATTTATCCATGCTGGAAGCCGTGGATTACGCCGTGGTGATTAAAGGCCATCACGATCATCAAATGCCGGTGAATCACCGGAACAATTCTCAGGTATTTCGTACCACCGAATTTGGCCCGCACGGCTGGTGTCAGGGGCTGGATCATTTTATTACCCTTTCTCAACGGGAGAATGTTTAAGGGAAGTCGTTTATTCAATGTGAGCCAGAGCATTGTTTATCGTTCTTTGTTTACCAATAAGACTTCCAATAATTTTATCTATTCTAAAATTGGAGAATACCGCATGAGCGATTTTTATCAGGATGGTGTAATCACTAATTTTCATAACCTGACTCACCGCAAAGTGGAAGAACTGGAATACGATTTGCAGGTGTTTTCAGGCCGCCGTTCGATGGGATTAATATTACCTTCGTTGTTTTCAGAGCTTGAAGGCCCGGCGCTGACGCATATTGTCGATGAACTGACAAAAGTGCCTTATCTGGAAGAAATCGTTATTGGTTTAGATCGCGCAGACCGCGATCAGTTTTTATTTGCCCGCGAATTTTTCTCCCGCCTGCCGCAGCGTCACCGTATTTTATGGAATGATGGCCCGCGTCTTAAGGCACTGGATGAAGAGCTTAAAAAAGAAAATCTTTCACCGAATGAACCGGGCAAAGGCCGCAACGTGTGGTTCTGCGCTGGCTATACGCTGGCGTCGCGCCGCACGTCGGTGGTTGGGCTACACGATTGTGACATTGTCACGTACAGCCGCGATATGCTAGCGCGTCTGATGTATCCGGTCGCGAACCCGAATTTCCATTACGATTTCTGCAAAGGCTATTACGCCCGCGTGGCGGACGGGAAATTTAATGGCCGCGTCGGACGTCTGCTGGTCTTCCCGCTGCTTAAATCGCTGCAAATCGTTTATGGCCACTCGGATTTTCTGGAATATCTGCGCACCTTCCGCTACCCGCTTTCCGGTGAATTCGCCATGCGCACGCACGTTTTGAATGATTTGCGCATTCCCAGCGACTGGGGTTTGGAAATAGGCGTATTGTCCGAACTGCACCGCAATACCGCGACGCGCCGTATCTGCCAGGTGGATATCGCCGACAATTACGATCACAAGCATCAGCCAATGTCGGAAGATGACGCCACCAACGGTTTGCAGCGCATGAGTATTGATATCACCAAAGCGCTGTACCGCAAGATGGCGATCCTCGGCGTGAATATCACCAGCGAGTCATTCCGCATTCTCAAAGCCACGTATTACCGTAATGCGCTGGATATGATTGACAGCTTTGAGAATGACGCGCGGATGAACGGTCTGTCGTTTGACCGCCACAGTGAAGAATCCGCCGTAGAACTCTTCTCCGGCGCAATCATGGAAGCCGGTCAGGCGTTTGTCGATACGCCGAGTGAAAAACCGTTTATTCCGAGCTGGAGCCGCGTGCAGTCGGCGTTCCCGGATATGCTGGAGCGCATTCATGAGGCAGTAGAAAAAGATAACGAAGGCGACGTGTAACGCTTATCGGGGCAGATGTTCGAAAGGAAAAACGCTGCGATTGCAGCGTTTTTTATGGGAAATTTTATCGCCCGCAGCGCTGAATAATTGATCGCCGATGAATATTCTTAGGTTGCTATAAGTTGATTCACACGCCTGATTTATTAAAATAGAATTATAATTCCCACAAATAATTTGATGCAGTTTTAAATCTCATTGATTCTCAATTCGGCTTAATTCCCCGTTCAGATCAAAATATTCTGGGAAAAAACCTGTTTAAAAACGGGGTTTTTTAACATTTCGCTCTTTTCGTTCCATTCAGCTACTTATCACTCGCTGCAAAAGATGTTAAAATTGACCCATATCAATATTGCCAGAGTGACTATCATGATCCCAGAAAAACGTATTATTCGACGTATCCAATCTGGTGGCTGTGCAATCCATTGTCAGGACTGTAGCATCAGCCAGCTTTGTATTCCTTTCACCCTGAACGAGCATGAACTCGATCAGCTGGATAACATCATCGAAAGGAAAAAGCCGATCCAAAAAGGTCAGGCATTGTTTAAAGCCGGTGATGAACTGAAATCCCTTTACGCAATCCGTTCCGGTACCATCAAAAGCTATACCATCACTGAACAAGGTGACGAACAAATTACCGGTTTCCACCTGGCAGGCGATTTAGTCGGCTTTGATGCCATTGGTGGCTTGCAGCACCCAAGTTTCGCACAGGCTCTGGAAACGTCCATGGTGTGTGAAATCCCGTTTGAGACGCTCGATGACCTCTCCGGGAAAATGCCGAATCTGCGCCAGCAGATGATGCGACTGATGAGCGGTGAGATCAAAGGCGACCAGGACATGATCCTGTTGCTGTCCAAGAAAAATGCCGAAGAAAGACTGGCCGCGTTTATCTACAATCTCTCCCGCCGCTTCGCACAACGTGGTTTCTCTCAGCGCGAATTCCGTCTGACGATGACCCGTGGCGACATCGGTAACTACCTCGGTCTGACCGTTGAAACCATCAGCCGTCTGCTGGGCCGTTTCCAAAAATCAGAAATGCTGAGTGTAAAAGGCAAATACATTACGATTGAGAATCACGAAATGCTTTCTCAGTTAGCCGGACAGTCTGTCCCCGTTTCTGCCTGACCATTTTGATTTTCTTCTGATTGACTGGCGTCGGATCCTCAGGGAATAATTTGTTGATCCGACTCAATTTCTCCGCTGTCCGATTGCTTAATCTTGGTTTACTCTGTACTTAATACACTGACCGCCGTTCTCTTACAGGTGTTAAGGAGTCCCCATGGCTAAGTATCAGAATTTACTGGTTGCTATAGACCCCAATCAGGATGACCAACCCGCACTGCGTCGTGCCGTTTATCTGGTGCAGCGTAACGGTGGCCGCATCAAAGCGTTCCTGTCCATTTATGATTTTTCTTACGAGATGACGACCATGCTTTCGCCGGATGAGCGGAACAGCATGCGCCAGAGTGTGATCAGCGAAAGGGAAGAATGGATTAAAGAGCAATGCCACTACTACGTCGAAGCAGGCATTGTGATTGATGTCAAAGTCGTCTGGCACAACAAACCTTTTGAAGCAATTATTCAGGAAGTGATTTCCGGAAATCATGATTTGCTTCTGAAAATGGCCCATCAGCATGACCGTCTGGAATCCGTCATTTTCACCCCGACGGACTGGAATTTACTGCGTAAGTGCCCTTGCCCGGTCTGGATGGTGAAAGACCAGCCTTGGCCGGAAGGCGGTAAAGCGGTGGTAGCCGTTAACCTTTCCAGCGAAGAGCCTTATCACGATCCGCTCAACATCAAACTGGTGAAGGAAACTATCGATCTTGCCAGCCATGTGAATCAGACCGAAGTCCATCTGGTGGGTGCTTATCCGGTGACACCGATTAACATCGCCATCGAACTTCCCGATTTTGACCCGAGCGTTTACAACGACGCGATACGTGGTCAGCACCTGATTGCGATGAAAGCCCTGCGCCAGAAATTCCAGCTCGACGAAAAATTCACGCATGTGGAAAAAGGTCTGCCGGAAGAAGTCATTCCCGACATTGCGGAGCATTTGCAAGCGGGTGTGGTGGTTCTGGGGTCTATCGGGCGTACCGGTTTGTCTGCGGCGTTTCTCGGTAATACCACCGAACAGGTGATCGACCATCTGAAATGTGACTTGCTGGCCATCAAACCCGACGATTTTGAGTGCCCTATTACGGCGGACGATGAAGAAGAAGATGACGAAGATTAACGTCTGAAAGACAGATAAATTAAAGGCCAGTCAACAGACTGGCCTTTTGCATTACTGCCGGAGAATTACAGCGCGCGCAGGATTTTCTCAACGCTTTCTTTCGCATCGCCAAACAGCATTTGTGTGTTTTCTTTGAAGAACAGCGGGTTCTGGACACCAGCATAACCGGTGTTCATTGAACGTTTGAACACGATAACGTTCTGCGCTTTCCACACTTCCAGCACCGGCATACCCGCAATCGGGCTGCGCGGATCCTCCTGCGCCGCCGGGTTCACGGTGTCATTCGCACCGATAACCAGCACCACGTCAGTATCGCTAAAGTCATCGTTGATCTCGTCCATTTCCAGCACGATGTCATACGGGACTTTCGCTTCCGCCAGCAGCACGTTCATGTGGCCCGGCAAACGCCCGGCAACCGGGTGAATGCCGAAACGCACCTTGATACCTTTCGCGCGCAGTTTAGCCGTGATGTCGTGCACAGGATATTGCGCCTGCGCCACCGCCATGCCGTAGCCTGGGGTAATGATCACTGAACTGGCGTTTTTCAGCATATCCGCCACGTCTTCAGCTGAGGCTTCATGGTATTCGCCCATTTCTTCTGCATTACCGGTAGAAGAACCGTCAGTGCCGAAACCACCGGCAATCACGCTGATGAACGAACGGTTCATCGCTTTACACATGATGTACGACAGGATCGCACCGGAAGAACCCACCAGCGCACCGGTAACAATCAGCAGGTCGTTGCTCAGCATGAAACCTGCCGCCGCCGCTGCCCAACCGGAATAAGAGTTCAGCATGGATACAACGACCGGCATATCCGCACCGCCGATGGAAGACACCAGATGCCAGCCGAAGCCCAGCGCGATAAGGGTCATGATAAGCAGAGCCAGAACTTGCAGGCCCACGCTTTCAGTGCGAACGAATGTCACCATCAGCAGGAAAGACACGACCAGCGCGGCCAGATTCAGCTTGTGACGGTGCGGCAATGCGAGCGGTTTGGAAGAGAAAATCCCGCGCAGTTTGCCAAACGCCACAATCGAACCGGTGAAAGTCACCGCACCGATGAAGATACCGAGGAACACTTCGGTCAGATGGATATTTTCCATCATGCCTTCCATCGGCACCGCGCCGTGATCCAGATAGCTGTTAAAGCCCACCAGAACCGCCGCCAGACCCACGAAGCTGTGAAGAATTGCGACCAGTTCAGGCATTTCGGTCATTTCGACTTTACGTGCCAGATAAACGCCAATCGTGCCACCAATCACCATCGCGACGATGATCCAGCCGACATTGCCGGAGTCAGGCCCCAGAATGGTGGCGATAAGCGCGATAGCCATCCCGGTGACGCCGAAAATGTTACCCTGCTTTGACGTTTCATGTTTTGACAGCCCCGCAAGGCTGCAAATAAACAGAATAGCGGCAACAATATATGCTGCTGTAACTAAACCCCCAGACATATGTTATTCCTTAGTTCTTGCGAAACATCTTCAGCATGCGCTGAGTGACGGTGAATCCGCCGAAAATATTGATACTGGCAATCAGTACGGCAATAAAGGACAGGAAACTGACCCAACCGCCATGACCGATTTGCAGCACGGCACCCACCACGATGATCCCTGAAATGGCGTTAGTGACCGACATTAACGGGGTATGCAGCGCATGACTGACGTTCCAGACCACGTAATAACCGACCACGCAAGACAGCGCAAAAACGGTAAAGTGGGACAGGAACTCTTTCGGAGCAACATTCGCCAGCCAGCCGAACAGCACGATGGCGACAGCCATGATGATGTATTTAGTCCACGGATTAGCGGGTTTAGCTTCTGCTTTTACTACCGGTTCAGCGGCTTTCGCAGCCTGTGGCTGGGCAGAAACCTGAATCGGTGGCGCAGGCCAGGTGACTTCGCCGGTTTTCACCACGGTCACGCCGCGCACAACGGTATCGTCGAAATCAATGTCGATTTCGCCGTTTTTCTCTTTGCACAGCAGTTTCAGCAGGTTAACCAGGTTGGTGCCGTACAGTTGTGAAGACTGGGTTGGCAAACGGCTAGGCAGATCGGTGTAACCGATGATCTTCACGCCGTTTTCAGTAGTGGTGATTTTGTCTGCTACGGTCAGCTCACAGTTACCACCGGTTTGCGCAGCCAGATCGACAATCACGCTGCCCGGTTTCATCGAGGCGACCATTTCTTTGGTGATAAGCTTTGGAGCCGGACGGCCCGGGATCAGCGCAGTCGTTACGATGATGTCCACTTCTTCAGCCTGCGCCGCAAACAGCGCCATTTCGGCTTTGATGAACGCTTCGGACATCACTTTCGCGTAGCCGTCACCGCTGCCCGCTTCTTCTTCGAAGTCCAGTTCCAGGAACTCCGCACCCATACTTTGTACCTGCTCTTTCACTTCAGGGCGGGTATCAAATGCACGAACGATAGCACCGAGGCTGCCAGCAGCACCGATGGCCGCGAGGCCAGCCACACCGGCGCCGATAATCATGACTTTTGCAGGCGGAACTTTACCGGCGGCGGTGATTTGCCCGGTGAAGAAACGGCCAAACTCATGCGCAGCTTCAACAATCGCACGATAACCGGCGATGTTAGCCATCGAGCTCAGAGCATCGAGAGATTGCGCGCGGGAAATACGGGGGACAGAGTCCATTGCCATCGCCGTCACCTGACGGTCGGCAAGTTTTTGTATCAGTTCAGGATTTTGCGCAGGCCAGATAAAGCTGACCAGCGTGGTTCCTGCCTGTAATTTGTCGATTTCATCGTTCTCAGGCGCATTCACCTTCAAAACGATATCTGATTGCCATACATCATCGCCAGTGACGACCGAGGCTCCCGCTTCTTCATACGCGGAATCGTCAAAGCTGGCTAACTTACCGGCACCCTGTTCGATAGCCACCGTGAAGCCGAGTTTAAGCAACTGTTCCACCGTCTTCGGCGTGGCTGCAACCCTGGCTTCATTGGTCAACCGCTCTTTTGGTACACCAATACGCATAGTATTCCCTTCACCCTTTTCATTGATGATTTTTGTCATCGACATAACAATTCAATTACCAACCTGTCGGTTATATAAACGACCGAAAATCTGTTTTTGCAGGCTGGGTATAACCTACTGAATATCTAATCAATAATCTACGTATCGCAGCGATAGTCAGACAATTAATAATAAAAAAATTGATATGGTCCGCAAACCTGCTGCAAACCGTGAGAAACAGGCCTTTATTCCACCTGAGAATCCTATTTATACCGGATCAATCACTCAGGTAACACTCACTCTACCCCGCCCGGTGCGGGCATAAAAGTTAGAAAATAGTGAATAATTAACATTTATTTCACTACTTGGTTTATTCATCAAACTTATATAAGTTAATGGCAGTAAAAAAAGAGGTGTGTTATCTCGATACCGCTCGCATTATTGCCATAAATTGCTGAGACACTCAGCATTGTTACATGCAATAATCGGCCGCTAACCTGTTACACATCAAGAATTCAGCACGTTTCAACATTACAGCGCAAGGTGAAAGGATTTTTTATGAAGCTGACAAAAACGATCATCGCATCGGCCCTGTTTTCTATTTCTGCGCTGTCCGCAGCACATGCCGCGCAGGAAATTAGCCCGCAGAAAGCAGCCGCCATCAAGCCTTTTGATCGCATTGTTATTTCCGGGCGATTTAACACGCTGGGCGACGCGGCTGACGCCGTCTCCCGCCGTGCCGATACGCTGGGTGCAGATTATTTCTATATTCAAGATACGAATACCACTAACAATAGCGGTAACTGGCGCGTAGTTGCAGATATCTATAAAAAAGATGCGCCTGAAGTCAGCAACGACCCACACTATCGCGTCATTAACGGCGTTGTAGAGCTTCCGAAAGACGTTGCTTACGGCCTGGAGCCTTTTGATACGGTCACTGTCAGCGGTTTCTACCGCAGCCAGCCAGACGTTAATGATGCCATCACGACGGCCGCGAAACAGAAAGGGGCCTACTCTTTCTTCATCGTGCGTCAGATTGATGCCAACAGCGGCGGCAACCAGTACATCACTGCATTCATCTATAAGAAAGATGCGCCGAAACGCGTTGTTCAGTCTCCGGATGCGATCCCTGCTGATTCTGAAGCAGGTAAAGCCGCGCTGGCAGCAGGCGGTGCAGAAGCGAAGAAAGTTGAAATTCCGGGTGTGGCCTCTTCCGGCAGCCCAAGCCGTGATGTTGGCCGTTTCTTCGAAACGCAGACTTCTACTGGCAAACGTTACACTGTCACAGCAACCAACGGTGCACAAATTCAGGAAGTGAACGACGTGACCGCCGCACAGATGGTTCCGTTTGATTCCACAACCTTCACCGGGCATTTCAACAGCACCACGGACGTTTCACAGGAAGTGGCGAACCGTGCTGCGGCGAAAGGCGCGAAGTTCTACCACATTACCCGTCAGTGGCAGAACAAAAGCGGCGGCAACCTGACCGTGAGCGCAGACTTCTTCAAATAAGTCTGAGCAGCGCAATAAAGCAAAAGGCAGCCTTTCGGGGCTGCCTTTTTACTTTCTGCCTGTCACTGCGGCGTTATTTTCCCCAGGTTCTTTCCAGAACGTTAACCCAGTTCTTGTAGCAAATTTTCTCCAGCAGCGCCTGCCCGTAACCGGCTTCACGCAGCGCATTGACCAGTACCGGCAAACCGCGTACATCCGACATAAACGGTGCCATTGATGCGCCGTCGAAATCAGAGCCAAAGCCCACGTTGTCTTCGCCCAGATGCTCCACCAGATAATCGACGTGACGCACCATGATATCGGTGCCGGTATCGTCGCTTCTTTTGCCGTCTTCGCGCAGGAATGGCACAGCGAAGTTCAGCCCGACAAAGCCGTTGCTCTCTTTAATGGCGGCCAGCTGTTTGTCAGTCAGATTGCGCGACTGCGGACAAATGCTGAACGCATTGGAATGGCTGGCGACCAGCGGCGCATCACTCAGTCCGGCAATCTCCCAGAAGCCTTTTTCATTGAGGTGCGACAGGTCGATCATGATGCGTTTTTGGTTACAGGCTTTTACCAGCCGGACGCCCGCTTCCGTCAGTCCCGGCCCGGTATCCGGCGAGGTCTGGTATTTGAACGGCACGCCGTGGCCGAAAATGTTCGGACGACTCCAGACCGGCCCCAGCGAACGCAGCCCCATGCTGTACAACACGTCCAGATTATACAAATCCTCATCAATCGCTTCCGCCCCTTCAATATGCATAACCACAGCTAATGCGTGGTTATCGAAAGACTGACGAATTTCCTGCGCCGAGCGGCAAATTTTCACCTTCCCGTGTGACTGTTCTTCAATTCTGAGCAAAAACGCCATCATGCCAAATGTGACGTCGCGTGCAAAATCGAAAGAAGGGGTCGGCGAAAAATCAGGATGTTTTTGAGTACCTTCCACAAGGAATCGCGTATCGACCGAGCGATCAGGCACGCTATTTGCAAGGTCAGTGTCAGGAGTGGGTACCCACGCGGCAAACAGCCCGCCAGCAAAGCCCGCTTCACGACAGCGCGGCAGGTCGAGTTGTCCGCTGGCGGGTCCCTGAAGGAATGCGCGTTCAGGATTTTGGCGATGTTCTTTCCAAAGTTGCAGCAGAACATCGTTATGTCCATCAAATACCGGCATTAGTTCTTCGGTTCCGTGCGCTACGTTATTCATAAAAAAGGTCTACCTTTGATTAAGCATGACTAAGACAACGAAGATTTGCTCAGACGAAGTGCATCACCTGCGAACGATTGCACCAACGAAGAACAAACACAGTACGCTTCAGATTAGTTTTTTCGATATGAAACGTCGACAGGTGCGAGGCAACGTTTTTTCATTTAAGCCCGTTGTCTGAGTCTGCGTCAAGGGTATGGCAATGTAATTTTTAACTTTACTTATATATATCAATACTATGGGAGTAGTTATGGTTACCAGACGTCAATTTGTTACCGGTTTCTCTGCAATACCTGTGCTGTCATACCTTAAATTTGATGCTGTGTTTGCGGCCACGCCCGCCTCGATTCTGGTGATGGCGATCCAACTCGACATCATAACCAGCCTTGATCCGCATGAAAGTTTTGAGTCCGTGGGCAGCGAAGTGACCGGCAATATGTATCAGCAACTGGTGAAACCCAAGCTGGCCTCCCCTGATGAAATCGAAGGCGACCTGGCCCTGTCCTGGACCACGTCTGACGATAAGAAAACCTTTACCTTCAAGCTGGATCCGAAAGCCAAATGGGCAGACGGCAAACCTGTTACCGCTGAAGATGCAGCGTTCTCGCTGCAACGCGTTGTTAAACTGGATAAAAGCCCGGCCTACATCATCAACCAGTTTGGTTACACCAAAGAGAATGTCGACAGCCTGATTACCGCGCCCGACGCTGAAACGCTGGTGATCAAAACCGCCGAACCGGCCTCTGAATCCTTCCTCTTGTATTGCCTGACCGCCAACGTCGGCAGCATCGTGCAGAAATCCGCCTGTCTGGCGAATCAGGTCGGTGAAGATCTGGGTAACGCCTGGCTGAAGAAAAACAGCGCCGGTTCCGGTGCCTTCAAACTGCGCGACTGGAAAGTCAGCGAATCCGTCATTCTCGAAAGCAACAAGAACAACCCGCACGCAGGCAAAATCCAGCGCATCATCATGCGCCATATCGTTGACCCTTCTGCTCAGCTGTTAATGTTGCAAAAAGGCGATATTGATATCGCCCGTAACCTGACGACCGAACAGCTGCGTCCGCTGATGAACGACAAAAACTTCACGCTGGTACGCAAAGGTATCGCCGGAACGTACATGCTTTCCGCCAACACCGCGCACCCTAACCTGGCGAAACCGCAGGTCTGGCAGGCGCTGAAATGGGCCGTCGATTACGAAAATATTCAGCAGCACATCGTGCCGCTCACGCACAAAATTCATCAGAGTTTCCTGCCTGAAGGTTTCCCGGCTGCCGTGAATACCATCATGTACAAACGTGATGTGGCGAAAGCCAAAGCGTTGCTGGCCGAAGCCGGTTTTCCGAACGGTTTTGAGATCACGCTCGATCACTATTCCGCCTCACCTTCTTCTGACATCGTGCAGGCATTGCAAGCCAACCTCGCCGAAGTCGGGATAAAAGTGACGCTGCTCGCCGCGGAAAGCCGTCAGGTATTGACCAAAATGCGCGCACGTCAGCAGCAACTGGCGCTGACCCAATGGGGCGCGGATTACTTTGATCCGAACTCGAACGCTGAAGCATTTTGCAGCAACCCGGATAACACCGACGCTGCGAAAAGCCGCACGCTGGCCTGGCGTTGCAGCTGGCAGGACAAATCAATTTCGGATCTCAGCACTCAGGCGCTCAAAGAATCTGATCCGGCCACCCGCATCAAACTCTATGAAGAATTGCAGACCAAACATATGGAAAACAGTCCGTTTATCATCATGCTGCAACCGACCATGACCGCCGCCTGCCGTAACGTGATTTCCGGTGTGGTGTTGACTGTAATGAGCACCAGCCCTTACGAGAAGGTTGTTAAAGCGTGAGCAAGAGACTCAATGGATTTCTGAGTACCTGCATCAGCGTTTGTCTTACTTTGTTTGGTCTGTCGGTGGTGACTTTCTTTATCGGTCGCGTCATGCCGACAGATCCGGTTCTGGCTGCGGTGGGCGACAATGCACCGCAGGCAGTCGTCGAACGGGTTCGTCATGAAATGGGGCTGGATCAGCCCCTCTGGATGCAGTTCTTTCACTACATCAGTCAGGTCTTTCACGGTGATTTAGGCCGGTCGGCCCTGACGTCCAATCTGGTCACCACGGATATCGCACGTTTCTTCCCGGCCACGCTCGAACTGGCCACGGCGGCGATTATTATTGCGGCCATTGTCGGAATTCCGCTGGGCGTCTGGGCGGCAACGCGTCAGGGAAGCTGGATTGACCAGACCATCCGCGTGGTGTGTCTGGCCGGTCACTCGCTGCCGGTGTTCGTGCTCGCGCTGCTCAGTCTGCTGATTTTCTACTCTGTGTTAGGCATCGCCCCCGGTCCGGGCCGTCAGGACATCATCTATCAGGATATGATCCCGCAGGTCACCGGTTTACTGACGGTCGATTCCCTGCTCGCAGGTGATATGGGCGCGTTCCGGGATGCGCTGGCGCACATGGTTCAGCCGGTTCTGATCCTCGCGTATTTCAGCATGGCCTACATCACGCGAATGACCCGCACTTTCATGCTCAACGCGCTCGGCGGAGAATACGTCATCACCGCCCGCGCCAAAGGGCTGTCAGCACAGCGCGTCATCTGGAAGCACGCATTTCCGACCGTGGGCGTACAGCTGATTACCGTTCTGGCCCTGACTTATGCCGGTTTACTCGAGGGTGCTGTGGTGACGGAAAACGTCTTCTCGTGGCCGGGCCTCGGGCAATATCTCACCGTGTCATTAATGAACGCCGATATGAATCCGGTCATCGGCTCCACCTTGCTGATTGGTGCCATTTATGTGCTGCTTAACCTGCTGGCCGACCTTCTCTACCGACTATTGGATCCCCGCGTATCATGAGCACTCTCCCTGTCACACCACAACCCCGCGCAGGCAGCCGCGCCTGGCTGCTGGCGGATACGCCGCACACCCGCACGCAGGCGGTCTGGGGGCGCAGATACCGTATCTGGCTCGGCCTGCGCAAAAATCCACTGGCGATCACCGGCCTGTTTACCGTGCTGGTGGTGTTGCTGATTTCACTCTGTGCGCCGTGGCTGACCAGCTATGATCCGGGTGCGCAGGATCTGGCACACCGTCTGGCGAAACCGTCGTCCCTGCACTGGCTGGGCACCGATGAACTGGGCCGCGATACGCTGAGCCGTATTCTGTACGGCGGACGCATCACGCTGGGCATGGTGATTATCGTCGTGGCCATTGTCGCGCCGGTTGGCCTGCTGATCGGTTGTGTCGCGGGCTACGCCGGAGGATTGCTGGATCGCATTCTGATGCGCATTACCGACATTTTTCTCGCCTTCCCGCGCCTGATCCTGGCGCTGGCTTTCGTGGCGGCGCTCAGGCCCGGCATCGAAAGCGCCATTCTTGCCATCGCCCTCACCGCCTGGCCGCCGTATGCCCGTCTGGCGCGCGCCGAAACCATGCAGGTGCGCGGCACGGATTACATTGCCGCCTGCCGCCTGACCGGTGCAACGCCCGCCCGCATTGTGCTGCGCCACATCATGCCGCTGTGCGTGCCGAGTCTGGTCGTGCGCATCACGCTGGACATGAGTTCGATCATTATCACCGCCGCCAGCCTCGGATTCCTAGGCATGGGCGCACAACCGCCGTCGCCGGAATGGGGCGCGATGATTGCGACCGCACGCCGTTTCCTGTTCAGCGAATGGTGGGTGCCGTTAATTCCGGCGGTTGCCATTTTCGTGACGTCTCTGGCGTTTAACTTCCTCGGCGACGGGCTGCGCGACGTCCTCGATCCTAAGGAGAAATGATGCTGGTTGATATCAAAGATCTGCATATTACCTTCCAGACCAACAGCGGCAGTTTCGATGCCGTTCGCGGCGTTTCATTGTCTCTGGGCAAGGAAAAGTTCGGTATTGTTGGCGAAAGCGGTTCGGGGAAATCCCTGACCGCGCGCTGTCTGATGAACCTGCTGCCGTCCAGCGCGAAATGCCGCGCGGAAACGCTCTCTTTCGACGGTATTGATTTACGTAACGCCAGCGAAAAACAGATGCGCCAGATACGCGGAAAGCGCGTCGGTTTTATCCTTCAGGATCCGAAATACTCACTCAATCCGGTGATGCCGGTGGGCAAACAGGTGGCCGAAGCCTGGCAGACGCACAAAGGTGGCTCGAACAAACAGGCGATGAACGCCGCCATTGAACTGCTCGATCAGGTCAAAATCCGTGAGCCGCACAAAGTGGCGCAACGTTACGCGCATGAAGTGTCCGGCGGAATGGGCCAGCGCGTCATGATTGCCATGATGCTGGCACCGGATCCGGAGCTGATGATTGCCGACGAACCGACCAGTGCGCTCGATGCCACCGTTCAGGCGGAAATCTTGCGGTTGCTCGATGATCTGGTGTCCAGCCGTGGCATGGGCCTGATTCTGATCAGCCACGATTTGCCGCTGGTCTCGAAATTTTGCGACCGCGTGGCGGTCATGTACGCGGGTCGTATCGTCGAAACCTTACAGGCCGGCGACTTGCTGAAAGCCCAACATCCCTACACGCGCGGGCTGCTGGAGTGCCTGCCATCGCTGAAACATCCGCGTGACAGACTGCCGGTGCTGGTGCGTGATGAAGCCTGGAAAACCTCATGACAGTCGAATCCCCTTATTTAGACAACAGCAAGATCATCCTCAATAACCTGCGCATTGCGTTTGGCGACACTGAAGTGGTCAAAGGCGTCAGTTTCAGCGTGGCACCCGGCGAGTGCTTTGGCATTGTCGGCGAAAGCGGCTCGGGAAAATCCACTATCTTACGCGCGCTGGCCGGGCTGAATCAGTCGTGGTCGGGTGAAATGGTGATTGGCGGCGAAGATCAGATGCCGGTGCGGCAGAAACGATTTTTCCGCCGCGTGCAGATGGTTTTTCAGGATCCGTATGGCTCGCTGCATCCGCGACAGACCATTGACCGGATCCTGAGCGAACCGCTGATCGTTCACGGTTTCCTGAATATCGAAAAGCGCATTACTGACGCGCTGGCCGAAGTCGGGCTTCCGCAGGCGGTACGTTTTCGTTTCCCGCACCAGCTTTCCGGCGGACAGCGCCAGCGCGTGGCGATTGCACGGGCGATGATTTCAGAACCGGAAATTCTCCTGCTCGATGAACCGACGTCCGCACTGGACGTCTCGGTTCAGGCCGAAATTCTGAACCTGCTGAGCGATCTGCGTGAGCGGCGGAAACTGACGTATATTCTGGTCAGCCACAATCTGGCCGTCGTTGCGCATCTTTGCACCAGCATTGGCGTCATGATTGGTGGTGAAATGGTCGAGCTTCTGAGTGCCGACGATTTGCGGACAGGCAACGTCACCCATCCGCACACAGCAGAATTAAGATCGTTAAGTCTCAGTTTAGAGGAGCCCGAATAGCCCGGTCGGCTGTTTCGGTTACCACGGGCAGTCAGGGCTGCCCATCTTATTCACTGATAGACAAATTAGGAGATGTTGATGACATCCACCGCACAGTCTGCATTACAGTGGCAGGCGGCTGAAACGACAGCAAAACGCATCACTGAAACATGGAATAAACCCGGTGAACCGGGCGGCGCAATTACCCTCTTCGACAGCAAAACGTTACGCGGTCACGCTTGCGGCGGCCTGTCGAACCTGACCACGGCAGAGCCTTTCAGCGTGGATGCCGTCGTGCGTTATGCCTCCGTCACCAAACATATTTTTGCCACTCTGGCACTGCTTCGCAGCGATGCAGGACTTTCCCTCAGCGATACCCTCGGCCAGTATTTACCCCAGTTAAAAGCCCCGATGGCACAAGTGACGATAGGTCAGGCGCTGGACATGACCGGCGGTTTGCCGGACGTGCGTGAAACCTTATCGCTGCTGGGCGTATCGGTTTATAACGTCAGCGAAGCCGGGGCGATCATGGATTTTCTGGCGCAGGACGGCGCGCTGAATTTCCCGGCGGGCACCGAGATTTCTTACAGCAACACCGGCTACCGGCTGGTTGAGGAAATCCTGAAACAAAAAGGCATTCTGTTCGAAGACCTGCTGCAAAAGCATATCGCGCAGCCGCTGGACATTGCTTTCCATGCGCCGGAAACCTGGTTCGATATCGTTCCGGGGCTGGTGCCGGGATACTGGCAGGACGCAACCGGCTGGAAAACCGCCGTCGCCGGTCTGCATCTTTCCGCGTCCGGCAGCGTGACCGGCAGCGTGCGTTCACTGAGCGTCTGGCTGCAAAGTTTACTCAGCAACACCGGTCCCGGCGCGGGCGTGCTGAAAACCCTCACGGAACCGCGTTATCTGTACGGTGATATTCCCTCGGCTTACGGATTGGGCACCACCTCTTCCAGAATCGGCGAACATACGGTTTACGGCCACGGCGGTTCTCACGCCGGTTACAAAACCTATTTCCTGCTGCATCCTGAACTGGACGTAGGCGTGGCGCTGGTCTCTAACCGCGAAGATACGACCGCTTATACTCACGCGCTGGAGGTGATGTCCGCCCTGCTCGCCGCGCCATTACCGCCGCGCAGCAACGCGCTGCCGGACGGTCTTTATGCCAGCACCGCCGAGCCGTACTGGCTGAAAGTCAGCAAGGGCACCGCCAGTTATCTCGGCTCTGCCGACAATTTGTATCAGGGCGAAGATGCCGGAGAAGCGGTTACGCTTTCCGCGCATATGCCGATGCGTTTGCGCTGGGATGGCAAGGCGATTCAGGGCAAAATCGGCCATGCGCCGCGATATTTCACGCCGGTCGAACCGAATGACTGCCTGAAAATGGTTCAGGGACGCTGGTATCACCCGGAATCAAAAGCCGCGTTTGATATTGAAGGCGATCAGCTCAAAATGGGCGTCGGCACCTTACGCACCTGCGGGCAACTGACGTCGCTGGGCGCAGGCCGTTTGCTGGTCGAACTCCCCGATGGCCCGTGGAAGAAAAACTTCTGCCTCTACTTTCAGGGTTACAGCGTCAGGCTGGTTTCAAACCGCAGCCGCGTGCTGAATTTTCACCGTGACGAATGCCGCAGCAGCTGGCAACCCGCGAAGTAATCCCTTCACGACCGACAAAGCCTTCCTCATGGAAGGCTTTTTGTTAACCCGGTCACATCCCGCCAATATAATGGATCATCTGGTACATATAAGCACAAAATGTTCACTCCTTACTCTGTAAGGCTTGCCAGCCCGTTCTGACGAAAATATCGCCAAAAAATCCCTGTAAGAATTAGTTACGCACCGCAACCGTCACTTCTGCTGTTTTGTTAATTGAATTAACATCCACGAAACAAAAAGCAATAACACTTTCCTCGTTGTGGCATTAAGAAACATCGAAAAATGTTCAGCCCGGCACCGTTATCCGCTTTTAACCTATTTATTTTTAGTCATTTTATTCAAAACACTTTCAAGGCAATGTTGTTGCAATCGTTACAAGGGATGAGTCTATGTTTGTAAAAAAACACACCGCTAAAACACTACTTTGCGTCACCTCACTGCTGTTTTCTGCCACATCTGCCCTCGCCGCTGAGCATCCTCAGCTCGATAACGCCCAGGCGGCAAAAGTGATCGACAGCGTGAAATCCACGCTATCCGGACAACACAGCACCGGCTGCGTTGCCGTTGTTGATGCATCTGGTTCATTACTGGCATTCGAGCGCCTCGACGGTTCCCCGGCCGGTTGTGTCGATGCGTCTATCGGCAAAGCCCGCACCTCCGCGCTGTATCACGCGCCGTCGCTGAAATTCATGCAGCGTCTGGCCGGTGGCGAAACCACGGTACTGGCAATTCCGCACGCAGTTGCGCTGGGTGGCGGGTTCCCGCTGACCCTGAACGGTGAAGTGGTCGGTGCCGTGGGCGTCAGCACGCCGAAGCAGGATATTGATAACCAGTCTTCTGAAAAAGCGGCCAGCGTCCTGAAATAACAGGCACGTTTCTCTCATCTTTCTTGTTGGCGGACACGCCCGTGACCGCTTAAGAACGTATACGGAATTTCAGCATGATCAATCTCTCTCGTCGCCGGATGGTTCTCGGCACTGCGGGCATGCTGGCTGCGGGTTTCGGCAGCCAGATGCTGGGCGGTGGCGTATTTGCCACGCTGGCACATGCCGCACCGCCGCTGGCTTCAGCCATCACCCTGCCGGCCGGGTTTATGACGCTGTCGAAACAGCTGACCGGCATGGAAACGCTGGAGCCACATCTCGGCCAGGCACTGTACAGCTGGCTGCACGATAAACAACTTGATGCCAAGCTCGACGCCCTTTCCGCCCTTCTCACCGCCCATGACGGCGTGGTTGGCGATGACCTGCATCAGTTGCTGGCACAACAACCGGCGCAACTGGCGCAGCTTTATCAGCAACTGGTCAGCGGCTGGTATCTCGGTGTGGTCGGCCAGCCCGGCAGCCAGAAATGCATCGGATTCGAAAATATCGTCAGCTATCAGTTGCTGAAAAATAACCTGCTGCCGCCGAGCTATGCGCCGGGCGAGCCAAATTTCTGGGTCAACAAACCGGCCACAACGCAACAAAACTCCCCGGAGGTCACTCATGGCTGATGCGCTGAATGCTGACGTCGTCGTCATTGGTGCCGGTATCGCCGGTTCTCTCGCCGCGCTGAAAATGGTGAAAGCCGGTGTTTCCGTGCTGATGCTGGATTCCGGTCCGGTGATTAAACGTGACGAAGCGGTCGAACTGTTCCGTCAGTCACCGCTGAAAGGCGACTTCACCGAGCCCTATCCGCCAAAACCCTGGGCACCGCAGCCAAAATTCCAGCCAAAGGATAACAACTATCTGATTCAGAAAGGCCCGGATTTGTATGCCGCGCAATACCTGCGCGGCGTCGGTGGCACCACCTGGCACTGGGCAGGACAGGCGTTCCGCCTGCTGCCCAACGACATGAAAATCAAAACGCTGTACGGCATCGGGCGCGACTGGCCGATCAGTTATGACGATCTGGAACCGTATTACACCGAAGCCGAAATTCAGATGGGCGTTTCCGGTGACGATGCGCTCGATTCCCCGCGTTCTCAGCCGTATCCGCTGCCAGGCATTCCGCTGCCTTACGGTTTTGACCGCATGAGTAAACGGATTGCAAAACTTGGCTATGTGCTGGGTATCGGCCCGCAGGCGCGCAACAGCATTCCTTACGATGGCCGCCCTGCCTGCTGTGGCAACAATAACTGTATGCCGGTCTGCCCGATTGATGCGCAGTACCACGGCGGGATTTCTGCCCGTAAAGCCATCGAAGCCGGTGTTCGCGTGATTGCCAATGCCGTGGTGTACAAGATTGAAGCCAGCGACAGCGGCGAAATTGTTGCCGTGCATTATCTCGACGCCGACAAAGTTACGCACAAGGTCACCGGTAAGCGTTTCGTTCTGACCGCCAACGGCATCGAAAGCCCGAAACTCCTGCTGATGTCCACCAGTGAAAAATACCCGGACGGCATCGCCAACAGCTCCGGCATGGTCGGTCGCAACCTGATGGATCACCCCGGCACCTCGGTAGAATTCTATGCCGATGAACCGGTGTATTTCGGCCGCGGCCCGATGCGACCGGGCAGTATTAACAACCTGCGCGACGGGGAATTCCGTAGCGACCGCTCCGCGTTACGTATCGACGTCGCCAACACCTCGCCGGTGCGTTATCTCACGGAACGGCTGGTGCGTCAGGGGTATTACGGCAAAGCGCTGAACGACAAACTGGCGTTTCAGTCCGAACGCTATATCCAGCTGAAATGTCTGCTGGAAATGCTGCCGGAGCCGGAAAACCGCGTGGTGCTCAGTAAAACCGAGAAAGACGAATGGGGCATTCCGCGTCTGGAAGTCCATTACAAATTCCCGGAATACGTACATCGCGGCTATGACCAGTCAATGCTCGATTTCCAGAAGATCGTCAAAGAGATGGGCGGCACCGAAGTGGTGTACAGCAAGCGTGGCGTTTACGACAACAACCAGCACATCACCGGCACCATGATCATGGGCAGCGATCCGAAGGATTCTGTGGTGGATGGCGACTGTCGGACGCATGACCACCCGAACCTGTTCATTGCCGGTACCGGCATTATGCCGTCGGCCTCCACGGTGAACTCCACGCTGTCCGGTACAGCACTGGCATTACGCATGGCGGACGCGGTGCTGAAAAGCCTGGCCTGATTGATTTTCTGAGGACTGAGCAATGAAAATGAAATTCATGCTGGCGATGCTGCCGTTAGTGGCAGCGACCAGCGCGTGGGCGGATGACGCGTCCGGTAATGCAGAACTTGTCAAACGCGGCGAATATCTGGCGACTGCTGGTGACTGTACCGCCTGCCACACGGCACCGGGTGCGGATAAAACCGCGAAATTTGGCGGCGGTTATCCGCTGGCCTCGCCTTTCGGGGTGATTTACGGCACCAATATTTCTTCCGATAAAGAATTTGGCATCGGCAGTTGGACGGATGATGAGTTCGTGCGTGCGGTGCGTGAAGGCGTGGGCAAAGACGGGCAGCAGCTGTATCCGGCGATGCCGTATGACTCCTTCACTAAGATGAAACGCGACGACGTGCTGGCCGTCAAAGCTTATCTGATGTCGCTGCCTGCGGTACATTCGGCCGGGCCGCAAACCGATTTGTCTTTCCCGTTCAACCAACGCTGGGGAATGCGCGTGTGGAAGTTGTTTAATTTCGACAAAGGCGAGCTGAAAAACGATCCGTCCAAATCTGCGGACTGGAACCGTGGCGCGTATCTGGTCGAAGCCCTCGAGCACTGCGGCACCTGCCACACGCCGCGCACGCTGACGATGGGCATGGACACCGACAAAGCATTTTCCGGCGGCGATTTAGGATCCTGGGTGGCGTTTAACATCACGCCGGACAAAAACGCCGGGATCGGCACCTGGTCGCAACAGGAACTGGTGACGTACCTGAAAACCGGTTTTGTGGCCGGCAAAGCGTCAGCGTCCGGCGGGATGGGCGAAGCGATCGAGCACAGCCTGCAACACCTCTCAGACAGCGACCTGAACGCGATCGCGATCTACATCCGTTCCGTTCCGGCTATCGGTGACGACAAGCAGACTACACCGCGTGATGCCTGGGGTCAGCAGAGTCAGGATGTTTATCCTCTGCGCGCCGAAGGCCAGACGGTGAATGAATCTGCCGTCGCGCTGTTTAACGCCAGCTGCGCAGCCTGTCACGGAAAAGGCGGCGCGGGCAGCGGTGAAGGATTCCATGCTTATCCTTCGCTGTTCAGCCACACCAGCACCGGTTCTTACGACAGCCGCAATCAGGTTTCGGTGATCTTAAATGGCGTCCAGCGCAAGATGGATAAAGGCGAAATCATGATGCCTTCATTTGCCGATCAGCTGAATGATGAGCAGATTGCGACGCTGAGCAATTATGTCAGCACGCAGTTCGGTAATCCGGCGGGCGCGACGGTAACGGCGAAAGAGGTCGCGAAGATGCGTAAAGACGCGGCTCTGCCGTATCCGCCGAAAATTGAAGAAGGCACGCAGAAGTAACGGTGGACAGGTCACGGTGAACAGGCAGACAAGGAGCCGAAAGGCTCCTTTTACATTTTATGCGTGTGGCGTTTGTATCCCAACTCTGCCAGCGTCAGAATGGAACTGCCCACCACACAGTTTTTCCCTTTCCGTTTTGCCTCATATAATGAAAGATCGGCCAGTTTGAGAGACTTACGGATAATCATGCCGGGTAAATACAACGAAACGCCCAGTGACACTGTCACTCTCAGTTCGCGGCCGTCCTCAAGAGAGATCACACAATCTTCCACTTCCTTACGGATACGTTCAGCGATGGACAACAAAGTGGCAGGATCACACGTGGAGGTCATCACTAAAAACTCTTCGCCACCGTAACGCCCGGCAAAATCTTCGTTGCGGGTCAGGTGGCGTAATAAACGTCCTACTTCTATTAATACACGATCCCCCACCTGATGGCCGAGCGTGTCATTCACCCGTTTGAAATTATCGATATCCAGCAATATTAAACCGCAGGCTTCACGCTGGATTTGCCGTTGCGCCAGCCAGTAATCCAGACTGGCGCGGTTATTAATTTGCGTCAGCTCGTCGGTGGCAGCCTTCACCCGAGTGACGAAAACTTTATTCATGTAGATTTCTTTATAATTCAGGGCGTGATAACAGAGGATCATGCAGCAGGCGGCAATCGCCTGATAAAACATCAGCTCAGTCCACGGTACCTGAATACCATGAATACTGGAAACCAGCGCCAGCCGGCAAATACCGACCAGCACGATGGTAATATACAGTTCGCGATGTTTGCGCCTTGTCCAGACACGAAATAAAAACAGTGTGCCGAGAATGATGGCGATAAACAGATTATTGAGCGTAAACATACCGCTGAAGAAAAACGCCACCACAAAACTGCACAACCCGCTGAGCCAGCCACCGAAAAATGTCACTAAAATCATGGGCAACATTTCAAAACTGAACGATAAATTATCCGTCAGGACCAACTGATTGCCGCGCAGGTACAGTGCGGTGATCCCCGCGACCAGACCAAAAGCCACCCGTTTCCAGTGTGAGCCTTTAAAGTTAAAGGGTTCGCTGCGGCTCAGTATAAAAAAACTGATTGAGAGCGTGGCGTAAGTAACGCATATATCCGCATACAAACTTCCCAGAGACAATATATCTGGCATGGTTATCGGTGCCCTCTCACACTTTCCCTCTCCGATTAACGGGTATTCACTTAAATATAGATGATGAATGCGTGCGTCGTAGCCTGCTGTTAAATATCTGGCGGCGCGTCACATTGCCAGTAATCGGGCTGTTATGTGGCTTACGCTCTTTTCTGTTAACAAGCCTTGATTTATGTCTACACGACAATACCCAAAACGGCGTATTCTAGGGCTTTTCCGGTATCAGAATACCGGGTTCTCTTTCATTCTTTTCGCCAGGTGGTTTACGCCTTATGAATACCTCAGGAAGACGCCGTGTCAGGCTTTTCAGCGCCCTGACAGACGCCTGTTTTCGTGAAAAATATACCCTTCAACGCTTACTCAAAGATGCCATTGCAGGCGTCACCGTCGGGATTATTGCCATTCCGCTGGCAATGGCACTGGCGATTGCCAGCGGGGTTCCGCCGCAGTACGGGCTGTATACCTCGGCAATCGCGGGCATTATTATCGCCATTTTCGGCGGCTCGCGTTTCAGCGTTTCCGGCCCTACGGCAGCGTTCGTCGTCATTCTTTATCCGGTTTCTCAGCAGTTTGGCTTGTCAGGCTTATTACTGGCGACGCTGATGTCCGGCTTTATTCTGCTGCTGATGGGCCTCGCGCGTTTTGGCCGCTTAATCGAATATATTCCGCTGCCGGTGACGCTTGGCTTTACGTCAGGCATTGCGATTACCATCGGGACGATGCAGTTCAAAGATTTCTTCGGTCTGACGATGGCCAGCGTGCCCGAGCATTATCTCAGTAAAGTCGCGGCGCTGGTGATGGCGCTGCCGACGCTGGATATCGGCGATGCCGCGATTGGTATCGTCACGCTTGGCGTGCTGATTCTGTGGCCGAAACTCGGGCTGCGCGTCCCCGGGCATCTGCCTGCATTACTGGCCGGTTGCGCCGTCATGGCGATATTCATGCAGACCGGACATCCGGTCGCCACTATCGGCTCACGTTTTCATTTCCTGCTGCCGGACGGCTCGCAGGGCAACGGCATTCCGCCTATTCTGCCGCAGTTTGCGCTGCCATGGACACAGCCCGACGGCAGCGGCCTGAGCTGGTCGCTGGTTCAGGCATTGCTGCCCGCTGCATTTTCGATGGCGATGTTGGGCGCGATTGAATCCCTGCTGTGCGCGGTCGTGCTCGACGGCATGACCGGCAAAAAACACCATTCGGACAATGAGCTGATCGGCCAGGGTATCGGTAACATAGTCAGCCCGTTCTTTGGCGGAATTACGGCCACGGCTGCCATTGCGCGATCCGCGGCGAACGTGCGGGCCGGTGCGACATCGCCGGTTTCCGCCATTATTCACTCGCTGCTGGTCATTCTTGCCCTGCTCATTCTTGCTCCGCTGCTTTCATGGCTGCCGCTGGCGGCGATGGCGGCACTGCTGCTGATGGTGGCGTGGAATATGAGTGAAGCGCATAAAGTGGTGGATTTACTTCGCCGCGCGCCGAAAGACGACATTCTGGTGATGCTGACCTGCATGAGCCTGACGGTGCTGTTTGATATGGTGATTGCGATTACGGCTGGGATTGTGATGGCGTCGCTGCTGTTTATGCGCCGCATTGCACGGCTGACGCGCCTGACAGAAGTTGCCGTCGACACGCCGGAAAACACGCTGGTTCTGCGCGTCAACGGGCCGTTATTCTTCGCCGCCGCCGAGCGCATCTTCAGTGAACTTCAGGCGCGCGCCGAAGGTAAAAAAGTCATAGTTCTGCTGTGGGATCGTGTCGCTGTTCTGGATGCGGGCGGCGTTAACGCTTTGCGTCACTTTATCGACACACTGCCGGAAGAGACGGAACTGCGTATTGCAGAAATCCCCTTCCAGCCGCTGAAAACCCTCGCACGCGCCAGAATGCACCCGGTCGAAGGTCGTCTGAGCTTCCACGGAAATCTGGCGGACGCACTGTAAGTCTTCAAAACGGCTATTCCCAAAAATAACAAAGGCGACCCGAAGGTCGCCTTTTTACTGACATCCAAACCGCAAATTATTTGCTGGTATCGAGCGCCGGGAAGCTTTTCACCAGATCGTCGATGGCTTTCATCTGAACCAGGAATGGCTCCAGTTTCGCCAGCGGCAGTGCAGACGGGCCATCGCATTTCGCATTCGCCGGGTCTTCGTGTGCTTCGATGAACAGGCCAGCAATGCCAACCGCCATCCCTGCGCGCGCCAGTTCGGCAACCTGCGCACGACGACCGCCGGACGCTGCGCCGAACGGGTCGCGGGTTTGCAGTGCGTGAGTCACGTCGAAGATCACCGGGTGTCCGCCCGTTGCGTTGATCATCACGTTCATGCCCAGCATGTCGACAACCAGATTGTCATACCCGAAGTTGCTGCCGCGATCGCACAGAATAACCTGATCGTTGCCGCCTTCTTTGAATTTGTCCACGATGTTACCCATCTGACCCGGGCTCACGAACTGGGGTTTTTTCACGTTGATCACGGCACCGGTTTTGGCCATCGCTTCCACCAGGTCAGTCTGACGCGCCAGGAAGGCAGGCAGCTGAATCACATCAACCACGTCTGCAAC
Source organism: Rahnella sikkimica (assembly GCF_002951615.1). Taxonomy (GTDB): domain Bacteria; phylum Pseudomonadota; class Gammaproteobacteria; order Enterobacterales; family Enterobacteriaceae; genus Rahnella; species Rahnella sikkimica. The sequence goes on along the minus strand of NZ_CP019062.1, from coordinate 1,244,619 downwards.
CGGCTGTGCCTGCCAGGATTCGTGAACGTCGGTGATGATTTTCACGCCGAAAGTTTGCTTCAGTTCCTGGAAAATTTTCATGCCTTCATCCAGACCCGGACCACGGTAGGAATGAATCGACGAGCGGTTGGCTTTATCAAAAGACGCTTTGAAAACGTAAGGAATGCCGAGTTTCTGTGTCACGGTGACGTAATGTTCACACACACGCATCGCCATATCGCGTGATTCGAGTACGTTCATCCCACCGAACAACACAAACGGCAGATCGTTGGCGACTTTAATGTCCTGAATGCTAACCACTTTATGTTTCATGCTTTGGCCTTTTTAATGGTAAATCCTTCACCTGAAAATGCGTCAACGCATTATTTCATCAGCGTTTTTCAGATGATAACGTAAGGTAATTTAAAATTAGTGCAACGTGACGTGCTTGTGCTCAATCGAATGGATTTGCATTTTAATCACTTCTGAAATCGGGTCTTCCGGGCACTGCTCAACAAAATAGCTGAGATCGGAAATCGCCACGTGGTCACACTCCAGCTGAGCATAAATCAGACCCCGGTCGCGGATTTCATACGGGTCATCCGGATCAAACTGTAAAACCGTTTCGCTGGCCCGCAGCGCCAGTTCGAACTGTTTTTCTTCCATCAGGGCGGCTTTCAGCGTGTCGAGCATTTTGCGCACGATCAACGTGTTATCCGCTTCTTCCAGATCATCGTCTTCGATTATCGCCGTGACGCCCAGATTCCCTTTCAGCCACACGTTGAGCATGTGCTCGTTAAGCGTGTCGCCGTTAATCGGGTTGAGCAGCCACATTTCTTCGTCCATCCAGTCGGCGCGAAGAATCAGTTGAGTCGGGAAGATGACCGGCATCAGCGGCAAATCCAGCTCATGCGCGATATGCAGGAAGATCACGCCCAGCGAAACCGGCGTGCCCTGACGCGAAGCCAGCACTTTGTCGATCCAGATAGCATCCGAGAGGCGATATACGCCGCCCGCGCCACCGAATCCCCAGGTGCGGTAAAACAGTTCAATCAACACTTCCAGCTGCTGATCCTGATCAAGGTCCTCAGGAACGACGCGGCGAGCTTCCTCGACCAGCGTTTTCAGCTGGCGGCGAACGTCGTCCGCATTGAAATCAAAACGCACAGATTCCGTTACTTTGATCACCCCGGTACTGAGCCGGGCAGTGTTAAATTCAAAATCAGCAAGGGTACTCATAGTTATCCCATTAGCAGCGGTATTTTCGTCAGCGCCAGTTTGAGAACCAGATACAGGCAAGCGAGCGCCAGAATAAAGGCCAGCCAGCGGGTTTTCTGGCTAACCGGTCGCTTGCTCAGGGCCACAAAGCCCAGCGCGATATAGATAATAACGCCAAAAATCTTTTCGGTCAGCCAGGTTCCCTGTGGGCTGAACGGATAAAAGTGTGTGATGAAGATAAGCGAAATGCCGCTTAAAAGCAGCAAGGTGTCCACAATGTGCGGAACTATCTTCACCCAGCGTTTCTGCATCATAGCAGAACCCGCCCATTTCCAAAAAAATCGTAAAACAAACAGCGCAATACTCAGCGTGATGGTGAGCAAATGGAGATTCTTTATCCAGACATACGCCATTGTCAGTTTCCTTCTTTTATCGTTTTAAAATCAAAAGGTTTTGACTACAGATTCCACTGTCCGAGGCTGACGCGGTCATTGCCGCCATAATCTTTCACGGTCGAAACCTGCTGATAACCGGCATCACGCAGAAGTGTTTGCACGTCTGTCGCCTGCTGCCAGCCGTGCTCGAGCAACAGCCAGCCGCCTTCTTGAAGATACGCGGGTGCGGTTTGAATAATATGAGCCAGATCAGCCAGACCGGCATTTTCTGCCACCAGCGAGCTGGCCGGTTCAAAACGAACGTCACCTTGCGCAAGATGTGGATCGGCGGCGTCGATGTACGGCGGATTGCTGGCAATCAGCGCGAACGTTTCACCGGCGACCGGCGAGAACCAGCTGCCCTGTAGAAAACGCACATTGCTGATTTTCAGCTTTTGCGCGTTGTGTTGCGCCAGCGTTACCGCATCGGGCTGCAAATCAACGCCGGTTAACTTGCAGTCAGGCCGCTCGCTGGCCAGCGCTAAGGCAATCGCGCCTGTTCCTGTGCCCAAATCCAGCACGTTCACCGGCTCAGACGGCAAACGGACAAGCGCCTGCTCAACCAGACATTCAGTATCCGGGCGAGGAATTAACGTGGCGGGAGAAACAGACAGCGGCAGTGACCAGAACTCGCGTTCGCCGGTCAGATAGGCAACGGGTTCACCCTGCTCGCGTCGCGCCAGCAAGGTGTCCAGTTGTTGAAGCTGAGTGGCCGACAGCGGCGTTTCGCCAAAAGCCATGATGTAGGTTCTTGCCCGGCCTGTGACAAAACCGAGCAGGATTTCAGCGTCACGCTTCGGGCTTTCACCCGCAGCCAGACGGCGGGTAGCATCACGCAGCCAGCACTGAAAATCCATCAGTCCTGCTCAGAAAGTGCGGCGAGCTGGTCGGCCTGATATTCCTGCACAATCGGCTGGATCAGCGAATCGAGTTTGCCTTCCATCACTTCATCCAGACGGTAAATGGTCAGGTTGATGCGGTGATCGGTCACGCGGCCCTGCGGGAAATTGTAAGTACGGTTGCGGTCTGAACGGTCGCCGGTGCCCAGCAGGTTACGGCGCGTAGAGGCTTCTTCCGCATGACGTTTCGCCACTTCTGCCGCACGGATGCGCGCGCCGAGCACGGACATCGCCTTGGCTTTGTTTTTGTGCTGAGAACGTTCGTCCTGACATTCCACCACGATACCGGTCGGAATATGGGTAATACGGATGGCGGAATCGGTGGTGTTAACGTGCTGACCGCCCGCACCGGAAGAGCGGAACGTATCAATGCGCAGATCACCGGCGTTGATTTCCGGCAATTCGGCTTCCGGGATTTCCGGCATCACGGCAACGGTACAGGCCGACGTATGAATACGCCCCTGAGATTCGGTTTCGGGTACGCGCTGAACGCGATGACCGCCGGATTCAAACTTGAACTGGCCGTAAGCACCCTCACCGCTCACTTTGGCGATGACTTCTTTATATCCGCCGTGTTCGCCTTCGCTGGCGCTCACGATTTCGACACGCCAGCGACGCGATTCTGCGTAACGGCTGTACATGCGGAATAAATCACCGGCAAAAATCGCCGCTTCATCACCACCGGTTCCTGCACGAATTTCCAGGAAACACCCGCGTTCATCGTCCGGGTCTTTCGGCAGTAACAGAAGTTGTAATTTTTCTTCGAGTTCTTCGATGGTGGCTTTGCAGTCTTTGATTTCGTCCTGCGCCATTTCGCGCATCTCGGGATCGTCGAGCATCATCCCGGCAGTTTCTAAATCTTCCTGCGCCTGACGCCAGGCCAGAAAACATTCGGAAACGGACGTTAACTGAGCGTATTCGCGGGAAAGACTGCGGAATTTATCCTGATCGGCAATGACGCTGGCATCGCCGAGCATCGCCTGCACTTCTTCGTGGCGCTCTTGTAACGCTTCCAGTTTGGCAACAATAGAAGGCTTCATGCGTGGTGTTTAACCCTGTGAAAAAAGGAGAACTATTGCTGATCCAGCCCGAGGCTGTCGCGTAAAATTTGCAAACGCTCCACATCACCGTCGCTGGCTGCCTGTTGCAGAGAACGGGTTGGCGCGTGAATAAGGCGGTTGGTCAATTTGTGGGCTAATTCCTGGATCACCGCTTCGACGTCAGCGCCTTGCGCGATGGCGGCTAAGGCTTTTGCTTGTGCGTCGGCGCGAATAATATCAGCACGCGAGCGATAATCACGAATAATTTCAACGGCTCCCTGCGAACGCAGCCAGGCCATGAAGTTTGAGCTTTCCTGCTCAACGATGGTTTCTGCCTGAATCGCAGCGGCTTTACGCTGGGCAAGATTGTTTTGAATAATGCCGTGCAGGTCATCAACGCTGTATAAATAGACGTTGGCAAGTTTACCAACTTCCGGTTCGATATCACGCGGCACGGCGATATCAACCATCAGCATCGGCTGGTTACGGCGCGCTTTCAGCGCACGTTCCACCATGCCTTTGCCAATGATTGGCAACGGGCTGGCGGTAGAACTGATGATAATGTCGGCTTCCGCCAGGCGGGAATCGATATCCTGCAAGCTGATCACTTCCGCGTTCACTTCGGTTGCCAGCGTCTGCGCACGTTCGCGGGTACGGTTCGCAATCATCATGTGACGGACATTGTGCTGATGCAGATGACGCGCCACCAGTTCGATGGTTTCACCCGCACCGACCAGCAGCACATTCACATCAGAAAGGGATTCAAAAATCTGGCGCGCCAGCGTACAGGCGGCAAAAGCCACAGAAACGGCGCTTGCGCCGATATCGGTTTCAGTGCGGACACGCTTGGCAACGGAGAAGGATTTCTGGAACAGGCGTTCCAGTTCGCCGGATACTGCCCGGCCATTTTGCGATTCGGCGAAGGCTTTCTTAACCTGCCCGAGGATCTGCGGTTCGCCCAACACCAGCGAATCCAGCCCGCTCGCCACGCGCATAAGATGGCTGACGGCGGCGTTGTCATGGTGCCAGTACAAGCTTTTTCGCACTTCATCTTCACTGAGATGATGATAATCGCACAACCATTTCACCAGCTGTTCTTGCAGGTTTTCCTGTTGTTCGACGCTCAGATAGAGCTCCGTCCGGTTACAGGTAGACAACACGACTCCGCCCTGCACCAGCGGTTGCTGGAGCAGACTGGAGAGCGCCTCATTCAGAGTCTCGGGTGAAAATGTTACCCGTTCACGCAGAGACACCGGGGCGGTTTTGTGGTTGATACCTAATGCAAGCAGGGTCATATGGGAAGCGATTTTCGACTTATACTTTATAATAGTATGGGTTTACGTCTGCTGCGCATTCTACAAGATGCGCGGGATCAATAAAAGCCGTACAGCATCTAACGTTAAATCCATTTACAAATCAGTATTGTCCCAAAACTCTCCGATCGTCGATCATCTGTACCGGGTGTCGATCACCCGATGCGCGGGCTGTGCTAAACTAGCGCACGCCGTATTTGTCTGGCCCCTTTTCTGTTTATAAAAGCCACCGCCGCCAAAGCACAAAGGATTTAACCTGTTATGCCAATGCGTAAAACACATTTTGTTCGCCTCCTCCCTCTGGCAAGTTTAGTGCTTGCCGCGTGTTCGATTAATGCGCCGAAAGGCCCGGCAACCAGCCCGACGTCTCCGCAATGGCGTGAACACGAAGCTCAGGTCAAACAACTCGAGCATTATCAGACCCGCGGCTCTTTCGCTTACATTTCCGATAAACAGAAAGTCTATGCCCGCTTCTTCTGGCAACAATATTCCCAGGACAGCTACCGTCTGCTGCTGACCAATCCGCTCGGCAGCACCGAAATGGAGCTGAAAGTGCAAAGCGGCATCGCGCAGCTGACCAACAACGAAGGCAAGCATTACACCAGCGATAATCCGGACGACATGATCCGCAAGCTGACCGGCATGTCGATTCCGCTGTCCAACCTGCGTCTGTGGATGCTTGGCCTGCCGGGTGATGGCACCGATTTCACCCTCGACAGCCAGTATCGCCTGTCACAAGTTAAGTTCAGCCAGAATGGTCAGAGCGGCACTGTGGTGTATCAGGCCTATGACGACGACGCCAAACCGTCCCTGCCGCAACGTCTGGAAATGACCCAGGGCGAACAGCGCATCAAGCTGAAAATGGATAACTGGACATTAAACTGAGATGACGCAGCAATTGTGGCCGTCTCCGGCTAAACTCAATTTGTTCCTTTATATCACCGGACAGCGGCCCAACGGCTACCATGATCTGCAGACGTTGTTTCAGTTTCTCGATTACGGCGACGCCCTGAGTTTTGACGTGCGCACCGACGGCGTTATCGCCCTGACCACACCGGTTGAAGGCGTTGCAGACGACGACAATCTGGTGGTGCGCGCTGCTCGTCTTTTACAGAAACACACGGGAAGCCCGCTTGGCGCGGATATCTCCCTGCAAAAGCAGATCCCGATGGGCGGCGGCCTGGGCGGCGGTTCCTCTAACGCCGCGACCGTGCTGGTTGCCCTGAACACCTTGTGGCATTGCGGGCTAACGGATACAGAACTGGCTGAACTCGGCATCACGCTGGGCGCAGACGTGCCGGTCTTTGTGATGGGTTTTGCCGCGTTTGCCGAAGGCATTGGTGAAATCTTGCAACCGGTCACACCGGCGGAAAAATGGTTCCTGGTGGTTCATCCCGGCGTTCACATTCCGACCCCGGTCATTTTCGGCGATCCGGAACTGACCAGAAATACACCAAAACGCCCTGTAAATGTGCTTTTGAACACGCCTTACGCAAATGATTGCGAACCGATTGCGAGAAAACGTTTTTACGAGGTTGAACAGCTACTTTCTTGGCTGTTAGAATACGCGCCGTCGCGACTGACCGGAACAGGGGCTTGTGTGTTTGCCGAATTCGACACAGAAACCGAAGCCCGTCAGGTATTTAATGAAATCCCAGCATGGAGCCGGGGTTTTGTAGCACGCGGTGTAAACGTTTCACCGTTACACCGTTTTCGCGAAGCCGCGTTGAGAACTGCGGGCAAAGCGTAGAGAGTCACAGTGGTTTTGTGTCTGTTCTTTGCCAGCGACTTATTCAACCGGTTTTTGTTTAAGCAGTAAGATTTAGAAGTATCGTGAGCATAATGCTTTGGTACCGCTCACCGCCCGGTGGTGCCAAAAGCCAATGTCTTCCCTGGACGCAAGCCTGAGGTTCTTCTCGTGCCTGATATGAAGCTTTTTGCTGGTAACGCCACCCCGGAACTAGCACAACGTATTGCCAACCGTTTATACACCAGCCTTGGTGACGCCGCCGTCAGTCGTTTCAGCGACGGTGAAGTAAGTGTGCAAATTAACGAAAATGTACGTGGCGGAGATATTTTCATTATCCAGTCCACTTGTGCACCTACAAATGACAACCTGATGGAACTGGTCGTCATGGTTGATGCCTTACGCCGCGCCTCTGCTGGTCGTATCACAGCCGTTATTCCTTATTTCGGCTATGCACGTCAGGATCGCCGGGTGCGTTCTGCCCGTGTGCCAATCACCGCTAAAGTTGTTGCTGACTTCCTGTCCAGCGTCGGTGTTGACCGCGTTCTGACCGTTGACCTGCACGCAGAGCAGATTCAGGGCTTCTTTGATGTACCAGTAGACAACGTTTTCGGCAGCCCAATCCTGCTCGAAGATATGCTGCAACAGAACCTGGAAAACCCAATCGTTGTTTCCCCGGATATCGGCGGCGTTGTTCGCGCCCGTGCCGTGGCGAAACTGCTGAACGATACCGACATGGCTATCATCGATAAACGCCGTCCGCGTGCCAACGTTTCTCAGGTGATGCATATCATCGGTGATGTCGCTGGCCGTGACTGTGTGCTGGTTGATGACATGATCGACACCGGTGGCACCTTGTGTAAAGCCGCTGAAGCACTGAAAGAACGCGGTGCTAAGCGCGTATTCGCTTACGCAACTCACCCAATCTTCTCCGGCAACGCAGTGGAAAACATCAGAAACTCCGTCATCGACGAAGTGATTGTATGCGATACCATTCCGCTGTCCGCAGAAATCCGCGCACTGAAAAAAGTACGCACCCTGACACTGTCAGGCATGCTGGCTGAGGCTATCCGCCGCATCAGCAATGAAGAATCCATTTCTGCGATGTTCGAGCATTAATCATCACGCCCCATTTCAGGGGCGTTTTGTTTTTGCGAAGAACTGATGTATTCAGAAATGCAAAAAACCGTTGAAGCGTGAGCGACAACGGTTTTTTTCTTTTCAGGCCATTTAATCAGGAATGGCGATGTGTCTTGCTGTTTGCACAACGTGAGTCATAGTGACGCACCCACCAGTAGCGATCTGCGACGCGTTCACGTCCACCGACTCTGGCACCGGCCAGCCACAAAATAGCGCCGATGAAAATACTGCCGATAGCGCCATGTGCCAGAAACTGCGGTAAACCCAGTTCAGGCAATTGATTTAAAATAGAATAGCCAACGCCACCGACCATTGTGAGTAAACCGAGTCCCATCAGGGCATTGCCCAGTCTCATTGCGGTTTTACGTTTCATATGTCACCTCCAGTTGTCGATAGTCTTAGCATCATTGCTGTCTTGTCATTTCCTGCCTTAACTATAGACGTCCCATCCGGTTCACTTTGCGGTCACGATCACAGACAGAGAACATCAGATGACAATTCTTTACGTTTTCCAGTCAGATACATTCGGAAGGTTAATAATTAACTGTAGAAACTATTCAGAAACCACCGCATTTAAACAGAATTACATGGCCTGATATTTGGCACAGCGAAAAGTGACAGGTAAACTAGCCCGCTAAACCTCACCCGATTAAGAAGCGAAAACCGTGAGCAGCATTAAATTGATCGTCGGGCTGGCCAATCCAGGTGCCGAATATGCCCAAACCCGCCACAATGCGGGTGCCTGGTATGTTGACCTTCTGGCACGCCAGCACAACCAGCAGTTAAAAGAAGAAAGTAAGTTTTTTGGCTACACCGCGCGTTTATCTCTGGCAGGTCAGGACGTCCGCCTGCTGGTGCCGACCACCTTCATGAATCTCAGTGGCAAAGCCGTTCTGGCGATGGCGCAGTTCTACCGTATTGAACCGGACGAAATTCTGGTCGCGCACGATGAACTGGATATCCCGCCGGGCATGGCGAAAATTAAACTGGGCGGCGGCAACGGCGGTCACAATGGCCTGAAAGATATTCAGAGCAAATTCGGCGGTAACCCGAATTTCTACCGTCTGCGCATTGGCATCGGCCATCCGGGCGATAAAAGCAAAGTCGTGGGATTTGTGCTGGGCAAGCCGCCCGCCAGTGAACAAAAGCTGATTGATGATGCGATTGACGAGTCACTGCGCTGCACGGAATTACTGATGAAAGACGGCCTGGAAAAGACCATGCGCCGCCTGCACACGTTTAAAGCTGAGCTTTAATCCGCACGGACTGACCACAACCTGATCTCTGACGGGCGCAACTTTTTGCGCCCGTTTTACTTTTCACAAACTGGCTTAAAGTGGCTCGTCAAACCGCAATAATCGCCCGGCATTGCCCAGCACCAGCAAGGTGCTCAGGTTATGTAACAGTGCGGCAATCAGCACACCGCCCACGCCGAGTAATCCCATTGCGGCGGCCGCCATCACCACCAGCGTCCAGCCCAGCCCGATGAAAACATTAATTTTCAGCGTTTTACGGCAGGCGCGGCTCAGACGAACGCAGGTTCCCAGACGGCGCAAATCGCTGCCGATCAGCACGACGTCGGCGGAAGCGAGCGCAATATCGCTGCCGCCCGCCCCCATCGCAATGCCCACCACGCCCGCTTTTAACGCCAGAGAATCATTGATGCCGTCCCCGACCACCATTGGCCGGAACCCTTGCGCGATTTCGGCTGATACCTGATGCAGTTTATCTTCCGGTAACGCCTGTGCGACGACATCACCGATGCCCACTTCTCCGGCAATACGTTGCGCCACGCTGTCGCGGTCGCCGGTCAGCAGAAGTTGTCGTTGCAGCCCAAGCTGACGCAGTTCCGCCAGCGCCATTTGCGCCTCCGGCCTGAGCGAATCAGCCAGAAGCAGCCAGCCGAGAAAACGCCCGTTTAGCGACAGTCCGACCAGCGGCCCGTCATGTTCAGGTTCGGCATCCACCGGGATACTGTTCTGGCCGAAAAATGCCGGACGCCCCAGCAACGCATCGCCCTGTGCAGTCCGCGCACGCACGCCCATGCCCTGCTGTTCTGACACGTCGTCCAGTGGTAAATATTGTTCACGCGGCAGTAATTTTGCCAGCGCACGGCTGACCGGATGGCTGCTCGCCGCGCCCAGACTGGCCGCCAGCCGGATCACTGCGTCAGACGACGCCCCGGCGGCCAGCACCGTGCGCTGCAAATGCAGTTCACCGTGCGTCAGCGTACCGGTTTTATCGACCACGATGGCGTTCAGATCGGCCAGTTCCTCCAGAAATGCGGAGCTGCGGATCAGGATCCCGTGACGCGCTGCCACTGCGATCCCGGCAATGGCCGTGGCGGGCGCGGAAAGCACCAGCGCACACGGACACGCCGCCACCAGCACCGCCAGCATGGCGTGGGCATCGCGGGTGATAAACCAGGTCGCGGCGGCAATCAGCAGAATAAGCACCAGATATTGCCCGGCGTAGCGTTCGAGCAGACGGGTGATCGGCGGTTTGGCATGTTCGGCTTTTTGCATCAGCGCAATCACTTTACCCAGCGTGGCATCCGCGCCGGTGCGTGTGACTTCAACGCAAAGTAATCCGTCAAGATTAATGGCCCCCCCGAAAACGTCATCCCCCGCGCGGGCTTCCTGTGGCACGGATTCCCCGGTGATCGGCGCAGTATCCAGACTGGCGCTGCCAGATATGACACGGCCATCGGCGGGCAACCGGTCACCGGCGCGGACTTCAACCCGGTCGCCGGTTCGCAACTGGTGGTTATCGATTTCTTCAATGTCACCGTCGGGTAAAATCCGCCGTGCGCGGCTGCGTGTCAGATGGCTCAGTGCGTCGATCGCTTCCTGCGAACCGATCACGCTCCGCTCTTCCAGAATATGACCAAAAATCATAATGCCCGGCAGCAATGCGGCGGTCATCAGATCGCCCGTCGCCCACGCACCCAGCATTGCGATGGCAATCAGCTGATCGGTCACGCCATGCAGGCTGGGGCTGCGCAAGCTGTAAATCGCCGAACGCAGCACCGGCACCGCGACCAGCAGTGACGCCACGCCAAACAGAATTTGCCCGACGTCGCTTTGCTGCGGAAACAGCCACTGCCAGATCCAGCCGCACAGCAGCAGACCAAACGCGGCCATCGCCAGCAGCAGCTGCACCGCCATATTTCGCTGTTCACTGCGCGTTAGCAGCACACTTTTCGCGGGCGAAGTGTGCGGTTCTTCAGAGGAAAAAGACGTCACGGAAGCATTACCTCAGGGTTGAGATGTCGGACGGTCTGGCCCCGGCAGGATCAGATGCGCGTCGTCATGGGGATCAACAGCCGTCACGCTGCCTGCATGGGCGAGGATCGCCGGTATCCGTTCACGCCATAAACGCCACAGCAGTTCGGGCGAGCGGTCGTCCGCCAGTTGCACTATCGTCGCGGTATCGGTGGACGCGCGCGCAATTTGCTCGCTGGCTCTGGCATGAGAAACCTGTAAAGCGCGGTCGGCCGACTGAACGGCGTCCTGATGAACGCGCGCCGCCTCATTACGGGCGCTGGCGATGTTTTGCTCCGCCTGCTGACTGGCCGTCAGCACCGCATTGAACGCATCCACCGCCGACGGCGGCAGCGACGACTGCACGTCAACGCGGCGGACTTCGATACCGGTGCTGCTCCCTGCCGCCCTCAGCCCCGCGAGTTGCTGATTAATGCCCTGACGCAAATCGCCGCGCAGCCGTTCACGGCGTTCGGCGATATTGCTGCCGTTACCCACCATTTCCGGCCGGGCGACCAGAATGGTGTCCAGATCCCGTGAGGCACAAATCGCCACTGCCGCATGTTCAGTTAAACGGTCGAGCGCCAGTAACACGTGTTCCCCTTGCAGCACAAACGCCACCGGATCGGTGATCACGTAGTACACCTGCACATCCAGCTGAACCACGCCGGAATCTCCGGTCAGCAGATATCCCGCCCCGGCGACGGCATCACTTTTCTCGCCACCGGTATTATTCCACGCGGGCACAATGTCGGTTCTCAGCAAGGCGGTCACATGATGCTCGATCACCCGATCGGCGGCGGGCAGGATTTCCACCTGTTCCAGCGGTTCCGGCCATGCCAGCAGCAGCCCGGCACCCGCCGTGCGCGAAACCGCACCAAAACGCATGACCACCGCGCGCTTATCCGGCTCTATCTGCCGGACGTTGGAAAACAGCCAGCTCGCGGCGGCAATCAGCGTCATGGCGAACAGCGCCAGATACGCCATGCGCCCCGCCTGAAACCACGCATTTCCCTGAAAACGGGATAACGGATTCATGGATGCGGTCCGTTAGTTGAAGCGGCGGGTAATGCCGGCGGGCCTTCGACCAGTTGCCGGAACGGTGCCGCATCCGTGCCCAGCACCAGTTGCGTACCCGGTGTGATCACGTTGCTGAGCGTATCGAGCGAACGCAGCAGATCGTACAGTTGCGGATCCCCTGCGCGGGCTTTGGCATAAATGGCCGCACTCTGCACCTGTCCCTGCGCTTCAATATTGGCCGCGTTAACTGACGCATCCGCTTTAATCACGCGGGCGTCTCGTTCAGCGGAAGACCGGATTTCAGCCGCCTGACGCTTACCTTCGGCAGAACGCTCGGTGGCGATGGTTTCCCGCTCCGCCCGCATCCGATCCACGGTGGCATCTAACGTCACCGACGGCAGCGTGAGCCGTTCAACGCCGACCTGTACCAGTTCGATGCCGTAGCTGTCGAGCAGCTGGCGTGCGATCTGGTCATGCAAATGCTGTTCAAAGCCGGAAAGCCGGATTTTGCTGGCGTCGGTATTTACCAGGTCAGCCAGCGCAAAACCGCTGGTGGTGGTTTCCAGCGCCGAGCCGATAAACGTCCTTATCTGCGCGGCCGCCATATCCGGCTGATTTTGTACCGCACGGATAAAACGCTGCACGTGCTGAGGATCGTTTTTCACCTGCCAGACGGTATACGCCTGCACGATAATCCGCAGGCCGTCGCGCGTGCCGACATCCTGCAAACCGCTGGATGTGGTGCGGATCCGCAAATCCACCGGAATCGCCGTTTCCAGCGGAACCGGCAGATGCCACGCCAGCCCCGGTTGCAACAGCACGCGCACCGGATTACCAAAGCGTGTTATCACCATTGCTTCGCCTGAACGCACCTGCACCAGACAGGCAGTGGCGGCAATCAGCGCCACCAGCACGGTGGCAATCGTGACACGCCGCCAGAGCTTGGGTGCCGCCGGGCCGGAATGATGGTGGTGGTGATGATGCCCGGCACCGTGATGATGTCCGTCATGTGCGTCGTGGTCGTGGCCTTCAGGTTGTTGGGAATCACTCACCGGGTCGTCTCCGCTTTGACAGAATGCGCCGCTTTATCCGCTCCGGGCGTAAATGGCAGGGTAAAATTTCTCAGATCCAGCACCGGCGGCGTCCCGCCACCCATGCGGTGATCAACAATCAACACCTTCGGATGCTGCTGCATCGCCAGCGTCAGTTGACGGAAATAACGCTCGGTCAGGAATGACTGACCACCGGCCTGATACGCCTGATTTTCGGCATCAAAGGACAGCGCCATGACCTGCGCCTGATCCAGATTTTCATGATTTTGTGCGGTGGCCGTATCCAGTGCCAGACGGGCAAATTGCTGGGCGGCATTCAGCTGTTGCGCCGCCTGGCCTTTCTCACCGGCAATCGCGCTTTGCGCCAGAATTTGTGCCGCCTGCACGCCGTGATACGCGTCGGCCGCGCCCGCAGGCGGATGAATCGACTCAATCACCGTCGCCAGCAGTTCCACACCGCTGTTGAGATGATCAAGCTGCGCCTGCACTTTCTGCCCGATATCACCGGCCAGACGGGTCTGATCGCTGCCCAGCAGGCTGTCGAGCGTGCGCGAGGAAAAATCATGCACCAGCACCTGATTGGCAATACTGCGGATCAGCACCGGCATATTTTCGGTGTGATAAAGGCTCGCCATCGCCGCATCATCGTTCATGGCGATGCGGTACACGAAGCGGACGTCCATATTCATGATTTGAAAACTTTGCCGGTCATTCGCCGCGCTGGCGATGATTTGTGATTTGTCGCTGCTGTGGCCGGAATCCCATAACCGGTTTGCGCTCTCCGGCGCGGGGCCTTCGGCGGTGTCTGCCACTGCGACGGACGTGGCAGTCACCGGCTCTTCAGAACCGGTGGTGAGTTCATGCACTTCCCCGTTATCGACCATCAGCGTGCGACCAAATGGCCACGGCAGCCCGGCGTGTAAACCGGGCTGCCGGACGGCCACCGGTTTGCCGAAGGATTCATAAATTCCACGCTGCGTCAGCGGCACCTCGCTGATACCCGTCAGCATCCAGCCGGTCAGCAGCAAAAACGCGCCCAGCGGCAACACCGCGCGGCGCATAAAACGGAATGCCCAGATCTGGCGGAGATCGATACCAAAATGCTGATGCAGTTCTTTCTGCACAAACTGTAACGGGCGCGGTGGCCAGCAAAGTTGTGCCGCCAGCAAACTGCCTGCAATGAACTCCGGCTCTTTGTCCTCACGCGGAGGTGAAAACACCGCCATCAGCGCCCGCAGGAAAAGCTCCAGCGCCACCAGCGCCGGTAGCCATCCGGTGAGCACCAGCAAATGCGCAGGCCAGACCGTCGTACCCTGGGCAAACATCAGCGCCAGCGCACTCAGTAAAAAGACGGCGATAATCATACGCAGCAGCGGTGCCAGTTTTGCCGCTTCCGGCCATTCCAGCGGATTTTTTAGCGTCCAGTGACGCTCAAGCACCAGCACGGCAAAGGCGCAAAGGATAAAGACAGAACCGGCGAAATACCCGGCCTCACTGGCGAGATTTACCGGTAACGGCAACTGCCACAGCAGCGCGATGAGCCCTAATGCAGCCATGGCCGGAAATGCCTGAAAGAACACGTGGGCATCGACATAACGCAATACCGGCTGCATCCATGACCGGGAGGCGAGACGCTGAGTAAATCCGGGGGGAATTTGCGGCCCGACGAGACCATGACCGGAGGCAAACTGTTGCTCGCGCCAGCGGGTAATGCGCCGGGCGCATTGCAGCGAGGCCGCACAAACCCACATCGCCGCCATAATATTGCCGGTCACCCACGGCCAGACCGACTCCGGGGAGACCATATAGAGCATCAGTAATATCAGATACAGCACGCTGCTGATCACCATAATGGCGTGGAGCAGCCCGTTCAGCCAGCGCGTGTGGGAGGCGGCTGACTGAAAGCGCAACTGTTTGCTGGCGTCGTCCGTTCCGGATGCCTTGTTTATGCTCATGTCCGCTCCGGCAGAGGAGAAAAAATAACCCGCCACGCTGGCTATGCGCCAGTGCGTGCGAGAAAACTGAGCGTAACCGTATAACATTACAGAATTTTCGGCGATATGAATTTAGCCGCTTTTTTGCCACTAATTGTAAGCGTTTATCTGCCGGGGCGACGGCCGTCATGCGCACCGGTGGTCGGGAGTTTTAGGTCAAAAAAAGGTGCCGTTTTGAGCGGCACCTGTTGAAGGTCAGAGGTTATCTTCCGCGACATAATATTGCGGGTCATCCAGCTCGTGGCTGCAAAACGGCCCGGCTTTTTTGAGCAGACTGATGCAGTCATTGCTCAGATGACGCAGACGGATGGTTTTACCGGCATCCAGATACCGTGCGGTCAGCTTATCAATTGCCTCAACGCCGCTCGAATCCATCACCCGCGTCCCGGCGAAATCCAGCACCACGTTTTGCGGATCGTTCTCCGGTTCAAACAGTTCAGAAAACGACGCCGCCGAGCCGAAGAACAGCGGCCCTTCCAGCTTATACACCGTCAGCTCACCCTTGGTTTTCTTCTCGCGGATGCGGATACGCGCCTGCTGCCAGGCAAAAACCAGCGCCGAGATAATCACCCCGCTGATCACCGCCACGGCCAGATCGGTGAAAATCGTGATCACAGTGACAATCAGCATCACCAGCGCGTCGGCTTTCGGCATACGCCGCAGACGGCGCAAAGAACTCCACTCGAACGTATTATAGCAAACCACCAGCATAATCCCGGCCAGCGCCGCCACCGGCAACAGGCCGATATAACCGGACAAACTCACCACAAACAGAATCAGCAAAATCGCGCCGACCGTCCCGGAAATCCGCCCGCGCCCGCCCGACGTGAAGTTAATGATCGACTGCCCGATCATCGCGCAACCGGCAAAACAGCCGAACAGACCGCAGATTGTATTGCCCGCACCCTGCGCGATACTTTCGCGGTTCCCGTTGCCTTTATGGCCGCCCATTTCATCGAGCACCGTCATGGTCAGCAGCGATTCAATCAGCCCGACCAGCGCAATCACCACTGCATAAGGCAGCACCACTTTCAGCATTTCCAGGCTGAACGGCACGACCGGCAGGCTAAAATGCGGTAATGCGCCGGAGATATCCGCCAGATCGCCGACCCGCAGCGTGTGCAGGTTAAAACCAATCGCCACGGCGGAAACCACAATCAGCGCCGCCAGCGACGACGGGATGATTTTGGTCAGTTTCGGGAACAGCACGACGACCAGAATCGCCAGCAGCACCAGCCCGTACATCAGCGGCCCCTGCCCGGCAATCATTTGCAACTGCGCCAGCATAATGACAATCGCCAGTCCGTTCACAAAACCGTGCACCGCTGGCAGCGGCACCAGCCGGATAAACTTTCCGAGCCGGAACACGCCGATCAGAATCTGAATGACACCGGCAAAAATCGTCGCCCACAGCACGTAACCCATCCCGTGCTGCGCGGCCAGACTCATCAGCACCACCACGATCGAGCCCGCAGCGCCCGACACCATGCCCGGTTTTCCGCCAAACAGCGCGGTCACCAGCCCGATGATAAAAGCGGTGTGCAAGCCGACAATCGGCGATAACCCTGCGACCAGCGAAAACCCGACGGCCTCCGGGATCATGGACACGGCCACAACAAATCCTGCCAGCGTTTCGTTTTTGACTGCCGACAACTTCACACCACGCGGGCTAAACATAAGACATCCGGTTTACTTCCAGTCAGTTAAAAAATTGTGACAAGTATCTAAAAATGGCCGGAACGAGGCAAGGTTTAATCAATCCGGTCAATGACGTATCGCCGATGTCTCGCCCTCACAACCGGATCGAGAAAAATGTCGTTCTCGTGTATAATGCGGGGAATTATGGTCATTACATCGCGCAATTACATTTAATTGCTTGATAATTAAGATATTAAGGTGAGAAAAACATGGGATTCAAATGCGGTATCGTCGGCCTGCCGAACGTCGGTAAATCTACTCTGTTCAATGCGCTGACCAAAGCGGGTATCGAAGCAGCAAACTTCCCGTTCTGCACCATCGAACCTAACACCGGCGTCGTGCCAATGCCCGATCCGCGTCTTGACCAGTTGGCCGAGATCGTAAAACCGCAGCGTATCCTGCCGACCACCATGGAATTCGTGGACATCGCCGGTCTGGTAAAAGGCGCGTCCAAAGGTGAAGGCCTGGGCAACCAGTTCCTGACCAACATCCGCGAAACCGAAGCGATCGGCCACGTTGTCCGTTGTTTCGAAAATGACAACATTATCCACGTTAACAACAAAGTGGATCCGGCTGACGACATCGACGTCATCAATACCGAACTGGCGTTGTCTGACCTTGATACCTGCGAACGCGCCATTCACCGCGTGCAGAAACGTGCCAAAGGCGGCGATAAAGACGCCAAAGCTGAACTGGTTGCGCTGGAAAAATGCCTGCCACAGCTTTCCGAAGCCGGTATGCTGCGTGCGCTGGATCTGACCGAAGAAGACAAAGCGGCTATCCGCTACCTGAGCTTCCTGACGCTGAAACCGACCATGTACATCGCGAACGTTAACGAAGACGGTTTTGAAAACAACCCGTACCTCGACATCGTGCGTAAAATCGCCGAAGCAGAAGGTTCTGTTGTCGTTGCCGTGTGCGCCGCGGTTGAATCTGATATCGCCGAGCTGGACGACGCCGACCGTGAAGAATTCATGGCCGAGTTAGGTATTGAAGAGCCGGGCCTGAACCGCGTGATCCGCGCCGGTTATGAGCTGCTGAACCTGCAAACTTACTTCACCGCTGGCGTGAAAGAAGTGCGCGCATGGACCATCCCTGTCGGTGCTACCGCGCCACAAGCCGCAGGTAAAATCCACACTGACTTCGAGAAAGGCTTTATCCGCGCACAAACCATCGCGTTCGAAGACTTCATCACCTACAAAGGTGAGCAAGGCGCGAAAGAAGCCGGAAAAATGCGTTCTGAAGGCAAAGAATACATCGTCAAAGACGGCGACGTGATGAACTTCCTGTTCAACGTCTGATCCGCTTTTGACGTCTCAGTCTCCCTGAGACGGATGAAATACCTGAAACCCATGCGAAAGCGTGGGTTTTTCTTTTTACAGCGTCTCGGAGTGTTTCGCGGGAGCGCAGTTAAAAAGCGGTGCCCAGTGAATGATCTTACGCAGTCAGAAATTAACCTTTAGCTCTCACCGGCCAGTTCGTGACAAAGCGCGCCGATCTGCTCCACGGCATTGAGCAAATGGGGCGACGGTTCGTTCGCACAATTTAGCCGCAGGAAATTTTCTAATTCCGCACCGGGAGAAAACAGTGAGCCGGGGCAGACACCAATGCCCAGCGCCAGCGCGCGACGATACACCGTCCATGCCTTGACCTGAGGCGGAAGTTCAACCCACAACAGGAAACCGGCTGCTGGCACGGCAACACGCGTGCCCGGCGGAAAACTGGCTTCGACCCTTGCGATGACGGCTTTTACCCCCTCAGAGACACGAAGCTTCAGACGCCGCAAATGACGCTCGTAGTCCCCGCTGGCCAGCATCTCGCTCGCGGCGGCTTCCAGCAGCGGTGAACCTGCCCAGTCTCCGGCCATGCGCGCCTGCAATACTTGCGTGTGGTAGCGCCCTGCCGCAATCCAACCGACCCGCCAGCCGGGGGCAAGGGTTTTGGACAATGAACTGCAATAAATCACACTCCCGCTTTGATCGAACGCCTTGCAGGCCGGAGGACGCTGCCCCTCACCGGCCAGATCCCCGTACACATCGTCCTCAATTAATGGGATACCTGCACGTTCAATCAGAGCAACCAGTTCCTGTTTGCGCGTGACGGGCATACTGGCACCGAGCGGGTTTTGCACCGTCGGTGAAGCCAGCACGGCAGCGGGACGGTGGCGCTCAATAGCCTCGGCCAGAGGGGCCAGTAACACGCCTTCCGTCGGATCCGTGGGAATTTGCAATGCCTTCAGGCCTAAATCCTCCAGCAGCAGGAGCGTGCCAAAGTAGGCGGGCTGCTCAATCGCCACAACATCACCCGGCTGACACACTGCCCGGAGAGCCAGACGCAGCGCCTGCGTCGCGCCCGTCGTGATGACCAGATCATCGGCCCCAAAACGGGCACCCCACTGTGCAGCACGCAGGGCGATATTTCTGCGCAGATCTGCACGCCCCGGCGGCAGGCTGTAGCTCTGCCCGCGGGCTTCAAGGCGACGGCTTACCGTTTGCAGCGCCCGCTGTAGTGTCTCTGTGGGCAGCCATGCGGGATCGGGCAGCGCGGCGCCAAGTGGCACCAGACGGGCTTCTGAACGACTGAATATTGAACGGGCTACGGCTGACATCGTCACCGGAACCGGGCCAGATAAAGGGGGTGAATGCGGTCTGCCCTGCGGTGTTTTAATCTGGCAGACAAAGTAGCCCGAACGCGGACGCGCAACAATCAGCCCCTCAGCCTCAAGGCAGCGGAGTGCTTCCAGTGCCGTGGGGAGGCTGACTTGCTCGCGTTCGGCCAGTTTACGCGCGGAGATCATCCGGTCGCCGGTTCGCAACGCACCGGACTCAAGGGTCAGGCGAAGCATTTCAGCAATCCGGCGGTAATGTGGGGAGGACAGAGGTGGGACGGACATTGCGATCTGTACAGGCTGATTTTCGATAAATCTGACTATACAGACAATGATGTGCTCCTTCTATAGTGTCTGACCTGATCAGATAAGGAGGCATTATGCATAGCGAGAACTTCGACCTTTCAACTTATTTTCGTCGTATCAACTATACCGGACAAGCAGCCGCCGATACCGCCACGCTGCACGCACTCATGCGCCATCAGCTCTTTTCGGTGCCCTTCGAGAATCTGGATGTCCAGGCCGGTAAAGGGGTCTCACTGGTGCCCGAAGACATAGCCGATAAACTGCTGCAACGCGGCCGGGGCGGATACTGTTATGAGGTCAACGGGCTCTTTGCCATGGCACTGGCGGCTTTAGGTATTCCCTACCGTTTCATTGCGGCGCGTCCGATGTTTTACCCTGCGCGCCGTCCGAAAACGCATATGGCGTTAATTGCTGAAGTAGATGGCCGTCAGTGGCTCTGCGATCTGGGGTTCGGCAGCTACGGTATTCGTGCACCGGTGGCCTTAGACCTGACAGATACCGACATCGTGCAGGATTTCGATACTTTCCGGCTGACCCGTGACGCGAATAACGCGTACCTGCTACAGGCGAAGGTGGAAGGCGAATGGGCCAGTCAATACGGGTTTGACCTCTCCCCTCAGGAGTGGATTGACTTCGCGCCGGCCAACTACCTCAACTCCACCCATCCTGATGCCATTTTTGTGCAGAAGTTACTGGTCGTGCAGCATGGCTCCGGGGGGCGCCTGATTTTGCTGGGTGATGTACTCAAAACGGTCACCGCTGATGGCGTCAAAACGCAGCAACTGACGAAAGACGAAATTGCCGGTGTACTAAAAAACCGCTTTGCTCTGCCTGTACTGCAATAAATCGGGATGACGGAGGGATCCTCAGCACTACACAAACTTAACGGCTGATTCGTTTTGATGTCTTCATGACGTTTTAAGTAACGTCATGAAGACTGACGAACCTGAAAACATCCCTGCCATTGCGTGGATTTTGACGTCTTAACATCCGGACTGCGACTTATCTTATTCATTTACATGAAAATTCCTAACAGCCTTTAAAACCCTCCAGATTTACATTCAGAAATACTTCATTTCCGTAAAAGAGCCCAATCCCGAACATTAACCCTTCTGTTAATCAGGTTTCTGAGTAGAATCACGCCAACATTAATTTGGCTTAAGTTTGTTTTCTCACGTCATTTCGCCGCCTGAGGTGACGTGATAACGGACTCATGCACAGGAAGTCACCGGCTAACGGCCTGTGGAAAAGGGAATTGAATAATGAGCATTCAGGGATTGATGCGTAAGTATTAACACCGGCAGTTTGAATCGGGATGCGGAAATTCAAAATGGAACTTGATTATGTGTGATAACAAGAAAAGCGAAGGCACTGAACTTGGGTTGAAAATTGTCATGATCATTGCCGTGGTTATCTTCTTGATATGGGTATTATGGAACGTTGTGGTTTCAATGATCCCGACCGTAGGCGGCAGTTTTGGCGCGGGTTTCCCCGGCGGTTCCGGTGGCAGAGCTATCCGGGATGTTGAAATCGACGTAGAACCGCAGGTTATTTATCGCATTGATGGCCACCGTTTCTTTACGCTTGAAAAATATATGGATTGTAACCTTGGAGGATTTGTTTATTACAACGACACCAAGAAAAAAATTAAGGTGCTTGCTGGTCCAAAAGGGTCAGATCAAGACCCCCAAGATGAAATTTCAATTTTACAACCTAATGGCCCTCTTTCTTTCTCTGGCAAGTTTATTTATGCAGCCAGGGACGATGTAATTGCTTACCTTGAGCGACATGAGAATTCAAAATATGGACTTGTAACTTACTCTATCGTATACGCCGATATTAGCACCCCTTCAAAAAATGCGAGATTCGAGGTTTCGCCGTCAATTTACAATACGAATACCGTCACAGACGATGCTGTTTATGTTCAGGTGTCAAATCGAAAAGAACAATATCAGAAATACTCTATTCCTAAAAAATCGGATGATCCTGAGTGGATTAGTTCCTCAGATGTTAAATTCAACAACGTATCTCAGGATGACCATTTTCATTGTGACAACACGATTAAACCACGACGCGTGAAATACATTTCTAACTAACAGGGAGTTAACGAAAATGACAATATCCAACAGTAAAATGGAACTTGATTATGAGTGACGAAAAGAAAAATGAAGGCAATGAACTTGGGTTGAAAATTGTCATGATCATTGCCGTGGTTATCTTTGTGATATGGGTATTATGGAACGTTGTGGTTTCAATGATCCCGACCGTAGGCGGCAGTTTTGGCGCGGGCTTCCCCGGCGGTTCCGGTGGCAGAGCTATCCGGGATGTTGAAATCGACGTAGAACCGCAGGTTGTCTATCGCATTGACGGTCATCGTTTTTTTACTCTTGAAAAATACAAAGACTGTAGCAGCGGTGGATTGGTTTATTACAATGATACTAATAAAAAAATAAAGATATTCGCAGGGCCAAAAGGCGGAGACAAAGAGCCTCAAGATGAAGTATCAATGAGCCAGGTAAATGATACGTTGGCGTTTAAAGGTAAATTTATTTTTGCTGCCAATGACAACATCATTGCATATCCAACCAGAGATGTTAATTACAAGTATGGGAACTCAACATTTTTTATAAGATACACTGACGTCAACAACCCATCAAATATAACAAGCAGTGGCGGAATATTCATAGATGCAATTGCAACCGTAACCAATGACGCCATTTTTATACAGGATAGTACAGTCTCTAAATACAGCAAAAAAATTAAAATCCCGCAAAACAATGTAAATAATTACGAATTAGTTTCACCTTCAGATGTTAATTACCCTTCAAGATCAAAAGATGATCATTTTCATTGTGATAATAATATTAAACCAACACATGTAAAGTTAATTTCTAACTAACAGGGAGATACATAAATGGAAAAAATAATCGGTCCTACGCGTGAAGCATCTTGCGCCTTTGATGACAACGGAAAACCACAGTTCAGGAGCAGTTTGTCTCCCAAGAATGTACAAGTTAGGGCTGAATGCAAACTTCCTCCACATTATCCTGGCATTATTATTTTTGTGCACGGAGTAAACTCTACCGGAGAATGGTTTTCAATCGCTGAAGAGAATATTTGCAAGGGATTAAATACCCGTTTAGGGCTTGAAGGAACCCCCTATACTTTGAAACCCAATCAATATAATTGTGACGTTCCCTCTGATTTTGATAATTATAAGAAAGACAGAAAACTGCTCAATGCAGGAAACTCTCCGATAGTCCGCTTTTACTGGGGATACCGCTCAGCAAAGGGGGAAGAAGACAGATACCTCATTCCGCTGGTTAACCGTCAGAACGAAAATTACCGCACGTTAAAAAAACAGGGACTGAAGCCTGAAGCGCTGCAGGCCAAAGGACCGTGGTTCTGGGGCGGAGGCCCGTTCCAGAACGGCACCAACAATCTGGTTTCTCTGTGGGGGGAAACCGGATTTAATGCAAAATTACGCCATATTCCCATTACGGTACAAGACTTTGCCCCTGATTTTGACCGTTTACTGTCCAGTGCACCCCCGCGTAAATATTACGCTCATACCGCTAAACGGCTGGCCGATTTACTGGATTTAATTCGGGTAAAATACCCGAGAGATACCGTGAGTGTTATTTCTCATAGCCAGGGAACCATGATCGCGCTCGGGGCAGCAGCTCTTGCAAACAAAGCACCGGATGCATTATTCATTCTTAATTCACCTTATGCGATGGAAACAAAGTCGACCGATTATTTTTCTCTGCCGGATAATGAAATTATATCTGACAAAGCACGCGAACAAACACTGGAAGCCATCATCAATAAAATTGCTGAGCGTGCAACTTTTCTGACGCCTGATAAATATAAAGATTTAATTGTTGGGAAATCTGAAGAAAACAGCCCCTGGACTCCGTTGATAAAACATAAGTCAAATATCCCTCAGGTCACTACAACTGAAATGTCTGAGTATGATTATGTTTCTTCAGGAAGGACCTATCCGGCAGTTGAAAAACAGCAGCGAAAAGAAACCACGACTTCGGACCGATGGATATCTGAGAGAGATAATCATGGACGATTTTATATCTACTGCAACCCACACGATCGTGTGATGGGGTCATCGCCATTGTTGAGTCTTGGATGGCAAGGTTTACCCAATTCAGGATTTGATCAAAAACCTCATAAATTACTCGGAGCACATAAAAAGCATCTATTCCAACGAATGATGGCACGAGCCACCCCATGTGGTGGAGCGCTAAATGCCAAAACCCCTTTCTGGCTTTTACCAGATGGAAAACCATTTTGGGATGATGGCGGAGATTTGCTGACTTACTCAACGCCTAATTATCAAACTATCGATATCAATGCTGAAGAGGTGAAAGAACCTATTCTGGCATCAACGATGGTGGACTTTGATATGAAGCGCCCAGGAAATGGTGACCATTGGGATAAAAATCCTATTTCTAAAAAAGGGGATGGATGGGGACAAAATAAGCCAAACGGTGCCCCCAATGACGATACTTTCGAGAACTATGTGTCGCTGTACCCAAAAATTCAGATACCAACCGGTAAGTATCTTCCTACAGGGAGAGATTACCCAAAAGTAGAACCAGAGATGAGACGTGAAACCGACGAGGAACGGCGCACCCGCGTAGGCGCGTATATATCACAGCCCACCGACCATAGCACGTGCCCAGTAGCCCAGAATTTATGTCGCGAGTAGCCGCCTTCGATTTACCGATCGGCTTCTGTGATGCGACCTGGGACAAGGCATTTATGGCAGAACTGCGGGACAGAGCAGACTGGACCAAAGGCTATGACAACTATTTTAATAACGGTGAGTTATCCGTCCCGCCGATTCCATCCATTATTTCTACAGAAACCCTGTCAGAAGTAAAAAAAGCAGAATTCGAAGAACGCATCCGAACTAAAGCCAGGGAATATGGTTATTAACATGAGCAAATTCGCCGTAGTACTCGGAGATCCCACCTCACACGGTGGCAAAGTTTCCTCGGCCTCATCCAGTTTTGAATTAGCGGGCAAGAAAGCCGCATTGCTGAACGACACGGTGACCTGTCCGGAGCACGGTACAAACCGTATTACTGAATGTGATGCATCCGCTTATGATGCACTACCGAAAGCCTAATGAAACGCTGTCGGAAATTGCCATAGCCCTCTTGCTTGTTCCGCCCACCCGGCTCAAAGCTGCAGAAGCCAAAACAGTGACCCGTTTGTTCCGGGCAATGCCGGTAAAAGAGTGGTTGAAAAAATCATCCCTGGTTTACGCAGGTGGGGGGAGTTTCCGCGCCAGACAAAGATACGGAAATCACTAACAGAAATTATGCATTCACTGTCTTTATTCATCAGACTTATCTATATAATTTATATGAAAATTCCTAACAGCCTTTAAAACCCTCCAGATTTACATTCAGAAATACTTCATTTCCGTAAAAGAGCCCAACCCCGAACATTACCCCTTCTGTTCGTCAGGTTTCTGAGTAGAATCACGCCAACATTAATTTGGCTTAAGTTTGTTTTCTCACGTCATTTCGCCGCCTGCGGTGACGTGATAACGGACTCATGCACAGGCAGTCACCGGCTAACGGCCTGTGGAAAAGGGAATTGAATAATGAGCATTCAGGAATACATTCTTGCCGGCAGTAAATTACCGATCCACAACCATTATCAGCTCAGATTAACGCGCCTCGAATCCCAACAGCCCGGTGTGGATATCTCGGTACTCAAGTTCAGCGGCACCGAGGCCATCAGTGACATCCTGCGCTATGAAATCGAATTCACCAGCGCGGTGAAAGACATTCCCGCCCAACACATCATCAACTATTCCGCCCTGTTCCTGATGTATCCCGACGGCAAACCGTGGGAAGCGGTTAAACCGCGCATTATTCCCGGTGTCATTACTCAGTTTCGCCAGTGCAGCACGTCTGCCGACGAGACCCGCTACGTCGCGACGCTGGAACACCGTCTTACCCGCTTAAATCAGGGCAGCAATAACGCGATTTACCAGAACGACAGCGTCATCAGCATGACCGAAAACACCTTCCTGCGGTACAACATGGACCGGCTGGATTTCCGGTTTGCGTTGAACGACCAGTACCCGCTGAAAAAATTCATGATGCAGTTTGGTGAAAGCGAATATGCGCACATCGCGCGCCGTCTGGCCGACAGTGGTATCTCGTACTTCTTTGAATACGATGAGGAAAACAACTGCGACGTCATGGTGCTGGCCGACCATTCCTACGCCTGGCCGGAACCTGTAGCTATTACGTTCCGCAATCCGGCAGGCATGTTCGACGGCGGGCTGGAATCGGTGTGGGAGATGTCGGTCAGCCGGAAATCCATTCCGAAGTCAGTGACGGTTAGCGACGATTATTACCCGGCTGCGCAAAGCGATATGACGGCCACAACCGCCACTAACCCGGACTATCCGGCGCTGGTCGCCGAAGATTACCGCTGGGGCGAGTATTATCCCGAGCCGGGCAAGGAATACAGCAGCGAGCCCGGTCAGGGCATGTGGTACGCCAAACGCCGTCAGGAGCGCTACCTCACAGAACAAATCACGTTCGAGGGCAAATCCAACTGCATGACGCTGCGCCCCGGCATGGTTATCACCACGCCGGGCAAGGACTGGCCGGAAGCGCCCGACGGCCTGCTGATTGTCTCCACAGAATCTCAAAACGTCGCCCGCGACACGGCGTATTTCGTCACCTTCACCGCCGTTCCGCGCAATACCCAGCATCCTTATCGCCCTGTTTTGCTGCCGTGGCCCGTCGTCACCGGCACGCTGCCCGCCCGCATCTCCAGCGCGCACCCGGATGAACCTTACGCCCATATCAACGCCGACGGTTTATACCGCGCGCAGTTTGGTTTTGACCGCACCGCATGGCAGAAGGGTTTTGAAAGCTGCTGGCTGCGTCTGGCGAAACCGTATTCCGGTGACAGTTACGGCTTCCATATGCCACTGCTGGATTCCACCGGCGTGGCGATTGCGTTTGAGAACGGCGACGTTGACCGGCCTTACATTGCTTACGCGCTGCATGATTCACGGCACCCGGATCATGTGGCGTTACCGAATTATAAGCGGAACGTTATACGCACGCCGGCCAATAACAAACTGCGTCTCGACGACACGCGCGGCAAAGAACACATCAAGCTTTCAACGCCTGCCAGCGGCAAAAGCCAGCTGAACCTCGGTGCGCTGGTCGATGATAAGCGCAAAGACCGCGGCCACGGCGCCGAGCTGCGCACCGACGACTGGGTGTCCGTTCGTGGCGGTAAAGGCGTGTTTATTTCTGCCGATGTGCAGGCCTCCGCCGGAGGTCAGCAACTGGATATGCAACAGGCCAAAGCCCTGCTTTCCAGCGCGAGGGTGGAAATGCAAAGCCTGTCGGCCAGTGCGCAACAGGCGCAGGCGTTAGCCGCCGACATCGACCGGCAACAAACGTTACTTCAGCAGAAACTCGACAAACTTCAGCAGGCCGTTTTGCTTTTAAGCGCCCCAAAAGGCGTCGGTATTGTCAGCGGGGACAGTATGCAGCTGTACGCCGAAGACAGCCTGACGCTGACCGCCGGTAAACAGGTGGATATCGGCGCGGCGAAGAAATTCACCGTCGCGGCCGGTGAGCAAATCAGCCTCTACAGCCGTCAGGGCACCAAAATGTTTGCTGCCAAAGGCGATATCGACGTTCAGGCGCAGGGCGGGAAATTCACCACCTGGTCAACGGACGATACGCATATTGCCAGCGGCAAAAAAATGACGGTGACGGCGCAGGACGAGCTGGTTCTGATCTGCGGCGGAGCCTACATCAAACTGAAAGGCGGTAACGTTGAAATTGGCGGTCCGGGGAAACTGCGGGTGAAAAATGCAGGTATCGTCAAACAAGGCGCGGCCAGCATGCAAAGTACGATGAAATCGTTTGAGCCCGAAAGCTTCGATGAAAAGTTTGTTGTCAGCCACGCCCTGACGGGACATCCCATCAGTAATATCCCTTATCGGATCACTATGCCGGATGGAAAAATCATCGAAGGCATCACGTCAGCGACTGGTGAAACGGAATTAACCCAATCTGAAATAGTTGACGATATGATTTTGTCTGTTTTCCCTAAGGGAAAATGATTGATGCGTAAGTATTAACACCGGCAGTTTGAATCGGGATGCGGAAATTCAAAATGGAACTTGATTATGAGTGATGAAAAGAAAAGCGAAGGCACTGAACTTGGGTTGAAAATTCTCATGATCATTGCCGTGGTTATCTTTGTGATATGGGTATTATGGAACGTTGTGGTTTCAATGATCCCGACCGTAGGCGGCAGTTTTGGCGCGGGTTTCCCCGGCGGTTCCGGTGGCAGAGCTATCCGGGATGTTGAAATCGACGTAGAACCGCAGGTTGTCTATCGCATTGACGATCATCGTTTTTTCACGCTAGAGCAATACCTGGACTGTAACAACGGCGGATTTGTTTATTACAACGACACGAACAAAAAAATTAAGGTTTTGGCTGGTAATGAGGGAGCAGATAAAAGGCCTCAAAACGAAGTTACAACGATGCAGGAGAATGATGTGCTTGCACTAAACGGTAAGTTCGTTTATGCCGCCAGTGATAATGTGATTGCTTACCCGACTAGAGATGTGAGCTATAAATACGGAAACTCTACTCATTATATAGCTTATAAAAACATCAGCGAACCCTCAAGAAATGCAAAATTTGAGGTTTCACCATCGAGTTCCCGCACTAATATTGTTACAGACGATGCTATTTACGTGCAGGTTTCTAACGCAACAGTAAATTATAAAAAATACCCCATCCCAAAAAAAACAGATAATTATGAATGGATTAATGCATCAGACGTTCACTTTAACCGAGTGTCCAAGGATGACCAATTTCATTGTGACAACACGATTAAACCACGACGTGTGAAATACATTTCAAACTGACAGGGAGTTAACAAAAATGATAATAGCCATCAGTAAAATGGAACTTGATTATGAGTGATGAAAAGAAAAGCGAAGGCACTGAACTTGGGTTGAAAATTCTCATGATCATTGCCGTGGTTATCTTTGTGATATGGGTATTATGGAACGTTGTGGTTTCAATGATCCCGACCGTAGGCGGCAGTTTTGGCGCGGGCTTCCCCGGCGGTTCCGGTGGCAGAGCTATCCGGGATGTTGAAATCGACGTAGAACCGCAGGTTGTCTATCGCATTGACAATCATCGTTTTTTTACTCTTGAAAATTATTTAAATTGCTCATTCGGCGGATTTGTTTATTACAACGACACTAATAAAAAAATTAAGGTTTTGGCTGGTAATGAGGGAGCAGATAAAATCCCTCAAAACGAATTCACTATAAGCCAACCCAATGGCGTGATGGATTTCCATAGCAACTTTATTTATGCTGCTAGTGATAATATCATTGCCTACCCAGGGAGTAACGTCAGTTATAAATATGGATTCTTAAACTATTTTATTGCTTATAGAAATTTAACCGACCCATCAAAAAACTCCGAACTTAAAGTTATAGGTTCTATTTATGACACAATAACGATCACTAATGATGCTATTTACACGCAAGTTTCAAATGCAAAAGGAAATTATAAAAAATATCCCACACCAAAAAAGTCAGATGATTATGAATGGATTAATGCATCAGACGCTCACTTTAATCGAGTGTCCAAGGATGATCATTTTCATTGTGACAACACGATTAAACCACGACGCGTGAAATACATTGCCAACTAACAGGGAGTTAACGAAAATGACTACATCTAAAGAACCGACACGTGAAGCCCCCTGCTTCTATGATGATAACGGGAAGCCCCACTTTCGCAGCAGTCTGTCGCCTAATAATGTGAAAGTCCGGGCTGAATGCCAACTCCCGCCACATTACCCTGGTATCATTATTTTTGTGCATGGCGTTAATTCTACCGGCGAATGGTTTTCCAACGCTGAACGGAGTATTTGCGAAGGATTAAACACACGATTGGGACTGGGCGGTACCCCTTACGCACTGATAGCCAATGAATATAATTGCGACAATCCCGCTGATTTGGAGAGTTATAAGAAGGATCGTAAATTGCTGAATGCGGGGAACTCTCCGATCGTCCGCTTTTACTGGGGATATCGCTCAGCGAAGGGTGAAGAAGACAGATACCTCATTCCGCTGGTTAACCGTCAAAACGAAGATTACCGCCAGTTAAAAAAACAGGGGCTGAAGCCTGAAGCGCTGCAGGCCAAAGGACCGTGGTATTGGGGCGGAGGCCCGTTCCAGAACGGCACCAATAATCTGGTTTCTCTGTGGGGGGAAACCGGATTTAATGCAAAACTACGCCATGTTCCCATTACGGTACAAGACTTCGCCCCTGACTTTGACCGTTTACTGTCCAGTGCGCCTCCGCGTAAATATTACGCTCATACCGCTAAACGGCTGGCCGATTTACTGGATTTAATTCGGGTCAAATACCCGAGAGATACCGTGAGTGTTATTTCTCATAGCCAGGGAACCATGATCGCGCTGGGGGCAGCAGCTCTTGCAAACAAAGCACCGGATGCATTATTTATTCTTAATTCACCTTATGCGATGGAAACAAAGCCGACCGATAGTTTTTCTCTGCCGGATAATGAAATTATATCTGACAAAGCACGCGAACAAACACTGGAAGCCATCATCAATAAAGTGGCAGAACAGGCTCAAGCGTTGCCCCCGGAAAAATATAGCGCGTTATTTGTTGGAAAATCAGAGGATAACAAGCCCTGGACACCACTGATTAAGCATAAATCAACGCAGCCTCAGGTCACCACTGTAGAAACCGGAGAATATGATTATGTTTCCTCCGGGCAGGATTATCCTGCGGCGAAAAAACAGGAGCGCACTGAAACGGTGACATCTGACCGCTGGATCCCTGAGCGGGGTAATCACGGACGCTTCTATATTTACTGCAACCCACATGACCGCGTGATGGGCTCATCTCCGCTACTCAGCCTGGGCTGGCAAGGGTTGCGAAACACCAGCAAGCAAGAGCCGCACAAACTCATTGCGGCTCACAAAAAACATCTGTTCCAGCGGATGATGGCACGCGCCACCCCCTGCGGAACTGCACCTGCCCCTAAAACGCCGTTCTGGCCATTACCTGATGGCAAACCGTTCTGGGATGACGGCGGGGATTTTCTGACCTATAACCCCCCTAACTTTCGTCAGACTATTGATATCAATGCCGAAGAAGTCCCAGCTCCTATTGCAGCATCTGACATGGCAAACTTTGACAAAACACGCCCCGGTGATGGGAGGCATTGGGATGAACACCCCGAATCTCGAACAGGATTTGCCTGGGGGCAGTATGATCCTAGAACAAAATTACCCAACGACGACACCTTTGCAAACTATGTGTTGCTGTACCCCAAAATTCTGGTGCCCACCGGCGAATATCGCGTAATGGCCGGGGGACACGCTTATGAACCCATCATGCGCGAGGAAACGGACGACGAACGCCGTATCCGCGTGGGCTCTTATATCTCGCAACCCACCGATCACAGTACCTTGCCAAACAGTCCGATTTTTATGGAAAGAGTCGTGCCTTTCGACTTACCGATCGGCTTCTGTGACGCGACCTGGGACAAGGCATTTATGGCAGAACTGCGGGACAGAGCAGACTGGACGAAAGGCTATGACAACTATTTTAATAACGGTGAGTTATCCGTCCCGCCGATTCCATCCATTATTTCTACAGAAACCCTGTCAGAAGTAAAAAAAGCAGAATTCGAAGAACGCATCCGAACTAAAGCCAGGGAATATGGTTATTAACATGAGCAAATTCGCCGTAGTACTCGGAGATCCCACCTCACACGGTGGCAAAGTTTCCTCGGCCTCATCCAGTTTTGAATTAGCGGGCAAGAAAGCCGCATTACTGAACGACACCGTAACCTGTCCGGAGCATGGGACTAACCGCATCACTGAGTGCGATGCCTCTGCTTATGAAGAAAATGGACGCGGGATTGTCTTGCACGGCTTTAAAACAGAATGTGGTTCCGTGGTGATTGCCACCCTGCAGGATATGGAGATCGGCTGATGGGATGGTCAGTACCGAAAGCGCCAGTGCCTGAAAAAGCGGCCGCATGGTCACCGTGGATTTGCGTTTTTATCCTCGGTGCCGGGTTTCTGGCATCACTGGCATGGGTCGTGCTCAATTCCCCTGCTGATGGCCTGCCTGCGTTAGCTTCTGGCTTTTATCTTCCGCTGACAGGCTATGCGCTGGCGGGAACATTGTTTTTTCTGACACTCTATTTACTGGGGTGGGAAATTCAGGCGCTGTATTGGCATAACGCATTATGGTGGCAGCATAATACGTCTGCCGCCTGGCAACGCTGGGCACAGAACTCTCTTTGCGTGGTCAAGGTCGTCATGCTGACGCCTGATAGCCAGCTTCTGTTGCGTAAAGCGGGTATTGAGAAGGCGGAGGCATCAGATGATGCGGCCGATATGCCTAAGGTTCTCTTTCCTGAAGAAACCCTGATACCGGGAATAAATCGCTTTGAACGCTTATGTCATGCCCTGCTTGATGAAATCGCCCCGACGCTGAATACCACGCTTAAAAATGAAGATGTTTCGGTTTATCTGCAAACTTCTCGCGAGGTTGATGAGGCCGAACAGCATAAGTTGTACTCAATTTTGGCTGAACGTTTCCCCGCTAAAAAATTCAGTGTTCACCTGCTGCCTGACTCTTCGCTTTTTCCCATCTGGAATCAGTCAGTTCTTGCCTCCCATCATCCCGTTTTGCTACTCGCGATGCACTACCGAAAGCCTCATGAAACGCTGTCGGAAATTGCCACAGCCCTCTTGCTTGTCCCGCCCACCCGGCTCAAAGCTGCAGAAGCCAAAACAGCGACCCGTTTGTTCCGGGCAATGCCGGTCAAAACCGACCGGTTAGCTTCTGAACTGACAGAACAGCGGGATATGCAGCAACAACCGGCGGAATCGATACGCCTTGTCTGGTTCAGCGGGCTTGCAGACAGCGTGCGCCAGAAGCTCAGTGCTCTGATTTATGAACTCAAACTGCCGCTACGCCCGTCCGCGCCCATGGGTGGCCTTGTAGACTTTGATAAAGACAATGACCAGTACGGAGCGCTTACGGGTGGGCTATTGATGGGAGCAGCCGCGCTGATGGTCGAACAGGGTCAGGGCGGTCAGTGGATTATCCACCATGACGGAAAAAATGCCTGGACGATAGTCGTGGGTGATCAGGCCCCCGTAAGCCTTCAACCCGCAGAAAACTTGCCTCAGGCCCCCTATCCTGCGGGATCTGTTGCATTGAGTTTATTGTTTAATTTGGTGCTGTTTTGGTGTCTTGGAAATGCGTGGCCGCACTGGTTATTTTCCTGTTGGGGATTCACCGCCATTGTCTTTTCATTGTTTATCACCTTGCCCGGAAGCGTCATTGCGCTGCGGACAGCGGTTAACAAGATCCAAAAACCGCAATTTATGCAGGACGCCAATGCGTCACTCAGGGATTAACAATAATGTTCAAAGGGATTTTGCGCACCGTCGGCGTTTTGCTTTTGTTGCTGATGTTCGGGGTGATCCTGTTTGTGATCATCGGGCAAAGCCATGCCTTTTCACCAAAAGCCGAAACCCCGGTATTTTTGATGATTGCATTCTGCCTGCTGGCAATAACGGCATTCCTGCTTTTAGCAATATCGTTATTCGGTTCTTCCAGTGAATATAGTGCCCCGTTAGAACCGAACACGGTTGAGCGAGATGAAGCACCAAAGCAGCAACCGGTCATTGACTTCCCGCATCTCAGAACAAGTCTGAGCAGACGCTACGGCCTGCGCTGGAAACGCAAACTCCCGTGGCTGCTGGTGATGGGTGAAGTGGCCGATGTTGAACAGGTTGCGCCAGGGCTGACTGAGTCTGGCTGGACGACGGTCGGCAATACTGTGCTGTTGTGGGGTGGCTCGCTGGCCGCGGGCGGTAATACGGCAGACCTTCAGGCGTTACGCCGCCTGCGGCGCAATGCTCCCGCCGATGCGCTGATCTGGGTCAGCCATGAGGCGCAATATACGCAGGCAGAGCAGGCTGACGCAGTGCTTCGCGGTTACGAAATCGTCCGCCATCAGTTGCGCTGGGAATTGCCGGTGTATCTGCTGGACCGGCGCGAAGAGAAGTGGCCGCAGCCGGAACGGCCGGTGCAGCTGGTCGGTGTATTCGAAGACAAAAAGCTGACATCAGACTCTTTATCGCCCGCCGTTGAGTCCCTGCTCCCCGATCTTCGCGCGCAGGGGATGGCACAAATCAGCGAAAATTTACGTCATGCGTTTTTGCTGCAACTGGCCAGCGATTTAAAGACCCGCCTGACCGGCTGGACGGAGGCCGTTAAACCGCTGCTGAACAGCTATCGCCCGTTGCCTCTTTACGGCGTGGCGTTTTCACCGGCGCTGACATTACGGGCGTACAGCCCGCATGAGCGCGCCAGTTCACCCGTCTGGCAGGAACTTGCCGCGAATATCAACCGGCGCGCCGGACATCCCGTGGGCGTCAATACACGGGTGGTGGCGCAGTGGAGCGCCGCAGCCGCGATGCTCCTTTTAACCATGGGTACAATCGTGTCCGGCATCAGTAATTACCGGCTGATGACCGG
The DNA here is from genome assembly GCF_002951615.1 of Rahnella sikkimica. GTDB lineage: Bacteria > Pseudomonadota > Gammaproteobacteria > Enterobacterales > Enterobacteriaceae > Rahnella > Rahnella sikkimica. The sequence goes on along the minus strand of NZ_CP019062.1, from coordinate 1,210,257 downwards.
CAGCGCGGAGCAGGTCCAGCAGGCGAAAAACTCGCCGTCGCCTGCCACCTTGTCTTCATTACAACAGAGAGTGCAAACCTTACTGACTCAGCAGGCACAGGGCACGCCGCTCTACCGCCGTTTTGGTCTGGACGTGACGGAGTCTTTGCTTCCCGCGATCTGGCCGGAATACTCGGCGCTGGCGGAGAGGCTTATCGTTCTGCCGGCGGAGCGTCAGCTGAGCGCAGCACTGATCTCAACCACGCCGTCCTATGACGCCCTGAAAACTTACCTGATGCTGGCTCAGCCAGACAAAACCACCGGCGCTCAAGCACAGCAGTACTTTACGCAGCAACTGACGCCCTTACTGAAAAACATCGCACCGCAGGATATTACTTTCTTCGCCTCACAGTTTGCCGTTCATCCGGAATGGAAAATCCGTCCTGACAGCGCGGCGGTCGCGCAGGCGCGGTCGGCGTTACTGAATGCCATGAGCGGCGCGGATGCCGAACAAAAACTATATGGTTCCCTGATTTACCGCACCTCGCGCAACTTCGGCGATTTATCGCTGACCCAGTTACTTGACGGTCAGGAGACCGGCGGGATGTTTACCCTTGATACCGAAGTGCCGGGCAGCTTTACCCGTCAGGCGTATGAAGGTGCGATAGCGCCGGAGATTGCGGCGCGGGTAAAACAGCGTCAGGAGCAGGTCGGCTGGGTGCTGGCGGAACCGGGGCATCCGGTGGAAGCCTCGCTGTCACCCACGGCATTGGGCGAACGGTTAACGGCGCGCTACTTTGCCGAATACGGCACCGCGTGGCAGAAAACGCTGAACCAGCTGAAGGCGCATACGGCGGCGGATCCCGCGGAGCAACTGACACTGGCCTCCGACGTCAGCCGTTCACCGCAAATAGCCCTGATGAAACAGCTGGCGTGGCAGGGGCTGGCAGGCAGTCCGAATGAGCGTCGCAATGAACTGAATCCCGCGCTGCAACCGGTGTTTGGCGGCATCGTCTCAATGGCGACCGGTGCCGGTAAAAGCAACGGACTTACGTTATCTGCGTGGCGGTCACAAACCGCAGGCCTGCGCGACAAGATGCGCAATCTGTCAGCGGCCAGCGGCGGTACGGCAGCGTTGTCGCAATCGGTTTTTCGCGGAACGCAAATCGATAACACGGTCTCTGAATTGCCTGCCCGTCTGCGCGTTCAGCTGGGCAGCGGCTGGCAGCCGATGGCACAGGCGCTGTTTTTAGCGCCGCTCAGCCAGACCTGGAAAGGCGTGATGACCACCGGCGTGAAAGGCATGGATGCGCAGTGGCAGCAGGAGATTGTCGCAAGCTGGCATAAAGAATTCGATAACACCTTCCCGTTCACCGGCAGCCCGAAAGACGCATCACTGGTGGCACTGAATGATTTTATCAATCCGCAAACGGGCCAGATTGTCAGTTTTATCCGCGAGCACCTGAACGGCGTGCTGGAGTACAAAGACCACCGCTGGCAGGAGGCCGGTAAACTGCCGCCGGGGCTGACGGTCAGTCCGGCCTTTCTCAGCAAACTGAATCAGCTCGACCGTTTGGGTCATGCGCTGAACGATAACGGCTGGGGTTTTCGTTTCAGGCTTCAGGCCGGAACAGCCAGAGACGTGGTGCAGACCGAACTGATCATCGACGGTCAGAAGCTGGTGTATTTTAATCAGATGCCGTTCTGGACGGATATTCAGTGGCCGGGCGACACCTATTATCCCAATGCCGAACTGGTGTGGACCAGCGTGCGCGCCGGTGCGCGACTCTATTTCGATACACCGGGCACCTGGGCATTTTACCGCCTGCTGAAGAAGGCCAACATCACGCCGGTTGACGATACACATTATCAGCTGACCTGGAGCGCCGAAGACGGCTTACCGCTTAACTACCGGCTGGCATTTACCGCCGGGAGCGACCCCGTCAGTTTGCTGAGCCTTGATGGCTTCCGGCTCCCCAACACGATATTCCGTTAACACAGGTAACGACATGGAAGACGATTTCTTAAAATATTTTGACGGCGAAATGCGCTACCTGAAGGAAGCCGGGCTGGAGTTTGCGAAGGAATTCCCGGCGCTGGGCCGTGCGCTGGGGCTGGACGGCAGCCCGGTGCCGCGTGATGAATCGGTCGAGCGGTTGTTTCAGGGCTTTTCGCTGATGATGGCCAAACTGCGGCAGAAGATTGATGACGACATTCCGGAACTGACCGAGCCGCTGCTCTCGCATCTTCTGCCCGTGATTAACCGCACGCTGCCCTCCACCGCCGTTGTCGAACTGACGCCCGCGGCACCGGAGCTGCACGTACGCGAAGAGGTGTTACCGGCAGAAAGCGAACTGTTCACCCAACCGCTGGGCAATGACCGCCAGCGCTGCGCCTACCGCACCGTCCGCGCCCTGAAAGTGCATCCCTTTGCGCTCGAAAATGTCTCGATCTGCACCCTGCATGAAGGGCAGCAGGCACTGCGGCTGCGCTTCACCCTGCCCGCGCTGACCGAAATCCGCCCCGCCGACTGGCAGGATCTCAGCCTGTATCTCAACGGCGACCGCGTGCTCCAGTCGGCGCTGTATCTGGCTCTCAGCCGTCAGGTGAAACGGGTGAACGTGCGATTCTGGCAGGAATCAACCGGGCTGATGCCGGTGGAGGCGCAGTTTATCCCGCGCTGGCAGACCGAAAGTGATGCAAGCCTGTGGCCGGAAAGCCACAGCCCGGCGCTGTGCGGCGAAGTTCGCCCGTGGCTGGAGTATTTCACCTCACCCGAACGTTATTTCTTTATGCAGCTGCGCGGGCTGGAAACCCTGAATTTCCCGCCGGACACCACGGCATTTGATATCGAGGTGACGCTCAGTGAAAAATGGTCATACGATTTGGCCGTACCGCCGGACGCCATCCGCATGCACTGCGTGCCGGTCATCAACCTGTTCCGCCTGCTGGCTCAGCCGCTGACCGTGACCACGGCGGTCAGCGATTACCGCCTGCGTCCGCACCGGCTCAGCGACGGCCATACCGAGATTTACGCAGTAAACGATGTCGCGGAAGTCACCGAAGACAACGCCGAATTCAGCTATGTGCCCTACAGCCAGTTCCGTCAGAAAGGCGGGATGCTGAAATATGAAAAGTCCTGGCCCGACCGTTATTATCACACCCGCCTGTACCGCGGCACGTCCGGGCTGAATGAAACCCTTCTGATGCTCGGTGGCCGGACGCATGCTGAACAGGACGGCCTGAAAATGCGCCTGAACATGACCTGCACCAACGGCGCTTATCCGAGCATGGCGTTACAGGAAAGCGTCTTCGATGGCGACATGGCCCTCGGCAATCTCGAGCTGAAATGTGCGACCCGCACGCGCCCGTCCATGCCGTATTACCCGCCGGTTGCCGGACTTTATCAGTGGCAGGTACTGTCATTACTGCATCCGCAGGCCATTGCCGGTCTGATGGAAATCGATACGCTGCGCCACGCGCTGACGCTCCTGGACTGGACGCATGATCCGGACAACGCGCGCCGCATTGCGGGCATTACGCACGTTGAATATACACCCTCCCATTACCCCGCCGAAGGCTGGCACGGTGTGGCGATCCGCGTCACGCTGGATGAACATCAGTTCTTCGGGCAAGGTGACGCGCTGTTGTTTTGTGAGATCCTCGAGCAGTTTTACACCCAATACGCAGATATCCGCCGCTTCACGCAACTGACGGTGACGCTCAGTCAGTCCGGCACAACGTGGGCCTGGCCGGAACGACGCTTAAAACGGATTTTATTCTGATGACGCCTGAAGATAACGAAAAGCGCGTGAAGGAATTCTGGCGGGACAGTGACGGCAACGACCGGGCGCACGCCTTTAACTTCTACCGCTTCTGCCAGTTGCTGGAAAAACAACTGTCTGCTCAGAAACCAATAGGCAGCACCTTCACGCCGAAAGACGACCCGGTGCGCTTTCGTCCGCACCCCGGAATGGGTTTTCCGGTCAGCGAGCTGAAAGCGGTAGAAACGGATCCGCAACGTCCGGACGCGCCGCCGACGGTGCGCACCACGTTTATGGGATTGTACGGCGTGGATTCCCCGCTGCCGACCAGCTACATCGATGACATTGCCCAAAAGCGCGAAGGCCATGAAGCGCTGGAAGCCTTTTTAGACATTTTCAACCACCGGATGATGACCCAGTTTTACCGCATCTGGCGAAAGTACAGCTATCCCGCCACCTTTGAAGACGGCGGCACGGATAAAACCTCGCGCAGCCTGATGGCCCTGACCGGCATCACCGACAGCGGCGACGTGCCCGCCTCGCGTTTACTGGCATTACTGCAACCGCTGGTCAGAACCACCCGCACGGCGGAAGGTATTGCCAGTGTGATCCGCACACAAGCACCGAATACGCAGGTGACGGTCAAACCGCATAAAGTCACGCGGATGCCCGCCGGGAAACGGGCGAAATTCTCGTTTTCAGACCAACAAAAACTGGGCGACCATCTGGTGCTGGGCAGTCATACAGAAGATGCGAACTACTGCATTGGGGTGGAGATGTTTACTGAAGACGCAGCGGAAGCCAGAAGCTGGCTACCCGGCGGTCAGTTGGGTAAGGACGTATTCGATCTGCTGCGCGTCTATCTGGGCTGTGATTACGATGCCAGTCTGTCACTCACTATCCCGATGAAACTGGCTCCGCTGCCGCGCCTGGGCGACCGTTCGCTGATGATGGGTTACAACGTGGTGCTGGGATTGCGCGAGGATAATCTCGATAAAATGCCGGATCAGGTGACGATGAAACTGGGGAGGATCCGGGACAAAAAGAACAGAGGCCCATAAGCCGATACGGCTTTCATTTTTCCTCCCGCCCCATTGTGGGATATATTGGGCGCAGACTTTTAACATCATCTCTTTGTAACGGATAACATCGCCATGGCACTGATCCCAAAAAACTACACGCGTCTGGAAAGCGGCTATCGTGAGAAAGCACTCAAAATCTATCCCTGGGTCTGCGGACGCTGCTCGCGGGAGTTTGTTTATTCCAACCTGCGCGAATTAACGGTTCACCATATCGATCATGACCATACCAATAACCCGGAAGATGGCAGTAACTGGGAGTTATTGTGTCTGTATTGTCATGACCACGAACACTCCAAGTACACGGAAGCGGACCTGTACGGCACACGCGTTGTGGCGGGCGAAGACGCGCAAGATGACATTGATGCAGCCACTTACAATCCGTTTGCCGATTTAAAGTCGATGCTCAATAAGAAGAAATAATGTTCGGCAGGTCAGCTTCTGCGCAGGGGCTGACCTTCGATAATCCCGCCTCTCTCATTCATCACTCCGTACAGGTGTTTCAGTGAATAGCCCTGAACATCTCGTCGCCACGGCCCCGAACCTACACCTGATCATGAAGAACGTTCATGTTCGATGAAAACAAATCACTTTTCCTCAATCAATGACTCAGGCATAAATTATGCATAGCAATTATCTACAGATATAAATCAGGGTGCCGGATAACAATGAATAAAAAATTTGCATTTACTATTAAGAGCATTTGCTTCGACGAGAATTATAACCCCTCAGAAAGTACGCGTATTACGACTAACTTTGCTAATTTAGCCCGGGGTGAAAAACGTCAGGAGAATTTGCGCAACACCCTGGTGATGATTGACAACCGTTTCAATTCACTGGCGCATTGGGATAACCCCAATGGCGATCGTTATGGCGTCGAACTTGAGATCATTACTGCGCAGCTGAATATTGATATTGACGGTAAGGCCGACGCCTTCCCGGTGATTGAAATATTGAAAACAAATATCATTGATAAAAAGACCAACGAACGCATTGACGGTATTGTGGGGAATAACTTCTCCTCTTACGTGCGGGATTTTGATTTTAGCGTTTTACTGCCTGCGCATAATAAGAACAAAGACCAATTTACGCTTCCGGACAACTTTGGTGAGTTGCACGGGAACATCTTCAAACAGTTTATTAATTCAGACACCTACAAAAACAGCTTCAATAAAACGCCGGTTATCTGTCTGAGTGTTTCCAGTAAAAACGTTTATTACCGCACAGGTAATGAACATCCTGTATTGGGCATCGAATACCAGCAGGATGCACTTTCCCTGACGGATGAATATTTCGCCAAAATGGGATTACATGCCCGATATTTCATGCCTAAAGACAGTGTTGCGCCTTTAGCCTTTTATTTCGCTGGTGATTTACTCAGCGATTACACCAATCTTGAACTTATCAGTACCATCAGCACGATGGAAACATTCCAAAAAATTTACCGGCCTGAAATTTACAACGCTAATTCCGCCGCAGGAAAGTGCTATCAGCCGAGCCTGAATTTCCAGGATTATTCGTTAACACGAATTGTTTATGATCGCGAAGAACGTAGTCACTTAGCCATTGAGCAGGGAAAGTTTACAGAAGAGAATTTCATTAAACCTTACCAAACACTTCTTGAGCAGTGGTCAGCAAGTTCCGTTCTTTGATTAACCAAAATACAGGGTCATCTATTATGAAAAAGTTATTACCGACGTCAACGGCGGGCAGTTTACCGAAACCTTCCTGGCTGGCAAAACCTGAGGTGCTTTGGTCACCCTGGAAACTGCAAGATCAGGAATTAATTGACGGCAAACAAGATGCCCTGCGCCTGTGTCTGGAAGATCAGCAGCAGGCCGGGATTGATATTGTCAGCGATGGCGAGCAAACGCGTCAGCATTTCGTCACCACGTTTATTGAGCACCTCAACGGCGTTGATTTTGAGAAACGTGAGATCGTTAAAATTCGCGATCGCTATGATGCGAGTGTGCCGACCGTTGTGGGGCCGGTGAGCCGCCAAAAGTCTGTATTTGTTGAAGATGCTAAATTCTTACGTCAGCAAACAGACAAGCCGATTAAATGGGCTCTGCCGGGTCCCATGACAATGATCGATACGCTTTATGATAACCATTATAAAAGCCGTGAAAAACTCGCCTGGGAATTCGCTAAAATTCTCAACGAAGAAGCCAGAGAATTAGAAGCCGTGGGCGTCGATATCATTCAGTTTGATGAGCCCGCATTTAATGTGTTCTTCGATGAAGTGAATGACTGGGGAATTGCCACGTTAGAAAGAGCCATTGAAGGGCTTAAATGTGAAACGGCAGTGCATATTTGCTACGGCTATGGCATCAAGGCCAATACAGATTGGAAAAAAACGCTGGGAACAGACTGGCGACAATACGAAAAGATTTTCCCGAAACTGCAAAAATCGAACATTGATATTATTTCACTCGAATGTCATAACTCGCATGTTCCCATCGAACTGCTGGAACTCATTCGGGGTAAAAAGGTCATGGTAGGCGCGATCGACGTCGCAACCAATACCATTGAAACGCCAGAGGAAGTTGCCGCGACGCTGCGAAAAGCATTGCAGTTTGTCGACGCAGACAAACTTTATCCTTGCACCAACTGCGGCATGATCCCGTTACCTCGTGGTATCGCAAGAGGCAAGCTGGATGCATTAAGTGCAGGCGCAGAAATCGTCCGTAAAGAACTTCTGGCGAAATAAATAACGGCTGGCGAAATAACGCCGCCAGACAGTTTAGGGTTAGAAGAGAATTCAGTCCGGGTTGAGCGATCATTGGGATCGCTCAACCGCTAAACCCAATCGGGCTGAATGATGACGACGGTTCAGGCATCACTGTTCGTCATGACTTCCGCCGGTTAACGCCTGCGCGTCCACTCATCAGCAACATCCCCCAGAGTTTTTGGCACATCGTTCCGTATCCAGGCCATGAAATCACGGTCGAATCGAAATGCTTCCCCGCACTGCTCAACCATGAAACGACGCACATTTTGGGTGTTTTTGTAATTCTTATCCACGACGGTAGTACGGGTGAGTGATGAACTGTGCCAGTCAATTTGCATCTATTCTGCGCCTCTTCCAGTGCTGGCCCAAACGCCAACGCCCGGTCATAAAATGCCACAAACGGCTGCTGCAATGTTTGCGCCAGCGGCGTAAGGCTGTATTTCATCCCTACCGGCGGCGGATGATCAACCCGATTTGGCGATCACACACTCACGACATTGTCACCGGAGTGTTACGGTTGTAAAATCATTTAACAGCCGTAACGCGTAATTTAACAGGAATGAACCTCATGAAAAATGACCTCACAGAATTTGAACGCTTTGTGATTGAAGACAAAGGGACTGAACGCCCGCATACGGGAGTTTATAATGCGCATTTTTCACCGGGCCGCTATGTCTGCAAACGCTGCGGAACGCCGTTGTACACCTCAGAGCACAAATTTGAATCCCACTGCGGCTGGCCGTCTTTCGATGACGAAATCCCCGGTGCGGTAGAACGCGTTCCTGATGCCGACGGGCGCAGAACCGAAATTGTCTGTGCCCACTGTCAGGCGCATCTGGGCCACGTATTCGAAGGCGAATATCTGACCGAGAAAAACCTGCGACATTGCGTGAATTCAGTCTCTCTGAATTTTGAAAGCGTCGGGGAAGAGTAAACACCCTCCTCACTGCCGCACAATATTGCGGTACAGATAAAGACGGTTTCCGACCTGCATTAAAGATATAAACCGGCGTATTTTGCCGTTGAGCTGGCCGCACGGAACTCGCGCGTATCCGTCAGCCCGGCCGATTCGACGGTCACACTCAGCGAAGACGCTTTGCCACGCAATTCAGGTTCACGCCCAGCGGCTCTTTGACCACTTGTTGTTTAGCCGCAGTGAATTGAGTCTTCGCGAATGGACCGACGTTCAGGGTTGCAGCACCGTTATTTACCGTCACTTCGCCCGCAAACCCAAAATAAGAGAGACGGGCGCAAGGGCGCGCAGGCGGTATGAAGGGGATTGAGGGGGAAAGCATACTGTAATGCGCTGTAATGTTATCGGGCATTTGCTAAGTCCGCTCCTGTGCTGCATCCGCAGGCAAAATAGCCTGAGTTAACAGCACACCCTGAGCTTTATCTGGCCAAAAACGCCCTCCGGCATTGCCATATCATTTTACTCTTTGCAGGAAGACCTGCGCTTTCAGAACTCTGTCAACCGCTGAAAATCTTCATAAAAAACAATTGACTAAAATTTGTTAAGCATTGCATTAGTCATTAACAGAGGTTTTTCCTATTCCCTATTTCAGAGTCACAGAACTGGCAACATTTTTTACAGCCGCTTCTACACGTTCTGAATCATTCTGGATACTGGCCATCACCTCACCCGCCTTTCGCATGAGTGTGACGCCCTGATAAGTGTTCTCAAGACTAATTTCAATACCTCTCAGGACTTCTTTTGCGAGCTGATTGTTGTCTTTCACCACCCGTTCAATTTCCTCTGTAGCGATGCTAACGCTGGCCGCCAGATTACGGACTTCTGCGGCCACTACCGCAAAACTCCTTCCGGATGCTCCGGCACGGGCAGCCTCAATGGCAGCATTTAATGCTATAAGTCGGGTCTGAGTGGCAAAACCTCGGATGGTATCGACTATTTCGTCAATACTGACAGACTGACGGTTAAGAAGAGATATATCATCGGAAACCGTGTTCATACCTTCTGCAATCTTATCAATAATCCTTATGCTTCCTTCAATAACCCCGGCACCCGCCTGAGCACTCCCTCTGGTTTGAATAGCCATATTCCATGCGTGGACTGCGGCATCGTGTTCCTGCTGGTTACGCAGGACTTGCTCAGTCACTTCTGAAGCAAATTTCACTATTTTATAAAGCTGTCCATCGCTATTGAAGACAGGATTATAAGTAGCCCGGAGCCAAATGGCCTTCCCATTTCGGTTAAGTCGTGGGAACTGGCCAGAAAAAAATTCCCCCTGGTTAAGCCTTTCCCAGAAGTGTCGGTACTCTTCACTCTTGAACAGAGCCTCGGAACAAAACATCTTATGATGCCGGCCCCTGACTTCATCGAGTTTGTAACCGGTGGTTTTAAGGAAGTTTTCGTTCGCGGCAAGAACCTCTCCTCCGGGAGTGAATGAAATCACGGCCATCGAACGACTTATGGCGTTGATAATTGACTCTTGTTCAAGGGCAGATTGCATTCGGGAAGAAATGTCTGCTGCAATTTTAACAACTTTAACGACCCGGCCTTTAGAATCAGTGACCGGGATGTAGCTGGCCTCAAGCCATACGGAACGCCCGCCTTTAGCCAATCGCAGATATTTATCATTAAAACTTTCACCCGCAGCCAGACGCTGCCAAAACAACCTGTACTCAGGGGAGTTCACGAGTGAATCCGGGCAGAACATACTGTGGTGACAACCCATGATTTCGTCATCCCGATAACTCATCGTCGCAAGAAATAACGGGCTGGCTCTCAGGACTATCCCCTCGGCACTAAATTCAATTACTGGCATAGACTTACTAAGTGCTTCGAATGAAGCAGCAGAGCCAGGAATTCTTAGACGTAACAGAGCAGATAAAGCGTTTTTAAAAGTACTCAGGCGCATCAGTTGTACCGTATGAAGTAATGACTGCAGTGGTTATCGGCAATTCCTTCCGCGACATTATTTATTAGTGTGATAGTTGATACCTATTATAATTCAACTCATAAACTATTTTTGTCATGCACGCCCATGATAGTGATTCATCACTACAGCCCCTCGCTTGATACGAGTAAGTTATCTCCGCCTGGTATGACCCGGGGAAACTGCTGTGATCGTCCCGCGAATTCAAAGGATTTGTCATCTCCAGCACTCTTTAGGTTGTCTTTTCGGTTCGAAAGAAAAAATAGCTGTACTCTGCATTGAAATAGGATGATTCTTAATATTCTCCTTAATTTGACCGTTTGCTCTTAGAGTTAAAATGCCTGACATAAAAATCATCTGTGAAAAGTGTGGCTGTGACCGCTTTACTGCCTCTTCCGAGTCCGTCTCTTCTGAAACCGTATCTGCCATTGAGTGCCGGGTTTGTAAACACCAGGCCAACGTGAATGAACTGGTTACATTCCGTGAGATCCCCTACTTCATGCCTAAACCTGAACTTCAAATGACTAAAATTTGAGTTCCAAAACGCCCAATAACAGCGTTAAGAGGACGGTTTGAGTAATAACTCATGGTTGGTTAACTCTCGCCCCAGCGCAACACTTTTAACTATCTGATTTTATTTAAAATTAGTAAAATTACAGAAAGTGGTTTTATCCCATTCCAGACCCGCTCCCCCTTTTGAACGGAGCCTTCTTAATCTTTTACAAAATCTCTTTGCTTTAAGTGAAATTTTAGATAGTTTAATGCCATAAAAAGAAAATTCTGATAGGCGCTAAAAATGCCATTTTTTGTGTCAGTACCCCCGGTGGTAGATATGCAAGTACGGAATGTCATTCGTGCTTGCTATCCCGAGTTTACCGTTAACGAATTGATGTACAGTATTAAATTTGAATATAGGGAACCCTATACGGGCAAGGTTTATTTTTATTTAAATGATGAAGATGACAATGTCATTGACTTCATTATCGATGAAGAAGGGGGTGTTAAAATAACCCGGTGATTTTAAGAAAATATCGTTTCCAACGAGACGGCAGATTTTACTGATTCGGCTTCTCAGGTTTTAATGTTATTTAAAACCGATTACAAGGCCCCATGCAATCTGAGATTTTCAATACCACCACATCATTGTAATGTAATACAAAATACTCGGCCCCCTGTTTGTATTCAGTTTCCACATCAATACCTTCATTTATTAAATAGGCATCCAATTCTTTTACTGCACGGGGAACATCTTTTACACCAGACCAAACCACTTCCTCTTCGAAATTTTGGTGTTCGTCCCCTCCTCTTACATGATATGTCGCATTTTCCGATGCCGCCGGAGCATTTCTGATGAGTGAAGGCGTTAAATAATAATAATCAAACCAGTCCGACTTTTTGTATTCACGGCCATCGAAAGCATAACCAAAAGAAATTATTATCCATGCGAAAAACAAAAAAAACATTACAAACATTACACAAATCCACTTTGTCAATTTACGCATATTTTCATTCCCCTTGTATTTAATCAAAAAACATTCCGTCACCATATTGGATATTGACTATCACCGCCTATATGAAAATAATCAGGCGCGGGAATATTATGCGGATGAACATAAAAATGGGATGGCATGTGAAGATCATTGGGTTTCTGGTAGCCTCTTCTTAAAGCAATATATAGCTCATTGTTCATCCGATTGACATCATCAAAGAGATCTTTTTTTGGCCGATTAAAATATCTATTAGATATATAGTTATTAGATAAGTCACCGAGCGGTTTAATGTAGTCTAACCAAGTTGGCAGGTAACCTATTCTAGGTATTGACGTTTTACCTGGTGAGGGCTGAGGGAACAATATGGGCCTAAACCCCCTATTTTTGAATTTTCCTATCGGGCCGTAATGATCCCATATAGATTTACCATAAGAAATTTCAGTGGGTTGGGCCAATATAAGTGGATCAATACCTTCGCCAAAGACTCTATAAAACCCCAATAAATCCGAGACCAAGTCTTCCCCACTAAAACCGCTATCTGTACGCCAATTTACCAAAGATGAATCCTGCAGGGCTTCGAATCTCGAGGCTGTTTTCATCATAATGGTCAGCGCAATTCGCTTTTTTATTTCCCAGCTCAAACACGAACGTACCATTAATGGAGCATGTACGCCGGCCCACAGATTAGTTTGTGTTGATTTATGTATTTTTAATGCCATTTCCTGATAATAATCAACAGGAAAATACCATTCATTTAGCTCAGGGTAAAAACTCCTTCCTTTTTCTTCACGAAGCTTACTTTGAAGTTTGCGAGCATCACTCCCCTGAGCATGACCAAGGTCTATCCAACCTAATACTTTGGTGTAAACCAAGCCAAAACCGATTGCACTCCCTAAAACTGCAGTGGTTATATCTTCACGTTTACTCATATAGTCCCCTACATCACAATGTCTTGCCAGAAACTGTAACCCGATGTTCCAGCCTGATGGTGCTGCCATGTGATGCTTTTGAATATCAATATCAGCGTCTCTTCAGGTTGAGCATCACTGTGGTCTATCGCATGCGGGAAATTAACGGAGACATCACTCAGAAAAGCATCACGAAGCTCTATCGAATAATACTTCATGATTCTTCCCGTGATATCAATCCGATAAATATCAAAGTTGCATTGCAATTTCTCATTATTGGAGATGGCGATACCAAATAAAGGTGAAGATTTGTCGATTATTTTGGTGATAGTCAGTGGTTGGTGACAAACATTTTGATTACGATGTGTGTGATGCGATAACGACAATATGAATATTTGGTCCTGGTGCAACACCTGATATTTATTGCCCATTGAATCATAGGTGCCACATCCCTGAGATATCAGTCCTTGTTTCTCACCTGTGACCGACATATATATTTGATTAGCCATTCCATAACCCCTTTTGAGTTTCTGAAGTTATAACTCAACCGCCCACTCAAAACAAATGCTATATATCAATACAAAAAACCGAACAATACATGCCAACTATCATTGAATAAGTTTCCCTGCGCTGTTGAAAAACACCCTCATTGTTTAATTTGCTTAGTCTGAAAATTTAAATTCACGGTTTACCAGAATATCTTATGGGATTTTCAGAAATGATATAAGCGCCAGAACCCCACAAACAAAAAACCCACGCTTTCGCATGGGTTTTTATGTTTCGTATTACGCAGTCATTAACGTTCCCGCATCGCTTCGTTCATTTTGTTCAGCGGTTTCAGCAGGTAATCGAGGATACTTTTATTGCCGGTCTTGATATCCACCGTGGCGATCATGCCGGGGAAGATATAGAACTTCTCTTTGTGTTTATTTTCCAGATAGTTGGCGTGCGTTTTAATGTTGACGCGGTAATAGTACACGTCGCGGCGGACTTCATCCTGAATGGTGTCCGGGGAAATCGTTGTTACCTCGCCGTCAAAACTGCCGTAAATGGAATAATCGTAGGCGGTGATTTTCACCTTGGCTTTCTGGCCGGGGTGGATGAATGCCACGTCGCGCGGGGAGATTTGCGCTTCCACCAGCATCTGATCGTCAATCGGCACCAGCGTCATCAGTTTGCCGTTGGGCGGGATCACACCGCCGACGGTATTGACGTCGATATTTTTGACAATACCTTTCACCGGTGAGAAGAATTCCAGGCGGTTCAGTGAGTCTTTACGCCCCAGAATCACTGAGCGCTGCGCCTCGATCTCCGCATTCGCCTTGGCAAGTTCCTCACCGGCGCGCACATTGTATTGCGTTTCCAGGTCAGTCGCTTTGCTTTCCATCTCGTTAATCTGACGTTGCAGACGCAGCACTTCCACGTCGCTGGCCGCGCCCTGTTTCACCAGTGGCGTGGTCATTGAAAGCTCGCGGCGGATAAGCGCAACGCCCTGCTTCAGGCCGGAAAGTTGTTTCTCCAGGCTGTTGCGGCTGGAGTTGTACAGCTCGGTTTCGGATTTCACCAGTTCCGGTTCGTCATCCAGTTCTGCCGGGAACGTCAGCGGCGTATTGTTGATCTGCGCCGTCAGACGCGCCGCCGTGGCCAGCGCGGCATGTAAACGCGCCACGCTTTCCTGCACGCCGGATTCGGTTTTGGTGCGATCAAGCTGCGCCAGCCGCTGCCCGCGTTCCACCACTTCACCTTCCTGCACGTCGATGGCGTGAACGATGCCGCCTTCCAGCGACTGCACAATCTGCTCGTGCGACGACGGGATCACTTTACCGGTGCCGGTCGTGACTTCATCGAGCGTGTAAAAATTCGCCCACAGGAAGAAACACAAAAGCATCAGCGATACCGACCAGACCAGAATGGTCGAGCGCGGCAGGGATTTTTCCGTCCGCTGACGGGTCGTGAGTTTAGGCTTTTTCATTGTGATGCCTCCTTGCTTGTCGCCGGTTTCGCGGTGGCGGCAGCGGTTTGTCCTTTCGGCCTGAAGTGTTTGTTCAGGATCTCATCCTTATTACCGTCGAGCGAAATACGCCCGTTATCCATGACGATAATTCGATCCACCAGTTGCAGCAGCGCCAGACGGTGCGTGGCAATAATCAGCGTTTTGTCTTTGCCCCAGGTCGATAACTGGGAAATCAGGTTCCACTCGGAAATCTCGTCGAGCCACGCGGTCGGTTCATCGAGCAGCAAAACCTGCGGCTGCGTGATGATGTTACGCGCCAGCAAAAGCGCCTGACGTTGCCCGCCGGAAAGCCCGACGCCGCCTTCGTGAATGAGGAAGTTCAGGCCGTCCTCTTTTTGCTGCACAAACGCCAGCGCGCCGCTGATGACCAGCGCTTCATGGATTTCTTCGTCGGTCGCCTGCGGGCGTCCCATGGTGATGTTTTCATGCACTGAGCCGAAGAACAGACGCGCGTGCTGGTTGTGGAGCGCCACGTCGCGGCGTAAATCTGCCGGGTCGATCTGTTTGATGTTGACGTTATCGAGCACCACCTGCCCTTGCTGAACCTGTTGCATGCCTGCCAGCACTTGCAGGAGCGTCGATTTGCCTGCGCCGTTTTTGCCCAGAATGGCAATCTTCTCGCCCGGTTTGATGTTCAGACGCGAAATCGCCAGATTCACCGCTTTGGCTTCTTCGTCGTAATAGAAGACCGCATCATTGATCGCGTATTCACCGGCGATCTGCGCCTTGTGAACCATCTTCTGGCCGTTTTCCTGATCAATCGGGCGTTGCATCAGTTCATCCAGCCCTTTACGCGCAACCTTCGCCTGCTGCCAGCGCGACAGCACGCCGGAAATCTGCGCCAGCGGCGCAATGGTGCGGGATGCCAGAATGGTTGTCCCGACCAGCGCACCGGTGGTCATGTCGCCCTGCATCACCAGATAGCACCCCACCAGCAGCACGACAGCGTACACAATCGACTGCACTTCCTGCGTCCAGGTCATCAGCAGGCTGGTCAGAAAACGCTGACGCATACTGATTTCGGCAGACACTTCGTTACAGTGGTTCCACTGGTTCTGGAAACGCTGCTCGGCGCGCATCAGTTTGATGTCTTCGAGTGACTCCACCGCTTCCACCAGCGAGGCATTACGCACCGCCGATTCGCGCATCCCTTCGTTGGCCAGTTTCGCCAGCGGTCTCTGGATCAGGATGCCGGGGATCAGCAGCAAAGGCAGCGCCAGTAACACCACAAACACCAGCGGGCCGCCGATCATCCACAAAATCACGGTGAACAGCAGGAAGAATGGCAGGTCCGACAGCGCGCTCAGCGTGGTCGAGGTGATCAGCTCGCGCACGGATTCCAGTTCGCGGATTTGCGAGATAAAGGAACCGGTGGATTTCGAGCGTGCGCTGTTTTTAATGCGCAGCGCACGGCCAAAGACGCGGTCGGAGATGCGCAAATCGGCACGTTTCCCCACCACGTCAGAAATATGGACGCGCACCATGCGCATCACGAATTCAAAGGTAATCGCCAGCATCACGCCGCCAAACAATACCCACAAGGTCGGGACGGATTGCGACGGCACCACGCGGTCGTAAACCTGCATGGAAAACAACATGCCCGCCAGCGCCAGCACGTTGGCAATCATCGAGGCCAGCATGATGTCGCTGTAACGACGCCAGTCTTTCAGTGCCAGATCCCAGAACCAGTTTTTCTTGTACGGCTTGATGTAGTTATCAACGCGCGCATCGGGAATGCTGTGCAGCGGACGCAGAAGCGTGATGCTTTTTGCGCGTTCCGCCAGCTGTTCTGATGTCAGGGTGGTTTCCAGACCCTGATCTTCGGTAAATTGCACGGCGCACTGGCCGCTGGCGTCCAGATGTGTCACCACGCCCAGCCGCCCGTTGTCGAGCATTAAGATGAACGGCACGCTCATCGGATCGAGATCGTTCGGGTGGAAGTCACGCGTGACGCGGCCCAGCCCCAGTTTTTTTGCCATCTCATCAAGAATCACGTCTGCCGGTGCGCCCATCTCCCAGGCAACGGTGGTTTTCACGTGCTCTTCTGAGTAATCCAGCCGGTAGTGTTTCGCGATATCGAGCATGGCTTTGAGCCACGCGGTGTAGCCTTTCTCTAACATGGTGTCTTTTTTCATCATCATTCTTCCCTAAATTCGTTTTCCTTTATGCACATTCCGGCGCATAAACAGGCCATCCGGGTCGGCGGAGCAGAGAGTTTCCCCTGCTCCGCTTTCCGCTGCTGATTAACCGACAATCAGCTGATGGTTCGCCAGCAACGTCGCCAGATCGGTATGCACGTTGGTCAGCGTGGCGATGGTGGTCATCGACTGTGCTGAACCGCTGCCATCCATATCAATCTTGATGACGGTGTTGTTGCCTTCGGTCGTCACCGACAGATAATCGGTGATGTTGCCCGCCGAGGCGTTCAGCGTGGCCACGCCGTTGACATAGCTTGCTGAACCGGTGCCGGTGTAACCGCCCGACTGCAACAGTTCGCTCAGATCC
The DNA here is from genome assembly GCF_002951615.1 of Rahnella sikkimica. GTDB lineage: Bacteria > Pseudomonadota > Gammaproteobacteria > Enterobacterales > Enterobacteriaceae > Rahnella > Rahnella sikkimica. Next base: position 1,192,890 of record NZ_CP019062.1, on the reverse strand, counting down.
AGACGGTCTGAGTTCGCCGTGCCTTCCCAAGTCCCGACCGTAAAGCCGTTGATGGTGTCAGAACCGTTACCGCCGGTGGCGTCGGCACTGTTAATCAGCTTGTACAGCAGCGTGTCGTGCCCGCCGTTGCCTAAGTTGAAAGTGTCGTTACCGCCACGGCCGTTGAACACGTTATCGCCAGAACTGCCGGTGATCGTATCGTCGAAGTTCGACCCGGCGATCCCTTCGATATTCCTGAAGGTTGACGTGTTGAACCCGGTGTTCTGCGCGTTACTGCTGCTCAGATCCACCGTGATACCACTGGTGGCATTACGGTAATCCACGATGTCCTCACCGCCGGTGGCGCTCCACGTCGCATGGTCTGACGTGGTGCTCCAGCCGCCGGAGCCGTTGTACACGTAGGTGCCGCTTTCCGCGATAAACGTATCGTTGTAGCCGGTACCGGTGATCGTGCCGCTGGTGCCGCCGGTTGCTGCATCCGCCGTTAACGAGTAACTGGTGGTGCCGTCGCCCGCGGTCAGGTCAGTCCAGGTTTCATTGGACGACACGCCGTTGATGTTGCGCACCAGCACCGCCGAATAGGTTTCATTCGGATCCAGGCCGTAGAAGTTCACCAGCGCCGAGGCATCGTTAATCCCGATACCCGACTGGGCGTTGATGATCTGCGACGCCACCAGCTGACCGGCTGAGTTGTACAGCTGCACGGTGTTGCCGTAGAACACGTTCATTCCTTCGCCGTCGAGAATGCGCAGGTGAATCGCCGTGCCGTCAGCGATGGTGCTGTTGTTGGCGATGTACACCACTTTGCCGTTGGCCTGCGAGACCAGCAGATCCTGCGTCCCGTTCCAGTCGTAGTCGAGGGTGGCAATCCCCGTTACGTTGACCAGTGCAGAGGCCAGTGCGCTGCTGGTCCAGCCTTTACCGGTGCCGTCGTTCAGATACAGCGTGGCTTTCTGGCTGGTGGAATAAGTGCTGAACTTGATGATGTCCATATCACCGTCACCGTCCCAGTCCACGGCCGCCGACAGGTATCCGCCCGATGCAGAACTGGTCGTTGCCGTTTCCACAGCCGTTGGTGTGGTGCTTAACCCGCCCGCGCCATTGTTGTAGTAAATCATGCCGCCGTAGTTGTATGCGCCGGCGGAGGTCCTCCCCGTCGAGATGTACAAGTCCATCAGGCCGTCGCCGTTGAAATCTGCCCAGGTCATCGACACTGCGGTAGTGGTGTCTGCGGAATTCGGGACAAACACGTTAGCGATGCTTTGCGTTTCCGTCAGCGTACCGGTGCCATTGTTGTTCACCACCGTCAGTGCGTAGACGCCATTACGGTTGGTGTGCTGAACGATATCGACCGTACCGTCGTTGTTGATATCCACGCCGGAGATTTCGCGGTAAGTCACACCCGCCAGACCCGCCGCGCCGTTGGTGCCGTCAGCGGTCAGAACGCCGTTGTTGTTCACCAGATAACTGCGTGAGTCACCCCCGGCATCGCCGTACGCCAGATCCACCCAACCGTCGCCGGTTTTGTCATAGGCAATCACGCCGCCGTACCAGATGGTGGTGCCGATCGCCTGCTGGCCGTAGGTGTACGTGCCGTCTGCGTTCGCGGTCCATTTACCCTGAATGCTGCCGCCGTAGTTAGTTTCCGTCGCATAAATATCGGACGTACCGTTACGGTCGGTATCCGCCAGCGTGTAACTCACCACAATGTTGCCGCGGGAGTTGGTTAACGTGGTGCCGGCATAGCTGTTCAGGCCGGAACTGGTGTAGTCCGAAATCCCGGTGACAATATTCCATAAACCGCTGCTGTTCAGACTGAACGCCATGGCGTTGGTGGACGTCGAACCCGCTGTCGTCGCCCAACTGGTGTCCACGGCGGTTTCGGCATAAACAATGATGGCGCTGGTACTGATGCCTGCATCATTCCCGTTACCCGCACTGCTGCGCACCTGCGCCGTAACATCATAACTTGCCAGCCCCAGCGCACCTGGAACCTGTAAATACCAGGTATGGTTCAGCGGATCGACAACCACCGCACCGCCCGGTTCTGACGTGTACGTCACGCCCTTCACCACCACCTGAACATACATGCCTTCGCCCAGCGCTTCGGACAACGTTCCGCTGATGATCGGTGTCGTATCCTGAGTGGATCCTGCCGTCACGGTGGCAATCGTGGTTGGAATCGAGGTATCCACCGTCAGGGTGAAATCGCCGGATGGCGTGGTATTTCCTGCCAGATCCTGCGCTCTTGCCACGTACACGTAAGTGCCGTCCGCCAGCGCGGAATCGGAGAAGGTCCAGGCCAGACCGACCACCGTCGCGACGCCGACAAACACGCCGTTGCGGTAGATTTTCAGCACTTCGCCGTCAGCCAGCGCCTTGCTCAGCGTACCGCTCAGGGTTGGTGCGGTTTCATCGGTGTAGGTGCCGGAACCGAACGATCCTTTACGGTCGCCTTCATCATCGGAATACTGAACGATGCTCGCTACCGCTTCCGGGTTCAGCGTATCAATCACCACGGTCTGGCTGCCGACGGTACCGGTGTTACCGGCCTGATCGATCACCCGAACCTGCACGTTGTAATTGCCATCAGCAAGAACAGTGCCGGTTGCGTCGTAGCTCCACAGTTGCCCGTTGACGACCACGTCACTCCAGGTGAAACCGCCGTCGAGGCTGATTTGCGCCCTTTCGTCGGTCGCCAGCGTCGCGCTCAATGTGCCCGACATCGTCAGCGTGTTATCGCTGGTGATGAAGTCGTTCGCGTAATCGCCCGTATCGTTGCTGATCGCGCTGATCGTGATAGTTTGCGTCGGTGCTGTGGTGTCAATGGTCACCACCTGCTGCGCGGTCTGGCCAACGTTTCCGGCCTGATCCACCACGCGAACCTGATAAAGCGTCTGGCCGTCGGTCAGCGTGCGACCGTCGGTGTATGTCCAGGTGCTGCCGGACAGCGAGACGGTGGTCCAGGTCGCGCCGTTATCGACGCTGATCTGCACCACTTCGCCTGCGCCCAGCGCCGCACCGATGGATCCGGTGACGGTCAGCGAGGTATCGCTGGTCACAAAATCGCTGGCAGAAATACCGGTATCGGTGCTGATGCTGTCGATGGTCACGGTTTTGCTGCTGTCCGGCGCAACGGTATCGACGGTGACCACTTTCGAGGTCACATTGCCGACGTTCCCGGCGGTATCCACCACGCGGACGTTGTAGGTGTAATCCCCGTCGGTCAGCGTGCGGCCATCGGCAAATGTCCAGCCGGTGCCGATTGTGGTCGCATTCGCCCACGTCAGACCGCCGTCAACGCTTACCTGCACCACTTCATCGGCGGCCAGCGTTTTACCCAGCGTACCGGTGACGGTCAGCGAGGTATCGCTGGTGATAAAGTCACTGCTGCTCAGACCGGTATCGGTGCTGATCGCATCAATGCTGATGGTTTTGCTGCTGTCCGGTGCGGTGGTATCCACGGTAACCACCTGACTTGCCGTCGCCCCGACGTTTCCGGCCAGATCGACCACGCGCACCTGGTAGTTGTAATCCCCGTCGGTCAGCGTGCGACCGTCGATATACGTCCAGGTCAGCCCGCTGATGCTCACGTCAGCCCAGGTGTTGCCACCGTCGAGACTGATTTGCGCATATTCATCCGCACCCAGCGCCGCGCCCAACGTACCGCGCAGGTTGAGCGTGGTGTCGCTGGTAATAAAGTCAGTGCTGCTCAGGCCGGTATCCTGCGAAATCGCATCGATACTGATGGACTGGCTGGCGTTTGGTGCCACGGTGTCAATCACCACCGTCTGCGACGCGGAAGACCCGACGTTACCCGCGGCATCAATCACCCGCACGGTGTAGCTGTAACTGCCGTCTGTCAGCGCGCTTCCCTGCGCATAGTTCCAGGTGGTGCCGGTCACGGTCAGCGTGACCCAGGTCAACCCGCCGTCCAGGCTGATTTGCGCAGACTCGTCATTACCCAGTGCCGCAGAAAGCGAGCCGTGGAGCGTGATCGTGGTGTCGCTGGTCACGAAATCACTGTTGCTGCGGCCCGTGTCATCGCTCACCGAATCAATGGTGATGGTCATGGACGGCGCTGAGGTATCGACCGCAATCTCATGCATCGCCGTGCCGGTATTGCCGATGCTGTTGGTCACCGACGCCGTGATGGCATAGTTATCGCCATCCACCAGCGCGCTCACCGCATTGGCGCTCAGGTTCAGCGTCCAGCTCTGGTCATTCTGAACCTGTGCGGTATAGCTCTGACCGTTGAGGGTCACCGTCACCGTTGAACCGGCCGGAGCCGTCGAGGTTCCGGTAACCGCCAGCGACGTGCCGTGTTCTGCGGCGTTAACCACATCGTCCGCTGCGAAGGTGTTGATGGTGATTTCCGGCACTGCACCGTTCAGCGTGACCACCGAACTGCCCGTTACCGGGTTCCCCGCCACATCGCTGACGCTGGCGCTGACGGTGTAACTGCCGTCGGTCGCGCCGTTAAAATCAGCCGCAGGAACGTTCACGCTCCAGGTGCCGGTGGACGTCACGGTCGCGTGGTATTCGCGATTGTTGAACGTCACGGTGACAACCTGGCCCGCTTCCGCTGTTGTTGTGCCGCTGAGGGTCTGACCCGCCAGCTGCTCGGTGGTGTTGATAACGTCATCACCGGCAATGGTGCTGATGGTCAGCATCGGTGCCACGGTATCGACCAGAACAGAGGTGCTGGCTGACGCCGGATTTCCCGCCACGTCGTTGACGCTGGCGCTGACCGGCAGCGAACCGTCCGGCAGCGCGGCAACGTCCACCGCAGGGATATTCACCGACCAGGTGCCATTGGCATTCACGGTAGTGGTGTACGTTTCATTGTTGAACGTCACGGTGACCGTCTGACCGGCCTGCGCCGTGGACGTCCCGCTGAGTGTCAGCGGCTGGCCGAGTTCGACCGCGTTTAACATCCCGCTGGCCGTCACCGGGTTAATCAGCAGCGCTGGTGGCGTGGTATCGACCACCACGTTGTGCGTGGCATTGGCCGGATTGCCGGTCGCATCGCTGGCGCTGGCCGTGACGCTGTAATTGCCGTCGGTGATGGCCGCCATATCGGCTGCCGGAACGCTCAGCGTCCAGTGGCCGGTGGCATCCACACTCGCGGTGTAGCTTTTCCCGTTCAGCATCACGGTCACTTCGGTACCGGAAACCAGCATATCGCTGCCGCCGGTAATCGTCAGGCTGGTGCCTTTTTCCGCCGCATTGATGATGTCGTCCTGCGCAATCGTGTCGATGCTCAGGCTGACCGCGTTGGTGTTCACGGTGATCACGTGATCGCGGCTGCCGGTGTTGCCCGCGCTGTCGGTAATGCTGACCGCAAACGTGGTGTCACCAGACGCCAGACCCTGAATCACGCTGACCGGAACGCCGATGCTCCAGTTGCCGCTGGCATCCACGACGGTGCTGTAGGTATGGCCGTCAATCACCAGCGTCACCACGTTGCCCGGCACGGTGCCGGTGCTGCCGCCGGTAATCACCTGCGCCTGCCCGTGTTCTGCGGTGTTCAGCACATCGTCGCCCGCCACGGTGTTAACCGTAACAACAGGCGCGGTGACATCCACCAGCAGCGAACCGCTGGCGCTGGCACCGTTGCCAGCAATATCAGTAACGGTTGCACTGATCGCGTAGGTGCCGTCCGCCAGAGCCGAAGCCACGGCCGCCGGAACGGACGTACTCCAGGTGCCGTCCGCCGCGACTGTTGCGGTGTAGGTCTGGCCGTTCAGCGTAATCGTCACAATCTGACCCGCTTCGGCAGTCGACGTCCCGCTCAGCACAACGTTTGCCGCCGCTTCCGCGCTGTTCAGCACGTTATCACCGGCGATCACGTTGAGGGTCAGCGCTGGCGCAGACGCATCGACTTCCGCCGTATTCGCCGCGCTCGCGCTGTTGCCTGCCACGTTAGTCACGCTGGCAGTTGCCGTCACGTCGCCGTCTTTCAGGCCAGTCATATCGCCCGCCGGAACTTTGACGCTCCAGCTGCCGTCTGCCTGAACCTGTGCGGTGTAATTGTGACCCGCAAAGTTCACGGTCACGGTCTGGCCTGCTTCCACGTTGTTCGTGGTGCCGGTCAGGGTGAGATCCGCCGCTTTTTCGGCTGCATTAATGATGTCGTCCGCCGCGATGGTATCGACGGAGATCGCCACGCTGCTCAGATCAACGGTCACGTTATTGGAGATCGTTACGCTGTTGCCCGATACGTCAGAGCCGGTGACGCTGATCGCTAACTGACCCGCTGGCCAGTTCGCCACATCCGCTGCCGGAACGGCCGCGGACCATGCGCCGTTTGCACCAACGGTCGCCTGGTAAGCCACGCCGTTAACGGTCACGGTTACGCTGCTGCCCGCCGCGATATCCGTGCTGGTGCCGCTGATGATCTGGTTTTGATTAATTTCAATGCTGTTGACGATGTCGTCGCCTGCAACAGTGTCGATGCGCAGACCCGGCAGACCGGCGTCGATGGCAATTTCGCGCTCGCTGCTGTTGGTGTTGCCGTGCTGATTGGTAACAGAAGCGCTGACGGTCAGATCGCCGTCGCCGAAGCCTTTCAGGTCAGCCGAAGGCACGCTCACGCTCCAGCTCAGATCGCCCAGAACCGTGGCAGTGTAGGTTTTCCCGCCGAGCGTAATGGTGACAACGTCACCTGCCGCAGCATTGGTCACCTTGCCGCCGATCAGCTGATCCGCGTTGATTTCCGTCGCGTTGATGACGTTATCGGTCGCCACAGGGCTGATGCTCACGGAAGGCAGCGAGCTGTCGACCAGCACAACGTGCGTTGCATTACCGGTATTACCCGCCGCGTCGGTGCTGCTGGCGGTCAGGGTGTAATCCGCTTCGCCCAGTTTTGCGACGTCTGCGGCCGGAACGTTCAGCGTCCATGCGCCGTTAGTGACGGTTGCGGTGTAGTTCTGGCCGTTGAAGTTCAGGGTAACCACCGTGCCGTCCGCACCATTGCTGGTACCGCTGACGGTCAGTGCTTCGCCTTTTTCGACGGCGTTGATCACGTCATCCGCGGCGGCGGTGTTAATCGTCAGCACCGGAGAAACAGTATCGACGGTCACCGCATGTGTCGCTGCGCCGTCATTGCCCGCGGCATCTTTCACGGTCGCCGTGACAGTGTAACCGCCGTCGGTCATTGTGCTGACCGCAGACGCCGGAATGCCAGTGCTCCAGTTGCCCTGAGCATCCACCGCCGCCGTGTAGGTCTTGCCGTCGATCTCAATCGTCACCAGACCACCCGCCGGAACGCCGGTGCTGCTGCCGGAGATCATCAGGTTCTGCTGAAGCTCCTGCGCGTTAATAATATCGTCGCCGGAAATAGTGTTGATGGTCAGCGTCGGGGCGGTGACATCCACCAGCAATGAGCCGGTCGCGGTCGCACCGTTGCCTGCGATATCGCTGACAACTGCACTGACCGAATAGGTGCCGTCAGCCATTGCTTTCGCATCTGCTGCCGGAACCGCCGTGCTCCAGGTGCCGTCTGCCGCAACGGTCGCGGTGTAGGTCTGGCCGTTGAGTGTAATCGTGACCGTCTGACCCGCTTCAGCGGTAGACGTGCCGCTCAGGACAACGTCCGCGCCCGCTTCCGCGCTGTTCAGCACGTTGTCACCGGCAATAGTGTTCATCGTGATCGTCGGCGCAAGGGTATCGACCGTCACATCCTGCGCAGCACTGGCGCTGTTACCCGCCGTGTTGGTCACGCTGACGCTCACGGACGTGTCGCCGTCTTTCAGGTTAGTCATGTCCGCAGCCGGAACTCTCAGGCTCCAGGAGCCGTCAGTCTGTACCTGCGCGGTGTAGCGGTGACCGGCGAAAATCACCGTCACATTCTGCCCGGCTTCCACGTTTTGCGTGGTGCCGCTCAGGGTCAGATCCGCCGCTTTCTCGGCCGCATTCAGCATGTTGTCCGCAGACACCGCGTCGATAGCAATGCTGACACTGCTCAGATCCACCGTGATGGTGTTGCTGATTGTCACGCTGTTCCCGGCCTGGCTGACGCCGGTGACGGAAATGGCCAGCTCACCGGCAGGCCAGTTCGCCACGTCCGCTGCCGGAACCGGCGCAGACCAGTTGCCGTTCACGCCGACGGTCGCCTGATAATCAATTCCGTTCACCGTCACGGTGACACTGCTGCCCGCCGCCAGCCCGTTGCTGGTGCCGCTGATGATCTGGTTCTGATTAATTTCAATGCTGTTGACGATATCGTCGCCCGCAATCGTGCCGATACGCAGACCCGGAAGCGCTGCATCGATCGCGATATTGCGATCGCCGGAACCTTCATTACCGCTCACGTTAGTGACGCTAGCGGAAATGTTCAGGCTGCCGTCGCCCATCGCGGCAAGATCGGCCGCAGGAACGGTAATGCTCCAGGTAAAATCGCTCTGCACTTGCGCCGTATAGGTTTTCCCGCCGACGGTCACGGTGACCGTCTGGCCGGCTTCTGCATGCGTGACGGAACCGCTGATCACCTGATCCTGCGTCACTTCGGTCGCATTAATCACGTCATCGCCCGCTACCGTATTGATGGTGACGGAAGGATTATCAGAAGCCGTTTGCAGCCCTTTAGACACAGAGCCGGTGTTGCCATTCACGTCGGTGCCGCTGACGCTGACCTGATAAAGCGCCTGCCCCAGATTCGCCAGCGCGCTGGCCGGAATATCGGCACTCCACACGCCGCCGTTGACGGTGCCCGTATAGTTCAGGCCGTTCAGCGTCACAATCACCTGCGCGCCGTCCGCAAGCCCGGTCACCGTACCTGTAACGGTCAGCGTGGTCAGGGCTTCGGTGGCATTCAGTACGTTATCGCCGCCCGCCATGTCATTGATAACAAAGACAGGTGCGGTGGTATTGACCACAACATTCTGGCTCGCAGAACCGGTATTTCCGGCCAGATCGGTAACCGAGGCGGCAACGGTGTAGCTGCCGTCCGTCAGACCGCTGACCACGTCAGCCGGAACGCCGATGCTCCACTTGCCGCTGGCATCGCTGATAGCGGAATAATTCACGCCATTAAGGGTCACGGTCACGACAGTGCCGGTGTCCACGCCGGTGACGGTGCCGCTGATCACCTGCGCCTGCCCGTGTTCGGTGCTGTTAATGACGTTATCGCCCGCCACCACGTTGACGGTGACGACAGGCGCGGTCTGATCAACTTGCGCAGTGCCGGTCGCCGTCGCCGGGTTGCCTGCAATATCGGTAACGCTGGCGGTCAGTGTGTAAGAACCGTCATTCAGACCGGAGAATACGGTGTTCGCGACGCTGGTGGTCCAGGTGCCGTCCGCCGCCACAGTGGCGGTGAACGTCTCGCTGCCCATCACGATGGTCACCGTCTGGCCCGCCTGCGCCGTTGATGTGCCGCTCAGCACAACATCTGTACCGGCATTAACCGCGCTCAGCACGTCGCCTGCGCTGATGCTATTGATCGTCACGACCGGTGCAGACGCATCCACTTCCGCCGTATTTGCCGCGCTCGCGCTGTTGCCTGCCACGTTCGTGACACTCGCGGTTGCGGTCACGTCGCCGTCTTTCAGGGACGTCATGTCGCCCGCCGGAACGGTGACGCTCCAGCTGCCGTCAGCCTGAACCTGTGCGGTGTAATTGTGACCCGCGAAGTTCACGGTCACGGTCTGGCCTGCTTCCACGTTCTGCGTGGTGCCGGTCAGCGTCAGATCTGCCGCTTTTTCTGCCGCATTAATGATGTCGTCTGCCGCGATGGTATCCACGGAGATCGCCACGCTGCTCAGATCGACGGTCACGTTGTTGGAGATCGTCACGCTGTTGCCGGATACGTCGGAGCCGGTCACGCTGATCGCTAACTGACCCGCTGGCCAGTTCGCCACGTCAGCCGCCGGAACGGCCGCGGACCATGCGCCGTTTGCGCCAACGGTAGCCTGATAATCGATGCCGTTAACGGTGACAGTCACGCTGCTGCCTGCCGCGATATCCGAGCTGGTGCCGCTGATGATCTGGTTTTGATTAATTTCAATGCTGTTGACGATGTCGTCGCCCGCCACCGTGTCGATGCGCAGACCCGGCAGACCAGCATCGATGTTGATTTCGCGCTCACCGGTGCCGGTATTGCCATTCTGATTGGTGACGCTGGCCGTGATATTCAGGTCGCCGTCGCCGAAGCCTTTCAGGTCGGCCGAAGGCACGCTCACGCTCCAGCTCAGGTCGCCCTGAACCGTGGCGGTGTATGACTTGCCGCCGAGCGTAATGGTGACAACGTCGCCTGCTGCCGCATTGGTGACCTTGCCGCTGATCATCTGATCCGCGTTAATTTCCGTTGCGTTGATGATGTTATCGGTCGCCACCGGATTGATGCTCACGGTCGGCAGTGAACTGTCCACCAGCACCACATGCGTGGTGTTGCCGGTGTTACCCGCCGCGTCGGTGCTGCTGGCGGTCAGTGTGTAATCCGCTTCGCCGAGTTTTGCGACATCGGCAGCCGGAACGTTCAGCGTCCATGCGCCGTTGGATACGGTTGCGGTGTAGTTCTGACCGTTGAAGTTCAGGGTAACGGTGGTGCCGTCAGCGCCATCCGAGGTGCCGCTGACGGTCAGCGCTTCGCCTTTTTCGACGGCGTTGATCACGTCGTCTGCCGCCACGGTATTGATGCTCAGCACCGGAGAAACGGTATCGACGGTAATGGCGTGAGACGCCGCGCCGTCGTTGCCCGCCGCGTCTTTTACGCTGGCTGTGACGGTGTAGCTACCGTCGGTCAGTGTGCTGACCGCAGACGCCGGAACGCCGGTGCTCCAGTTGCCCTGTGCGTCGACCACTGCGGTGTACGTTGCGCCGTTGATTTCAACCGTCACCAGCCCGCCCGCAGGCACGCCGGTGCTGCTGCCGGAGATCATCAGGTTCTGCTGAAGCTCCTGCGCGTTGATAATGTCGTCGCCGGAAATCGTGTTAATGGTCAGCGTTGGCGCGGTGACGTCAACCAGCAATGAGCCGGTCGCGCTTGCGCCGTTACCGGCAATGTCAGTCACCGTTGCGCTCACGGAATAGGTGCCGTCAGCGATTGCCGCCGCATCTGCCGCCGGAACGGCCGTGCTCCAGGTACCGTCCGCCGCCACGGTCGCGGTGTAGGTCTGGCCGTTCAGCGTGATCGTGACAACCTGACCCGCTTCGGCGGTAGACGTGCCGCTCAGCACAACGTCCGCACCCGCTTCCGCGCTGTTCAGCACGTTGTCACCGGCGATCACATTTATGGTCAGCACTGGCGCAGACGCATCGATTTCTGCGGTGTTTGCCGCGCTCGCGCTGTTGCCTGCCACGTTCGTGACACTCGCGGTTGCGGTCACGTCGCCGTCTTTCAGGGACGTCATGTCGCCCGCCGGAACGGTGACGCTCCAGCTGCCGTCGGCCTGAACCTGTGCGGTGTAATTGTGGCCCGCGAAGTTCACGGTCACGGTCTGGCCTGCTTCCACGTTTTGCGTGGTGCCGGTCAGGGTGAGATCTGCCGCTTTTTCCGCTGCGTTAATGATGTCGTCTGCCGCGATGGTATCGACCGAAATCGCCACGCTGCTCAGATCGACGGTCACGTTGTTGGAAATGGTGACGGTATTGCCCGATACATCAGAGCCGGTGACGCTGATCGCTAACTGACCCGCTGGCCAGTTCGCCACATCCGCCGCCGGAACGGCCGCAGACCATGCGCCGTTCGCGCCGACCGTTGCCTGGTAATCAATTCCGTTCACCGTCACGGTGACGCTGCTGCCCGCCGCGATGTCCGAGCTGGTGCCGCTGATGATCTGGTTTTGATTAATTTCAATGCTGTTGACGATATCGTCGCCTGCAACCGTATCGATGCGCAGACCCGGCAGACCGGCGTCGATGTTGATTTCGCGCTCGCTGCTGTTGGTGTTGCCGTGCTGATTGGTAACAGAAGCGCTGACGGTCAAATCGCCGTCGCCAAAGCCTTTCAGATCAGCCGAAGGCACGCTGACGCTCCAGCTCAGGTCATCCTGAACCGTTGCCGTATAAGACTTGCCGCCGAGCGTGATGGTGACAACGTCGCCTGCCGCCGCATTGGTCACCTTGCCACCGATCAGCTGATCCGCGTTGATTTCGGCCGCGTTGATGACGTTATCGGTCGCCACCGGATTGATGCTCACGGTCGGCAGTGAACTGTCCACCAGCACCACATGCGTGGTGTTGCCGGTATTACCCGCCGCGTCGGTGCTGCTGGCGGTCAGTGTGTAATCCGCTTCGCCGAGTTTTGCGACATCGGCAGCCGGAACGTTCAGCGTCCATGCGCCGTTGGATACGGTTGCGGTGTAGTTCTGGCCGTTGAAGTTCAACGTGACGGTGGTGCCGTCCGCGCCGTCGCTGGTGCCGCTGACGGTCAGTGCTTCGCCTTTTTCGACGGCGTTAATGACGTCGTCTGCCGCCACGGTGTTGATGCTCAGCACCGGAGAAACGGTGTCCACGGTAACCGCGTGCGACGCCGCGCCATCGTTGCCCGCCGCGTCTTTCACGCTGGCTGTGACGGTGTAGCTACCGTCGGTCATCGCACTGACCGCTGACGCCGGAACGCCGGTGCTCCAGTTGCCCTGTGCGTCGACTACTGCGGTGTACGTTGCGCCGTTGATTTCGACCGTCACCAGCCCGCCCGCAGGCACGCTGGTGCTGCTGCCGGAGACCATCAGGTTCTGCTGATGTTCCTGCGCGTTAATAATGTCGTCGCCGGAAATGGTGTTGATGGTCAGCGTTGGCGCAGTCACATCCACCAGCAAAGAACCGCTGGCGCTTGCGCCGTTGCCTGCGATATCGGTGACAACCGCACTGACCGGATAGGTGCCGTCAGCCATTGCTGCCGCGTCGGCTGCCGGAACGGAGGTGCTCCAGGTGCCGTCCGCCTCAACGGTCGCGGTGTAGGTCTGGCCGTTGAGTGTAATCGTCACCGTCTGACCCGCTTCGGCAGTCGACGTGCCGCTCAGCACAACGTCCGCGCCCGCTTCCGCGCTGTTCAGCACATTGTCACCGGCAATCACGTTGAGGGTCAGCGTTGGCGCAGACGCGTCGACTTCCGCGGTATTCGCCGCGCTCGCGCTGTTGCCTGCCACATTGGTGACACTGACGGTTGCGGTTACGTCGCCGTCTTTCAGCGAAGTCATGTCGCCCGCCGGAACGGTGACGCTCCAGCTGCCGTCGGCCTGAACCTGTGCGGTGTAATTGTGGCCTGCGAAGTTCACGGTCACGGTCTGGCCTGCTTCCACGTTGTTCGTGGTGCCGGTCAAGGTGAGATCTGCCGCTTTTTCAGCGGCATTAATGATGTCGTCTGCCGCGATGGTATCGACCGAAATCGCCACGCTGCTCAGATCCACGGTCACGTTATTGGAGATCGTTACGCTGTTGCCCGACACATCAGAGCCGGTCACGCTGATCGCTAACTGACCCGCTGGCCAGTTCGCCACATCCGCCGCCGGAACGGCCGCAGACCATGCGCCGTTCGCGCCGACGGTTGCCTGGTAATCAATTCCGTTCACCGTTACGGTGACACTGCTGCCCGCCGCGATATCCGAGCTGGTGCCGCTGATGATCTGGTTTTGATTAATTTCAATGCTGTTGACGATATCGTCGCCCGCAACGGTGTCGATGCGCAGACCCGGCAGACCGGCGTCGATGTTGATTTCGCGCTCACCGGTGCCGGTATTGCCATTCTGATTGGTGACGCTGGCCGTGATATTCAGGTCGCCGTCGCCAAAGCCTTTCAGGTCAGCCGAAGGCACGCTGACGCTCCAGCTCAGGTCATTCTGAACCGTAGTCGTGTAGGAATGACCACCCACGGTAACCGTGACAACATCACCGGCTGCGGCATTCGAGACTTTCCCGCTGACAATCTGCGCGGATTCAATTTCAGTGGCATTAATAATGTTGTCGCCCGCCGTCACGGCGATAGTCACGACCGGAAGCGCAGAATCCACGAGGACGTTGTGCGTCGTGTTGCCGGTATTACCCTCGGCGTCCGTGCTGGTGGCGGAAAGCGTATAGGTCGCTTCACCCAGTTTTGAAACATCGGAGGCCGGTACGGTCACGGACCAGTTTCCGCCGCTGATGGTGCCGGAGTAAGTCACACCGTTGAGCGTCAGGCTGACCGGCGTGCCGTCGGCGCTGTTGCTGGTGCCGGTGATGATCAGCGCGTCGCCTTTCCCAATGGCGTTAATCACATCGTCAAGCGCAACGGTATTGATCGCCAGTTCAGGGGTTTCTGAAGACACCAGTACGGCAGTATTCTGCGAGCCGGTATTGCCCGCTTTATCGGTAATACTGACGCTGATCGGGTAACTGCCATCGGCCACGGCGCTGAACACGGACGCCGGTAAACCGATGCTCCATGAGCCATCCGCCGCCAGCGTTGTGGTGTAAGTCTGGCCGTTGACGATCAGCGTGACTGTATCGCCCGCTTCTGCGCCGGTGCTGGTGCCGCTGACGATTTGCGCCTGCGTCTGCTCGGCGCTGTTAAGGATATTGTCCCCGGCAATGGTGTTGATGGTGATCACCGGAACCGTGGTATCGACAAGTAAATTCTGCGTGGTGGACGTGCTGTTACCTGCTGCATCACTGACTGACGCGCTGACGGTGACATTCCCGTCCTGCAGTGCGCCTGCCTGTGCCCCGGGTACGTTCACTGACCAGTTGCCGTCTGCGCCGACGGTGGCGCTGTAGGTCTGGCCGTTCAGGGTAATGGTGACGACCTGACCCGCTTGCGCCGTTGACGTGCCGCTCAGCACAACGTCTGCGCCCGCTTCGGCCGCATTAAGAACGTTATCGCCCGCCAGCGTGCCGATAGTCAGCGAAGGAGGCTGGGTATCAACATTCAGGGTGGAAGTTGAAGTGACGGTATTGCCCGCCGTATCAACGCCGCTGACCTGCACGGAATACACGCCATTGAGCAGTGCGCTGGCACTGGCCTGTGGAACACTGACTGACCATGCGCCGTCTGCGCCCACGGTGGTTTGCCAGCTTGCGCCATTCAGGGTCACGGTGACCGTGGTGCCTGCGGCCAGGTTGTCACTTTTGCCAGAAATCGTCACATCTGCCGCCGCTTCTGCGGCATTCAGCACGTTGTCACCCGCGATGGTGTCGATAGTCAGGGCCGCGGTGGTCGTCACCACGTTCAGCGTAATGGTGCCCGCCGTGGTGGTGGAACCGTTGCTTTCCTGCACCACAATGTAGGTGTGTATGCCGGCAGACTGTACTGCCAGCTGAGCGGTCCACTGCCCGTTTGCGCCGACCACTGCCGTGGCAATGATGTTGCCGCTGGTGTCCAGGATGGCGATATCTGCACCCGGATAACCGGTACCGGTAAACGTCGGGCGCGTATCGTCGGTCACGTCCTGATCGGCAAGAATGCCCTGCTTGTCGCCCTGCGTATCGGTGACCAGAAACGTCGGCTGCGCGACTTCAACATCTTTGGTGTTATCAATAACTTTTGTCTTTTCGTCCGTGCCGCCGCCGCCGTGCCCCAGCAACGCGCCAACGGCACCCGCGCCAAGCACGCCCGCGAGCAAATACGGCCATTCGACCGTGACTTCGGTGCCGCTCAGCAGCAGCGTTTCAATGCCTGAAAGCGGGGTTTCAACCGCATTAAGGGCAAAGGCAGGCGTATCATGAGCGACGGCAGCATCCGGGAAGCTGACTTCCGTCAGCCCCTGATTTTCATCCTGAAAGACCAGTTTATTCTCGTCATCCTGCCCGATATTCTCGAAATACCCTGCACAACGAATGACCGAGCCGTCTTTCATATGAATAATCAGGTCATTGCCGCTGCGTTCATAACTGGCTACCGCTTTTGCTGAGCCATGAATAACGACAATGCCCGATTCATTCATCGCAACAGCAGTATTCCCTTGTGCAGTAAACTCATTTATCAATGATGTCTTACGAGAGACTATATCCATGACTCTGCTCATGATATTTTCCTTTATCCTTATTATTCCCGATAGGTGTTATTCCAATGCAACTGAATGCTATTGGTTACTTTTTTAAATAACTGAAAATTTACAGTAAACTATTTCAAGTCAGGTAAAGACTGACTCGCGCCCTGATTTATCCCCAACTGCGGTAATAAGTTATTCACGGCGGTGGCGTAATTGACCAGTGAATATCCGCTGTCATATTTGGCACTGATTTGCGAGAACTTCGCCTGGAATACATCCTGTTCCACACTCAGCAAATCATTCAGCGTGCGCTGATTGAGCTTATATTCACTTTTGTACACATCGCGCGAGCGTACAGAATCCTGCAATTGTTCGGCGCTGGCCTGCGCCTGCCCTTCGGCCCCGGCCCAGTTGGCATACGCCACTGAGGCTTTTTGCAGAATATCGAGCTTGGCCTGGTCAACCAGCGTACCTGCGATATTTTTACGCCCTTCGGCCTGACCCACACGCGCAGACACTGCGCCGCCCTGATAAAGCGGCGCGCTGACGTGTAACTGAATCTGATTATTCCAGTACGGATTATTTTTGGTTTCATAACGCGTACGGTTTGCCTGCAAACTCAGCGTCGGCAAATAATCAGACTTCGTTTTGTCCACCTCAAAGGAAGCGGATTCCTTTTGCGCCTGAGCATAAAGCACCGTCGGAATTTTGGAATAATCGATATTATCCGGCACCACGGGATCATTGAATTTTGCCGCTGTGAAAGGTTTGTAATAATTCGCCCTCACGCCGGTCAGTGCGGTTAATTGCGCTTTCGCCGCGGATAAGCTCGCCTGATATTGTTTCAGGGTCGAGCGCATACCGGAAATGCGCGACTGTGCCTGCAAAACGTCAGAGCGGGTGGTTAATCCGGCCTCAGAACGTAAAGAGGACATTCTTCGCACGTCTTCCAGCGCGCGGATATTTTCTTCCACGGCTTGGGTCAGTTCCTGATATTTCAGCACGTCCAGATACGCCGTGGCGGTTTGCTCTGCAACGTCGGACATCGTGGCCAGTAACTTATAGCGATAGCTTTCTTCAGCGGATTTCTGCTGGCTGATGCTGGCATTGGTTTTGCCGAAATCATAAATCAGCTGTGACAATGTCAGGCCATAAGCTGCTGCATTGTTCATGCTGTTGGTTGAATCCTGCTGTGTCGAGCTGCCGGTGTTGGCGGTCAGCCCCACCTGCGGGTACCACGCGCTTTGCGCTTCGCGGATCTGCGCCTGGCCGATCCCCATCTGGTACGCCTGCTGTGTGACCGACGGGCTGCGGGAAAAGGCCTGCAGGACCACAGTTTTCAGATCCACAGACTCCAGCCCTTTCATCGAAGGTGCGTTAGCCCACTCCGTGCCACTTTTTGTAACATCCGCATGGGTTACAAAAGGCAGCACCAGACATACTGTCAAAACACTTAACTTTTGTGCGACTTTTCTTAATGATTTTTTCATCTGACACTCCTGTCATTGTCCTTGCCAGAAACGTCCTGGTGCAGCCTTCGCACAGTTTCCGGAACCCACAATTCCTCTGATTTACAGGGGTATTATTGCAATGTTCCTCACACAGAAAAAGCCGTCCTAAAGTGCAGGAACCCTTTGAAATACATTGATTGGAGGCGAAAATTCCTATTAGAAACATTCATGCCATGTATGGATTAATCTTAAAAATCAGGATGTTATTTTTCTAACATGAGGGAAAATTCTTATAACCAAAAATGTTCACTTAGAAGGGAATTTGATTACAACGAAGACATTAACATTACAAAAATCGGTCACTTCTTAGGAAAATTTGCGGAATCCTTACAAATAAATGCAGGTGAATTTGCATTATTGAGGGGTTTTTCGAGGAAAAAACCAATGTGATGATGAGATTCTTCTGAGTCGTTTCCCCCGAATTTTCCTCTTAGTAATTTCAGCTACAGGTGAAGAAACAGCAGTAAAATAACGCGGGGGATAGTTAAGCGAATTTCATGCTCATTCAGGAGAACCGTTCAGAGATCATCACGACAATAAAGACGGAAAAAATTCGATATCAGATGCCTGCCCGGACGCAAAACGCACAATATGAAATTCCGCGAAACCGCCATTACAAAATGGCAGTGAAATGGCGTCCATCGACTTTCGTTTGCGTTTTAAAACGAAGATATTCTGTTTGAATGAGAACCATTGACCGGCGAGCTCAGTCTACTATTCATTCATGCATTAAGAATGCCTCAATATTGTCTGTAGATTTATTGTTTACTGTATAACCATGTCAGCTTTATGGAGTAATCTAAGATTATTTAAGTATTAAATATAGAAACGAAAATTAATCCTAATCGGGTAACAGAACTCCATGCATCAAGCGTTGATTAGCATTTATTTTCAATGAGTTAGCGCGTTAATTTCGGTAAATTTAATTACATTATAAGAAATTAATTAATTTAGGCTACATTGACGATGGGATCGAGACTATATATTATGATAAAAGGCATACTCGATGATAATATCAGATGTAAACCATCAAGCCTATGCGATGTTCTTTACGGAAAGTGGGTACATTTAAAGGGATGAATTAATGATGCGCATTGCACTTATTGACTCATGCACGTTTACGTATATCGGGCTAAAGAGTTTATTCGCTTTAACCCCTATACCAAAGGGCATAATTTTCAATCAAATCAGTGCGGAGGAAGCGCTAGGCAGGTCGAATGAGAACTACGATATTTATATAATTGAACCGGGTGAAGTGAGCTTCGAGTTTAATATCGATAAATATATATATAATTTAAAATCAATGATTCAGGGAAGCGGTAAGTTTGTCATCTTGAGCGACAATGTGATTGTAAACAGTCGTCTGGCTGACTTTCATTTGTGCAAAGCGTATTCGTTCTCGAAGAGTTACTTCTTTTTTGACAGCCTGCTGACAGAGAAGTACGACGCTATCAGGCCTTTTGTCGAGGATTATCTCCTGACGAAAAATGAAGCAATTTTGCTCCGGTGCTTGTCCAAAGACCCGACCATGAAGAATATCGAGAAAATTACCTCGATTCCCATGTCGAATCTTTACTATTACAAATACAGCGCCATGAGAAAGCTCAAGCTGAAGAACACCAATGAGCTCTTCAGCTATCTTAACCGGGTGCTTAATCACTCCCTCTGACACGTAACCTGGCTGATAGTAAGCCAGGTTAGTGCATCAGGCTTATTGCATCAGGTTTATTGCATCAAGTACTTGTACAACTCAATCGAGTTTTTCAGCCCCAGTTTTTTCATCGCATTTCGTTTATGCGTACTGATCGTCTTACAGCTCCTTCCTAATTTCTGCGCAACATTAGCATTAGTCTTCATGGTTTTAATTTCCATCAAAACTTCCCATTCTGTAGCCGTCAAAAATTTTTGTGAAGATTGCGCGGACGCTGCTTTCTTCCTCTGAAAATAAGGGCTGAGCGCTCTCTGGTAATTTAAATCAGACGCCCCGGTAATGAGCATTTTCCTGAGCACGGAGACCTCCTCCTGCTCTGAGATCAACATATCAATGCTTTCATCTGCAAGCTGTGCGAGCTTGTCGTTCTGCTCAATTTTAGTGACGACAATAACCCGTGGGGGTATATAGAGAAAATTCATTCTCCGGATAAACTTCATGACCGCATTGAAGTTATCCGAGGAATCTTGCACCTCGATAATAATACTGTCGATACCCGTTCCTATCCCTGAGCCGTAAAATTCTGCCAGAGAGGAAAAAGCATGAGTCTTTAAATCAAGCTGATTAAGGACAGCCGAAATTGTCAGCCGTTCATAATAACCTGAGTGAATAATCACTGTCTGTTTCATTAATCATTCCGTTGGTCGTGCTTTCCGTTTATATCCCTTTCAGGGGAAAATTCTTAGACACCCTGAATGCAGCGCAATCTTAATTCGGGATATTTTTTCTGTCGATATTCTGGCAATCAGACGGATGAACTTAGGAATTTTAATGCCATATCATAAAAAACCATAAAAACATGACAATACACCATCAATTGATTATCAAATACAAAACAAATGGAACTATTCGCTATGAGTAATACAAGATTGCAGCGGGTTATCCTTTATGGTCTTTGTGTGCTTTATAAAACCTGTCTGATTGACATTATTTTATAACGCACATGAGTGATGAATAAACCCGCATATTGCGGCCAAAACTGGCTATTAATAAACCTGATGCGTTTTTTTAACCTGAAGAGTTTAGGAATTTTCGAGTTTATGAAGAGAAATATCTGAGTTGCCCCACAAGTAGTGTTTTCAGCACAAAATGTTTGAAACACGCACACCGGAACGTGGTGCAGACACGGCCATAAGCCGTCAACGTAGTGTTTGATCCTCACTTCGGGCCCCCCCGCCGGAGCCTGTGTGAATTTATGGCAGGGCTCAAATCCATAAAACACAGAGGCGGGATAATGCGAATATCGGCGAGTATTTGGGAAATAATTGTCACAGACGATTATGCTCACGATTCCACACTTATCCTTCAGGAAAAAAGATGACGACCTTAAACGACAGACTGGCCTGGCGCTATGCCACTAAAAAATTCGATCCCACCAAAACGGTACCGGCTGACAAGCTGGAACGCATCATCGAGGCCATCCGCCTTGCACCGACCTCAAGCGGCCTGCAACCGTTTGAGCTGTTTGTCGTCACCAACCCGGAAGTGCGCGAAAAAATCCGCACCGTGGCGTGGAATCAGGCGCAGGTAACTGACAGCTCGCACCTGCTGGTTTTCGCCGCGTGGGATGACATCACCGAAGAACGCGTCAACATGATGTTCGACCTGACCAACGACGTGCGCGGTTTCGTCAATGAAGGCTGGGAAAACTATCGCAAAATGTTGCTGGGGATCGTTGCTGAGCGCGGAACCGAAGCGAACTATCAGGCCGCCGCCCGTCAGGCTTACATCGGCCTGGGTGCCGCGCTGATCGCCGCCGCGTTCGAAGAAGTGGACGCCACGCCGATGGAAGGTTTTGACCCGGCCGCCGTGGATGAAATCCTTGGCCTGAAAGAGAAGCACCTGCGCAGCGTGATCATCCTGCCTGTCGGCTATCGCGCAGAAGAAGGTGACTGGCTGGTGAACCTGAAAAAAGTCCGTCGCAGCCGCGAAAACTTTGTCACTGAAATTAAATAATCCGGCCTGCCGTTTACGCCAGAATTAAAAACAATCCGTTAGCGCAGTGATCCGCGCTGACGGATTTTTATTATTAAAAACACAACCCTCACGTTTACAGACAAAAACCGCATAACCATTGCCGGTTAATGTCTATGCGTTCGCCTTGACTGGCATGTTAATATCACCTCACAACACAGATCGTTATAATAATGAAATACTGAACAGTTGGGGAAGGTGTCGTGTGCCGTCGTGGTTTAGTCTCGCGTTAGATTCTTTCTGGCCCATGCTTTATGCTGGCCTGGTATTTACCATCCCTTTAACGCTTATTTCTTTTGCACTGGGATTGGGCTTAGGTTTTATTGCCGCCCTGCTCCGGTTATATGGCCCTGCGCCTTTGCGCTATGTCGTCCGGTTTTATGTCTGGCTTATTCGCGGTACTCCGTTGCTGGTACAATTATTCCTTATTTTCTACGCATTACCCAGCGCCGGGATTACCCTCGATGCGTTCCCGGCGGCGGTGATTGGCTTTACCCTGAATATCGGCGCGTATACGTCTGAAGTGATCCGCGCCACCCTGCTTTCTGTGCCGAAAGGTCAGTGGGAAGCGGCGCATTCCATCAGCATGACCTGGGCACAATCGCTGCGTCGCATTATCCTGCCGCAGGCCGCGCGCGTGGCGGTTCCGCCGCTGTCGAATACCTTTATCTCGCTGGTCAAAGACACTTCGCTGGCCTCGGTGATCACCGTGCCGGAGATGTTTCTGGCAGCGCAGCGTATTGCGGCGGTCACCTATCAGCCGTTAATCCTGTATACCGAAGCCGCGATTATTTATTTGCTGATCAGCTCCGTCCTCTCTGCATTACAAACACGTCTTGAAATAAGGCTGGAAAGAAATTCTGTGAAGGAAAGTGATAATGATAACGCTGTCACAAATTGATAAACGTTTTGGCAGCAATAAGGTCCTGAATAAAATCGATCTGACGATTAAAGAAGGTAGCGTAACCGCATTGATCGGCCCGTCAGGCAGTGGGAAAAGCACGTTATTACGTTGCATTAATTTACTTGAAATACCGCAGGCCGGGAATTTACGCATCGGGAATGAAGAAATTTCCTTTTCTGCCAGTGGCCGTCCCGCTAAAAAAGACATTCGCCGTATTTGTCAGCAAACCGGCATGGTATTTCAAAACTTTCAGTTATTTCCGCATTTAACGGTGATTGAAAATATTACCGAAGGGTTAATTACCGTTCAGCGCTGGACGAAAAGTAAAGCGGTGAAACGCGCGGAAGAACTTTTGCACAAAGTGGGGATGCAGCATAAACGTGATGCATGGCCTGCAACGCTGTCCGGCGGGCAACAGCAGCGGGTGGCCATCGCCCGCGCGCTGGCGCCGTCACCCAAAGTCTTGCTGTGTGATGAACCCACATCGGCGCTCGATCCAGAATTATCACTAGAAGTGGTGGCCGTTTTGCGACAACTGGCTAATGAGGGTACGACGATGCTCATGGCCACGCACGATCTGCGTCTGGCCGCCAATATCGCCAATAACGTCGTGTTTCTCGACGGCGGTGAAATTATCGAAAGCGGCACGTCGCAGGGCATTTTCACCCAGGCCAAAAAAGCACGGACACAAAGTTTTATATCAACACTGACCGACACATTACCCGATACATGGGAAATCTAAGACCACACACAACACACATTTGACCGTATTTCAGGAGAAAAAACATGAAAGTCATCACCACGGCATTACTGGCCGCTGCCTTGCAGTTAGGTTTCACCCACTCGGCATTTGCCGAATCGGATCTGGCTAAAATTCAGAGCGCCGGTGTCTTTAAAATCGGCACGGAAGGCACCTATCCTCCGTTTACTTTCCATGACGCTTCCGGGGAACTGACCGGTTTCGACGTGGATATTGGCCGTGAAATCGCGAAACGTTTAAATGTGAAAGCGGAATTCGTGGAAGGCAAATGGGATGGCCTGATTGCCGGTCTTGATGCTAAACGTTATGACGCGGTGATTAACGAAGTGTCCATCACGCCGGAACGTCAGGCGAAATTTGATTTCTCCGACCCGTACATCGCCTCAAAAGCCGTGCTGATCGTGCGCAGCAACAACACGACCATCAAATCGTTTGAAGATTTGAAAGGAAAAAAATCCGCGCATACCCTGACCAGTAACTACGCCCAACTGGCGCGTAAATACGGCGCTGAAATTGTGGGGACCGACGGCTTTAATCAGTCTGTCGATCTGGTGGCGCAAGGCCGTGCCGATGCGACGATCAATGACAACCTGTCATACCTCGACTTCAAAAAGCATAAACCTGATGCGCAGGTGAAAATTGTCGCGACTGAATCCAATGCCGAGCAGGAAGGCGTGCTGATCCGCAAAGACAACCCTGAATTGCAGCAGGCCATCAACAAAGCCCTGAAAGAGATTAAAGCGGACGGCACCTATCTGAAGATTTCGAACAAATACTTTGGCGCGGATGTTTCGCATTAATTAGGGGTTTTGAGTCACAGCAACGTGATAAACGCAGTGGCATAAAATACGGCCACTGCGGTTTGCGCTTTAACTCTGCCCTTCTCCGCTTATCAGGTTCACATCATGCCCCTAACTCCTGCACCCGTTTTCACGATTTTGCAGCCGAGCGTCGTGCTCGCCGATCCTCACGTCTTGTCGGACATTCGCGACAGACGCAGCATTATCGACGCCGTTTATGACGCGCTGGTTCGCCGCGATGACAATGGTCATTATGTTCCCTGGCTGGCTAAGAGCTGGACGGTAGACAGCGGCGGTCAGCACTGGCGCTTCAGGCTGCGCGATGACGTTTTGTTTCACGACAATACCCGGCTGACGGCGCGTGATGCGGCCAGTTCCCTGCTTCGCGCCATTTCGCCGGAGATGCCCGGTGAGCTTGGAACACAGGGTGTCTTACGCAGTTATTTTGAAGGTGCGGAGATTTCAGCGACCGGCGACACCATTCTGAACATTTCCACCGCCCATCCCGCCGCCAGTTTGCTGGATTTGCTGGTCGATATTCCGGTGGTGCGCGCCGATGCCTTGCCCGGCGAACTCACGGGCAGCGGCGCTTACCGGCCGGTTTCCGATGAACCGGGCAAAGTCATTTTGCAGCGTTTTGACCGGCACTGGGCCGGAAAGCCGCCCGTGCAGCAACTGGTCTGGCAGGCCATTCCTGATGCGCATGAGCGGTTAGCCTTGCTCGAACAAGGCAAAGCCGATCTGGTGGTGGATCCGCCTTACCGCGTGGCGGCACCGCCGCAGGGCATCCGGCTGATCAGCCAGAAAAGCTATTTATGCGTCATTTTCCTGCTGAATCATTTTGAGGGCGCGACCTGCGATATTCGTGTCAGAAAAGCGCTGAATCACGCGATTGATCTGGCAGAAATCATCCGCGACCCGGCCATTACCGCCGGTCAGGCCGATCCGCTCGCCGGGCCACTGACCGGCAGACATCCGGGGACGCCTTCAGATCTGCCCGCGTATGCTTATGATCCGGCGCTGGCACGGCAATTACTGGCGCAGGCCGGTTACGCGGACGGCCTGACGCTGGAACTCGCACTTCCGGCACGTTTCCCCGATGAATCCATTGCGCTGGCGAACCGGATTGCAGAGCAGCTTCGTGACGTCGGTGTGACTGCAAATCTGACCGTTTATGAGGATCGCCCGGCTTACGCGCAGCGCGTGCGGGATAAGCAATTTGGCGATATTTGCTGTTTTGACTCCAGCCCGGCCAGTGCCTGGCGCGTCTATGCTGAAAAGCTCGACTCACGTCGCAAAGGCCCGTGGTGGCAGGGTTATCACAGTGATGAGCTGAACCTGCTGCTGGATAAAATCGCAGAAACCACCGGGTCCGCGCAACGTGAGCACCTTCTGGAACAGGCGTTTACGCGGGTTCATGACGATGCGCCGTGGTTATTCCTCTATTCCCCGCACAGCCGCTGGGCTTTGGGCGAGAAAGCCGCAGGCTGGACACCGTCGTTTGAAGGCCGTGTGCGTATTATCCAGACCGGGAGTGAGGCATAAATGCGCCCTGATTTTGACGCGATAACGGACCGGCGCAGTCAGCATTCCACCAAATGGTCAGCGGTGAAAAATCTGACCACGGACAGCGGCAAGCCGGTGATCCCGCTGTGGATTGCCGACATGGAATTCCGCTCACCGCCTGAGGTTATCGGGGCTTTACACCGTGTACTGGAACAGGGAATTCTGGGCTACACCGACTATCCGGCTGAATTTACCGATGCGTTTTGTCGCTGGCAATCTTCCCGCCATCGCTGGGAAATCAGCCGCGAATGGGTCGTTCCCTGCCAGTCGGTGATCACCGCCCTCGACGTCGCCATCCGCTGCCTGAGCGAACCCGGCGATGAAATTCTGGTGCTTTCGCCCGGTTTCGGAACGTTCCGGCGCGTGATCCAGCATACCGGGCGGCGCGTGGTGCAGGTGCCGTTAACGCAGGAAGAACGGTTCTATTCACTGGATCTCTCCCGGCTTGCAAAGACGTTAACCACGCGTACACGTATGCTGATTTTGTGCAATCCGCATAATCCGATCGGGAAAGTGTGGCGTGCAGACGAACTCCGCAAGATTGGCGGTTTCTGCCAGCAACATAATCTCCTGCTGCTTTCCGATGATGTGCATCAGGATTTGATCCTCGGCGACACGCCGTACACACCGCTGGCGGGTATCAGCGGGGAATTTGCCGATTTCACCCTGACGTTCACCTCCCCCGGAAAAACGTTCAATCTCGCCGGATTACAGGCCGCAAATGTCATCATCAAAAATGACGATATCCGCAAAAAGGTGCGCGAAAACCTTTATCAGCTCAGCGCGCATAAACCCAATATGCTGGCGCTGCACGCCACCGACGCCGCCTACCGGCATGGCGAAGCCTGGCTCGACGCCCTGCTGGACTATCTGAAAGGCAATCTGGCGTATCTCGACACCGAGCTGAAAACCTTTGCCCATGTCGATTTGTTCCGCGTTCAGGGGAGTTTTTTAGCGTGGCTGGATTTTCGAAAAACCGGTTTATCGCAGCCCGAGCTGGAGCATAAATTACTCCATCAGGCCGGATTACTGGCGGACAGCGGGGTTAATTTTGGTCACGGCGGAGAGGGATTCATGCGGGTGAATTTCGCGATGCCGCGATCGGAACTGGAAGTAGTTGTGAGGAGATTAAGAGTGGGGTTTGAATAAAATGTTTATGTTGGGTTGCCGCTAAAACCTTGGGTTGCCACCCAAACTGGCTTCAGGGAGCGGATGTCGCCGCGCCCCTTGAAAATCCCGGGCTCTTTCACTGCGCGCTGCCGCTCGCTGGCACTGTTTCAGCAACCTTTTGTTGCGGAGATCAATTCTATGCTTATCGCATGATATCCCCGGACAGTACTGTATTGTTCATAGGCACATGTCTCGGGGGTAACGACAACATCTGACCAGTAAAACCGCCAAACCAGACCATTTTCCCGTTGCGTATAGCCTTTGCTGATAAAAAATTGCTCTATGATTTTCTGTGCCGCTGGCACATCTTCGATATCATTCCAGGTAATATCATTTTGAAAAAAACCGTAATTATCATCCCCCCGGCTGTAATACGTGACCCGTCCGGGAATAACCGGAGGATCCATAAAGAGATCCGGCGTCTCAAAATAGTAATGGATATAATCGGTGGCTGAGTACTCTCTTCCATCAAATGTATCTGCAAGTTTGATGAAAATGTAAATAAATCCAGACGAAATAAAAACAACTCCAATCATTAACCACTTTAACAACTTATACACTTTGTAATCCCTGGATTTTAATAATTGAAATTGAAGATAGTTTTGGTCACGGAAACGGGTTGATGACAAACATTTTGAACCCGGTGTGTACTGTGAGAAAGTGCGAGAAGAAATATCTGATCCCGGTGTGCGGCCTGATACTTATTCCCCATGGAATCATAACTGCCACAGCCTTGTGATATCAGCCCTTGTTTTTCACCCGTTAAGGTCATGTAGATTTGATTAGCCATTAAAACCTCCGTTTAATTTAAGAGGTTATAACCCGTAGAATAATATCAAACAAATGCTATATATCTATACATAAATTAAATAAATTCAGTTAGGCTATATTTCCAATTAAAAGCACAAATACCTATTTTTCAGAAAAAATAACATCCACTTTTTAAGGAAAAAACATTAAGTGAATATGTTACTTAAAAAATTAAGTTATCAAGATTAAATTAAAAGTGAAACGGACATTCACCGGAATGCCCGTTTCAAAACAGTTTTTCTTTATCGTGTAAATCGCGTCATGACGTAATAGCTGTCTGCTCCCGCCTAGTCCCTTCCAGCCCAACCTTAAGCGCTTCTTTCGACATCAGCACACAATACGTCGGTGTACCGCGTTCAAAACGCCAGCCTTCGGAGAGCGCACCGGCGTCGACGGCGTCGAAACCAAAGGCATCGTATAAAACGGCCACGCGCTTTTTCGTTTCGGCGTTGTCACCGGCCAGCGGGAGCGCGCGGCGGTGCGGGTCGCTGGCGGGTAAACCTTCGTTTTCAAGATCGGTCATCCGAATCGAGTTGAACGCTTTGGTGATGGTCGCGCCCGGCAGGAAACCGGCGAGATATTCGCTGGTGGTTGTCGTGTGGTGATCCAGTTCCGGCACCTGCCCGTCGCGTTCCGGGTAATAATTTACTGCGTCGATAATCTGTTTCCCGCTGAGTTCGGCGGCCGGTAATTGCCCGATGGCGGTCAGCGGGACGGCGATCACCACGATGTCACCGAAAATTGCCGCTTCCGTGGCAGTACCGATTTCACAACCGATCATGGGTTTCAGGCTGAACAGTGTCTGCGGCCCGCGTGAGTTACTCAGCATCACCTGATGCCCCGCGCTGAGTGCCAGTTTGGCGACGGCGCGCCCGACAAATCCCGCGCCAATAATGCCGATTTTCATGATTTCACCTTTCATTTCGTTGCAGAAAGATAAAGAATAATTCGATACTCGTCGTTGATAAACCGTCGATATCGACACAAACAAACAACAAAAAGGCGTGAATCATGGACCGGTTAACCAGCATGAATGTGTTCGTCAGGACGTCCGAACTGGGCTCTTTCGCCGCCGCATCGGAAGCATTGCGGATTTCGCCGCAGATGGTGGCGAAGCACATTGCCCGGCTCGAAGCGCGGCTGGGCACGGTGCTGATTAACCGGACCACGCGCCGCCAGCATCTGACCGATATTGGCCGCAGTTATTATGAACGCTGCAAAGTGGTGCTGGTCGAGGCGGAAGCCGCCGATGCGATTGCGCTGGAAATGAAAACCACGCCGTCCGGCGTTATCCGCGTGAATGCGCCGGTCACGTTCGGGTCTTCGACGCTCGCGCCCTTTATTACGCAATATCTGGATAATTTCCCGGAAACGCAGGTCGAGCTGACGCTGACAGACCGCCTGGTTGATCCGGTTGAGGAAGGTTATGAGGTAATTTTGCGGATTGGCGAACTCACCGACGGCCCGATGATTGCCAGCCCGCTTCGGCCTTACCGGCTGATTGCCTGCGCTTCGCCGGGCTATCTGGCGCAAAACGGTGTTCCGGATACGCCTGCCAGTCTGGCGCAACATTCGTGTCTGGTTTACGGCATCTGGTCGCCGCAGGATCCGTGTCGCTGGATATTCAGCAAAGACGGGAAAACCCATGAAGTCCGGCCCGCCGGGCGATTGCGCGCCAATGACTGGCGGGCATTACTGCATGCGGCGGTGAAAGGGTACGGCGTCACGCTGGGGCCGGAAGATGTGTTGAAAGAGGAGATTACCGCAGGACGGCTGGTGCAGATTTTGCCGGATTACACCGGCCCTTCCCGGCCGATGCATGTTCTGACACCGGCCGGGTTGCGGCAAACCGTGAAAATCCGCTGCTTTATTAATGCAATTAAAGAGGCGTTTGGCTGAGCCTCGCCTTCACCATTTTACGCGTCCACCGCGACAAAAGCCGGAGGCTGGAACGCCGTCACATCCGGCAGTGGCGCATCCCAGCGTTCAATCTCAATCCAGCAACTTTGCGCAGTACAACCCTGACCGAGGCGTGAACTCCCGCGATCTTCCGTCAGGACATTCGGATTGCCGTGTTTATCGATTGAATCCGGCTGCGTCGGATCCTGCGGGTCATACCAGGCCCCCGTGGACATTTGCACCACGCCGGGACGTAAATCTTCCGTGATATGCACGCCCGCTAAAATCGCCCCGCGGTCGTTAAAGACGCGCACGATGCTGCCTTCGGTAATCCCGCGCGCAGCGGCATCTTGCGGATGAAGCCACAACGGTTCGCGATCCTGCACTTTGGTACTGCGGCTGACGGCACCGTGATCGTACTGGCTGTGCAGTCTCGTGCGTGGCTGGCTGGAAAGCAGATGCAGCGGCCAGCGTGTGCTGAATGCCTGCTGTTCCTGTACATCCTGTTCAAACCAGAACGGGAAACCGGGGCATTCCTCGTAATCAAAATCTGCGACGGTCTGCGAAAACAGTTCGATTTTGCCTGATGGCGTGGCGAGTGGCGCACCTTGCGGATCCTCGCGGAAGGCTTTCAGGAAGATCTGCGGCGTGTCAGGGCGCGCATATTCCATTTTCCCCTGCTGCCAGAAATCTTCAAATCCGGCAGTTCGATGCCGTCGGCTTCGGCGCGCGGACGCGAGATTTCATAGATATGGCGCAGCCATTGAGCCGGGTCACGCCCTTCGCTGAACTCTTCGCCAAAGCCCATTTTTACGGCCAGTTCGGCGAAAATCGCATAGTCACTTTTCGCTTCTGCAAACGGCGGAATATGCTGTCGCATGGCAATCATAAAGCCGTCATTGCTGGCGCTGCCGATGTCTTCACGTTCAAGCGATGTCGTCACCGGCAACACGATATCGGCGAATTTCGCCTGCGCCGTCCAGAACTGTTCGTGAACCACGACGGTGTCCGGTCTGCGCCAGGCGTTGATCAGCCGGTTGATGTCCTGATGATGGTGAAACGCGTTGCCGCCCGCCCAGTACACCACGCGGATATCGGGATACCGGCAATTTTTGCCGTCAAACTGATATTCCGCGCCCGGATTGAGCAGCATGTCGGAAAGCCGTGCGACCGGAATATGTTCGCTCACTGCATTTTTGCCCATCGGCAAACGCGGGCCGGAGAAGGTGCGGCGGTCGGAACCGGCGAGATTGGTCGAGGCATAGGCAAAACCCAGGCCGCCGCCCGGCGTACCGATTTGCCCGAGCAGTGACGCCAGCGCCACCGTCGCCCAGAAGGTCTGTTCGCCCTGTCTTGCCCGCTGCAATGACCACGCAATATTGATCATCGTGCGTTTTTCCGACATCTCCCGCGCCAGCACCCGGATGCTTTCCGCGCTCATTCCGGTCAGGGATTCTGCCCATTCCGGCGTTTTGGCTTTGCCGTCTTTCGCGCCAGTCAGGTAGTCGCGCCAGGTGTCGAAGCCGACCGTATGGCTGGCAACAAAACCGGCGTTATAGCGGGATTCGTCAATCAGGACGTAGCTCAGCGCCAGCAGCAGCGCGGTATCGCTGCCCGGTTTGAGGGAGATCCACTGCGCGGATTTCACCGAAGACAGATCGTTTTTCACCGGGCTGACGTTGATAAAGCGCGTGCCCGTTTGCTCCATGGTCTGGAGCCAGTATTTCAGGGAGTGATCGTTCGCGCCGCCGCCGTTTACCTGCGCATTGCGCCACGGCAGGCCGCCAAAGGCGACAAACAGTTCACAGTTTCCGGCCAGAACTGACCAGTGCGTGTGCTGTTTTTGCAGGACATCCAGATCGCCGATGATGTGCGGTAACAGGCGCTCGGCGGCAGCCAGGCTGTACGTGTTGGTGCTGCCGGTGTAGCCGCCAAACTGGTTGAAAAACCGGTGCATCTGGCTTTGTGCGTGATGGAAACGCCCGGCGCTGGACCAGCCGTAGGAACCGGCATAGAACGCGGAATTGCCGTGTTTGGTTTTGACCCGCTGAAGTTCGCCTGCGATCAGCGATAACGCGGTGTCCCAGCTGACTTCGACAAACGGCTCTTTGCCGCGCCCTTCGCGTGAGGCCGCGCCGTGCTGTAAATAGCCCAGACGCACCGCAGGGCGGCGGATCCGGCTGTCACCGTCAACGCCACCGACCAGCGACTGGCCGATTTCAGACGGGTTGCGATCCCATTCCACCGGTTTAACAGATTTCAAAACACCGTCATCCGTGGTGACGCGGTACGTCCCCCAGTGCATAACGGCCAGATCGTGATTGTTTTTCATTATTGGCAGGCTTTTATTATTGGCAAAAATTGGCAGGTATAAATGCACATTAACATGCCGGTAACGTGTTCGCTACGCGATCGGTGTTATTCCCACTTTTATCATGTAGTTATCTGTTATTCACATTAGACAATATGTTGCCTATTTTTTAGGATTACGCCCCTTTGGGATATTTTCCGACCGCTTCGGGCGGCCTATGCAGCAGGGTATTTACACCGTTTCAGCACATAAAATTAGGATAATAAAATGTCAACTTCCTGGAATCGTCGCGATTTTCTCAAATTCTCTCTGGCCGCCGGAGCCGCCTCAGGCATGAGTCTGACGCTGCCCGCGCAGGCTGCCGACAACACGCCGAAAAAAGGCGGACACCTCAAGCTTGGCATTGACGGCGCGGCCACCACCGATCTGCTGGATCCGGCCACCTGGATCAGTTCTTACATGATGGTCGTTGGCTGCGCGTGGGGCGACACGTTAGTGCGCACCGATCCGGCCAGCGGCAAAGCCATTCCCGGTCTGGCAGAAAGCTGGGAAGGCAGCGAAAAATCAACGCGCTGGGTGTTTACCCTGCGTAAAGGCGTGCTGTTCCATAACGGACAACCGCTGACCGCTGACGATGTGGTGAAAACCATTCTCCGCCATCGTGATCCGAAATCCCGTTCCGGCGTGGTGGCGTACCTGTCGTCCATTCAGTCGGCAACGGCGGAAGGCGATAAAATCACCCTGACACTCAATGAAAGTAACGTTGATTTTCCTCTGGTGCTTTCCTTGTGGAACCTGCAAATCCAACCGGGCGGCGGCGTAGAAAATCCCAATGCGGGCATCGGCACGGGTCCTTACCGCATTGTGAAATTCGACGCGGGCGTCTACACCCAGCTGGAGAAAAACCCGCACGACTGGGACAGCGGGCGCGGCCACGTTGCCAGCGCAGAAGTGATTGCGATTAACGACGCATCCTCCCGTGTGGCGGCGCTCTCCACCGGTAAAGTACATTTCATCAGCGGCCTGAGCCCGAAGATTGTGGCATTACTCAAAAATGGCCCGGTGACGGTGTACAACACGCCGGGTCGCGGACATTACACGTTGCCGATGATGGTTGATAAACCCCCCTTCGATAATAACGATCTGCGCCTTGCGCTGAAATACGCCATCGATCGCCAGCAGATCCTCGAC
This sequence comes from Rahnella sikkimica, assembly GCF_002951615.1. Lineage (GTDB taxonomy): Bacteria > Pseudomonadota > Gammaproteobacteria > Enterobacterales > Enterobacteriaceae > Rahnella > Rahnella sikkimica. Next base: position 1,160,372 of record NZ_CP019062.1, on the reverse strand, counting down.
CGTGTGTTGGGCGGCTATGGTTCGCTGGGCAATGATTTCCCGGTAAACCCGGCCTACCCGCTGTTCCCGGCCGATATCCCGCAGCGTCAGTATGATGCGGAGAAGGCGGCGTTCCACTTTAAGAAATCAGGTTATACCGGGCCGATAGTGCTCGACGTGGCGGAAGGCGCATTTCCCGGTGCGGTTGATGCTGCCACGCTCTTCCAGCTCAGTGCGCAACAAGCCGGTATCAAAATTGATATCCGCCGCCAGCCTGACGACGGCTACTGGAATAATGTCTGGCGTAATAAACCGTTCTGCGTGTCCTCATGGGGAACGCGTTTAACACAGGATCTTATTTACTCCCTCGAACTGGGCCCGACGTCCGCCAGCAACGAAACGAACTTCGCTAACCCGCAGTTTGCCAGCCTGCTGAAACTGGCGCGCGCCGAAGAAGATGAGGCCAAACGTCGCGCGCTTTACCACGATATCGCGCTGATTGTGCGTGACGAAGGCGGCACGCTGTTGCCGGTATTCAATAACTATCTGAACGCCAGCAGCAAAAAACTTCAGGGCTATACCGAGGATGTCGGCAACGATTTATCAAACGGTCAGGTGATTTCACGCGTCTGGCTGAACAGCTGATGAAAAGAGCTCTGGCTAACGGGGTGAGATTTGCCGCACCCCGTCATCCGCTGGCACGTGCATTAGGACACCGCCTGTTGCTGGCGGTGATTTTGCTGTGGGGCGTTTCGCTGCTGATTTTTATTGCCGTGAACACGCTGCCCGGCGATTTTGCGGCCACTTCATTGGGCAGAACCGCTACGCCGGAAGCGGTGGCCAGCATCCGGCAAAGTCTCGGGCTGGATAAACCGCTGGTGACGCGCTACTGGCACTGGGTGGCGCAAATTTTCCACGGTGACTTCGGGCTGTCGTGGGCCAGTCAGCAGCCGGTCAGCGCGCAACTCGGTCACCGGTTGCTGAATTCGTTATGGCTGGCGGGCGCTTCCGCGCTGCTGGCCGTGCCCGTGGCGCTGCTCGGCGGGTTGTTTGCTGTTCGCTATCTGCACCGTCTGCCAGACCGGATTATCACGCTGATTTCACTGATTATTCTTTCCCTGCCTGAATTTTTCATCGGTTATCTGCTGATTCAGATCCTGGTATTGCACGTCGGTGTGTCCACCTTTCCTTCAACAATCTATGACGGGATGAGCCTGCCCGACCGGCTTTCCGCCATGCTGTTACCGGTGCTGACGCTGGCGATTGCCGTGCTGGCGAACATGCTTCGTTCCGCGCGCAGTGCGCTGATGTCTGTGACCCACACGCCGTGGATGGAAACTGCCCGGCTGAAAGGCCTGCCGCCGCTGCGTATTCTGTGGAAGCACGCCGCGCCGAACGCCATTTCACCCGTGCTGACCGTGATCGCCATGAATCTGGCCGGGCTGATTGTCGGTGCCATGATCATTGAAGTGATTTTTGTTTATCCCGGCGTAGGTCAGTACATGGTGGATGCGGTGACGGTGCGCGATATTCCTGTCGTTGAAGCCTGCGGTCTGGTCTTTGCGGCGGTCTATATCCTGCTTAATTTGCTGGTGGATATGCTGGCGATGGTGGCGAATCCCCGCCTGAGATTTCCAAAATGAAAACGTTGTTCTCTTCTTTCAGCGCTATCGCTGGCGGCGTTTTGCTGGTGATATTTATCTTCGCCGCCCTGGCCGCGCCGTGGCTTGCGCCCTTTGATGCCGGGCAGATTGCCGGTGACATCTGGCAGCCCGTGAGCGCCGCACACTGGCTCGGCACCGATAATCTCGGGCGGGATCTATTCTCCCGTCTGCTTTACGGCGCGCGCCTTACGCTGTTTTTTGCCTTTGTGATTTCCGCGTTAGCGACATTGCTCGGCACGCTGCTCAGTTTTCTGGCGGTCAGCGTTGGCGGCGGATTTGAAATGCTGCTGTCACGGCTCAACGATCTCTTTATGTCATTGCCTTCACTGATCATTGCGCTGGTCGCGCTGGCGGTGTTGCCACAAACCAACGCCACGCTGGTGGGCGTGCTGGTCGCCATCGGCGCAACCCGCGTTTACCGGCTCGGTTACAGCCTCGCGTCGCATATTGCCGCCACGGACTATATGGAAGCGGCGAAACTGGCGGGCGAAACTCACTGGTACCGCATTACGCGGGAAATGCTGCCAAACGCCCGCTTCCCGCTGCTGGCCGAATGGGGGATGCAGTTCAGCGCCAGTATTTTGTTCATCTCTACGCTGTCTTTTATCGGGCTGGGTATTCAGCCACCCGCTGCCGACTGGGGGGCAATCGTCCGTGAAAATAAAGACGGCATTCTGTTTGGCGTCAGTGCAGCCTTTTATCCGGCAGTGGCAATTTCCCTGCTGGTGATTGCTATCAACCTGCTGGTCGATGCGCTGAGCAGAAAACTGCAACAACAGGAGATTCTGTAATGTCAGACGCCATTTTGCAGGTACATGATCTCTGCGTGGGCTACCGGGAAACGGTACTGGTGGATAAGGTTTCTTTCACATTGCGCCAGGGTGAAGTGCTCGGGCTGATCGGAGAATCGGGTGCCGGGAAATCCACGCTCGGGCTGGCGGTGATGGGGCATTATCGTGGCGCGTTGCGTCCGCTCAGCGGCACGGTTACGTTTCTCGGTAAGACTTACCCCCCGCAAGATGCCCCGCGTTTAGCCTTGCATCAGGGCAAACGGATTTGCTATGTGGCGCAGTCGGCCAGCGCCGGGTTTAATCCGGCGTTAACCCTCGGCGCACAGGTGACCGAAGCCGCCTGTTATCACCGCGTCATCAGCAAAAAGGCGGCGCAGGAACGGATGTTGCAGCTGTTTGGCTTGCTCGGTTTGCCCGACCCTGTGCAGTTCGCCCGGCGATATCCGCACCAGGTTTCCGGCGGGCAGTTGCAGCGCGCAATGACCGCCATGGCGCTGTGTTCATCGCCGGACGTGATTGTCTTCGATGAACCGACCACCGCTCTGGATGTCACGACCCAGCTCGACGTGCTGGCCGCCATCCGCCACGCCGTAAAGCAAACGCACACCGCCGCGTTGTATATCTCGCATGATATTGCCGTGGTTTCCCAGATTGCCGACAGCCTGCTGGTGCTGCGACACGGCAAGCCGGTGGAAAGTGGCCCCACGGCGGAGATTTTACGCGCGCCTGCGCAGGCTTATACGCAGGCGCTGCTCGGCACCCGTCATCCCGCGTCGCTGGAAACGCCGGGACAAACTCTGCCGGTGCTGGAACTGCGCAATCTCACCGTAGGTTACGGCAACGGCGAACCGGTGATTTCCCGGCTTTCGCTCTCACTGCCACGCGGACAAACTTTTGCGTTAGTCGGCGAATCCGGCTCGGGGAAATCCACCCTCGCCCGCACGCTGGCCGGTTTGCAAAAACCTGCATCCGGCGAGCTGTCGCTTGAAGGCGTAACGCTGTCATTTGACTGTCAGCGCCGTACATCCGCGCAGCGTCAGCGGATCCAGTACATCTATCAGAACCCGGATACCGCGCTGAATCCGCGCCATCGCGTTCGCGAACTGGTAGGCCGCAATGTTGCGCGCTTCAGCGGTTTACGCGGCGCGGCGTTCAGCGAGCAAATCAGCCAGTTACTCGAACAGGTCGAGCTTTCCCGCGATCTGATTGATCGTTTTCCATCTCAGCTTTCCGGCGGCCAGAAACAGCGGGTGGCGATTGCCAGGGCGCTGGCGGCTGAACCGGACATTCTCATTTGTGACGAACCCACTTCGGCGCTGGATCCTCTGGTCGCGCAAGGCGTGCTGACGCTGTTCCGTAAGCTACAGCACGCCACCGGCCTGACGCTGCTTTTCATTACCCATGACATCGCGACCGTGCGCAGCATCGCGCATTCCGTCGCGGTGATGCACCGTGGAAAACTGGTGCGTCAGGGGCTGCGGGAAACCGTGCTGGCTCCGCCTTACGATGATTACACCGCGCGCCTGCTACAGGCTGAACCGACGCTCGAACCCGGCTGGCTGGATAACGTGTTAACGCAGCAGTCACCCGCTCAGACTTTTTTATTACAGGAAATGCCGACATGACACAGACAGACATCGCACAACGCGCCCGCACACTTTTTGCCGGTTCGCTGGTGTGGGACGGACACTCCGGTTTTATGCCCGATCCGGCAGCGGACCTGAATAATTTACAGCTCTGGCGCGATGCCGGGGTGCATTATCTGTCAGTGGATGTCGGGTTTGATGTCCTGCCGTGGGAACAAACAGTGCGAAATCTGGCGGCGTTCCGCCACTGGATCCTCGACCACGCCGAGGATTATCAGCTTGTCAGCAAACCTGAAGATATTCTCACCGCCCGCGCCGCCGGTAAGCTGGCGATAACCTTTGATATCGAAGGCATGAATGCGCTGGATGGCCGGGTGGAAATGGTCGAGTTTTATCATCACCTCGGCGTGCGGCAGATGCTGTTTGCCTATAACCGCAATAATCTGGCCGGTGGCGGTTGTCATGATGAAAACACGGGTTTAACCACGTTTGGCAAGGAAGTCATCGACGAAATGAACCGCGTGGGGATGTTTGTTGACGTCTCACATTGCAGCGTTCAGACCAGCCTCGAGGCTATAGACTATTCCCGCAAACCGGTGATTTTTTCCCACTCAAACCCAAAAGCCGTTCACGCACACGGACGCAATATCAGCGATGAACAAATTCGCGCCTGCGTGAAATCCGGTGGTCTGATCGGCGTCAACGGCATCGGGAAATTCCTGGGTGAAGATAAGCCTGATGCCGCCCTGTTTGCCCGCCACGTCGATTACCTGATTGACGTCGCCGGGCCACGTCACGTCGCCCTCGCGCTTGACTACGCCTTCCCGGTCGGCAACGCCAGCACCGAAGAAATCCTCGCTGCGCATCCGGAATACTGGCCTGCCGAAGCGTATTCAGGCGTCAGTGATTACGTTGCGCCTTCTGCGCTCGAAGAAGTCGTCGTGCATTTACTGCAATCCGGCCACAGCGACAAAGTGATCAAAGATATTCTGGGGGGGAATTTTTACCGACTGGCGGTGGAAGTCTGGGGCGGAGAGTAGATCAGGTCAGGATTGTGGGTTGCCAATCAAAATCAAAACCTTGGGTTGCCACCCAAACTGGCCTAAAGAGGCGCCTATCGCCGCGCCTCTTTAGAATCTCCGGCTCTTTCACTGCGCGCTACCGCTTGTAAATTATGTTCCAGCAACTCCGGCGAGTGCCGCAAAATCCCGCCGCTGCGCGGTGCCTTCCAGTCGGATTACAAACCGCGCGAAAAAATACGCGGTTTTCCACCTCTCCTTCCAGCGTGATTTTTGAAAGCGGCCACTGGCTATGTAATTCGAAAGATGGATGCTGGCTGGTTTTGATTTGCTCCTTCACCTCTCACGAGGGGAAGGCCGGGATGGGGTGTGGGTTTTAGCGACTCAGTGGCTTGCTAAACCCCCTCCCGGCCTCCCCCTTCGCAGGGGGAGGAGCAAACCAGACTGTTGTTTTCTTTTGAAAAAATGTTATCTGGCGCGCTCAGAAAGCTTGCTGAATGAGCGTTTCGAGACCTAAGGCTCGAAGACCGAAATGAAGGTACCGCGTAGCGGCAAGTTTTCGCGCCACGCGCCGGTGCGGCAGAACATGTCCATCGACCCAGCGATAGCGCGTGTTGAAAAAGACGTGGAGATTCCAAAGAGGCCCCGTCCTGGGCCTCTTTGGTCGGTTTCGGCGTCAGCCGCTGAGCGAGCACTGCAATTGAGAAACCGAAATTTTCTCGCTCAGTCCAGTCCCACGCTTATGCGCATAAAGCGCAATATTTAGCCTTTCGCAAAAGCCGTCGCCTTCCTCCCCGCGAGGGTCCCAAAGATGATGATATCGGCCACGGCGTTGCCGCCAATCCGGTTTGCGCCGTGGATACCGCCCACGACCTCACCGGCAGCCCAGGCACCGGGGATGATTTGTTTTTGGGCGTCCAGAACCGCAGTATCCGGGTTGATGGTAACGCCGCCCATCGTGTGGTGGACGCCCGGTGCGATGCGGATCGCAAAGAACGGCCCCTGATTGAGCGGGTGACGCAGCGCGGTAGTACGTCCAAAGTCCTCGTCATTTTTCGCCACGACGAACAGGTTGTAGCGTTCCAGCGTTTCGGCCAGCACTTCCGGATCCATGTTCAGTTTGACTGCCAGTTTCTGCGGCGTTGGTGCGCTCAGCACAAACCCTTTGGCGATGTATTCATCCGCGGCTTTGTTACTGGCCCGCACCTGCTCATCGAAGATAATCCACGCGCTTTTCTCCGGCAGCGCAATAATTTCTGCGGAGACTTTGTCGCGGGTTTCCATTTCGTTGTAGAAACGCTTACCGGCCTGGCTGACCAGAATCGCCCCGCCGCCGCGAATGGCTTCGGAAATCAGATAGGACGTGGATTGTTCGACCGTCGGGTGGATCTGGATCTCGCCCATGTCCACGGTGTCTGCGCCGAGTTTCTGCAACATGGCGATGCCGCTGCCGGTCGCGCCTGCGTGGTTGGTCGTGACGAAACCGTCGAGATCCGGGCGATAGCCCACCACCATCTCACGGTTGGCGCTGAAACCGCCGGTGGCAACAATGACGCTTTTCGCATTCAGAATGCGGCTGTCGTTGTATTCATCCACCACTTTCACGCCGGACACCGCACCGTTTTCATACAGGATTTCTGCAACGGAGGTTTCCAGCAGAACTTCGATTTCGCGTTTGTTAATGTTCTTCACCAGACCGCTGATGAGGAATCCGCCCACCGCAGACCGGTCTGCCGGTCGGTGCGTGCGGTCGATACTCATCCCGCCGGTGATCGTGATGTCGTTAAGTTCGATCTCTTTCGCCGCCAGCCATTCGATGGCTTCCGGGGCCAGTTCAACGAATTCACGCAGCAGCACAGGATTGTTTTTAAACTTCCCGCCTTTCAGCGTTTCGTCATAGAACAGTTCTTTGCTGTCTTCGATGCCTTTGAGTTTCTGGAAACGGGTGTCTGCCGCGTTCATCCCGACGGAGGCTTTGATGGTGTTGCCGCCGATGGTCGGCATTTTCTCGATGATCACAACATGCGCGCCGTCATCGTGCGCCTGAATCGCCGCCGCCAGCCCTGCGCCGCCGCTGCCGATAACCACAACGTCAAAGTTTTGCGGTGCCTGCGGGTTACCCCCTGTATCGATAACGTGTTCTTTGCTCGAGGTCGTCATGGCGCGAGAAACGGCTTTTTTCAGCGCCTCACTCTGCGTCGTTGCGCCGGTAATCGCATCCACGTGCGGGCTGTTGGCGACCAGCATACGCGTGCGCAGGCTTTCGAAGGTGGTGGTGAAATCGACGTCCAGCGAGTCGTCTTTGACCAGCTGAATATCGGTAATACGGTCGGTGTCGAGCACCACGTTGATTTTCAGTTTCAGCGCTTCGGCTTCGACTTTCTCCTGATACACCCCGGCCTTGTATTTACGGCCTGTGACGCTGGTGTCGCGGATCATGGCGTCGACCAGCGAGAAGCGCCACAGCGGTTCCGGGATGTTCAGCTCTTCGCGTTTATGGCTGTCGATGAACAGCTCAAGGTGATCGTTGTTGATAATGCGGTCGGCCCAGTCCGGATACGCGATGCAGGCTTTGCCCACCGCCACCAGATCAAAGCCGTGTTCCAGCGCGCTCTCGGCGTCGGATTTATTGACCACGCCGCCGACGCCAATCACCGGCACTTTGGCCAGTGTCTCAGAGCGCATCGCGCGGAATTTCGTGATCAGCGGCGTCGGGTCCTGGGTATCGACAATAGAAGAACGCAGCAACTGGCCGACGGAGAAATGCACGTAATCCAGTCCGCGCGCGGCGAGTTTTTCCAGCAGGTACATCGTGTCGTCAAAACGGATGCCAGGCACTTCCAGCTCTTCCGGCGAGAAACGGTAGCCAATAATAAAGGAAGCGTCGGCGAAGCGTTTCGCCATTTTATGGGTGATTTCCAGCACTTCCAGCGGGAACAGTGCGCGTTTGTCGCGGTCGCCGCCCCATTTGTCGGTACGCTGGTTAGAGTTCGGAGAATAGAACTGCTGAATCAGATAGGTGTTCGCACCGTGGATTTCCACGCCGTCGAACCCGGCTTTAATGGCACGGTTCACGGCATCACCAAATTTGGTGATCATGGTTTCCACTTCTTCGCCGGTCAGTTCTTTCGGTTTGGTGGCACCTTCACGCGGCGCGGCGATAGCACTCGGCGCAACCGGCGTGCGGCCACCGATCAGTTCGGGTTCCACCATGCGGCCGCCGTGATAAATCTGCAAAATCGCTTTCGACCCTTTGGATTTGATGGCATCCGCAATTTTTTTCAGGCCGGGAATTTTGTTGTCGCTGTCGATGGCAATCGCGCCGGGAAACGCCGGGCCTAAACGATCAATGAAGCAACACTCAACGATGACGGTTCCGATGCTACCGGCGCGGTCGCGGTAGTATTCCACCAGTTCGCTGGTCACCGTGCCGTCGTAAAAGCCCGTACAGGTGGTCATCGGCGCCATCAGCAGGCGGTTTTTCAGCACTGCGCCGTTGGGCAGCGTCAGTGGCTTAAGGACCGGGGTGAGCTTATTCATTAGGGTCAACTCCAAAAATTAAAAGTCTTGAATTTTCCGTGGCCGCATTACTTACCGTGAAATTAAGCAATCCGATGCAGGTGATGAATTTAAAAAACGGTCTGATTTTTCTGTTTACTTTTCTGTTTGTGTAAATAAAAAAATGGGCGATGTGGGTCGTTATAACGTTCGAGGGAACAGGAGTTGTTTATTTACCCGACATTAAACCAAATACCATCTTCAATTGTTATCGAGTGATTGACAAAAATCAACTTTTGATTAACATAAAAAATCCCGCCTGATAAATCAGCAGGTTGAGTTCGAAAACTGGCGTTTGTGAGATTTTACTCTACATTCTCAATTGAAGGCTTTTCTGTAAAAGAATAACCACACTTTTATCAATGGTATTTTATTTAAATAATAATGACTTCATGGGGTCATGCAGGATTCAGATAATATTTAGTTTTTAATCATCTCTTTCTCAAACCATCATCTTTTTGTAATACGTGACGAGCTTCCGGTAAAGAAAAACGCATGGATTTAAGATGTCAAAGTGAAATAGCAAAATGAATTTTCAAAAGACGAAATCACGCATGGACAACCAGGGCGTAACGCTCACTTTCAATCACGGGCAAACCAAACTATGAAACCCACAACGACTTTGAATGATCCCAACAAGGCCGCTCCTGCCTCTGCGGGGCTAAAAAAACGTCTGATCATGCTGTTCCTGCCAGTTCTGGTGGCGGTGCTGTTGCTGCTGACGCCTGTTCCTGCCGGGTTACAGCCCTATGCCTGGCATTTCTTCGCCGTCTTCGTCGGCGTGATTGTCGGCCTGATTTTCGAACCGTTACCCGGTGCGGTGATCGGCCTGACGGGCGTGGTGGTCATCGCGCTGTTTAGCCAGTGGCTGTTGTTCAGCCCGGCAGAACTGGCGGATCCGAAGTTTAGAATGCCGACCGAAGCCTTTAAATGGGCGGTCAGCGGCTTTGGTAACTCGACGGTCTGGCTGATATTTGGCGCATTTATGTTTGCAGCCGGTTATGACAAAACGCAGTTTGGCCGCCGTCTGGCGCTGATTCTGGTGAAATATCTGGGTCGTCGCAGTCTGACGCTCGGTTACGCCATCACCTTCGCCGATCTGTTGCTCGCGCCCTTCACACCGTCTAACACAGCGCGCAGCGGCGGGACCATTTACCCGATCATCGCCAACCTGCCGCCGTTGTACGGTTCCAAGCCGAACGACCCGAGTGCACGTAAAATCGGTTCGTATCTTATGTGGGTAGCGATTACCGCGGCCTGTATCACCAGTTCGATGTTCCTTTCCGCACTGGCTCCCAACCTGCTGGCGCTGGCGCTGGTGAAAAGCATCATCGGTTTCAATATTTCATGGGGGATGTGGTTCCTCGCCTTCCTGCCGCTGGGCGTGATTCTGATCCTGACCATGCCGCTGCTGGCGTACTGGTTCTATCCGCCGGAAGTGAAGATTAACGATGAAGTGCCGAAATGGGCGAAAGCTGAGCTGGAGAAACTGGGCAAGCTGTCGCGTAACGAAATCCTGCTGCTGATCTTCGTGTGTTCGGCCCTGCTGATGTGGATTTTTGCCGCGGCCTGGATTGAACCGGCGCTGGCGGCCTTGCTGGTCGTGATTCTGATGCTGTGGACCGGCGTGCTGAACTGGAACGACATTATCAGCAACAAACCGGCCTGGAATACTTTCGCCTGGTTTGCCACGCTGGTCGCGCTGGCTGACGGCCTTGCGCGCGTCGGTTTCATCGCCTGGCTGGGTAAAGAAGGCGGGCAACTGCTCACCGGCATCGACCCGCAGGTGGCTGCCGTAATGCTGCTGATTGCGTTTTTCCTGCTGCACTATCTGTTCGCCAGTACCACCGCGCATACCACCGCGCTGTTACCGGCGATGCTGACTATCGCTGCCGCCATTCCGGGCATCAACATGCCGGTTTACTGCCTGATGATGGTGACGTCTCTGGGCGTAATGGGGATTATCACCCCTTACGGAACCGGCCCAAGCCCGATTTACTACGGCAGCGGTTATCTGCCGACCAAAGATTACTGGCGTCTGGGCACCATTTTCGGTGCCATCTTCCTCGCCGGTTTAATGCTGATTGGTTACCCGTGGATGGTACTGATGTTCTGATGAACGCTGCGGCGTTATAAGCGAAAGGTGCACGCGGGTGCACCTTTTTTTATGGGCGGGATCCTCGCTTTTCTGGCGAAAACTTTCCCCTATTCCTGCAAAAAATAGTGTTCCACCAGAATAGCCGCACCGTCATCAATCGCTTTGTGGACAAGCTTCACGCAGCGTTTACCGTCACCGGCTTCCAGCGCCAGCAGCAGTTGATCATAATTGTGCCTGCCCTGCGTCATCGGCGAAGACTGCGGATACAGGTAATTAAAGCACGGGCCGATCTGCACCCAAAGTTGTTCGATCAGCGCCATCAGCGTCGGCATTCCGGCCATTTCATACAACGTAAAGCGGAACTCGCGGTTGGCCTCGAGCGCCTCTTCCACTTTGTTCTCTCTTTTGGCGGCCAGGAATTTTGCGTTGAGGGTTTTCAGCAACGCGATGTGCTCTGCGGTGATGACCTCGCAGGCCTGTGACACCGCCAGCCCTTCCAGATTTTTGCGGATCAGCGTGATTTCCTGATAACGCGACAATTCAATTTTCGGCACCATAAACGCCTGCGCGGGCGTGGCATCCAGCGCACCGGCGGAAACCAGCCGCAGCAGTGCTTCGCGCACCGGCGTAACGCTGGTGCCCAGCTGGCTGGCAATCTCTTTCGTGACCAGTCGCGCGCCCGGCTTGAGTACACCGACAATCAGCGCGCCTTTCAGTTTGGCTTCAACCTGCATGGTCAGGCTGATCCGCTGCGCTTTTTCCATCTCAAACATGTGACGTTTCCTTTAGCAAAAATATGTCTTTTCTTTTGCGGTTTAAAGTCTGGCTTGCCAAAAATACATTATATAGGATATATCCTGTATTAAGGAATTGAACATTGAGTAAACGTTTTCGACACAGTGACTTCACATTAATTCCGTCAACGCTTCTGGCGGCTTCACTTTGGGAATGACCGTAAATGAGAATACCTGCCTTCAAACTGGCTTCACTGGCCCTGCTGCTCGGCCTCACCACTCAGGCGGCTTTCGCCTCTGAACTGGTGATCGCGCAGACCACTTCTGCCACCGCGATGGATCCGGGGTTCCTGAAAGAATCCGCCACGCTGGTGGACAATCTCTTCGATACGCTGGTGCTGCGCGATGCCAATATGCAGTTGCAGCCTGGGCTGGCGACAAGCTGGAAGTCCCTCGACGACACCACCTGGGAATTCACGTTGCGTCAGGGCGTGAAATTCAGCGACGGCGAGCCGGTGAACGCGCAGGCAGTAAAATTTTCAATAGACCGCATTCTTGATCCCGCAAACCATGCGCCGACTATCTCTTATATCCGCACAATCAAATCAGTGGAAGTCACCGGTGATTATCAGGTGAAAATTCACACCAGCGGCCCGGATCCGCTGTTGCCCACGCGCATGAGCCGTTACCCGACCTACATTGTGCCACCGGCATATGTTACTCGGGTTGGCGCGGCTGAGTTTGCGCGTAAACCGGTCGGGTCCGGTGCGTACACCTTGCAGACGTTTATCCCCGACGAAAAAGTCGTGATGCAGGCCAATCCGGATTACTGGCGGGGTAAGCCCGCAATCGATACCGTCACCTGGCGGCCGATCCCTGAAGCCACTGCGCGAATTACCGCCCTGCTGACCGGCGAAGTGCAACTGGTGGACGGCGTTCCGGCTGACTTAGTCCCGGCGCTGAAAAACAAACCGGGCGTGCATCTGGAACAGGTGAAAAACGGCGGCCTGACGATTTATCTCGGGCTGAAAAACGACGAGAAACCGCTGAGCGATGTGCGCGTGCGTCAGGCGCTCTCTCTGGCGCTGAACCGCACGGCGTATACCCGCGATTTGCTGCACGGTTTTGGTACGCCAACCGGCACGATGGCCGGGCCGAAAGATTTTGGCTATGAGGCTATTCCGGCACCGGCGCAGGACGTGGCGAAAGCGAAGTCCCTGCTAGCCGAAGCCGGTTATCCGCAGGGATTCACTCTGAAATTCCAGGCACCGCGCCGTTATATCGCCAGCGCCGATGTGGCACAGGCGATCGTGCAGGATCTGGCGGCAATCGGCGTGAAAGCGGAACTGGAAGTTCCGGAATGGTCGGTCTATACCCAGCAGGTGGCGTCGCAGAAACAGGCACCGCTGTACATGCTGGCGTGGGGTTCCACGCAGACGCTGGACGCCGATGCCGCGTTGTATCCGATCCTGCATTCCGGCGAACCGTATTCTACGGTGAATTCTCCGGAGCTGGACGCCCTGCTCAACAGCAGCCGCACCACGGTTGACCCGGCGAAACGTGAGAAGATTTTGCAACAAATCCAGCAGGTTGTAGCCGTACAGCAACCGCTGATCCCGCTTTATAAGGAAGATTCACTGTACGCCAGCGCGGACAACGTGACCTTCAAAGGCCGCGCAGACGCCCGCATTCCGCTGTTCGACCTGAGGCTTAAATGATTTCACTGCGTTCGGTTTTGCAGAGAAAACCCCGTCGTCGCTTTTATGGCGACGGTCTTCTCGGCGGCCTTTTGCTGTTGCTGGTCATCATCCCGGCGCTTCTTGCGCCGTGGTTACCGCTGCCGGATCCGTTGAAAAACGATCTGGCTGCGGCGTTTTCTGCGCCCGGCGGCCAGCATCTGCTCGGCACTGACCAGCTCGGGCGTGATTTATTGTCGCGCATTCTGGCGGGCACCCGGCTTTCACTGATGGTGGTATTACTGGCGGCAGCGATTGCAGCAGTGATCGGTTCGGTGCTCGGCATGATTGCCGGATACGTGGGCGGCTGGCTGGACGCGCTGATCATGCGCCTGATGGACATCCAGCTGGCAGTGCCGTTTATCCTGCTGATCTTACTGGTGATGGCGCTGTTCGGCGCGTCGCTCACCAATATCATCCTGATCATGGGCGTCACCAGTTGGGCGATTTATGCCCGCGTGGCACGCGCCAAAACGCTGGAAATCCGCGAGCTGGAATACATCGAATCCGTTAAAGCGATGGGCTTTTCCACGCCGCGCATTCTGCTGCGCCACGTTTTACCCAATCTCATGACGCCGCTGATTGTGCTGCTGACGCTGGATATTCCGCGCCTTATCGTGCTTGAAGCGTCGATTGGTTTTCTCGGCATGGGCATTCAGCCGCCGACGCCGACGCTGGGGAATCTGATCGGCGAAGGCCGTTCTTACATGCTGCTTGCGCAATGGCTGGTGCTGTATCCGGGGCTGGTGATTGCCGCGCTGGTCATTGGCTGCAACCTGCTCGGCGACAGTCTGCTGCGCAAAACCCACACGAGGCTCGACTGATATGCTGCGTTATATCCTGCAACGCCTCGGACAATCCGTGCTGGTGATGTTCGGCGTTTCCCTGCTGATTTTCTACAGTCTGCATCTTACCGGCGATCCGGCCGCGGTCATGATGCCGCCCGGTTCGAGCCAGCAGGAAATCGAGAATTTCCGCCACAGCATGGGCTTTGACCGTTCACTCATCTGGCAATACGGGCATTACCTGAACGGCGTTTTACACGGCGATCTCGGCGAATCCCTGCGCTACAGCCAGCCGGTCACAGAGTTAATCGGTCAGCGCGTTCCCGCCACCTTGTTGCTCGCCGTCAGCGCGTTGCTCTGGAGCACGGTGGCCGGTTTGCTGCTCGGCATCATCAGCGCGCTGTATCAGAACACAGCGTGGGATTTGCTCTCGCGCCTGCTGGCGTTCAGCGGTCAGGCCATCCCGGTTTTCTGGCTCGGGCTGCTGCTGATTATCGTGTTCAGCCTCAACCTGCGCTGGCTGCCGTCCGGCGGTTATGGCAGCGCCAGCCAGCTTATCATGCCCGCGCTGAGCCTCGGCGCGTATTACATGAGCGCGATTGCACGCCTGATCCGCGCCAGCCTGATTGACGTGATGCAGCAGGATTACATCCGCACCGCCCGCGCCAAAGGGCTGAGCGCCTGGCGGATTGTGGTGCGCCACGGATTACGCAATGCGCTGATCCCGGTTATCACCGTTCAGGGTATGTATTTCGCCTCGCTGCTCGGCGGTGCGCTGGTAACAGAAATCATTTTTGCCTGGCCGGGTATTGGCCGCCTTGCCGTGCAGGCCATTCAGAACCGTGATTTCCCGCTGGTGCAGGCCATTGTGCTGCTGGCGGCGCTGGTATTTGTCGGCATCAACCTGATTATCGACCTGCTCTATGTCGTACTGAACCCGAGGATCCGCCTGTGAGTATTTCCATTACGCCACCGGTTTACCCGACGCTGGATTTGCTGTCTGCCATCACACCGTTCGCCAGCGTTTCCGGGCAGATTGATCAGCAACGCGCACTGGCGCAGTGGCTGGAAGACTGGATCCGCGCTGAACTGGGCGGCATTCCGGTGCTGGCGGTGAGCGAACAAACGTCACATAGCGCCCCGCCGCTGGTGCATCTGCGCATTGACCGGCAGGCGGAAAAAACGCTGGTGCTTTACAACATGTATGACGTGATGCCCGCAGAGGCTACGGGCTGGGAATTTCCGCCGTTCAGCGGTGGCGTGACCGACTGGCCGGGCGTCGGAGAAGTGTTTATTGCGCGCGGTGCCGAAAACAACAAAGGCCCGCTGGCAGGCATGTTGATGGCGGTGAAATCGCTGTGCGACAGCGGAAAACTCAGCGTCAATATTGAAATTATTCTGGAAGGCGAAGAAGAAACGGGCAGCGGCGAGCTGCGCCGTTATCTGGCGCAGGATCCTTGCCCGGTTTCAACCGCCAGCGCGGTCTTTTTCCCGTCGCTGTGTGAATATGGCGGCGGTGAACCGCGCGTCTATCTCGGTTTCAGCGGGCTGAGCGGCGGACGGTTAAAAGTCAGCGGCGGCAAATGGGGCGGCCCGTCTGCGGCAATTCACGCCAGTAACGCTAACTGGATTGCGAATCCCGTCTGGCGGCTGGTGGCGGCGCTGAATGCCATCGCGCCTGCCCATAACAGCGGCGTGATCGCCCGTCAGGTGATCGACGAGGAAGCCAGCCGGCTGCTTTCCACTCTCGCCGCACAGTTCAGCATTGCCGACGAATTAACGTTCCGCCGCAGTGAAACGTTATCGGTCAGCGGCGATACGCTGGCCTGCCTGCAACAGCTGATCAACGGCGCGGTGCTGAATATTTCTGAAATCCGCAGCGATCCGCTGGATTCGCGCGGTGTCATTCCGTGCGGTGCCAGCGCCGAAATAGCGTTGCGCGTCCCGCCGGGTATTGACGGTGAAAGCCTGCTGACGGTGATCCGCCAGACGCTTTCCCGCCCGGAATTCGACGGCGTGGAGCTGGAACTCGACGACTGTTATCCCGGTCACCGCTTTGCGCACCACAGCCCCGGCGTCGATGCCCTGCTCACCAGCTACGAAATGCAGGGCGCGAAACCGCAAATCTGGCCGTGGGCACCCGGCTGCGCACCGGCTTACACCTTTGCCCGCGTGGCTCCGGCCTTTCTGATTGGCGGGCTGGGCCACGGCGGCAACGCGCACGGCGTGAATGAGTTTGTCACGCTGCGCGGACTCGAACGTTTTCAGCAATCGGTCACCGACTGGATCACCGAATTCAGCAATGGCCCTCCCTTTTCTACGCCAGCGGTTTAAGCCACAGGCGTTTTGCGTCAACTCCCGGGAAAGTTTTAAAAATAAACCAGCAGGATATTTAGCATGAAACAGTCCGATGATTTTGAAAGAGTTTCACTGGGGTTCTTCCCCACGCCGCTTGAGCGCCTGACCACATTAGGCGACTCACTCGGCATCACGCTGGACATCAAACGTGATGATTACACCGGTTTTGGCGGCGGCGGCAATAAAGTCCGCAAGCTGGAATATCTGATGGCCGACGCCTGCCGCAAGGAAGTCGATGTGGTGATCACCACCGGCGGACATCAGTCCAACCACGCCCGCATGGTCGCCGCCGCTGCACGTAAGTTCGGCATGAAACCGGTGCTGGTGCTGCGTGGCAATCAGCCAGAGGTGTATCAGGGCAACCTGCTGCTCGACAAACTGTTTGGCGCGGAACTGGAGTTTCTCGATCCGGACGGCTATTTCACCCAGATTGAAGGCACGATGAACGCACATGCTGACGCCGCACAGGCGCGGGGCGAAAAAGCACTGATCATTCCGCTGGGCGGTGCCACGCCGCTGGGTGCGCTGGGATATGTCCGCGCCATCGAAGAAATGGACGCCCAATTGAAAGAACGCGGCGAACCTGCGCCGGACGTCATCGTCGCCCCAACCGGCTCCGGCGGCACGCTGGCCGGATTGTACGTCGGTGCACGCCGTTACTGGCCGGACACCAAAATTGTCGGTATCAGCGTCAGCGCGAAAGCCGAATGGTTCCAGACCCGCATTTCAGCGATGGCGCAGGATTGCGCTGACCTGCTCGAATGGCCGCAAAGCTGGACGCCGGAAGACATCTGGATTGAAGACGGTTTTGTTGGCACCGCGTACGGCGTGCCTTCTGACGGCGGTATCGATGCCATTTATCGTGTTGCACAGGCTGAAGGTGTGTTGCTGGATCCGGTTTATACCGGCAAAGCGATGCACGGCTTAATCAGCCTGACTGAACAAGGTAAAATCAGCGCCGGTTCGCGGGTGATTTTCGTGCACTGCGGCGGCTCACCGGCGCTTTATCCCTTCGCACAAACGTTGCTGGAGCACTGAATATGACATCCGGTTTTCGCACACTGAGCCGCGCGGACGTGGTGGCACTCGGCGGCACCGATCCGCAGGCGGCGCTGGAAGATATCTGTGACGTTGTCACGCTGATGCGCCAGAATGCGGCGCAGATGCCAGCGGAAACCCACGTCAGTTTAGGCACGCCGCGTGGCAAAGCGTATGCGCTGCCCGCCAGCGTGGGCGGGCGGTTTAATGCCGCCGGAGTGAAATGGACCGCACATCGCCCGGACGCAAATGACAAGCTGCCGCAGGCGATGGCGCTGACGCTGATTAACCGTGCCGATAACGGCCAGCCGCTCGGGCTGGTGGAAAGCGGCGCGCTGACCGCCACGCGCACGGCGGCGGTGTCGGCCCTTGCGCTGCGCCATGCCGCGCCACGTCCGGTTCAGCGCGTGTTACTTCTCGGTGCCGGGGTTCAGGCGATGGCGCATCTCGACATGCTTCGCCACTTGTTCCCTCATCTGCAACAGGTCAGCTGGTGGGATCGCCGCGCGTCTGCATTGCCGTTTGAAACCGCCCAACTCCCCTGGCCGCTGATTCGGGTTGCCGATCTTCAGATTGCACTGGCGCAGGATGCTGACGCGGTGATCACCTGTACCAGCGCCGCCGAACCGCTGCTCGGGCCTGAAGCCATCCGCCCCGGTCGTCTGGTGATTCAGGTTGGCTATCACGAAGTCTCCTTTGCAGCGATTAACCGCTCGACGCGCGTGCTGGTGGATTTATGGGGTGATTTCTGTGAAACCAGCGCCAAAAGCCTGTTCCAGATGTACCGCGCCGGAAAATTCCTGCCCGAACACGTTGACGCCGATTTAGGCAATCTGCTGCTCGACGGCTGGCGACCAGCGGCTGACGACAGCGTGTATTTCTCCTCTTTCGGCCTCAACGTTTTTGATATTGCCCTCGCATCGCGCGTCCTAAAACTCGCCGCCGAACGCGGAACGGGCACGCATTTATCGCTTTTCCCGGAGTAAGATTTTGGCTATTTCCACTTTACCCGCTCAACACATTCTCAATCACAAACGGCTGATCAGCGCCGCAGAACTGTTATCGCGCCGCCAGCTCGGGCAGGCATTTGCCCTGATTGATGTCCGTGAATTTTCGCAATGGCAGGCCGAAACCTTGCCCGACGCGCTTCATCTCAATGTGTACGATTATTTTATTCCCGACAGCACTCCGGCGGGCATTGCGGGAATGGCGAATGCCTTTCACCGGGCGTGGCAACAACTGGCTATCCGTGACAACGTCACGCCAGTGTTCTTCGAACAACAGGTCGGTATGCGTTCCCCGCGCGGCGTGTGGTTTACGCAGTTCGGCGGCATCGAAAATGCGCTGATACTGGACGGCGGGCTGGAGGCCTGGGTGCAGGCAGGCGGCAAATTGCAGCCCGGCACCGGCAAGAGCGCGGTGATCAGTGCAGATAATCCGGATACGTTAACCACTTCCGTTTTCCGGAAAGACCTGACCGCCACCCGCGATGAAGTACTGAACGCGCAGGCCAGCGGCATACAAATCCTGGATGCGCGTCGCCCGACGGAATTCAGCGGCGAATTCGCGCACGAATGCTGTCACCGTGCGGGCCGGATCCCCGGCGCAAAGCTGCTGTTCTGGGAAGATGTGGTGCAAAACGGCGCATTTCTCAGCGCGGAGGAAATCCGTCAGCGGGCAGAAGCCGCGGGTTTAACGCCTGACCGGCGGGTGATCATTTATTGTCATCGCGGCGCACGGGCGGCTACGGTGTACACCGCGCTTCAGCTGTCGGGTTATCGCCAGCTGGCGGTGTATGTCGGTTCATGGCACGAATGGGCGGAGCATGGCGAACTGCCGATGCTGACGGGTTGTTAACCCGCCTGACGCAGTTGCAGCGCCCGCGTGATATCGGGCGCGGCGGCCAGTAAAGTTTGCGTATAAGGATGTTGCGGCGCACGCAGAACCCGCGCCGTTTCGCCGGTTTCCACGATTTTACCGTGATACAGCACCACCACGCGGTCGCACACCTGTTTTACCGCCGCCAGATCGTGACTGATAAACAGCACGGTCAGGCCGAGTTGTTGTCGCAACTGATCCAGCAGCGCCAGAATCTGCCCGCGAACGGAAAGATCCAGCGCCGACACCGCTTCATCTGCCACCAGCAATTCAGGCTCCAGCGCCAGTGCGCGGGCGATGGCCACTCGCTGACGCTGACCGCCTGAAAACGCGCCGGGCAGACGGCTGGCGTGATGCGCTTCCAGCCCGACGAGTTTGAGTAATTCTTCCACACGCGCCTGAATCAGCGCAGCAGGCCGCAATTTATACACGCGCAGCGGTTCGGCAATCTGTTCGCCGATAGGAATTTTCGGATTCAGGCTGGCGTAAGGATCCTGAAAAATAATCTGCGCACGGCGGCGCATTTTCTGCCGCGTTCCCTGGCTGGCCAGTGTCAGCGAGACGCCGTCAAATTCGATATCGCCACTGTCGGTGTCCGTCAGGCCAATAATGGCGCGCCCGAGCGTGGTTTTGCCGGAACCGGATTCGCCAATCAGCCCGAGAATTTCACCCCGGCGGATATCCAGCGTGGTCGGGAAAAGCACCGTCTGTCGTTTCGCCGGAACAAAAGGCAGACGCTGCGCCTGCGGATAGCTTTTGGTCAGCCCGCGCAACCGCACCAGCGGCGCATCGAAACTGATTTCAGCGGTCTTTTCACGCGGTTCCGGCTGCGACGCGCCAATCAGTTTGCGGGTATACGGCTCCTGCGGATGGGTCAGCAGTTGCGCCACCGGCCCCTGCTCGACCAGATTTCCCTGATGCATGACGTAAGCCCGGTCGGCGTAACGCGCCACCACGCTCAGGTCATGGGTAATCAGCAAAATCCCCATGTCCATTTCCTGTTGCAGTTCCTGCAACAGCGTCAGAATTTGTGCCTGAATGGTGACGTCGAGCGCCGTCGTCGGCTCATCGGCAATCAGCAACGCCGGTTTACAACAGATGGCGCTGGCGATCATCACCCGCTGCCGCATCCCGCCGGAAAGCTGATGGATATACTGCTTCGCCCGTTGTTCCGGGTTCACAATCCCGACGCGAGCCAGCAACGCAATGGCTTCGCGATGTGCCTGTTTCCAGCTCAGTTGCTGATGACGCACCATCACTTCGGCAATCTGCTCCCCGACTTTCAGCACCGGATTCATGCTGGTCATCGGTTCCTGAAAAATCATCGCCAGCCGTTTCCCGCGCACCGGCGTGTCGAAAGGCGTGTGCGGGCTGGCAATCCTCTGATCATCGAGCCAGATTTCACCGCCGGTCATATTCACGCCGGGCGGCAACAGCCCCATCAGCGCCAGCGAGCTCAGGGTTTTCCCCGAACCGGACTCACCGACCAGCGCCACAATTTCACGGCGGTTCACCTGCAACGAAACCGGTTTCACCAGCGGCAAACCGGCGGCGGTATGAATGGCAAGAGAGCGGACATCAAGAAGCGGTCTGGCGTTCGTCATGGGCAAATCCGGCGAATAAATGAACTTAGAGAATATATCGTATATCTTTTGGTGACAACCGGAATGCAGACAGCGGGTTAGATGGTTTTGTGCGGGGTTATGCCGGTTTGTTTGGGAAAGATCTGACTCAACAGTATCGGGTGCAAGTGATCAACACCAGGGTGATATCATCACCATCCAGAACAATTGAATATGTTTCTCCCATGCTGTTTAGTTCTCCGTTTTTGATACCATTTTCTGACAGAAAATTTTCAACCTTTTTCTTCGCTACCATGATGTCCCCCACGTTTTCCCATGTGACCCGTTCTTGTGTAAAGCCATAATTATCGTCAGCCCGTGTGTAGTACAAAATATTCTTAGAGATATCGGGGGCATCCCTGAATAGCTTTGGGGTTAAAAGATAATAATCAAAGACATTTGATCTCTTGTAAACCTTGCCGTCCAGCGTATAGATGAGCATGAAATATAAGAAAAAGATAAAAAGAATCACTGAAATAACGATCAGAATAATTATCGCAAGTATGGACTTCAGAAAAAACCTTATCGCACTCAACATTACCGCAATCCTTGCATTAGTTATAAAAATATTAACATAAAGTAACAGTAACGATTTATCGAACTATTGATAACTGACAGAGTTCAGTGGCAGACGTTTTGGGCTCGATACTGCGACATGAATGTAAAACAGCCGTACTTGACCGCAATGTACTGTCTGACATTTGTCTTCAAGTGAGGCGCAGAGTTCAAATCTCAGAGAGATAATATCTTGTTTTTCTCCGGTTAACGCCGTACACGTTTGATTACCTATTATAACCCCCAGTGGATTTTAGAGGTTATATCTTATTGGGACATACCAAACAAATGCTTTATATCAATGTAAATAATGAAAACAATACAGCAGAGCTATAATCACTAGGTAGGAAGCATTTAATTAGGAATAGTTACCGGATCGAGTTAGATATTATTTTAAGTTTAATGATTAAGTTGGTATAGATTTTCCGGATTTGAAAAAATACAACATCCTGACACTATAATAAATTAGATCATAATCTCAATAAACCTGCAGAATATCACCACCTCATTTAGACTATCTGGCCAGTGTCATTGCGCCATCGACGAACAGTGCGATCGTTTGTAAAGATGAGTGCAATGAACTGGCCCTTTTTTAACTCTATCTGTACCTGATAATTTTAGTCTGAGCCTGTGCTGATGTAATTTTTTAGTTATAAACCAGATAATTTATATTCATCGTTTGAGCTTGAACCATCGGTGTATTCTTGAGTAATAGTAAGCATCGTGTCTTCTATCGAATATTTTACTACATCATCAAGTGGATCAGTTCTCCATCGTTTAGAATCATCCGGATTATTTGATGCCCATATGACACGGTCTCCATCCAATTTACATTTCACAGCCCATAGAGAATGGTCACTCGACCTAATATAATGTACGAATGCTACGTCACCTTCTATTTTGTCGAGTTTCATTGACTTATGATCTCGGCCAAATACAGAAGCTACAGCAGCCTTACAAGCTTTGCCCAAGACACTAGAATCATTAGCTTTTACTGGTAATGAAGCCAACCCAAAAAACGTAGTGAACATTATCATTCTAAAATTTTTATTCATAATCACTCATCCTCGCTAAATGTTATCCAGAATAATTTATTATTAAAATAACATGCTATTTACCGCCTATAGCTCTGACTGTTATCGGTAAAATTTTAGATAACTTTAGTTCAGACTTTCTACCATTGCCTGTCCTGAGTTGCATATCAATACGACCGGCTAACGTGCGACATAAATCATCACAAAACAAAGTATATTAGAGACAATTAAATACATGATTGATTTATTTTTAAATAATGAAAAACACAAATAAACCGGCAGTACCCCGCCGGTTCATTTTCACTTTTATTTTAATACTCAGACCTGCGCCATTCCGCCGTCGACGAAGAGTTCGACGCCGTTGATGAAGCTGGCGGCATCAGAGGCCAGGAATGCGACGGTTTTGCCGATTTCTTTCGGTTCACCCAGACGGCCTAACGGGACTTGTGCGGCCAGCGCATCGAACAGGCCCTGACGGTGTTCTTCCGGGACCAGGTCGCCTAAGCCCGGTGTGCGGATCGGGCCGGGGCTGACGACGTTGACGCGGATGCTGCGGTCTTTCAGATCCAGCGCCCAGGAGCGGGCAAAGTTTCGGACGGCGGCCTTACTGGCGCTGTACACGCTGAAACTCGCCGTACCTAATACCGAAGTGGTGGAGCCGGTCAGAATGATTGATGCGCCATCGGTCAGCAGCGGTAAGGCTTTCTGAACCGTGAACAATACGCCACGGACGTTGGTGCCGAAAATACGGTCGAAGTGTTCTTCAGTGATGCCGCCCAGCGGTTGCATGTCGCCGCCACCGGCATTGGCGAACAGAATATCCAGACGCCCTGCCGCTTTGGCGATTTGTGCATAAACCGCATCAAGGTCGGCCAGAACGGAAGCGTCAGCGCGGATACCCGTTGCCGCAGCGCCGATTTCAGCGACGGCTGCGTCCAGTTCTGCCTGACGGCGTCCGGTGATAAAGACCTGCGCGCCCTGTTCTGCCAGCTCTTTCGCTGTTCCCAAACCGATGCCGCTTGTCCCGCCGGTGACCAGTGCGATTTTACCACTCAGTGGAGTTGTCATTTTTTATACCTCAAAGTCAGATTAGGTTAAGTCAGGTTGCCGGAGGTTTGTGACCGTTGTCCGCCGCCTCAGGCATGGGGATAATTTAGCGCCAGACGGTTTATTGAAAAATAGCGAAAAATGAAAATGACTATTCCTGTACATGTATAATCAAAGCATCAGAAAACTGGCGGGAAAAGCGAGTGGATCAGTTAACGGCAATACGGGCATTTGCCCGGGTGGTTGAAGCGGGGAATTTCACCCGCGCGGCGGATTCCCTGGATATGCCCAATGCGACGCTGAGCAAAACGGTGCAGGAACTGGAAGCGCATCTTGGCGTGCGGTTGTTACAGCGCACCACGCGGCGCGTGACGGTGACGCCGGAAGGCAACGAATATTATGAAAAAACGGCGCGTATTCTGCGTGATCTGGAAGATGTCGATACGTCGTTTAACGCCGTGCGCAGCAAGCCACGCGGGCTATTGCGCATTGACGTCGGCGGCTCGACGGCGCGCGATGTGCTGATCCCGGCACTGGCTGATTTTATGGCGCGTTATCCCGAAATCCGTCTGGATCTGGGCGTTTCTGACCGTCCTGTGGATCTCATCAGTGACAATGTGGACTGCGTGATACGCGGCGGGCCGCTGGACAACTCTTCGCTGATTGCCCGCTATATCGGCCATGCGACGCTTATCACCTGCGCGACACCGGCTTATCTGAAAGCCTTCGGCACACCGGCGTATCCCGATGAACTGAAAAATGGCCACCGGCTGGTGAGTTATCTTTCACCGCAGAATGGCCGGGCTTTTCCGTTTCGTTTTGAACGAGATGGCGGGAAAACGGAAATTAAGGTCGATCACCGTATTGGCGTGAATGAAAGCAACGCCCATCTGGCGGCCGGAATGGCCGGTCTGGGGATTATCCAGACGTTCAGCTATTCCATTTGCGAGGCGCTGCAACGCGGAGCACTGGTGGAAATCCTGACAGAGTGGCGGCCAGCGCCCTATCCGTTCCATGTGGTCTATCCGCAAAACCGCCACGTTCCTCATCGCCTGCGCGTGTTTATCGACTGGCTGGTGGAAACTTTTCCGCAAAAAGTCAGCGGTCAGTAGCCAGCAAAACGATGTTTGCTGGCTTTGTTTTACTGACCTGATCTCTGCTGTGGCAATCAGGATTCGAACATTTCCGCGCCGATATACGACCCTTCTTTTGGCGCAGGCGGCACAAAGAATATCCCCGACCCGATGTGGGAAATGTATTCGTTCAGCGCATCGGACGAACCCAGGCGGGTTTGCAGCGCTTCAAACTGTGCGGGGTCTTTCTGATAACTGATAAATAATAAACCGGCATCCAGCTGCGCCATGTTATTCAGACCGTCCGTGTAGTTGTAAGAGCGGCGTAAAATCTTAACTCCCTGATTGTTTTCATGCGACGCCAGACTGATGTGCGCGGTCGCAGGAATAATCAGGTTTCCGTCAGCATCCTTCTTCTTAAAATCCGGCGTATCAAATTCCTTTGTGCCGGTTAACGGCGCGCCGGACACTTTGTGGCGTCCGAACACATTGTTCTGGTCACTGACGCGGTCGGTGTCCCAGCTTTCAATGTGGATTTTAATTTTACGCACCACCTGATAACTGCCGTTTTGCTGCCACGCGGGGCCACCGTCTTTGATCCAGACATATTTGTCGAAATCCGCTTTCCCGGTGATGTTGCGCGTGCCGTCCTTGAAGCCAAACAGATTGCGCGGCGTGGACTGCCCTTTTCCGGCGGACGCACGGCCAAAGCCCATCACCGTCCAGCGGGTCTGCGCTGCGCCGGTGCTTTTGGCGATACGCGCCAGATCGCGGATGGCGTGATACGCCACCTGAGGATCGTCCGCACAGGCCTGCAATGACAAATCGCCGCCGGTCAGTTCCGGCTGCATGTCGTCACTGGGCAACGGCATCAGGTTACGCATCAGCGCCGGTTTGTGCTGCGCCAGCCCGAATGTGTCCGTAAAGACGCGTGGCCCCAGACCGACGGTGACCGTCAGCGACGCCGGGCCGAGATCCATCGCTTCACCGGTATCCATCCCGACGCCGCTGTCACGTGCAGGTTCAACTTGCCCGATGGTGCCGCCTTTCATCAGCTGCGCAATTGCCGACGACCAGCGCGCCAGCAGAATCTGCAAGTCCTGCCGCGTGGAGGTCGTCAGATCAAACGTCATGTACATGATATGGCGCTGCGGCGGCGTGCTGATCCCCGCCTGTCCTTCGTGACCGTAAAAAGCATACTGGCGGGAAAGGTCAATGGTATCTTCCGGGTTGCGGGCGGCCGTGGCCTGTCCGTGCGCATAGCTGACCGCCGGAATAGCCAGGGCACTGGCACCTGCCACGGCGCCTTTGAGCAATTCACGACGGGAAAACTTACCGGCCTCCCTGGCCGGACTGAGTTTGTCGCTCATTCATCAGGCTCCTTTATTCGCCGCCACTTTCTCGGCGATTTTTGACAGCGGTTCCTGCAACGCCTGAATCGTGCGGCTCAGTTTGGCGGCATCAGACGCTTTCAGTTCAGCGGTGTAGTATTTATATCCGCCCGGCACTTTTGAGTCGCGGTAGGTTTCCAGCATGTCGTGAACGGCAGCGAACTGTGCGGCAACCTGCTTAGTCAGCTCTGGATCAATTTTTTCCAGACCCGGTTGCAGGTAAGCAAATGCCTGCTGAGCACCTTCGACGTTACCGGCGAAATCCACCAGATCGAAGTGGCTGAATGCCTCTTCTTCCCCGTTGATTTTGGTGTTTTGCACTTCTTCCAGCAGGTCGGCTGCGCCGTTAGCCAGATCTTCCGGTTTGTAAGTCAGCGCTTTGGTCAGTGCGTCCAGACGCACCACGTTCTGCTGCAATTCAGTGGCCGTTTGTTTAGTCTCAGCGGTGATTTTACCCTGACCGAACAGGTCACGCTCGAGGGCGTGGAAACCGTGCCAGCCCGCTTTCGGATCCAGATTGGACGCACGCATGTCGATCAGGTAATCCAGATTTCCGGCGTTATCGGTCGCCTTGAAGCCCGGCAAAATAAAGCCGTTCACGTCGGATTCGATACGTTCGTAGAACGGACGCGCTTTGGCGTAATCGGCTTTGGCTGCCGCCAAATCACCGGCATCGATATCGGTTTTGAGGCGGTTAACGGCCACGACCATCGCGTCCACCACGCCATTCACATAGGTGGCGTAATCTTTGGTGCCCTGCGCCAGGATAGTGGCGGTGCTGCCCTCTGGTTGCGCGGCACTTTTGCCGGTCACGGTGAAGTCGATCAGTTCACGTTTTGCGCCCGGACAATAGATTTGGTATTTCCCGCCGTCGAGCGTCAGGGTGAATTTCACCGCAGGCAGCCCCGGCGCGAGGTTCTCTTTTTCGCCCAGAATACGGTTGTTGCTCAAAAGCTCTAATTCGGTAATCGACGTCGCGGTTTTGTTCACCACGTTAAAGGTCACCGGACCGGCTTTTGCGGAATCGTGATCGACCACGCAGGTGCCGTCTGCCGCACTGGTCATGGTGATATTCACTTCAGAAACGCCGTTTTTCACCGGAGCCACGGATGCCGCATTGGCAGGCGCTTCCACGGAGAACATCAGCAACGCCGTCAGTCCTGCGGCCGTGATCAGAGATTCTTTTTTCTTAAACGTCTTAACGCGCATAAGTTTCCTATCCTTTATTTATTTTTTGGCAAGCCAGTGTGTAATGGGGAACCGAATGACAGGCCGTCTTTAGCCGAAACAGAAAGCCGTACATTGCGGAGCTTCAAGAGAACCCGTAGTGCAGAGATGACAAAAATAAGGGCCAGCGCCGCCAGCAGTGCTGGCAACATGTACGCCCAAAAACGGTAAGAATCCTGATAAATTTGCCTCTGTTGCAGCGCGTTCGAGACGTTCTGCTGGTATGCAACGCTCGTCTGCCAGTTGCAGTCAGACGCCGCCGCCGTCGGATGACGCGCCGTGACGGTGCGCGGGGATTGCAGGCCGCTGCCCGAAAGCGTGATCACTTCGTCGGCCTGTCCGCTGGCCGCCAGCAATACGCCCTGCGCCACGGAAACCTGAACGGTGCAGTGAATTGTCCACGCCGCCTGATACGGTCCCGGATGCTGCGCCGGATCCAGCCCGATGGGTACGCGGTTGCCGTAAAGCGCCACCACCTGATCGAGATCCAGAATCCCCGGCGCGTCCGGCGGCGAATAGGTACTTTTAACCGTCCATTCGTCCGTCGGCACACCGGCCTGGCTGCCCGCCGCTGACGCATCCGCAGGCAGGTTTATCGCCGTGGCACTGCCGCTGGCGGTTTTTACACTCAGCTGATAACCGTTTCCGGCCACCGGCTGAAGCTGTAACTGCCCTGCCGCGTTTTGCGCGTCATTCCCGACCAGCGGCGCGGTATCGGGCACCTGAAGCGTATAGGAGGGATAAAACAGGAACAGCGAAACCGCCGCCAGCGCCATCACGGCGGCAGACGCCAGCAAGGCGCGGGCGGTAACTTTTGGCGCAGGACGACGGTTTGCGGGCCAGTAAATCATCACCGTGACAATGGCGATGTAGAGCACCCAGCCGAAGGTTTCGATGAGGTTCGGATCGGCAGGAATACCGAGAACGCCGGTGATCAGCGCGGAACGAACCGTGCCCGGCGGCACAAGCCATGACAAATCGGCAACGCGCTGCTGCCCGATGTTAAGCCAGCCCGCTTCGTGCGCGGTCATCAGTGAGGTAATGATCAGTCCACCGGCGACGAAAATCAGGAACAGGCCGGTGAAGCGGAAGAAGCGCGAGAGGTTGATGCGGATGCCGCCGTAATAAATCCCGCAGCCGATAAATACCGCCACCAGCAGGCCGATCACTGCCCCGACGGCAGCCCAGGCCGCCGACTGCGCCACCGAGAAAGTGGCCAGCAGGAAGACGCTGGTTTCGAAACCTTCTTTAAGCACGGCCAGAAATGCCATGCTCGCCAGCGCCCAGGCACTTGACTGGCTGATCGCCTGCGCGGCCTCGCTTTCCAGCGCTTTCTTCATGTTGTGAGCGTGGGTGTTCATCCACAAAATCATGCCGGTAACGAAGAAGACGGCGACGCCGCCAATGACCGACTCCATCCCTTCCTGGCCCGCCTGCGGCAGCGCGCGTTCGGTCAGATCCAGCGCCACGCCGACCACCACAGAAAGCACCACGGCAAGCACCACGCCGACCCACATCGCGGTCAGGCTCTTGCCATTTTTCCGGAGAAACGCCGCAATAATTCCGACGATAAGCGCGGCTTCTAAACCTTCACGAAGTCCGATAATAAAAGTGGCAAGCAAAGCGGTCACTCCAAGGCAACAAGAAGCATTATCAATTATTAATGATAATTGATATCAGTTGGTGGAGGGGGAAGGAAGAAATCGAGTATGAGGATTTGCAACAGAGTGATGTAAAAATAAGAATAAGGTGTAAAGAGTGCTTTATTTGTAACCAAATAAAAACCGTGCAGGTAAAATTTCAAAATGAGGGTAGCGGCGCAGAAAATTATCGTTCACATTCCGGCCAAAATCACGCCTGACTGCGCCGTTTGAGGCTGATGATTTGCCGCACGGATTCACGCACACTGATGGTGCGGAAGATATCGCGCATCATCGACACATCCGCCATTAACCCGCGCAGCCAGCCCATTTTGGCGGCTTTGTACGGGCTGATTACGCCCTGCCAGCTCACCACCTGGACGCGAAATCCGGTGGCGATCCATAGCCGGTTTATCCAGACTTCCAGCCCGAAATGCGGAAGCGCCCGGATCTCGTCCAGCCGCGTTGCCAGCAGGTCGCGCGCAAATACCCGCTCGCCGGAGATATAATCCAGCCCGATACACCGCCAGATCCACGGGCTGTTGCGCCTGAGGCTGATCGTGACGTCAGCCTGATTCTGACTCACCGGCTGAATCAACCGCGTGATATCGCACGCATTCAGCCCCACCAGATCGGCATCCAGCATCAGCAGATGGCTGCCCGTTGCCGCCGCAATGCCTTCTGCCACCGCGTGACTTTTGCCCTGATTCTTCGCCAGCCTGACCACGCGAACGCCCTTTTGCCGCGCCACGTATGCGGTGTTATCCGTGGAACCGTCGTCCACCACGATAATCTCGCATAGCAGAGGATGATTGCGCACGGCGTCCAGCACGCTGCCGATTCGCAACGCTTCGTTGTGAGCCGGAATAATGCAGCTTACGGTGATCATTCTTTTGGCCTCAGCCACATCACACCGACGGCGACCAGCACGATCAACGCCCCCAGAGAGACGTACAGGATCCAGTTGTTCACCTGCGCGATGATGTCGCCAAACATCCAGCCAATCGCCAGCAAAAACAGGCTTTTGGGAATGGCGGCGATGATGTTGTAGAAGAAAAACGGGATGAGCGGCATACGCGCCATGCCAGCGCCGGTCAGCACCAGGGCACCGGCGGAATGGGTCAGTTTGGCTAACACCAGCAACCGGCCGCCTTTATGCTCAAAACTGCGCACCATTTTTTCCAGTCTGGGCTGTGTCAGCCCGAGGCGCGCCAGCCAGTTGGGCGGTTGTCCGGCAGGCCCGATCACCCAGCGCCCGAGCGAATAAAAAAGAATATCGCCGAGCACTTCGCCCGCCATTACCACGGTCAAAACCGTGGCTAAACTGAAGTAATTCAGACGAACAAAGTAGCCCGCAAGCACCGTCACCACCGGGCCTTCGATAATCGCCAGCGGTGTCAGAAACAGTAATCCGTGCGCTTTAATCAGTGATTCAAGGGTTTCAAGAGCAAACATAGGGTCCTTATTTTCCCGGCGAGTGGCTCACAGGCGCGGGGTGTTTTTCAACTAACAGAGTTTTCTCACCTGAGAGGTTTCCGCGCCAGGAGAAACCGCGCCCGGCCCAGCACCATAACCACAATGCGGGCAGCAGAATATCGCGCAGACACATCGCCAGAATATCCCTCAGCTGATGCGGCCAGCCAAGCGCTTTTGCCAGCGCCCATTCACCGCCGAACCATAATGCAAAAAGCGCGAACGGTGCGATCAGCGGCAAATCACCGCTGGCGGTCAGCCAGAGGACGGCTGCCAGCGCAGGCAGGCAACCCATCATAATTTCAGGCACGAACAACCAGAAGAAACCGTCCCGGCGGATACGCGCCCAGCGCAGCTGCCTGCTCCAGACCGCATCCAGACTGCGATGCCCGACGGGTTGTGCAAAAGGCCGCGCCGGTAAACGCACCTTCAGCCCGGCGCGGCGCACCAGTTTGGTGGAAGCCACGTCTTCGGCGAGTTCATTCCCCAGCGCCGCCAGACCGCCGCCATTATCAAGCACCTCGCGCCGCCAGCACAGCGTTTTCCCCTGCGCAAATCCGTTGCCGAGAAAATCAGACAGATACTGCCAGCGCGCCTGATGCGTGTTCAGCATGGCGGCTTCCACCGCGCCCCACAAATTCTCCGGGCGGATGCCGATGGCCGGTGAACTCACCAGCCCGGTGTCACCGTCAAAGGTGTTCGCCAGCGAGCGCAGATAATCCGGCGGTAAAAGCAGGTTGCTGTCCGCCATCGCCACCACATTGGCGGTGGTGTTTTCCCACGCTTTGTTGAGATTGTTCACTTTCGGATTCGCCGATATTTTGTCGTCGCCGGTCAGCAAACGTGCACGCTGATGCGGATATTCTGCAATCAGCTTTTCCACCAGCGGGATCACCGGATCAAAGCGCGATGCCACGCAGAACACAATTTCGTAATCGGGGTAATTCTGATGAAAGCTTGAACGCAGCGTTTCCTCTTCAAAAGCGTTAAGCCCGCACAGCGGCCTGATCAGTGCGATAAATTCTGCGGTTTCCTGTGTTTCATTCCGCTTCTCACGACGGCGCAACCGCCAGTACGCGATCGCCAGAGAGGTGAATTGCAGCATGATAAGAAAACTGCCAAAGGTGGCGATGATTGCGGTGCTTAAAGCCATGATGATGCCCCTTCATTATGATGCTCTGGCGAGACGCGCTCCCCGAATTCCTGTGGCTGCGGAGCGTGATGTTGCCCGACGTTGAGCATGACGAACTGCCCCTGTGAGTCTTCCGCAATCGCACTCATGTTTTGCACCCAGTCGCCGCAGTTGGCGTAAAGCACTTCCTGCCGCTGCTGCAACACGGGGCGATGTAAATGACCGCAAATAATGCCGTCGTATCCACCGCCGAGCGCCAGACGGGTCAGCCGGTTTTCCATCACCCGCAGCGCCTGAAGGGCAAACAGATCGGTGGCGCGGATAAAGGGCAGGATCAGCAAACGCAAGACCGGCGTTTCGCAGGCTCGCCGGTACAGCCGGGACGCCAGCGAACCTTGCAACAGCCCGTCAATACCGCTGCCCAGCCGCGAAAACGTGTATGACCGCAGCGGCCAGAAATCACAGCAGTCGCCGTGCGTAACCAGATAACGTTTACCTTGCGGGGTGTCGTGGACCACCGAGCGGTAGCCGGGCATCAGTGCATTCAGAACAGACTGGGCGGGATGGAGCGTTTCACCGTGCGGGTCATGGTTTCCCGGCAGGTTAATCACCCGGACGCCCTGCCTCGCCCGTTCACACAATAAATCGATGACGAGGTCGTGGCCCGGCGTCCAGTGAACCGCCCGCCGGTGCCAGATATCAAACGTGTCACCGACCAGATAAATATGGTCGGCTTCATGGTTTTTGAGGAAAGTCAGGAGTTTTTCAGCTTCACATCTTCGGGAGCCAAGATGGAGGTCGGAGAGGAAAAGGCTGCGGAAACGCGTTGGTGTGCTGGCAAGTTCATATCGTGTCATCACATACTCCGGTCAGTATTCCAGATTTCCGGTCTTCAACATCGTCAGAAAAAAGGCAAAACGATAATGAGGTAATACTTATCCTAGAGGTGTTTCGTTAAGGTTTTCTTAAAGCGGGAATTTGTACGGCGGGGAGTTAATTATTCATCGTAAGGAAATGTTTTTATTGCCGGTCACTCGGATTTTTCTTAATGGCGTCGATAAACTGAAATATTTCCGCAGTAATCTGTTCATCTTTATCGTGACCGGATCTGCCAACATGGAACGCTCAGGCTATTTGCAAAGACAATTTACGCCCAGCTCCCGTTCTTTAACTGCCCGGGAATTGTGTATTGATGTCCCGTTTGTCACCCCGGAAAGTGACAATATGAAAGTGATGGAATTATTCACCCAGCACCCTGCGCTGATCAGCCTCCCCGTCGTCGAAGATAGCCGCCCGTTCGGGCTGATCAACCGTCATATTTTTCTTTCCCAGATGACCCGCCCTTATTTTCGTGAGCTGTATGACCGTAAAAGCTGTATTGCGTTTATGGACAAACATCCGCTGGTGATTGATTCCGACAGTACGCTCGATGAACTGGCGCAAAAAATGGTGGAGTCCGGCGACCGCTCGGTCACTGACGGGTTTATTCTCACCGCCGGCGGCCATTACATCGGCATGGGTCTGGGGATCGACGTCATCAAAACGGTATCGAACGTCCAGACGCAACAACATCAGCAAATCATGCAAAGTATTGAATACGCACGCGTGATCCAGGAGTCGATGCTCAACAAGTCGCATAACACGCTGGCGACGCAGCTCAAAGACTGGAGTCTGGTGTGGCAGCCGCGAGATGTAGTGGGTGGCGATTTCTATGCGTTTCATGAAACAGACGGCGGCTGGCTGCTGTTTGTCGCTGACTGTACCGGTCACGGCGTGCCGGGCGCGTTCATGACGGTGATCCTGTCGTCGGCGCTGGATAAATCCTTGCAGCAATGCCCGGCCAACCGCCCGGATTTACTGCTCGGTCACGTGAATCATTTCATCAAGCAAACGCTCGGGCAGTCCGAACGGTCGAACCAAACGTCCACGTCGAACGACGGTTGCGATGCAATGGCGGCATTTATCGACCCGCGTGAAGCGAAGATGATCTGGTCCGGCGCGCGTCTTTCCGGGTTTCTGTTACCGGCTGAAAGCGAAGAAGCGGTGGCGCTCAGTGCTGACCGGATGGGCGTGGGGTATACCGAAACGCCCGCGGACTATCGCTGGACGCTGCATGAAACCCCGCTGAATCCGCAGGATCTACTGTTTATTTATACCGATGGCCTGACCGATCAGGTGGGTGGCGACCGCAACATTATGTTCGGGAAGAAAAAGGTGAAAACGTTGCTTGAACAGCACCGTTCAGCACCGGTACCCGAACTGTCGGCAGCAATGATGCAGGCCTATCTTGACTGGCAAGGCCATCAGCAACGCCGCGATGATATGACCTTTTTAGGTTTTCGTTATTGTGGCCTCCGGGGCCAGCAACTGTAGAGTTTATTTATGACAAGCGAACCCGTTTTCACCGGACCGTTCAGTGCGCCGCATTATGACGTGGTGGCATTGCAGTACACCGGATTCTTCTCGCAGAACAATATTACTGCGATGGGCGAAGTGATCCGTTTGTATCTGGAACAGCATGAGACCTCGTCCAGCACGCGCCGTAAGCTGTTTTCCACCTTTATAGAGATGGTGCAAAACATCCTGCGTTACTCCTCCGACAGCCGGGCGCTGGCGCGTGCTGACGACGAAATGCGCTTCGGCTCCGTCACGCTGGGCATCGATAATGGCCGGTATGTGTGCGAAAGCACCAATCTGATCCGCCCGGAAGACATTGTGCGGCTGCGCGACTATCTGGAAACAATCAGAACCATGAGCGCCGATGAAATCAAACTCACTTATAAAGCGTCGCTGCGTGCGGAAAGTCCGGCGTGGAGCAAAGGGGCGAATATTGGCCTGCTCACTCTCGCCCGCGATGCCAGTGAACCGCTGGAATTTACTTTTTGTCAGGTGGAAGCCTCTGAACTGTCCACTTTTCATCTGAAAGCCATAATCTAAAAAAAGAGCGCATCACTATGAATAATATCAGCATCCCTGCGACTTCCTGCACGCCGGAAGTTGAATTTGATTTTGATGGCCGAACCTTGTCTCTGGCCGGTGAGTCTTATCCGGAGAATGCGGCAGCCTTTTATCGTCCGCTGATCACCGCGCTGGAAAGCTTTGTCGCGCCGCCTTCTCTGCACGCGGATCCTTCGCTGACACTGCACGTTGCGCTGAGTTATTTCAACAGCTCCAGCACCAAAATGCTTTTCAGCCTGCTGAGTGCACTTAACAGCGGTGCCGTCGCTGCGACGCTGCACTGGTATTACGACCCTGAGGACGATATTTCAGAAGAATTTGGCCAGGAACTGAGCCTTGATTTCCCCGCCATCGCCTTCCACCTCCATGCGGAAAGCTATTATGACGAGCTTAGATGAGTTATTTACGGCAGAAAGCGCCATCCTGCAAGACAACCGCGAACTGGCCGAGACGCAAGGGCTGGAGGCGGAAGTTTATCGCGACGCGCTGATCAAACTGACCGCGCATTATCAGAAGATCATGAATGAATCTTACCGGCTGATAAGGCGCAGCGATCGCGCCGAACGGGATCTGAACCAGCTCAATGAACGGCTGGCATATGAGGCCACGCACGACCCGCTGACTCAGGTCTTTAACCGCAGCGCCATCATTGATCAGATAACGAAAGCCCTGAACACCGGAGAAGCCGGGCTGATTTTGCTCGATATTGATCATTTTAAGGCGATTAACGATCAGTACGGGCATCCGGCGGGCGATGCGGTGATTTGCGGGTTGATCCGGCGCATCGAACAATCCGTGCCGGATTTAGGCAGTATCGGACGCGTCGGCGGCGAGGAGTTCACCATCCTGCTGCCCCGTTACACCAAAGCCCAGTCGGTGATTGTCGCCGGGTATATTCATGCGCTGCTCAACGCGTCACCGCTGGATTTACTGCCCAATCAGCTGGTGACGGCAAGTCTGGGCGTAAGCTGGGGAAAGCAGAACAGCAGCTTTGATACGTTGTACAACGACGCCGATACCGCTATGTATGAAGCGAAAAGACGCGGCAGAAACCGGGTGCATTGCGGATAGTCAGGCTGTAAACATCAATGTGATCGGGTTCAACGTTAATAATTAGCCATGAAACAATTTTTTGTCGCTGAATTAACGGATGAATAGCACAGGTGAATAACACAGGCGGGCAACACGGAGAAATACCACAGCGGGATAATCATCAAAGAATATTCATTCCGCCTTGTAATAATCACGTTCCTTGTCTATTACTTAAACCACGTGATAAACCGCTGTTTTTGAACCGGCTTATCACTTAACAGGGTAATTATTGACAGGCTTATTTTGCCGGGTTTCCGGTATTCATCCTTCTGAGGCAAAAAATGAAAATATCTCACGCATTGTTGGCAGTGGCTTTAACCGGTGGTTTTTCCTTTAGCGCATTTTCAGCTCAGCTTTTGAAGAAAACAGATTTTGAAAAAGTCGCGTCCCAATATACAAAAGTCGGTTCCGTCA
The DNA here is from genome assembly GCF_002951615.1 of Rahnella sikkimica. Taxonomy (GTDB): domain Bacteria; phylum Pseudomonadota; class Gammaproteobacteria; order Enterobacterales; family Enterobacteriaceae; genus Rahnella; species Rahnella sikkimica. The sequence continues at coordinate 1,124,490 of NZ_CP019062.1, read as the reverse complement.
CCACGTCGAATAAAACATCCCAGTCTGGCGCACTTGAAGACTTATCCAAGAAAGCGGATAAAAAAGGCGGCGATGTATTTGTATTAACCTCCGGGAATACCAATAATAAAATCCACGGTACCGCTGACGTGTATAAGAAAAAATAAGCAGCTCATGTGATCGTAAAAAAACCACGTCAAGGCGTGGTTTTTTTATGCTGAAAATACGGTCTAAAAAGGCCGGATGACCGCTAATACCCCGATGACGATCACGCAGATTGCGATGATCCCGGCCGCATTGCGCAGTAACGCGAAATTCTTTGTTGGCTGGCCGGTGGCGCGTTTGCGTAAATCCCCGGAGAGCAAACCGTGCAGCGCGGAAAGGAAGAACACCACGAGGATTTTAATCAGCAACCACGCATGCGGGATCTGACCGTGGCTGACAATCATCACAATCCCGGCGATCCACAGCACAATCATCGCGGGGCTGGTGACGCAGCGGTTCCATTGGCGAACCGTGTCGAGTAACGCCGCTTTGCCTGCGTTGTCCTGCATTCCGGCGGTTTTAGAAAACGTAATGGAAACCAGCGCCATCGCCAGCATTCCGCCGATCCACAATATGCCTGCAATGATGTGCAGGGCATTCAGCCACTCATGAAGCATGTTTTATTCCTTCTAAAGTTAACGACAATGCGGTACGCCGGACAACTTCAACCTGCTGTCTCTTCACGGCTTTTACCGGATTATGGCCTTTTCCCCTGATAAAGGCACGGGTAATGTCTCCGCGTTTCAGAACGCCGGGCTTTCTGTTTTCTTTCTTTTTGGAAACTGAGTAGGTAGACTGGTCTACCCACATAATGACAAGCAAAGATGAGCGACGATATGTCACAACCTGAAACGCCACCGGAAAGCGCCCGCGACCGCCTGCTTGGTGCCGCACGCGTCCTGTTTTACAACGACGGCATCGCCGCCACGGGCATTGACGCCATCGTGAAAAGAGCGGGCGTGGCGAAAAAAAGCCTCTACAACAATTTTGAATCCAAAGCGGAACTGGTTGCGACGTACATCACCGTCCGCCACGACGAATGGCTGGCGTTGTATGCACGTCGCGAGCAGGAAGCGTCAGGCCCGAAGGAAAAAGTACTGGCGGTATTCCGCGCGTATGACGACCACGCAGAATTCGCCTACGAGCGCGGATTCCGTGGCTGCGGGCTGCTGAACGCTGCCGCCGAACTCCCCGCCGGTGCGCCCGGCAGGCACGCGGTGCGCGGCCACAAAGAACAGGTGGAATCCATTGTGACCGCCCATCTGCTGGCGCTGTTTACCGGCGATGAAGCGAAGGCGCGATTACTGGCGCGGCATTTTTCATTCCTGCTCGAAGGGGCGATTTCCCGCGCCGGGCTGGAAGGCAATGGCGCCTGCGTGCGTCAGGCGATGGCGATGGCTGAAGCCATGATGGAGGCACCGTGACGAGCACCCCCGCTGAACGGTTACTCGGTATTCTGGCCGTGGTTTTTGCCTCAGTACTGTGGGGCTCGACGGGCACGGCGGCGACGTTCGCCCCGCAGGTCAGCCCGCTGGCGATTGGTGCTGTGGCAATGGGCATCGGCGGCCTTTTGCAGGCGGGAATCGCCGCACGCGGCATTCTCAGATACCGCCGGGCGTTGTCTTTGCACTGGCGAATTTTACTCACCGGCGGCCTGTCCGTCGGCATCTATCCGCTGGCTTTTTATGCCTCGATGCACCTTGCGGGCGTGACGGTGGGCACGGTGATTTCCATCGGTTCCGCCCCGCTGCTTTCTGCGCTGATTGAATACTGGCTTGAGGGCCAGCGTCTGACCCGCCGCTGGATGACGGGCGCGGCCATCGGCGTCGCCGGAATGGTGTTGTTATGTCTGGCGGAAAGCAGCTCGCACGCCCTTTCCGGCCAGCAGCCGCACGCGCTTGCGGGTATGGCGCTCGGACTGGTAGCCGGGCTGACTTACGCGCTTTACGCGTGGGCGGCGCGTCAGCTCATGCAGCGCGGTGTACCTTCGCGTGTGTCGATGGGCGCAACGTTCGGCCTCGGCGGTCTGATGCTGATGCCGGTGTTATTCGTGACCGGCGCGCCGTTGCTGGCGTCGTGGAATAACGCCGCGGTCGGCGCTTACATGGCGCTGATCCCGATGTTTACCGGTTATGTGTGTTTCGGTTACGCGCTGGCACGCATTCCTGCCAGCCTGGCGACCACCATCACGCTGCTTGAACCTGCGGTGGCGGCGGTTCTGGCCGTGCTGATTGTCGGCGAACGTTTACCTGCGATGGGCTGGACCGGCATCGGGCTGGTCGTCGCCTGCCTGATTTTCATCACCGTACCGCTGAGAAGAAGGCCGGTGCTGACATCGGCCTGAACGAAGAATGGCCCTTTGCAGAGCCATTTTTTTGCAAAAATAACAGATACTTATACCGCCGCAGGGGCTTCCAGCGAGGCCATATCAATCACAAAACGGTAGCGAACATCCGCTTTTTCCATACGTTCGAATGCCGCGTTGATTTCATCCATACGGATCATCTCGCAGTCCGGAAGGATGTTTTTCTCGGCGCAGAAATCGAGCATTTCCTGCGTTTCACGGATCCCGCCGATTGGCGAACCCGCCACGCGGCGACGCCCCAGCAGAAGCGGTACAGTATTGAACTCTTCCATCGGCCCGACCTGCCCGACCAGTACCAGCGTCGCGTCAACATCCAGCAACGACATATACGGCGTGATGTCGTGTTTGACCGGCACGGTATCGATAATCAAATCGAAATTATCGTGTGCCTGCGCCATGGCATCGCTGTCTGCGCTGACCAGCAAACGGCTCGCGCCCAGCGCCAGTGCGTCGGCTTCTTTGGCATTGGAACGGCTCAGTACGGTGACATCCGCGCCCAGCCCGACGGCCAGTTTAACGGCCATATGGCCCAGCCCGCCCAAACCAATCACGCCCACGCGGCTGCCCGGCCCGACATTCCAGGTTTTCAGCGGCGACCAGGTGGTGATACCGGCGCACAGCAGCGGCGCGGCTTTGGAGAGATCTAACCCTTCCGGCATACGCAGGCAAAATTCCTCGCGCACTACTAAATGCTTGGAATATCCGCCTTGCGTCGGCTCTTTGGTGAAACGGTCGTAACCTGCGTACGTGCCGGTATTTCCTTCGCGGCACAGCTGTTCTTCGCCCTTTTTACACTGGTCACATTCCTGACAACTGTCCACCAGACAACCGACGGCCACGTGGTCGCCCACTTTGTAGCGGGAAACCTGATTGCCCACCTGCGTCACGCGCCCGACGATTTCATGGCCGGGAACAATCGGATAATAGCTCCAGCCCCAGTCATTGCGGGCGGTATGCAAATCAGAATGGCAGACGCCGCAGTACAAAATTTCCATTGCGACATCATTTTCACGCAGGCCGCGACGTTCAAATGCGTAAGGTGCCAGCGGTTTCTTCGGATCGTACGCTGCAAATCCAACAGTTTTCATCGGTAAACTCCTGAGTTGATAGTGACCCCTTTACTATAGAATTTACCCTCAAAGCCACAAGCCACAGTTCTCCTGAATCCTTGCCTGATTCTGTTCACTTTTCGTTTTTAATCTGCCAGCTCGCCGCCCAAACTGGCCCGACAGACCGAGAACGTTTCGGTTTTCACTCGTCGTGAGGCTGGATCGAGAATATTTCGGTTTCGCGTCTTATTTACTGCGCGCTACCTTCCCTACGGGCTTCGAGCCTTACGGTCTCGAACCCTCAGTCAGCAAAATTTCTGATAGCGGCCTGAGGCTTTTTCACCCTATTACAGTGGTTTGGTTTGCTCCTCCCCCTGCGAAGGGGAGGTCGGGAGGGGGTTTAGCAGGCAACTGAGTCGCTAAAACCAACACCCCATCCCGGCCCTCCCCTCGTGAGAGGTGAAGGAGAAAACCAACAATCAGCCTGCATCTATCTTCCGAAACCCGAGTGAAGGGAACCGCGCAGCGGCGGGATTTTGCGGCACTAACCGGCGTTGCTGAAACAGTGCCAGCGAGCGGTAGCGCGCAGTGAAAGAGCCGGAGATTCTTAAGAGGCGCGGCGATAGGCGCCTCTTAAGGCCAGTTTGGGTGGCAACCCAAGGTCTTGTGGAGTTGGGTGGCCACCCAAGATTTTAGCCCATCTGGCCGGCAAACCTCACGACACCCGTTGTGCTTTCAGCCTTTCCTGTAAGAAATCGAGAAACACGCGGGTGACTTCGCTGCGCTGGCGGTGCTGCGGATAGAGCGCGTGCAGGCTCAGCGAGCCGGGCTGGAAAGCGTCAAGGATTTGTACCAGAGATCCATTTTCGAGCGCAGGGCCGACGATAAATTCAGGCAGCAAAACAATGCCCAGCCCGGAAATAGCGGCATCGCGCAGCACTTCGCCATTGTTGCTCAGCACCGGCCCGCGCACGTCGAAAATCCTCAGTTTGCCGTGCCGTTCCAGCTCCCAGCCGTTTTGCCCTTCGCGGCCATAACGCAGGCAATCGTGCTGGAGTAAATCATCCGGCGTTTCCGGCGTGCCGCGCCGTTCGAGATAACCGGGGCTGCAACAGATAACGCGTTTAAGCTGCCCAAGACGGCGCGCCACCAGCGAGGAATCCGCCAGATTGCCAATACGGATGGCGATATCAAAGCCTTCGCCAACCAGATCGACATACCTGTCCACCAGTTCCACCTGAAACTGAATCGCCGGGTTTTGCTGCAAGAACTCCGCAATCAGCGGCGACAGATGGCTGATGCCGAATGACATCGGAATACTGATGCGGTACGAACCCTGCAACGCCTGCCGTTTAGGTGAAACCGCCCTTTCGGCTTCTTCGATATCATCGAGAATGCGCTGCGCATGTTGCGCAAAAAGCTGGCCGGATTCGGTCACCGACAGTTTGCGCGTATTGCGGTTGAGCAGCCTGACGCTCAGCGAAGCTTCCAGCGCGGCCATCCGGCGGCTGACGTACTGTTTGGACAGCAACAACTGTTCCGCCGCGGCGGTGAAATTCCCGGCTTTTACTACCGCCACAAAAATACGGAGATCTTCAATCTGCATGTCAGTTTCGCCCTGAGGAATACACCCGGTTATTGTCAACTAAAGTGTGACAGTGATAGTCAATCCACCTCATTGTTGAGCAAATTAGTTTACGTGTATTCTCTGTTCATCGGAAGCGCAAGCGCACTTCCCCCCCTGACAACACTGAGGAGTACACCATGATCGAACAACGTCTCTCTGAACAACGCGGCTTAGGTGACCACGGCTGGTTGCATTCCCGTCACACATTCTCTTTCGCCAATTACTGGGATCCAAAACAGGTCGGTTTCTCAGACCTGCTGGTGATTAACGATGACCAGGTTGCGCCGGGTCGCGGCTTCGGGGCGCACCCGCACAGCAACATGGAAATCATCTCGTATGTGCTCGAAGGCGCGCTGGAACATAAAGATTCAATGGGCACCGGTTCCGTGATTGTTCCCGGCGATGTTCAGCTGATGAGCGCAGGCAGCGGCGTGACGCACAGTGAGTTCAACCACTCCGGCGAAGAAAACGTGCATTTCCTGCAAATCTGGATTGTGCCGTCAGAAAATGGCACCCCACCGGGATACCAGCAGGTGTCCGTCGCAGAAGCGGAAAAACGCGGGAAATTCCGCCTGATTGTTTCACCTTCTGGCACAGACGGTTCGCTGACAGTACGTCAGGACATGAAAATTTACGCCGGTTTCTTCGACGGTGCAGAACAGGCGACGTTTGCCCTCGATGCGGATCGTTATGCTTACATCCACGTCGCCCGCGGCAGCATCAAAGTGAACGGTGTCGAATTCAGAACCGGCGATGGCGCACGCGTCCGCAATGAAGATAGCATCACCTTTACCGACGGCGATCAGGCGGAAGTGCTGCTGTTTGATTTGCGTCCGGTTGAAGTGAATCATCCGTCGCGCTGATACGGCGTAATGCCTGAGTAAAGTACGCTAAAGCTGAAGCCTGTGGTCTTCCCCGCAAAGGAAGATCGCAGGCTTTTTTTGGCACCGGTATTAGGTGCGCAGAAGTCACTGCCAGACACATTCATGGGCGATATAATTGCGATGCCAAATGTAATATATTAAGATGAATGTAACGATATGTATGACACATATGGAATATTTCTCAGGAGAGAACATGAAGAAGTCACTGTTTGTTCTGGCAGCCGCCCTCACTATCAGCGCATGTAGCAGCCAGACCGGCGTGAAGCAAACTGATTTGCAGCATCACCGTTTCGAGTTGCTGAGTGTGGATGGCCAGACGGTGCCGGCCGCGCAGGGCCGTATTCCGGAAATTGAGTTCGGCTCAAACCTGCATGTTTCCGGTCAGATGTGTAACCGCTTTATGGGTCAGGGCAATCTGGAAAATAACGTGCTGACGGTGAAAGGCCTGGCCTCAACCATGATGCTGTGTCCGGACGAGAACCTGAACAAATGGGATCACGTGATCAGCGACGTGCTGAACAACGGCGCGGCCGTTTCTCTGAATGAAAACAAGATGGTCCTGAAACAGGGTAAACATACGCTGGTTTACCGCCTAAAAGACCGGATGTAATGATAAAAACGCCAGACTCTCGTTTGGCGTTTCTTTTACGCTTTGCAAAGCCCCTGCATCAGCGAGGCTTCAGAGCACTGACGCCCGTTCGCCATCGAACACATGCCGACGCGGCTGCCATCGAGCTGTGGCGCTAATCTGAGTTGCCCGCCCGCCATTGAACAGGCTGCATACGCCGGGCTGTCCATGTTGACGGTACGCTGTCCGACATTCACGCTGTTGCCTTTTTGGGGAACGTCAGCGGAATCGTCATGGCTGCTGCAAGCGGCCAACACCAGCACACCGGCGGCCAGTAACACGCGAAACGCAGTGATCATCTGTCCTGCTCCTGAATGATTTAGGGTAAAGCGGGGAATTTTTTAGAACGGTCATCATATCCGACGTTTTTCGCCTGCGTCGAGCCCTGCTGCAAAAGAACATCAACTTTTTCCTAAAAATCGCGGTTTTATTCATAAAACGAAACACTTTATTCCGCCATTGCCGCCAAATCATTCACCTGACTAATAAAAACCCATGCACACAATCAGGATAAATTGATTATTCCGCCCTCTGCTAAGCTTTTATGATTATTGCCGGTGAAAATTACTGTTTTCCGGCCTGTTTGTGAGCAAAGCAAAGGGTATTCCATGATCACCACTGACGGTAATAACGCAGTCGCTTCCGTGGCTTATCGCACCAACGAAGTCATTGCCATCTACCCGATTACCCCCAGTTCTACCATGGCTGAAATTGCCGGGGCCTGGTCTGGCGAAGGGAAGAAGAATTTGTGGGGCGATGTCCCGACGGTAATGGAAATGCAGTCTGAGGCCGGTGCGATTTCCACCGTGCACGGCGCATTGCAGACCGGCGCGCTGTCGACCTCTTTCACCTCGTCGCAGGGTCTGTTGCTGATGATCCCGGTGCTGTACAAACTGGCCGGTCAGCTGACGCCGTTTGTTCTGCACGTTGCAGCGCGTACCGTCGCGACGCACGCGTTGTCCATTTTCGGCGATCATTCCGACGTCATGGCCGTGCGCCAGACCGGTTGCGCCCTGCTCTCTGCCGCCAGCGTGCAGGAAGCGCAGGATTTCGCGCTGATTGCCCAGGTCGCCAGCCTGAACAGCCGCGTGCCGTTTATTCATTTCTTCGACGGTTTCCGTACCTCGCATGAAATCAATAAAATCGCACCGCTGAGCGATGACACGCTCCAGCAAATGCTGCCGCAGGTGCAGATTGACGCACACCGCGCCCGCGCCTTGTCACCGGATCACCCGGTGATCCGTGGCACGTCCGCCAACCCGGACACCTATTTCCAGTCCCGCGAAGCCACCAACCCGTATTACAACGCCACCTGCCAGCATGTTATAGACGCGATGAATGCGTTCGCCGCCCTTACCGGCCGTGAATATAAGCCGTTTGAATACGTCGGCGATCCGCAGGCACAGCGCGTGATCGTCCTGATGGGCTCCGGGATCGGCACCGCCGAAGAAGTCATCGAAACCCTGAATGCGCGCGGCGAGAAAGTCGGCGTGCTGAAAGTGCGTTTATACCGTCCGTTCAGCGCTGAACATTTGCTGGCCGTGCTGCCGCAAACCGTGAAAAGCATTGCGGTGCTGGATCGCACCAAAGAGCCGGGCGCGCTGGCCGAACCGCTGTATCTCGACATCATGACCGCGCTGGCCGAAGCCTATAACCGCGGCGAGCGCGATTCGCTGCCGAAAGTGATCGGCGGCCGTTACGGATTATCGTCAAAAGAGTTCGGGCCGGACTGCGTACTGTCGGTGTTCCGCGAACTGGCACTCAGCAAACCGCGTCCGCGCTTTACCGTCGGCATTTATGACGACGTCACCGGGCTTTCCCTGCCGGTGGTTGAAGAAGAGTTACCTGAGCGCGCCTCACTCGAAGCCCTGTTCTACGGGCTGGGCAGCGACGGTTCGGTCTCCGCGACCAAGAACAACATCAAGATCATCGGTAACAGCACGCCGATGTATGCGCAGGGGTATTTCGTTTACGACTCCAAAAAGGCCGGTGGCCTGACCGTTTCGCATCTGCGCGTCAGCGAAAAGCCGATCAAATCGGCGTATCTGGTCACTCAGGCGCATTTCGTTGCCTGTCACCAGTGGCAGTTTATCGACCTGTATCAGATGGCAGAACGTCTGCGTCATGGCGGGATTTTCCTGCTCAACACGCCGTTCAGCGCCGATGAAGTCTGGGCGCGTTTACCGCTGGAAGTGCAGGCCACGCTGATCCAGCGCGAAGCCCGTTTCTACGTGATTAATGCGGCGAAAATTGCCCGTGAATGCAAACTCGGTGCGCGCATTAACACCGTCATGCAGATGGCGTTCTTCCACCTGACGCAGATCCTGCCGGGTGATGAAGCGCTGAAAGAATTGCAGGGCGCGATTGCCCGCAGTTACAGCAGCAAAGGCGAAGACGTGGTCACGCGCAACTGGATGGCGCTGGCCGCCACGCTGGAAGATCTGGTTGCCGTGCCGTTGCAGGCCATTCCGGATAATCCGCGCAAACGTCCGCCGATTGTTTCGGACGCCGCACCGGATTTCGTCAAAACCGTCACCGCCACCATGCTGGCCGGGCTTGGCGACGCCCTGCCGGTTTCCGCCTTCCCGCCGGATGGCACCTGGCCGACCGGCACCACGCAGTGGGAAAAACGCAACATTGCTGAAGAAGTGCCGATCTGGAAGCCGGATCTGTGTACGCAGTGTAACCACTGCGTCGCCGCCTGCCCGCACTCGGCTATTCGCGCCAAAGTGGTTCAGCCGGACGCCATGGAAAACGCCCCTGCCGCGCTGCAATCGCTGGACGTTAAATCCCGCGACATGCGCGGCCAGAAATACGTGTTGCAGGTCGCGCCCGAAGACTGCACCGGGTGTAATTTGTGCGTGGAAGTCTGCCCGGCGAAAGACCGTCAGGATCCGTCCATCAAAGCTATAAACATGGCCGACCGCATCGGGCATCTGGAAGAAGAACGCGCCAACTATGACTTCTTCCTTAAGCTGCCGGAAATCGATAGAACCACGCTCGAACGAATTGATATCCGCACCTCGCAGCTGATTACGCCGTTGTTTGAGTATTCCGGTGCCTGTTCCGGTTGTGGCGAAACGCCTTACATCAAACTGCTGACACAGCTGTACGGCGACCGTTTGCTGATTGCCAACGCCACCGGCTGTTCGTCCATTTACGGCGGGAATTTGCCGTCAACGCCGTACACCACCAACGCCGATGGCCGCGGTCCGGCGTGGGCGAACTCCCTGTTTGAAGACAACGCCGAGTTCGGGCTGGGCTTCCGTCTGACGGTCGACCAGCACCGCCGCCGCGTGCTGCGTCTGGTGGAATCGCTGGAACCGCATATTCCGGCCGATGTGCTGGGCGGCCTGCGCGATGAAACGTCCACGCCGGAAGTTAAACGTGAGCATGTGACCGCGCTGCGTAAAATTCTGGCCGACATTGATACGCCGGACGCACGCCAGCTGGCGACCGACGCGGATTATCTGGTGGATAAATCCATCTGGCTGATTGGCGGCGACGGCTGGGCGTATGACATTGGTTTCGGCGGGCTGGATCACGTCCTGAGCCTGACGGAAAACGTCAACGTGCTGGTGCTCGATACCCAGTGTTATTCCAACACCGGCGGGCAGCAGTCGAAAGCCACGCCGCTGGGTGCGGTCACCAAATTCGCCGAACAGGGCAAGCGCAAATCGCGTAAAGATTTGGGTGTAAGCATGATGATGTACGGTCATGTGTATGTGGCGCAGATCTCCCTCGGCGCGCAGCTCAACCAGACGGTGAAAGCCATTCAGGAAGCCGAAGCTTATCCGGGGCCGTCGCTTGTCATCGCGTACAGCCCGTGCGAAGAACACGGCTACGATCTGGCGCTCAGCCATGATCAGATGAAGCAGCTGACCACCACCGGTTTCTGGCCGCTGTACCGGTTTGATCCGCGTCGTGTGGAAGAAGGCAAACCGGCGCTGGCGCTCGATTCAAGGCCGCCTTCCAGCGGACTGACCGATACGCTCAACAATGAGCAGCGGTTCAGAAGGCTCAATGCGCAACAACCGGAAGTGGCGGCGCAGTTATATGCGGCGGCAGAGAAGGAATTGCAGCAGAAATATGACTTTCTGGCGCTGCTGGCGGGGAAGAAGAGCGAGTCTGAGTCTTAAGTCTGGGGTCTTTAAAATCAAGGTCGTGGGCGCGATCTTACCTTTCGCAATTATAACAACGGTTTGGTTTGCTCCTCCCCCTGCGAAGGGGGAGGTTGGGAGGGGGTTTAGCAGGCCACTGAGCCGTTAAAACCAACACCCCATCCCGTCCTTCCCCTCATGAGAGGGGAAGGAGCAAATCAAAATCACCCGGCATCAATCTTCCGAATTACATAACCCCAGGTTCCGAACAGGCATCTTAAAAGATCACTTCGTAATTTTTACTTAAGGCAAATGGAAGGATGAGGTTAATTTATTTCGAGAATGATTATCATTTGTGAATGAATGATTGTGGGATTTATGTCTAAAATAGGCATCGCAGAAGTTCCCTGTCTTTCATTATCTGAGAATCCAGTGCCGGCTTTCGAGAAATATTACACTGAATTATATCGGTTTATTAACCGTAAGCTTCGTGACCGCGAGCATGCAGAAGACATGGCGCAGGAGACGTTTATCCGGGCTTTGTCTGTCACGCAGCCGGTCCGGTCGCACCGGAGTTTGCTGTATCGCATCGCGCGAAATCTGCTGGTCGATCATTATCGCCGCCCCGAACTTCCGCTGGATGAGGCGTCTGAAGAAACCGATGGCGCGCATTTTGCCGCACCGTCTTATCTGCAACCTTACGAACTCATTGAAGAAAATCAGTATAATGCGCTGATGACCCGCACCATCGAAGCCCTGCCGCCACGATGCCGGGAAGCTTTTATCCTGCATCGTTTTGACGGATTGTCGCAAAAGGATGTCGCGAGCCACATGGGAATATCCATCAATATGGTCGAGAAGCATATTATCCGCGCCATGATTGCCTGCCGGAACAGCAATGACGCCTGGCAGCAGGAACATCACGCCCCGAAAGCCGCCGGTCACGCAGAAAAGGATGCCCGCGATGAATAACATCTCTGATGCGCAGATGTCCGCCAGCGAACAGGCCGCGCGGTGGCTGAGCCGGCAACAGGCCGGTTTGTCAGCACGCGAACAGCGCGAGTTTACTGACTGGCTCTCGCAGGGCGAAAATGCCGGGGAATTTCAGGCGATGCAGGCCGTGTGGCAGCGGGTCGGAGATTTACCGCAGGAAAATATTGCCCGGTTGCGGGCTTCGCTGCCGGTGAAAAAACCGCAGGCGCGTCGGCCTTTCTGGTTTGCCGCCCCGGTTGCCGCGCTGCTTTGCGTGATGCTGATGTGGCCCGCGTGGCAGTGGTTTGCGCCGCCGGTAATGACCACCGCGTTCCATACCGGTCGCGGAGAATTAGAACAACTCACGTTGCCCGATGGCACGGTAGTCAGCCTGGATGCCGAAACGCAGTTGCAGGTTGCGTATTTTGAGCAACGCCGCGAAGTCACGCTGATCAAGGGTCAGGCCTATTTTCAGGTGCAGCATCTGGAAGATAAGCCGTTTATCGTTTTCAGCGGCCCTTCCCGCGTGACGGTTTTGGGGACTCATTTCAGCGTACGATACATTCCGAAATCGATGAGCGGTGATGGCACGGACGTTGCCGTAAGCCGCGGCGCGGTGCGTGTCGGGCCGCGATCCTGGCTGCAAAATATGCACTGGCGCGTGATGGCTACGCTGCGGCAGGATCCGCAAAACCGTCATCTGATGGTGCTTCGCGCTTCACAACGGGCGACCAGCGATGCCAGCGGCGCGCTGACGCGTCAGGCGTCTGTCGCGCCGGACAGCCTTGCCGACTGGCGGCAGTCGCGAATTAATTTTAATAACACCCCGCTCAGTCTGGCGCTGGCCGAATTCTCGCGTTACGGCGAAATGCCTTACCACGCAGCCTCGCCGGACGTCGCCGCGCTGCGCATCAGCGGCAGTTTTAACGTTCACCGCCCGGACAGTTTCATCCGCGCATTGCCAAAAGTGTTGCCGGTAAAAATCAGCACACAGACCGGTGAAACGCAAATATCACAACGCTGAACGTCACAAAAATTCCCCCCCGCTAAAAAAGTTTAAAAATTTTCAGGAGACGACGTCAGGGTTTTGGCGTCGGTCTCGTCTTCAGAAAGGATAATGATTCTTATTTGGTTTTTTTCTGGGGATAACTGCATGACCATTTCGACGTTTTATCAGGGTGCCCGTTTCAAAACTGGCCTGACCGCCATCGCGCTGGCGGTTTGCTCACCGCTCGCCGTTGCGGCGGCTACGCTCACCGTTTCACTTCCGGCTCAGCCGCTGATCGCCTCGCTGAATTCGCTGGCACAGCAGGCGGGCGTGCAGCTGATTGCCGCGCCCGAATCTGTGGCGCAAAAAACGGCACCGGCCTTGAAAGGAACGATGACGCTGGAAGCCGCGCTCGGCCGCGTGCTGCAAGGCTCCGGCCTGAGTTTCAGCATTGAAAATGACACGGTTGTCGTCGCCCCGCAGCCTGCTGCCGGTTCCGATACCATGACGGTGAACGGGCAATACGGCGCGTGGACCACCGTTCCTCATGAAAGCAATTCCGCCACCAAAACCGACACGCCGCTGCTTGAAGTGCCGCAGTCAGTTTCTGTGGTGACGCGCGAGCGTATGGATCGCCAGAACGTGCAAACCGTGACGGAAGCGCTGCGTTATGTGCCGGGCGTGAAAACCGAAACCTACGGTGTCGATCCCAAAGGTTATGACTGGATTTATATTCGCGGCTTCAATGCCCTGACTACCAACGATTACCGCGATGGCCTGCGTCAGCTCAACAACAGCTACAGCTATTTCCGCACCGAGCCGTACGCGCTCGAACGCATTGATATCGTGCGCGGGCCGTCATCCACCCTTTTCGGGCTGGGCGATGCGGGCGGGATTGTGAACCGCGTCAGCAAACTGCCGTCCGCGCAGGGCGTGCATGACGTTCAGGTTGAACTGGGCAATTTCAACCGCCGCCAGGCACAGTTTGATATGAGCGACAAAATTGACGATGACAGCCACTATCTGTACCGCGTCATTGGCCTCGCCCGCGACAGCGACACGCAATTTCAGTACAAAAACGGGCCGGACGTGGAAGACAACCGCCTGTATCTCGCGCCGTCATTTACCTGGCTGCCTGACGATCAGACCAGCCTGACCCTGCGCGCGGATTACCTGCGCGATACGTCCGGCGGCACTATTTCCGTGCTCACCAAACCGGGCGGCAACGTCACCGACACCCTGCTCGGCGATTACAACTACAACCATTTTCGTCAGGAACAGTTCACCGTGGGTTATGAACTGAGCCATCAGTTCAACGACATTTTCCAGGTGCGCCAGAACGTGCGTTACGGCCAGACAGACACCATTCTCAACAACCTGCTGCCGGGCAACGTCAATTTCACCACCGGCACCGTGTCGCGTAACGCCATCCGTTTTGATGAACACATGCGCGCGTTCAATATGGATAACCAGTTGCAGGCTGATTTCGCCACCGGTCCGGTGACGCACCGCCTGCTGACCGGGCTGGATTACAGCCGCCTCGACGGCAATGCCAAACGTTTTGGCGCAGCCGCTCCGGCGCTGGATATCTACAATCCGGTGTACGGGCTGGATATCGCGGATCCGACTTACGCGCTCAATGACAACGATCAGACCACCGCACAGCTCGGCGTTTACATGCAGGATCAGATTTCTCTGACGCCAAAATGGCTGCTGACGTTGGGCGGCCGTCATGATGACGTGAGTATGCGTACCGAAAATAACCTGACTGACACCACCAGCTGGGTGGACAAAGGCGCATGGACCGGGCGTGCCGGTCTGACCTATCTGGCCGAAAACGGACTTGCGCCGTACATCAGCTACGCCGAATCTTTTGTGCCAAACAGCGGCACCGACAGCAAGAACCGTACGTTTGATCCGAGCCAGGCGCACCAGTATGAAGTCGGCGTGAAATATCAGCCGGATCCCACGCTGCTGATGACGCTGGCGGCGTTCGATATCACCAAAAGTAACGTACTCACCAATGAGATCGTGAATAACGTGATCACCGGTTATCAGGTGGCGTCCGGCGAAGTACGTTCGCGCGGTATCGAAGCCGAAACCACGGTGAAGCTGACGGAGAATCTGGATGCGCTGGCGTCGTACACCTACACCGAAACGGAAATCACCAAGAGCAACAACGGCGATCGCGGCAAACAGCAGGCTAACGTGCCGAAACATATGGCATCGACCTGGCTGAACTACGGTTTCCATCAGGGGGTGCTCGACGGCCTGCTGCTCAGCACCGGCGTGCGTTATGTCGGCAGCATGTATGGCGATAACGCCAACACCATTCCGGTGAAGAACTTCGCGCTGGTGGATGCGGGTGCGAAATATCAGGTGAACCAGCATGTGACGGTCGGATTCAATATTCAGAACCTGTTTGATCACCACTATGTTGGCACCTGTGACGACGACACCAGCTGCTATCCGGGGCAGGAACGGACGTTTATCGGCTCGCTGAAATACAGCTTCTGATGTCCGTTTTTTTACTCAGTCGTCGTGACTGTCTGAAAGCGTTGCTGGCGCTGCCGTGGGTGAATGCCCCGGCGGCGCTGGCCGCTTCGTCCCAGTCCGTAACAACAAGCGAAGATCGTATTATCGCGATTAACTGGCTGGCGGCGGAAACCCTGCTGTCACTGGGCATTACGCCGCTGGCCGTTTCCGATGTGGGTTACTTCCGCCGCCGGATCGCCGAACCCGTTTTACCGGAAAATGTGCAGGATATCGGCCCGTACTGGGAACCAAATATCGAGCTTATCGCCGCCCTGAAACCCACCCTGATCCTCAGCGATATGATCGCGCCCGCCCTTCTCGACAGCCTGCAACGCATCGCGCCGGTGCAGGTCGTTTCGGTTTATCCCGCTGCGGGCGATCTCTGGCTGGCATTAGTCAGTTTCACTGCCGGTCTGGGCAAAACATTCTCCGCATCCGCGCAGGCGGCACAACTGACAGACCGCGCCACCCGCACTCTGCGTGACGGCCAGCAACGGCTCAGCCGCGTGGCCGGTCAGCGGATCCTGGTGGCGGTGCGCAGTCAGGACGGCAAATACGCCACGGTGTATGGCCGGAACAGCCTGCCGGACGCTATTCTCATCCGCCTCGGCCTGCGCAACGCCTGGACGCAGCCGGTTGGCGCGATGGGCACCGCAAACGTCAGCGTTGAAAAGCTGGCGTCATTGCCCGCTGACTGGCTGTTTTACACCGAATTACCGACGACGCTGACGCAGATTTCCCGCCTGCGCCAGCCGGACGGATTATGGCAACAGCTGCCGCTGGTCGCGGTCGGACGCGCACGGGAACTGACGCATTTCTTCCCGTTCGGCGGCCTGACGACGGCGACCGGTCTGGCGCAGCACATTACGACAGCGCTCACGGAGCCTGATTCTCATGCGTAAATTTTCCCCGTTGCCCTGGCTGATTATCCTGCCGCTGGCGCTGCTATGCGCCCTGCTGTTCGCCAGTAATCTCGGTCGCCTTCATGCCGGTAATCTGCCTTCCACGGCCAGCCTGTTTTTGCATTACAGTTTTCTGCCACGGCTGGCGACCGGCGCACTGGCCGGTATGGCGCTGGCGACCGCCGGTTTGCTTTTTCAGCAGGTTTTGCGCAATCCGCTGGCGGAACCGGCCACTTTGGGCATTGCCGCCGGTGCAAATCTGGCGATGTCGGCGGGCATTATCGTTTTCCCCGGTTTACTGGTTTTCGGCCTGACGAATCTGGCGCTGGCCGGTGCGGCGCTGACCGCGCTGGTGCTTTATCTGCTGATCGCCCGTCAGGGGCTGGATCCGCTGAAAATCATTCTGACCGGCATGGTCATCAGCCTGTATGGCAATTCCGTGAACACGCTGATGGTGTTGTTTAATCATGATTATCTGAGTGATTTATTCAGCTGGCAGGCCGGTTCGCTGAACCAGAACGGCTGGCCGGTCGCGCAGTTTTTACTGTTGCCGGTGCTGTGTCTGATGGCGGGAAGCACGCTGCTGGCAAGGCCGCTGATGCTGATCGGCCTGTCCGATCAGAGCGCCGGTGCGCTGGGCGTTTCGGTGGTGAAAATTCGCATCGCCACGCTCGCCGTTGCCGTGGCGCTCAGCGCGCTCATCACCAGTCAGGTCGGCATCATCAGTTTTATCGGGCTGGCCGCTCCGGCGCTGGTCCGTCTGGCGGGCGTCCGGCGCTTCACGCATCAGCTGATTTGTGTGCCGCTGGCCGGTGCCGGGCTGCTGACCGCCGTCGATCAGCTGGCGCAATTTCTCTCACCCGCAGGCGGGGATTTGCCGACCGGTGCGCTCGCCGGATTACTCAGCGCGCCGCTGATGCTGATGTTGCTGTTCCGCCAGCGCAATCCGTATATCGCCCCGCAAACCTTGAACATGCCGGTGTTACGCTCGCTGACGCGCCGCCGGATTGCCGTTCTGCTGCTGATGTTAGCGTGCGGCATCGCGCTTTCGCTGTTCGTCAACCGCACGCCCGACACCACGGCAGCAGCCGGTTCACTTCTGCAATGGCGCTGGCCTCGGATGCTCGGTGCGCTCAGCGCGGGCGCGATGCTGGCGGTAGCCGGTGTGCTGATCCAGCGCCAGAGCGGCAATCCGCTGGCAAGCCCGGAACTGCTGGGTATCAGCAGCGGCGCATCGCTGATGGTGGTGTTGCTGGTGATCCTGTTTAATCAGCCGCTGTCGCAGCTTTTCCCTGCCGCGCTGGCGGGCAGTTTGCTGGCAATTTTCACACTGTTTATGTTCGGCATGCGGTCGCATTTCCAGCCGCAATCGATGGTGATGGTCGGGCTGTGTCTGACCAACCTGAGTATGGCGCTGAGCATGTTGTTGCTGATGAGCGGCGACCCGCGCGCGATGATGCTGCTCAACTGGAGCACCGGATCGACCGCCGGAATCACGCCTGAACGCGCAATGTGGGGCGCGGGACAGGCGCTGATGCTGATACCGCTGGCGTTGTTATTGCAGCGCCGGATTACGTTGCTGAGCCTCGGACAGCAGACCACGCGGGCGCTCGGTGCCGGTGTGCGCCGCAGTAATATGCTGATTTTACTGCTCGCCGCCGCGCTGACTGCAGGCGGCACGCTGCTGATTGGCCCGCTGAGTTTCGTCGGCCTGATTGCGCCGCAGCTCGCCCGCTACAGCGGCGCGACCCGTTTTCGTGCGCAATGCCTGCTCGCCGCGCTGTATGGCGGATTGCTGATGGTGATCGCCGACTGGCTTGGCCGTAATATTGCCTGGCCGTGGCCGGTATCAGCCGGGATGCTCTGCGCATTGCTCGGGGGACCGTGGTTTTTGTGGGGTCTGGTGAGGCGGTAGGATCGCGGCGGGCGGTTTCGGCGCCAGCCGCTAAGCGATCACCGCACATGAAAAACCGAAATTTTCTCGGTCCCGATCCCGCCCTCACGGCAAGTGAACGTACCCCTTTGCATACGACGGTAACGATAACAACCACGTCTCGCGCTCAGCCTCCATCACTGCGCCGCGCGTCACGTCCTCATGATATCCACCCGAAGCCGGTTTACCCGCTGGCGGCAGGTTAAAGGTGGCGCGGCGGATCTGCTGTTCGTAACGTTTATCGCCGGTGCCGTTATCCGCCCACGAAAGCAGCGGCACTGGCCGCACGCGGATCTGGTCGATGGTTTTATACGGCCACGGCACGGCGGGATCGGTGTAGCGCGCCATAAAATCCAGCGAGGTCAAAAGCCCGCCGCCTTGCGGGGTTTGGTAATGCCAGAGATCGATGCCATTTTTCTGCGCCAGCACCGCCATCATGCTGATAGCCTGCAAATTGAAATAGCTGTAATGGAAAGAACGTGTGCGCGCCAGTTCAGCAGGCTGGGTGCCATCGGGTTTAAGCTGGATATCCAGCTTACTTTTCATCAGCGTCGCCATATCGCGGATCACCGCTTTATCACCGAGATACCACGCAATGCCGGAGACCTGCGTGACATACCAGTTGCCGTGATTATTCTGCGTGCGCCCTTCTTTTTCGGCGATTTTACTGCCCTGAAGCCAGGTCAGATAATCCTGCATCCAGACGCGGATTTGTTGTTCGTCATTGTCCGTCCAGGCTTTATTCCCGTGCAGCAAAACCAGAGAATCCACAATGCGCGTGGAGAAATATCTTCCGTCCAGCACACCGGCATTTCGTCCCGCAGAAATCCCCGGCACGCCCTGCGCGAAATTAAGATTCGGGTTCATGCGCGTTTCCGGCGTGATAAACCACGCACGCAGCAGGCTGGCGGCTTTATCGGCATACTTCTGCTCACCGGAGAAATACCAGGCCAGCGTCAGGTTTTGCACGCGCGCGGTGAAATCCGCCAGACGCACGCCGTCACTCTGATCGTTTTTGCTGGCCGGATTGACGTGCCCGTCTTTACGTATCCACGGCAAACCGTCTGCTTGGTTGTCATCCGGCCACCAGTAAGCACTCAGGCTAAGGTAATCGTGTTTCGAACCGGAGGGCGGCGTCATGCCTTTATCGGTCACACTGAGATTGGGTTTCTTCAGCGCGGAATCTGCCGCCGCCAGTAAATAATGATAGGCATCCGCCGTTTGCGGCGCCGCGGTGTTGTCATGCAACTGCTGGCGTATCACGTTTAACTGCGCGGTATTGAGGAAGGCGGGTTGTGTATTCGCCAGCACGGCGGAGGAAGCCAGCAATAACGCGATGGCAGTCGTCACTTTTCGAACATCAGAATTTCGGCACAGCAATAACGTCATGTTTTCTCCCGATACGGTGTTTTTTGCGCACTGAAGACAACGGGCAAACCTGAACGCAGATCCACATCTTTACCGTTAAATCAGCCCGCGCTGTTTTAGCGTAATTCGCGTCGCTTCATTTAAATCGTACCCCGGAAGATCTTCCTTGCGCACCCAGGCATATGTTTCAAATTCTTCATTAAGGGT
Source organism: Rahnella sikkimica (assembly GCF_002951615.1). Lineage (GTDB taxonomy): Bacteria > Pseudomonadota > Gammaproteobacteria > Enterobacterales > Enterobacteriaceae > Rahnella > Rahnella sikkimica. Next base: position 1,104,908 of record NZ_CP019062.1, on the reverse strand, counting down.
AATCACCGTGTTTTTCGCCTGACAGGTGAAAATCAGGTAAATCATGTAGATTTCTTCTTTAGTGCCGTCCGCATACGTCTTCACGCGGATATCATCGCGGAACGTCCACGGCGTGATGTGCGTCAGTTCCAGCGCTTCGCCTAACTCTTCGCGCACTTCGCGCAGCAATGCCTGCTCAACGGTTTCTCCCGGTTCCATTCCTCCGCCAGAAAGCGCCCACTGGCCGGGAAAAACGCCGCGGCCTGAGGCCATTTTACACAGCAGGTACGTTCCCTCATGTTCAATCAACGGACAAACGATGGTTCTTTGACGCATGATGACTTTCCTTGTTTTGAGACTTTGTTTTGAAAAAAATGTGCGCGGTAAAAAATACCATAATCTGTGGGGTGCTGTGGCGGATGTCGGGAAGAGTTGAGAGATGCTGCGCAAAAAAGCCGCAGGAGCGGCTATCCTCTGTCAGAACAGACCTTGTCTGTCAGGCGACATTTTGAAGACAAAGTTTTTCTGCATGTTTTTATAGGGTTTATTCCGCTCGAAACGCCAGTAACTGACCGCAGTTATCACTGAATCATCAAAGAGATGCTGAGGATCCGATTGCAGAATGCGCATCTGGCTGACTTTGCCCTCCGCATCCACATCAAACTCTGTCACCACCTTGCCTTCGATTTTATTATGCATGGCATAATAGGGATAAGCGGGTGTTGCAGAGCGGATTAAACGGGGTTTTTCAGCCCCCTGATTCGTCGTGCAGGCACTGAGAGCAAAGGCAAATACGCCACAAAGAAGAAGACGCCAGAACATAACCACCCCACGTTAATGATAATTATTATCATAATAAGGTAATCCTGATATCGCTACCAGTACGTTTCTCCACGGTTCACATAAAAAAACCTGCCATATCAGCAGGTTTTTAGAAAGAAAATGAAACACCGAGTTATTTAGGTAACTCTGTTACCTGCTTCACGTCAGATTTGTTGATCTGCTGTTTCACACCATTGGCATCAGTAAATTCAAGCAATCCGGTCGGCGCTTCTTTTGGTTTACCGTCGCTGATAATGGTTCTTGCGTCATTGGTCTGAATGGCATAACTCGTGCGTGTGCAGCCCGTTAAGGCGGCAACACTGATTAATGCGGCTAAAGGCAAAAGCAAAGTCCTGTTCATCTTTATCTCCTGTATACCGGTTTTTGAGCAACTCAGTTATCCAGTTCGCTCATGTTTTTAACCTGATCGCGGTTAATCTGCTCAGTCTTTCCTGTCTCAGCATTTTTGTACGATACCAGCCCGGTATCGCTGTCAACCTGAGGCTTCCCGTCCGTGACAATGGTTTTTCCGTCCGTGGTTTTAATGGCCTGATTCGACGCACACCCGGCGACGAATAAAATAGAGACCGCAGCCAGCGACGCGGCAATAATTTTGTTGTTCTTCATATTTTCCCTCTTAAATAACTGAACAATTAACACCCTAAGCGTAGCGACGATCCCAAGGTATTCATTGAGAAACATCTGTATTTGATGCAAAGCCGGGTTGCTGAGCGCGTTTTCAGGGCATAAAAAAGCCGATTTTCACTAAAATCCAACTGACAGGACGCAGCAAAATCCGTACCCTACTGCGCATAGACACTGGCGGCCTGCGCGCCGCGATTTTTGCGAAAGAGAATTTTGTGACCAATCCAATTCAGAAAGAAAAATACAACATCGATAAGCTGCAAAAGCGCCTGCGTCGTGAAGTGGGTAAAGCGATCGGTGACTTCGGTATGATCGAAGAAGGCGACCGCATTATGGTTTGCCTGTCCGGTGGTAAAGACAGCTACACCATGCTGGAAATCCTGGGCAATTTACAAAAAAGCGCACCGGTGAATTTTTCACTGATTGCGGTCAATCTTGACCAGAAACAACCGGGCTTCCCGGCGCATATCCTGCCGGAATATCTGGAAAAGCTGGGCGTGGAATACAAGATTGTCACCGAAGACACGTATGCCATCGTGAAAGACAAAATCCCGGAAGGTAAAACCACCTGCTCTCTGTGTTCACGTCTGCGTCGCGGGATTTTGTACCGCACCGCGACTGAGCTGGGTTGTACCAAAATCGCCCTCGGCCATCATCGCGACGACATTCTGCAAACGCTGTTCCTCAATATGTTTTATGGCGGCAAACTGAAAGGTATGCCACCAAAACTGATGAGCGACGACGGTAAACACATCGTGATCCGCCCTCTGGCGTATTGCCGTGAGAAAGATATTGAGCGTTTTGCAATAGCGCGCGAATACCCGATTATCCCGTGCAACCTGTGCGGTTCGCAGCCAAACCTGCAACGTCAGGTGATCGGCGACATGCTCAACGACTGGGATAAAAAATACCCTGGCCGTATCGAAACCATGTTCAGCGCAATGCAAAACGTGGTGCCTTCACATCTTAACGACATGAATCTTTTTGATTTTAAAGGGATTAAACATGGCAGCGAAGTGGTGGATGGCGGTGATCTGGCGTTTGACCGTGAAGATATCCCGATGCAGCCTGTGGGCTGGCAGCCGGAAGACGACGAAACGGCGACGCCGGTTGAACGTCTGAACGTGCTGGAAATTAAGTAAGATTTCGTCTGGTCGTTGCTGATTTGAAGAGCCCGCGCTGATGCGGGCTTTTTGCTTTTCAGGCCAGCGTGAGCGTTTCAGTCCAGTTGTAGTTGGTCATTACCAGTTTCACCGGCAGGCTGAGCGACCCGAAGCTTTTATGCTGATTATCCCGAAACCAGACGCGCAGCGGTTCCGGTAAGTATTGTGCGCTGTAACGCAGCAGTGTGCTGTGCCAGAACACCTGCGGGATTTCAGTCCGAGGAAACCGCTCTCTGATTTTTTCTGCCCACGGCGTTTTCATCAAATCATTCACCAGCAACTGCCTCACGCGCTGGCTTTGTTCATCAGGAAATCCGGCCAGCAGTAACTGATCCGGCAACGCAATCAGCCGCAAATCCTGAATGTGCATGATATGCCCGTCACAATGCTTTCTGAAAATCCCGGTTAATTCCGCCATCCCTTCTGCATCTTCCGGTTTGTCATACAGCGCCTGCGTCATGCAAAAAAAGGTGAAATGCATCCCGGTTGGCGGTGCGACGTCGGCCAGCGGATCGCCCTTCGCGGCGGTTTCCAGTGCCGATAACAGCCCTGCCATTGTTGGCCCGGCGCGGTTACCGCTGGTGATCGCCAGACGGGTGGGATGATAGAAAGGTTCCGTGCGGATAACGCCCGTATCCGGGTGCGCATTCCATTCATCCAGCGTTCTTCGGGTCGCATCGTCATACGCTTTTTGAATCATTGCTGCTGCATGCAAGACAAACTCCTGAGTATTCAAAGAATGGGATCATACGGGCAAAAGTGCCTTCGGATGCACCTTGCAGGGCATAAACCTCAAAAAAGATTGAGCGAAATCAACATTAGAACCGTTGATTGAGTGCAGTATCTATTTCGCAGGTGAATGCAACGTCAAGCGATGGGCGTTGTGCTCCATATTGTCTTATTTCCAAATTTTTAGAATTAATGCATAGCACAATTTAATTCGAACGACGCCGGTCTTATGACCGGCTTTTTTTTGCTTTTTTTCAGTCAGTTAACGCATTACAGCCAGCGACTTTTCTTGAGCCACCACGCGACCACAACCCCCAGCAGCATCAGAAATCCGCAGAAAACACCAAAACCCAGAGGCGACGTATTGCCGGGGATCCCACCGAGGTTCACGCCAAAGAGGCCGGTCAGGAAGGTCGTTGGCAGGAAAATCATCGCCAGCATCGACATGGTATAGGTACGGCGGTTCAGGGAATCGGCCATCAGCGAGCTGATTTCATCGGAGAGCACCGCAGTCCGCGCAATGCTGCCATCCAGATCGTCGAGCCCGCGCCCGAGACGATCGGAGATTTCCTGCATCAGGCGGCGGTCGTCGTCGTTCATCCACGGCAAACGTTCGCTGGCCAGACGCGAGAAGACATCACGCTGCGGCGCCATATAACGGCGCAGGACGATCAGCTGTTTGCGCAGCAACGCCATCTGGCCGCGCTCCGGCACCTGTTGTTCCATCAGATCATCTTCGATATCAATGATTTTGTCGTGCAGGTCTTCGATGAAATCGCTGGTGTGATCGGTCAGCGCATCGCAGGTTTCCACCAGCCATCTGCCGGTATTTTTAGGCCCGCTGCCGCTTTGCATATCGCTGATCATCTCTTCCATCGAAGACACTTTGCGGTGACGGGTCGAGACGATAATTTTATCGGTAAGATAAACGCGAACGGTGACCAGTTGATCGGGCCTCGAATCCGCATTCAGATTGATGCTGCGCAGGGTGATTAATGTCCCCTCGCCGACGCGCACCACTTTTGGCCGCACGCTGTCACCGGCCAGCGCTTCACGCACGGTGTCGGGCAGCACTGGCGTATTACTGATCCACCTTTCGCTTTCAGGTCGTGTGTAATCCAGATGCAGCCAGCACGGCTTTTCATCGCTCGCCACGCATTGCGGGCTGATTGCGTTCACACCGCCCTCACCGTTCATCTGTAAAGCGTAAACGGCGTCAGCAACCTGTAGTTCTTTTCCCTTTATCACTTCCACGATGTTCCTCGCTTTTTCTGCGTTATCTTTTCTAAGTTTAGCGTTAAGTGCTTGAAGTTCCAAAACACAACTCAGGTGAAAACCCTTCACCACAATATCCTGAAGCGATCATGCCATGAGTGGGCGTGAAAAATGTAAACAGCGCCCGTTATACTGTTTCACGATTTTCCAGAGTATTTCTGGCTGCCCGGAGCCTGCATTTCGGCCAAATCCGGCATAACGCTGCGCATCACGGCCAGAAATTTGCGCAGACGCGCCGGATAGTAGCTGGAATACGGATACACCAGATAAACAGGCAACGGCAGCGCGTTCCAGCCGGGTAAGACGCGTTGCAAATGCCCTTGCGCGAGATCTTCTTGTACCACCCATGCTGACACAATGCCTGCGCCCAGCCCGGAAAGCACGGCCTTGCGCACGGCGTATAAGCTGTCTGTCGCCAGGCGCGGCGCAATCGTGCAACTTTCCATTCTGCCGTCGGCATCGTGGCGCAACGTCACGTCGTTGCGGTAAAAAGTGCTGAGCGCGACCCACGGCAAATTTGCCAGTTCACTGACCTGTGTCACCGGATATTGTTGCAGTAGTTCAGGTGTGGCGATCACGATACGCGGTACTTCTGCGAGTAGCACCGCCACCATCGACGGATCCGCGACATTTCCGACCTGAATCGCACAGTCGATATCTTCAGAGAGAAAATCCGGCGTGCGGTCATTAAGCATCCAGTCCACCGTCAGGTTCGGATATTGCTGCAAATAGCGCGTCAGCGGCCCGATCAGCTGATCCTGCCCGAATGCATGGGGCGCACGCACGCGCAGAATGCCCACCGGTTCATCCCCCGCGCCGTGCAACTGATCTTCCAGCGACGCCCAGCGTTCGAGCAATAATTTGGCCTGCGCATAACAGCGTTCGCCGTCGTCGGTCAGTTTCATGGCGTGCGTGGTGCGGAGGATCAGTCGCGCACCCAGCATTTTCTCCAGCGACTGCAAACGGCGGCTGACCGTGGGCTGGCTGGTGTTGAGCTGGGCGGCGGCGGCAGAAAGACTGCCGCTTTCAACAATACGGACAAAGGTCTGCATTAAGTCGATACGGTCGATACCGCTGGTGAGTGGTGTATTCATACGCCTCGCGTATAACAGTTTTACCTTTGTGCAGGCTACCACTTATAACCGTTCGGGTGAAGAATGCGTGCCATGACCTCCGAACAACGCACGTCTTCATCAGGAAAATATCATGTCCGACATGACCCAAACCTCTGCAACAACGGCTGAACCGGCGCTTTCCGGCAAAATTATTTTTACCCTGGCCGCCGGTGCCGGTCTGAGCGTGGCATCGATTTACTACAGCCAGCCGATGCTCGGCATTATGGGCGGAAACTTGCAAGCCAGCACCACGTCGGTCGGGCTGATCCCGACGCTGACGCAGGCCGGTTATGCGCTGGGCATTCTGTTTTTAATTCCGCTCGGCGACCGTCATGACCGCCGGACGATTATTCTGCTCAAGAGTATTTTGCTGGCCGTTGCGCTGCTGCTGTGTGGTTTTGTGCCGGGCATTCATGGCTTACTGGTCGCCAGCCTGATCACCGGCATAGGTGCAACGATGGCACAGGATATCGTGCCCGCTTCCGCGCATCTGGCTCCGGCGGCGCAGCGCGGGAAAACGGTCGGAACGGTGATGACCGGTTTGCTGGTCGGGATTTTGCTTTCCCGCGTGGTCAGCGGCTTTGTAGCGGAATATTTTGGCTGGCGGGTAATGTATCAGCTGGCGGCAGTGAGCGTGGCGCTGATTGGTTTTGCGCTGTGGCGGGTTCTGCCACGGTTTACGCCGGATACCCGCATCAGCTATGCCCGCCTGCTGCACTCTATGTTCGGTTTGTGGAAGCACTATAAAACGCTGCGTCACGCGGCGCTGGCTCAGGGTTTGCTGTCGGTTGCGTTCAGCGCTTTCTGGTCAACGCTGGCGATTATGCTTAACGATACGTTCCATCTGGGTAGCGCGGTGGCGGGGGCTTTCGGGCTGGCCGGTGCGGCCGGTGCTTTGGCGGCTCCGCTGGCAGGCGCATTAGCCGATAAAAAAGGCCCGGCGCGGGTGACACAAATGGGCTCAGCGCTGGTGATGGTGTCGTTCGCCGCCATGTTCCTGCTGCCGCTGTTATCGCCCCATGCGCAACTTGCGCTGATTGTGGCGAGTGCCATCGGTTTTGACTTAGGCATTCAGGCCACGCTGGTTGCCCATCAGACGCTGGTTTACGGCCTTGAACCGGCGGCGCGCGGCAGGCTGAACGCCCTGCTGTTTACCGTGGTATTTATCGGGATGTCCGCCGGTGCCGCGCTGGGCAGTAAAGCGCTGGAAACCGGTGGCTGGACGGGTGTGGTTCTGCTGGCTACCGTTGCCGCCGCCGCCGCCCTGCTGGTCCGTTTGTTCAGCCGTAAAAGCTGACCGTAAGCTAAAAACAAAAAGCGCCGTGACTGGCGCTTTTGCATTTGGTGAGGACAGCGAAGATCAGTGCTTAATAATGTACATTTCCTGGCTGTAAGCGACGTCTTCGGGATTGGTGATCGGATAGCCTTTCACCCACGGTTTGATCAAACGGCCATTGGTGTACTGATAAATCGGTGCAATCGGTGCCTGGCTGGCGATGATTTGCTCGGCCTTGTTGTAGTCGTCATTACGGCGCGCGTCGTTGGTTTCACGGCTGGCGTCGGCAATCACTTTGTCATATTCGGCGCTGCTGAATTTGCTGATGTTGCCGTTGTGCGTGGACGTCAGCAGGGAAAGGAACGTTGACGCCTCGTTGTAATCGCCGACCCAGGATGCACGGATCACATCGAAATTGCCGGTATTGCGGCTGTCGATATAGGTTTTCCATTCCTGGTTAACCAGTTTCACCTCCGCGCCCAGATTCTTTTTCCACATCGAGGCCACCGCGATCGCAATCTTCTGATGGCTCTCTGAGGTGTTGTACAGCAAGGTCAGATGTAGCGGTTTATTCGGGCCATAGCCCGCCGTCGCCAGCAGTGCTTTCGCCTGCGCGTTCAGCTCTTCCTGCGAGTAATCCTGCATTTCACTTTTCGTTGCTTTGAAACCGTTGGTGACGTCAGGCGTAAAATGCCAGGCCGGTTTTTCGCCGGTGCCCAGCACTTTTTCGGCAATCACTGTGCGGTCAATACTCAGTGACAGCGCCAGACGCACGCGGGCGTCGTCGGTCGGCGCGCGGCGGGTGTTGAACGCGTAATAATAGGTGCCGAGCTGATACGGCGTATAGACCTGCCCCGGAATATCGTGCATCAGTTTTTTGTACTGATCTTTCGGGAAAGATTCGGTGATATCAATGTCGTTGGCGAGATAGCGTTTTGTCGCGTTGGATTCTTTATTGATTGGCACAAAGGTCACTTTCGTCAGCACGGTATGCGCGTGATCCCAGTAATTCGGGTTCGGCTCCAGCACCAGTTTTTCGTTCACGACGCGCTCTTTCAGCACATACGCACCGTTGCCTACCAGATTACCGGGCTTGGTCCAGTCATCGCCAAATTTTTCCACCGTGGCTTTATGCACGGGAAACAGGCTGAAGTTCGCCAGCAGGCTGACAAAAAACGGCACCGGACGGTCGAGCGTGACGCGCAGCTGCGTCGGGCTGATGGCGGTAACACCGAGCTTATCGACCGGCATTTTCCCGGCAATAATCGCGTCAGCGTTGGAAATTCCGGCCAGCGCCGCGAACCATGAACCGGTTGATAAGCTTTTCGGATCCACCAGTCGCTGCCAGCTGTAAACGAAATCCTGCGCCGTCACCGGGTCGCCATTCGACCATCTGGCGTCTTTCCGCAATGTGAACAGGAAAACCTGATTGTTCTGGTTCTGCCAGCTTTCGGCGACGCCGGGAATGCTTTTCCCGTTAGCGTCCTGATTCACCAGACCTTCGAACACGTCACGCGCCACCTGCGCTTCAGGCAGGCCGACGACTTTTGCCGGATCCAGCGAGGCGGGTTCATCTTTGATATGACGGACGATTTCCTGTTTGGCAGCAAGTTGCGTACCGGCGGGAACCTGCGCAGCCACGGCCTGACCAGAAATCAGTGCCACCAGCGCAGCACAGGCGGAATAGGATAAGAGAGGAAACGATTTTCCCTGCGGCATAAATTCTCCTGAACACATAAGGCCAAGGCCCTGAAATATTCAGGAGTTTTATCATTTGTTACCGTAATCCCCTACAGGAAATCGTTACAGATTTGCCTTCGCGCACAAAACGACTTCAATAAACGGAAAATTATTCAGAACCGGCGATGTCGATTCCGCCGCAGTGAAACTTCATCGCAGGCTCAACGTCCTGCGCCAGCCAGGTCGGGCCATCGAGATCGATGAACTTCGCGCCCGCCGTCAGCGGAAGCGCCGCACGCACCGCGCGCGAGGTGCATAACATGCAGCCAAGCATGACTTCAAAGCCCTGCGCGTACGCCGCCTGCGCCAGCCGCAGTGCGCCCGTCAGCCCGCCGGTTTTATCGAGTTTGATATTCACCATCTCATAACGCCCTTTCAGCGCCGGAAGCCCTTCAATCGTATGGCAACTTTCGTCGGCACAAATTGGCAGGGGATGGATGAAATTCTCCAGCGCGGAATCTTCGCCCGCAGGCAGCGGCTGTTCGAGCATCAGAATGCCGAGATCGGCCAGCAACTGGCAGCGTGCCGCCAGCCCGTCGCTTTGCCACGCTTCATTGGCGTCCACAATCAGGGACGCCTTGGGCACGGCGGCGCGGACAGCGACCAGACGTTCGGCAATCAGCCGGTCATCGAGTTTAATTTTCAGCAGCGTTGCGCCCTTTTGTTGCAGCGCGAGTGCGGCTTCCGCCATCTCTTCCGGCGTGCCGATACTGACGGTTTGCGCCATGCTGATTGACGCCAGCGGTAGGGTGCCTGTGAGCTGCCAGAGCGTCTGGCCTGTCAGCTGTGTTTCAAGATTCCATAACGCAGAGTCCAGCGCATTCCGGGCGGCTCCGGCGGGGAGCAAATGTTGCAACTGTTCGCGGGTTGCGCCCTGTTCAATCGCCGTGACGGCGCTGGCAATTTGCGCCATCACCGAGGTTTCGCTTTCGTCATAACGGGGATACGGCGTGCATTCTCCCACGCCACGAATGCCCTTTTCTTCGATTTCGACAGTGACTACGCGCGCTTCCGTGCGGCTGCCGCGCGAGATCACAAAGGCCGTATGCAACGGCCAGGCTTCCGGATAAAAGCGGACACTTCTCATAGCGACTCCTCGGTATATACTCAAACGGGCATATATAAGATATACAAGTATTTAGCATTTAATATATATCCAATCTACAATTGTTACCCTAAACTGAAAGCCGTTTGACTCCAATGTCCATAGGAAATAATCATGACCCAGACAGTACACTTTCAGAGCAACCCGGTATCCGTTGCTGGCAAAATCCCACAAAAAGGCGACGCCGCCAAGCCTTTCAGCCTGGTCGCTAAAGATCTCTCTGATGTCAGCCTGAGCAGCTTCGCGGGTAAACGTAAAGTTCTGAACATTTTCCCAAGCATTGATACCGGCGTTTGCGCCACGTCTGTGCGTAAATTCAACCAGCTGGCCAGCGAAATCGACAACACCGTGGTGCTGTGTATCTCCGCTGACCTGCCTTTCGCGCAGTCCCGTTTCTGCGGCGCAGAAGGCCTGAGCAATGTCATTACGCTGTCCACCCTGCGTGGCGGTGATTTCAAATCTGAATACGGCGTAGCAATCACCGATGGCGCACTGGCTGGCCTGACGGCGCGTGCCGTTGTTGTTCTGGATGGTCAGGACAACGTGCTGTACAGCGAGCTGGTGAACGAAATTACCACCGAACCGGACTACGAGTCTGCGCTGGCAGTCCTGAAATAATGATCTGAGTTTTGTCATCTGCGGATGACAGGCGAAAAAAAAGCAACGGCTCAGTCCGTTGCTTTTTTATGGGTTCTTTTTGAAGAAAGAATTTACTGACCGGAAAGCATTACTCTTCGCTTTCGCCGGTTTCACCGCGACGGGCGCTGAGGCCGTATTCGCGCAGTTTATTGGCAATCGCCGTGTGCGAGACGCCCAGACGTTTCGCCAGTTTTCGCGTGCTTGGATAAGTACGATAAAGACGGGTCAGCACCGAACGTTCGAAGCGTTTGCTGATGTCGTCGAGCGAGCCGTTCAGTGCTTCTTCGCCAATCGTTACTTCGGCATCAAAGTCTGGCAGAACGATGTCTTGCGGGCGAAGCTCGCCGCCTTCAAGCTGCGTGAGCGCACGGTAAATGGCGTTTTTAAGCTGACGGACGTTGCCCGGCCAGCCGTAATGCGTCAGATAATTTGCCAGCTGCGAGGACAGTTTCGGCCGCGGCATTCCCTGTTCATCGGAGAAACGCGCTACAAACAATTCAGTCAGCGGCATGACGTCCGCCGGACGATCGCGCAGCGGTGGCAGTGTCAGGCTGAGCACGTTCAGACGGTAATACAGGTCTTCACGGAATTCTCCGCGCTGAACCAGTTCCACCAGATTCTTCTGCGTGGCGCACATCACGCGCACATCGACTTTCACTTCATGCTCTTCGCCGACCCGGCGGAACGTGCCGTCATTGAGAAAACGCAGCAACTTAATCTGCATTCTCGGCGACATTTCGCCGATTTCATCAAGCAGCACTGAGCCACCGTTGGCCTGTTCAAAGAAACCTTTTTTGCCTTCCAGGGCATTCGGATATGCGCCAGCGGCATAACCAAACAGCTCACTTTCGACGACATCATCCGGCAGCGAAGCACAGTTGAGGCCGAGGAACGGCTTTTTGCCGCGCGCACTGCGCAGGTGGCAGGCGTGCGCCAGCAAATCTTTACCGGTGCCGGTATCGCCGACAATCAGCAACGGCGCGTCCAGCATCGCCAGTTTGCGCGCCTGATCCAGCACATGGCGCATTTTGGTGCTCACCGCAACAATGTGGTCGAATTCGCTGTCGTCGTTGACCGTCAGATCCTGCAACTGGCGTCCCATGCGGGCGGCCGATTTGAGCATGACCACGGCTCCGGCGATTCCGCCTTTTTCGTTTTCATCCTCAATGTGGATCGGCGTGAGATCCATCAGGAAATCCTGACTGCGGATGACAATTCGCTCGGAATGCGGCTGGGCATTATCGCTTTCCAGCCAGCGCGTGACGTTGTAACCGGTGATCAGGTTTGCCGCCGTCACGTTACGGATTTTCTCTTCATCGAGTTCAAACAACGCCATTGCCGCCGGGTTGGCCTGCTCTACTTTGCCTTTCATATCAATGGAGAAAACCGGTTCCGGCATGGAAACCAGCAACGCACGCAGGGCGCGATGTTCACGTTCAGAAGGCATGAACGAAACGGTACGAACATCCGTCACGCCGTCGATGCGGCGGATTTCTGCCATCAGGGCACGAAAAGTATCAAAATCCAGTTGGGAAAAATTAAGGTAAATGCGGCCAATCGAGGCAATCTCGATACCGCGTAAATCAATACTGCGTAAAACCAGTAAATCGAGTAGTTCCCGGGTGAGCCCCAGGCGGTCTTCGCAAAAAACTTCCAGACGCATCAGTGTTGACCTTTTTCTGCCGGTGCGGAAATCGCTGGGGGGATAATACTCTTTCATGTACACGGGAAGAAGACACTGTCACGAAAAGTTGACAAAATAATTATCGGGTGGAAATCCGTTTGCCACAATGATCGGGTAAACCTTTTGCTTTTGCAGTGATTTCTGCTGCCAATTTCAGGGCGGACGGTTTCGCCATCTGCCCCTTTTTCTGCTACTATCGCCCTTCTGATTTCATCGCCAAATGGTTCCCGACTATGAAGTTCGTCTCCTTTAATATCAACGGATTGCGCGCGCGTCCGCACCAACTCGCCGCCATTATTGAACAGCATCAGCCTGACGTGATCGGTTTGCAGGAAACTAAGGTTCATGACGACATGTTCCCGCTGGAAGATGTCAGCCAGTATGGCTATCACGTGTTTTATCATGGTCAGAAAGGCCATTACGGCGTGGCTATGCTGACCAAACAGGAGCCGGTGGCTGTACGCCGTGGTTTCCCGGGAGACGATGAAGACTCCCAGCGCCGCATTATTATGGCCGACATTGAAACGCCGCAGGGCATTCTGACGGTCATCAACGGGTATTTCCCGCAAGGTGAAAGCCGCGACCATCCGACCAAATTCCCGGCCAAAGAGAAGTTCTACCGCGATTTGCAGGATTATCTGAACACCAGTTTGTCGGTGAATAATCCGGTGGTTGTGATGGGCGATGTGAATATCAGCCCGACCGATCTGGATATCGGTATCGGCGAAGACAGCCGTAAACGCTGGCTGCGCACCGGTAAATGTTCTTTCCTGCCGGAAGAACGCGAATGGATGGAACGCCTGAAAGGCTGGGGACTCGTTGACACATTCCGCGCAGCAAACCCGGAAGCGACCGATAAATTCTCGTGGTTTGACTACCGTTCGCGCGGCTTTGACGAAAACCGCGGTCTGCGTATCGACCTGATCCTGGCGAGCACGCCGCTGGCTAAACGCTGTCTGGCGACCGGTATCGATTACGATATCCGTGGCATGGAAAAACCGTCTGACCATGCGCCAATCTGGGCAACGTTCGACCTGAAGTAACGCAGATGAAAACGATTGATGTGGTCGCCGCGCTGATTGAACGAGAGGGGAAATTACTCCTCGCCCGGCGCGATGCCAGCAGCGATCAGGCCGGTTTGTGGGAATTCCCCGGCGGGAAAGTGGAAGCCGGGGAAAGTCAGCCCGACGCGCTGGTGCGTGAGTTACACGAAGAGATGAACATCACCGCGCAGGTTGCCGGTTTTGTCGCCACCAGCGAACTGCGCCAGCCGGAGCGCCTGATCCGCCTGCATGGCTGGCGTGTCAGCGGTTTCACAGGAACGATTTCGTTACAGTGTCACTCGGAATTTTGCTGGGTTGCGCCAGAAAAGGTTCGTTCCTATGAACTGGCACCGGCGGATATCCCGCTGATTGACGCCTATCTGCGCGCATATCAGTAACGGCGGCGGCTAACGTTTCTCCATAAAAAAAGGCGCGGACAGGTGACTGTTTCCGCGCCTTTTTGCTGGTCAGAACCGGGCTATTTCTTCAGCACTTCCCACTTCAGTTCATTGGTGCCGACCACGTTCGGGTCGCGCGAGCATTGCAACACCACGCTGTCCGCCGTGACTACCGCACCTTCGCTGTAACTCTGATTATTGTAGATGCAGCAGTTATGGCAGGTCGGCGCGCTGTTGTTATTGCTGTTGCCGCTGTTTTCCCAGATTTGCGGCGGAAGCGGTACCACGACGTCCGCGCCGTTGCCGTAACCTTGCGCCATTGCCGGAGCCGCCAGCAATGACGAACTGACTAATAACGCCATCAGCGCTTTATGCATCCACTTCTTATTCATCAGTACGTTATTCATCACTGTTTACTTCCTTCCCTTTGGGGCTGGCTTTACGCCGTTTAGGTGCGCTTTTGCCTTTCGCCGCCGCAGCAGGCTTAGAAGGCAGGCTGCGGAATGCCGAAGACACCCGGTTCGTTTTGGCCTGAATGATGAGGTTCTGCAACGTGGCGACCAGCGGTTCCATGAAATCCTGGTAGCGGCAGCTTTTTTCACTGATACGCGTCAGCGTGGATTCCCAGTCAGCGGTCATATCTGGCCGCGCGGCAATGTCCGGCAGCGAGTGAATCAGTGCGCGGCCTGTATCGCTGGAATGGATATAGCGCCCTTTTTTGTATAAAAACTCGCGGCGGAACAGGAGTTCGATAATCCCGGCGCGCGTCGCTTCGGTGCCCAATCCGTCCGTGGCACGCAGAATTTTCTTCAGTTCTTTATCCTGCACAAAACGCGCAATACCGGTCATCGCGGAAAGCAGCGTCGCATCGGTAAACGGGCGCGGCGGCTGTGTCTGGCGCTCGACAACCTCACCCCGTTCACACAGTAATTCGTCGCCCTTCGCCACCACCGGCAGCGGCGTGCCTTCGTTTTCTTCGTCACGCTCTTTACTGCCGAGCAGTGTGCGCCAGCCCGCTTCGGCCAGAAAACGGGCTTTAGCAATAAATTTTCCGCCCGCGATATCCAGATCGATAACGCATTTGCGGTAAACCGCGTCCGGACAAAACTGCATCAGATACTGACGCGCCACCAGACCGTAAATTTTGCGCTCGTCGTCGCTCAGGTTGACGTTGCTGCTGCGCGCCGTCGGGATAATCGCATGGTGCGCATCGACTTTTTTGTCGTCCCAGCAACGGTTACGCAAATCGGTATCGACCACCGGCTGCGGCATTAAATCCGGGCGGTGAACGCCGATGGCATTCAGCACCGCGTGACGCCCGGCAAAATGTTCTTCTGGCAGGTATCGGCAATCCGAACGCGGATATGTAATCAATTTGTGCGTTTCGTAGAGTTTCTGGCAGATATCCAGGATTTGCTGCGCGCTCAGATTGAAAGCTTTTGATCCTTCAATCTGCAATGTGGATAACGAGAACGGCAGCGGCGCGATGTCATTTTCGCGTTTGTCGTTATACCCGGTGACCATCGCCGGTTGTCCGGCAATGCGCGCCACCACGTGATCGGCCAGCGGACGGTGCAGCAATCGCCCTTCTTCATCCTGATAAGGCTCGCAGGACTCACTCGGCTGCCAGAGCGCGATAAAACGTTCTTCGGCAGGTGTGACGATATGCGCTTTCACTTCGAAGAAGTCTTTCGCCACAAAGTTTTCGATTTCTTCGTCACGTCGCACCACCAGCCCGAGCACCGGCGTTTGCACACGGCCCACGGAAAGCACGCCGTTGTATCCGGCATTGCGCCCTAAAATCGTATAGGCGCGGGTCATGTTGATGCCGTAAAGCCAGTCAGCGCGGGCGCGGGCCAGGGCTGAAACGCACAGCGGAATAAAATCGCGGTTGTCGCGCAGGCGTTCAATGGCGCGTTCGACGGCCTGCGGATTGAGATCGTTAATCAGACAACGTTGGGTGGCGTGGCGTTTTTCCGGCGTCAGTTCCAGATAATCCAGCACTTCATCCACCAGCAGTTGCCCTTCGCGATCCGGGTCACCCGCGTGGACGACCTGAGAGGCCTCAAGCAGAAGACGTTTGATGACATTAAGTTGTTTGGCGACGGAAGGACGCGGCTGAAGCTGCCATTTTATGGGGATGATCGGTAAGTCAACCAGCGCCCAGCGCGCATAGCGGCTGTCATAGGCATCCGGCTGCGCCTGCTCCAGTAAGTGACCGACGCACCAGGTCACGACCTGATCGTTACCGCAGGCAATATAACCGTCGCCGCGGCGATGAGGCTTTGGCAGAACATCCGCAATAGCGCGGGCAAGGCTGGGTTTTTCGGCAATAAACAGACGCATCAGACCGCACCGACCTGAAGTGTGACCGCGAGTGTGATCGCTACAAAAATTTCCATCGTCCCATCCTTCATTCACAACGCCCTCATCATCCAGAGGGGGCTATGTTAGCCGCTGGCGACGCAATTAGTAAGATGGAGAGAGACATCCGCGATGGCGGTCGCTCACAAACGCAGCGAAAAACCGGTTTAATCAGAAAGTGCTGATAAAAACCGGTCAATCGGTGAACGGGTTTGCGAATTAAAGATAGCTGACGAACGGGCTGCTATCGACAGGAATGATCTGCAAACTGGTCTTGAGCTGTGGCGTGCCGAGATAAAGGAAACCAACGATTTTATCGTTTTCACCGCAATTGAACGCTTTGCGGACATCAGGATGATCGGTCCACGCGCCGGTGCGCCAGATGCCGTTGAACCCCTGCGCCAGCGCCGCCATTTGCATCGCCTGCACCGCGCAACCGGCTGACAATAACTGTTCCCACTGCGGCACTTTCGGGCTTTCTTTACAGGCCGCAATCACGGTGACGATTTGCGGTGCGCGAAGCGGAGCCTGTGTGGCTTTCTCAACGGCTTTTTCGTCCGCGCCGTCTTTGATGGCCGCCGCACGCAGCAGTTCACTGAAACGCGTCAGGCCATCATTTTCTGCAATCACGAAGCGCCACGGCTGGAGCGCACCGTGGTCCGGCGCACGCATACCCGCGTTGATGATATTTTGCAGCGCTTGCCCTGCCGGTGCGGGAGCCGCCAGACGGGATGCAGAACGGCGGTTGAGTAACAAATCCAGTGCGTCCATTTTAATCTCCTGAGAATAATTGCTATTTACCTTACGTTAACATAGGCACAACGCTTTTTTCCAACCTCTGACGGGCTTTGGGATAATGCATCACCGCCAAATTCTGAAATGATTTAAAGCTGACATTTCTCCGGCAGGTCATTAGGATAGCGAGACTTAACCGTCTTATTGGAGAGACCATGCGCACATTGTGGCGAATTATCGCCGGTTTTTTTAAGTGGACCTGGCGTCTTCTTAATTTCGTCAGAGAATTCATTCTCAACGTATTTCTTATTCTGATCATTCTGGCCGGCGTTGGCATCTGGTATGCCGTGCAGGATAAACCTGTTGAAACCACGAAAGGCGCACTGCTGGTCGATCTGAGCGGCTCGGTGGTGGATAAACCTTCCGTGAACAATAAAGTCCGCCAGTGGGGTCGCGAGCTTCTGGGGACATCCAGCAGCCGGTTGCAGGAAAACTCCCTGTTTGATCTGGTGGATACTATCCGTTCCGCCAAAGATGACAAAAACGTTACCGGCATTGTGTTGCAGCTGACTGATTTCACCGGCACCGATCAGTCATCCATGCAGTATATCGGTAAAGCATTACGCGAATTCCGTGATGCCGGTAAACCGATTTACGCCATCGGCGACAGCTACAATCAGTCGCAATATTATCTGGCGAGCTACGCCAACAAAATCTATCTGTCGCCGCAGGGCGCGGTCGATTTGCACGGTTTTGCCACCAATAACCTTTACTACAAATCACTGCTGGATAAGCTGAAAGTCACCACCAATATCTTCCGCGTCGGGACATATAAATCCGCCGTTGAACCGCTGATCCGTGATGATATGTCCCCTGCGGCCCGTGAGGCGGACAGCCGCTGGATTGGTGGCTTATGGAATAACTATCTGAATACCGTGTCAGCCAACCGTCAGATTACACCCGAGCAGCTATTCCCGGGCGCTGCGGGGATTCTTGCGGGCATGCAGGCTACCGGCGGCGACATGGCGCAATACGCGCTGAAAGCCAAACTGGTGGATTCTCTGGCGTCGCGTACTGAAGCGGACAATGACATGGTAAAAGCGTTTGGCTGGAATAAAACCACCAAAGACTTTAACTACACCAGCATTTACGATTATTCGCCGAAGCCAAAACCGGATAGTAACGATCCGCAAATCGCCGTGATCTTCGCGACAGGCGCCATCAATGACGGCGAAGAGCAACCGGGTGCCGTGGGTGGCGATACCACCGCACAGCAAATTCGCGATGCCCGTCTGGATCCGAAAGTGAAAGCGATTGTGTTACGCGTTAACAGCCCTGGCGGCAGCGTCAGCGCCTCTGAAGTGATCCGCTCAGAACTGGCGGCGGCGAAAGCGGCAGGCAAACCGGTGGTGGTTTCGATGGGTGGCATGGCGGCTTCCGGCGGTTACTGGATTTCAACGCCAGCCAACTACATCATCGCCAGCCCGAGCACGCTGACCGGTTCCATCGGTATTTTTGGTGTGATCAACACGTATCAAAACACGCTTGATTACGCCGGTGTGCATACCGATGGCGTGGCAACCTCTCCGCTGGCCGATATTGCATCGACCAAAGCGTTGCCGCCAGAGTTCTCGCAGATGATGCAGCTGAACATCGAGAATGGGTATAAAACCTTCCTCGGACTGGTGGCGGATTCCCGCCATAAAACGCCGGAGCAGATTGATCAGATTGCACAAGGTCACGTCTGGATTGGTTCTGACGCCAAGGCCAATGGCCTGGTGGATGAACTGGGTGATTTCGATGACGCCGTGAAGAAAGCTGCGGATCTGGCAAAACTGCCGAAATGGCAGCTGAACTGGTTCGTCAGCGAGCCGAGCCTGAGCGATATGTTGTTCTCTCAGGTCAGCGTGTCGGTTCACGCCATGCTGCCAGCGGCTATTCAGGCCTATCTGCCTGCCCCGGTGAGCAAAATGGCGATGGAGCTGAAATCGCAGGCTGACCTGTTCAGCAACATGAATGATCCGCAAAACCGTTACGCACTTTGCCTGACGTGTGGTGACGTGAAGTAATCGCTTTAGTTAAAGCATGAAAATCCGCCCGGCGCTTCTCCCAGAGAACGCCGGGCTTTTTTATGGTGCGGCGCTTTTTGGGTGGGACAGCGGCGGCGAAGCCTTTATACTTAGCGCAGTGGCTTTCACCTTTCTAAAAAAGAACATCTTCGATGACTAAAAAATCTATTTACGTTGCCTACACCGGCGGCACCATCGGTATGCAGCGTTCTGAGCAGGGTTACATTCCTGTATCCGGCCATTTACAACGCCAGCTGGCGCTGATGCCTGAATTCCATCGCCCTGAAATGCCTGAATTTACGATTAAGGAATACGCGCCACTGATGGATTCTTCCGACATGACCCCGGAAGACTGGCAGCACATCGCCGACGACATTCAGGCGCATTACGACGAGTACGACGGTTTTGTGATCCTGCATGGCACCGACACCATGGCTTTCACGGCTTCTGCGCTGTCCTTCATGCTGGAAAATCTCAGCAAACCGGTAATCGTTACGGGTTCACAAATCCCGCTGGAAGCCCTGCGCTCTGATGGCCAGATCAACCTGCTGAACTCGCTGTACATCGCGGCGAATCATCCGGTTAACGAAGTCACCCTGTTCTTCAACAACCGTCTTTATCGCGGCAACCGCAGCACCAAAGCCCACGCCGACGGTTTTGATGCCTTTGCGTCACCCAATCTTTCCCCGCTGCTGGAAGCCGGCATTCATATCCGCCGCCTGTCCACCCCGTCACTGCCAGTCGTCCCGGCCGCGACGCTGAAAGTGCATCACATCACCCCGCAGCCCATCGGCGTGGTAACCATTTACCCCGGAATTTCCGCTGAAGTTGTGCAAAACTTTCTGATGCAGCCGGTGAAAGCGCTGATCCTGCGCTCTTACGGCGTCGGCAATGCACCACAAAAAGGCGATTTGCTGAAAGTGCTGAAAGAGGCTTCGGAGCGCGGCATTGTGGTGGTGAATCTGACGCAATGTATTTCCGGGCGCGTCAACATGGGCGGTTACGCAACGGGTAATGCGCTGGCACATTCCGGCGTGATCAGCGGATTTGATATGACGGTGGAAGCCGCGCTGACCAAGCTGCATTACCTGCTCAGCCAGTCGCATACGCCGGAAGAGATCCGCGAACTGATGCAGCAGAATCTGCGTGGCGAACTGACGGAATAATTGACCGAATAAGAGGCGATATGAAATCTGCGTTGTTACTGGTCGATTTGCAAAACGATTTTTGTCACGGTGGCGCGCTCGCCGTGAAAGACGGAGAAGCGACCATTGCCGTCGCCAATCAGATGATGTCGTGGTGTAAAAGCCGCGATATTCCCGTGGTGGCATCGCAAGACTGGCACCCTGCCGGACACAAAAGCTTTGCCGCGAATTCGCATCAGGATGCCTGGACTCTGGGCGAACTGAACGGGTTGCCGCAAGTCTGGTGGCCGGTTCACTGCGTCCAGCAGGAACCGGGCGCTGAGTTTCATCCGTCTCTGAATACCCGTCTTTTGGATTTTGTGGTGCAAAAAGGCACAGATGCAGAAACAGACAGTTACAGCGCTTTCTTCGATAACGGCCACCGCGGCGAAACCGTGCTGAACGGCTGGCTGAAGGCTGCGCAGATTTCGCATCTTTACGTGATGGGTCTGGCGACAGATTATTGCGTGAAGTTCACGGTGCTCGACGCACTGGCGCAAGGATATCAGGTCACGCTGCTGACCGATGGCTGCCGCGGAGTAAATATCGATCCTCACGACAGTGCTGAAGCTATTGAAGTGATGCGCGAGGCCGGGGTGCAAATCGGCACGGCGGCCGCACTGAACGGCTGATTCCCCCCTCACCTTCATCAGATAAAAAGGCGCGTTATGCGCCTTTTTATCTGATGAAGACGGGTTGCATGTTCTCATCGCGAAGGGGCTGATGAGTCCTTTTCCGGACTATTAGGTTTGTTTTACAGAAGTTAATGCAATAGAACTCGTTTTAGGTATGCGTTGTACGTTATAAGTAGCACACTATCATTAATCATTCTGCTGTAACGTATGATAACTTTTCCGCTAATTTGCGACGTTGATAATGTGACCGTGACTTTCTATCAACGAAGAAAAAATGGACTATGTATCGTCGTACCAATAAGATGGCGCCGCTTTTTATTGAATGAATGATTAAAGCTTAGGATGAGCAGGCTTTGCATAAGGATTTTCAGATTGAAAGAATACCAATATCAAATTTTAAAAAACTGCCTGCAGCGTGAAGTGATGGACTCAGAGAAAGATTTTTCCTGGTTTCGCACGTTGCATCGCGCAATAAAATGCCCGGGGCGGCGTTTCTATTTCTGGTGGCGTATCGCGAATTATCTGTATAAAACAGGTGATAAAGCTTCCAGAAAATATGCAATTTCTATAAACAGAAAATTAAGAAATAAATATGGGACCGATATTAATCTGGGCGCAGATATAGGCCCCGGATTGAAAGTTTCCCATTTCGTCGGCATTGTGGTAGCCGATTGCTGCGAAATTGGTTCAAATCTGAATATCAAACAGAATGTGACGATTGGTATCAAGTACGAAAACCAAAGCGGCAAAATTTATATCGGCAACAATGTGACCATTGGTGCCAACAGTTGCATTATTGGCAGTGATATCAACATCGGGAATAATGTCACGATCGGTGCGATGAGTTTTGTCGATAAAAATGTGCCGAATGACTGTGTCGTCTACAACCAGAGAACAGATAATCTGGTTTATAAGAGAATTGCGTAGCGGCTGACGAACGTTTCTTTTCGTTGCAGAGACTTCATTTTAAAGGCGCTCCTGAGCGCCTTTTTTCATCACTTAACACTAAAACGGCCACATCACTCAGGTTTGAGTCTAATCAGTGCATCCTGAGCGAACTGCTGTTTGAGTTCCTGCTTGCTTTTGGTGACGATCTGCCCGTCGGTGCCGATGCTCATATGCTGGGCATCCACATTGTGGCGTGACTGGTACAGCATCACCGCCTGCAGGCTGTGCTCTTTTTGTTCTGGCGTCAGCGCCACACCGTCTGGCCATTTCCCCAGCTCTACGGCCTGCGCCAGACGTGCGTAGATTTCCGGCGTCATTACATCAATGAGTTGATTAATTTCCATCTGAGCACCTCTGTTCAACACGATTATTCGAAAGGTTTTGAATAATAGCTGAATCGATTTTGTCGGTAAGATTACAGCACCGTTTATCCGGCCGTTTTTTCGCCACTTTTGCCATCAGTAAAACTCATCGAGGCAGAATTTACGCAGTAACGCTCACCTGTCGGTTGCGGGCCATCGGGGAAAACATGCCCTAAGTGTGCCTCACAGCAGGAACAACGAATCTCAACGCGCTCCATATTATGCGTGCTATCAGTAAGATATTTAATCGCATCGTGGTGTACAGGCTGATAAAAGCTTGGCCAGCCGCATCCGGATTCGTACTTACTCTCGGAGTAAAAGAGAGGCGCGTTACATACCACGCAATGATAGATGCCTTCACGCTGGTTGTGCAGCAGTTTTCCGGTGTACGGACGTTCAGTTCCGTGATCCTGGGTGACATAGCGTTGGATTTCAGTGAGTTGTTCGGGTGCAGAAGCAGATTTGGATGTATTGCTCATGATTATCGTTCTCTGACGAATTTAAAATACAACTAAATTAACAGTTTATAATAACAAAAAATTAACAACAGTTCAGCCTGTTTTGTCCTAAACTGTATGGCATCAGCGTTAGCCAGCTCCAACTTGTGATGGCGATCACACTCCTGATCTTCTTGCCCTTTATATTCAGTTTTTCGCCCCCATGTGGTTGTGAGCCGATTAAAAAAACGGAACGTGCAATAAGCGAGCAAGAGTAGGTCGTCGCTTTGACTTACAGCAATAATTGACACGATTCCGCTTGACGCTCAGCGAGGTTTTTGTAATTTTACAACCAACCTTTTATTCACTAAAAAAATAGCTGGTGGAATATATGACTATCAAAGTAGGTATCAACGGTTTTGGCCGTATCGGTCGCATTGTTTTCCGTGCTGCTCAGGAACGTTCTGACATCGAGATCGTAGCAATCAACGATCTGTTAGACGCAGAATACATGGCATACATGCTGAAGTACGACTCAACTCATGGTCGTTTCAACGGCACCGTTGAAGTTAAAGACGGTCACCTGGTTGTTAACGGCAAAACCATCCGTGTTACCGCTGAGCGTGACCCAGCTAACCTGAAATGGAACGAAGTTAACGTTGATGTTGTTGCTGAAGCTACGGGTCTGTTCCTGGACGACGCCACTGCACGTAAACACATCACTGCAGGCGCTAAGAAAGTTGTTCTGACTGGTCCATCTAAAGATGACACCCCTATGTTCGTTATGGGCGTTAACCATAAAGAATATGCAGGTCAGGAAATCGTTTCTAACGCATCTTGCACCACTAACTGCCTGGCTCCACTGGCTAAAGTTATCAACGACAACTTCGGTATCGTTGAAGCGCTGATGACCACTGTTCATGCAACTACCGCAACTCAGAAAACCGTTGATGGCCCGTCTCACAAAGACTGGCGCGGCGGCCGCGGCGCATCTCAGAACATCATCCCTTCTTCTACCGGTGCTGCTAAAGCAGTAGGTAAAGTTATCCCAGCTCTGAACGGCAAACTGACGGGTATGGCGTTCCGCGTTCCTACTCCTAACGTTTCTGTTGTTGACCTGACTGCACGTCTGGAAAAACCAGCAACCTACAAAGAAATCTGCGCAGTAATCAAAGCAGCTTCTGAAGCAGGCGACCTGAAAGGCGTTCTGGGTTACACCGAAGACGACGTTGTTTCTACCGATTTCAACGGCGAAAAACTGACTTCCGTATTTGATGCGAAAGCAGGTATCGCGCTGAATGACAACTTTGTGAAACTGGTTTCCTGGTACGACAACGAAACTGGCTACTCAAACAAAGTACTGGATCTGATTTCTCACGTTTCCAAATAATTGGCAATGTTGATGAACTGATTGAAGGGCGACGCAAGTCGCCCTTTTGCTTTCTGTGAGATGCACTTTTTTATCAGGTACATGAGTGCGATCAAACAGATTGACGACGTTCATCTGTAGTCTCGGTTCTTATCTTCGTAATTGTTAAAAACCTGACAGGACTTTAGATAATGACAGAACAACTCTTTTCTCTTCCGGTCGTAAATCAAATCTCAACCCCTATCAGCCAGCGTCAGATTGACGAACTGCCGGTGATCGTTGTTTCTCATCCCAAAGTAAAAGCGGCCGTGGCCTTACAAGGCGCACATTTATTGTCATGGCAGCCTGAGGGCCAGGCGCCTGTGTTGTGGATGAGCAGCGCCAGCGCGTTTAAAGACGGCGTGGCTATCCGCGGCGGTATTCCCATCTGCTGGCCATGGTTTGGCCCGGCGGGTAAACCGTCTCACGGCTTTGCGCGTAACTTCCCGTGGGCACTGACCGACCACAAAGAAAGTGATGATGGCGTTGTCCTGACCTTCACGCTGAAAAGCTCGCCTGAAAGCCTGGAACTGTGGCCACACGAATTTGTGCTGACCGCGCGCTTCACACTGGGCGATACCTGCCACATTGAGCTGGAATCTGCCGGTAACTTCGAAGCGAACAGTGCCCTGCACACCTATTTCAACATCGGCGATATCGCGGATGTCACCGTTAAAGGCCTGGGTGCAAGTTTCATTGATAAAGTCGATGGTGCAAAACTGAAAGAAGAAAGCGGCGACCTGACCTTTACCGGCCAGACTGACCGCATCTACACCCAACCGCAGGCGACCAGTGAAATCGTTGATCCTGTACTGAAACGCACGCTGATTGTTGCGCATGAAAACAACGCTGACGTTGTGGCGTGGAATCCGGGCTCTGCGCTGTCAGTGAGCATGGCCGATATGCCGGATGACGGCTACAAAACCATGGTTTGCGTTGAGACGGCGCAGGTGTCGCACAAGCATATCTCGACTGCCGCTGTGCCAGCACGTCTGGCTGTGACTTTCTCTATCCGTAAATAAACGGCCAGAGTGTCGCCGCAGTAACGACAAAGGGGCCGGTTGGCCCCTTTTGCATAACATCGTTTCAGCGGACTCCTGCCCTATAAGCGACGGATTTATCCCGATTGCTGTAATTTTCCCAAGGCGGCCACGGTAGCATGTAACAGAATCTAACCACACCAGTGCAGCAGACACCCGGCTATACAATCCTCCGCGTACATTTCTCAGAGTGGTGAACTATAAATGTGCAAATGGGGCGAAACGCCCCATCAATGCGCAAGCTACGCACCAGAAAAGTGCTGGCTGAGTTAAAAGCTGTAGGTGACGCCTGTCCATACTATGGCGGTATACGATTTGTCGACCATCGGGCTGTCTTTGACTTCATCCGCTAAACGGATATAGCGCCCCGTGAAGAAGCCCTGCCAGTCGCGGGTGAAGCTATAACGCGCGGATAGCTCAGCGTAAGGGCTGAAGCTGTCGCCAGCAGAATAGCTGTTAAGACCACTGCGGCGTGATTCGCCATTCGTGACGCCATAATAATAATTGTTCTGGTTGCTGCTGCTCCACATCACACCGAGGCCGGGAATGAGTGCCCAGTTGTCCTGATGAATCGGATAGAGGTACGCAGCATCGGCGACCATGCCATTACTGTTATTGAGCACATCGCCGTTGAACGTGGTGCGCAGTGTCCCCCAGTCCTCGACGTGCGAATAGGCCAGACCGCCCATCAGTGTGCCACGACGTTTGTTAAGACGTTTCATCTGCTGGTCGTCAGAATCATCAGGCTTAAAACCAAATGGAATGTAAGTCGCTGTAACGCTGAATTTATTACTGTCGTCTTTCCAGAGATAGTAGCCTGCAGTCAGTGATTTGAAATAAAAATCATCGCTCTCGTAAGACACAACCGGCACGGGGTAGACTTTGTTGTCATAACCCCGATATGCATTGACATCCCCCAGAGCCGAAGCGCCGAGTGACCAGGTTCCTGCGACCGCTGCATGGCTGAACAGCACTGCCGAGCCCACGATGGACAGTGTTTTCACGTTCAAAATCTTCATTGTCTTAATTCCATTAAGTAAAAAATCGTCGGTAGTGTAAATCAAGCGTAAGTGTCCCGCTTAGCATTTCTCGTTCTGAAAAAACCTTACCCCGAAAAATCGAAGCGATCTCACAATTTATCTGCAAAATATGAAATAAAAATGACTAAAGAAATAACTTTCGGTCTGCAAGGCACGTCCTGCAAGGCTTTTCAGAGCATTCCGGACAACTGAGTCATTGAAATGACTTAAAAAACGGCAAAACCAGAGAGGAAATTTTTCTAATGCCAAACTACGCTTATAAATAGATGAAAGACTTAGCCTGAACAGTCGCCCGTCCCACCGATTTATGACAGTTTTGGAAACATCGCAACTGTCGGCATCAAAGGGGTTCTGCAAGTTGGCATAAGGGTTGCTGTATTCAGGTGGGGGATCTTTCTTCCGGGGCTTAGCGCTCATTAACCTGTGCTATACCCAAGTCTTTGAGGTTGCGCTAACACTTCAAAACGAAAGGTAAAATAACGAAGGACGGGCATCGTATGAACATATTTGACCACTATCGCCAGCGCTATGAAGCTGCCAAGGACGAAGAGTTCACACTGCAGGAATTTCTTACCATTGCACGGCAAGATCGCAGTGCTTATGTCAATGCGGCGGAACGTCTGTTGATGGCAATCGGTGAACCAGTGATGGTAGATACCGCGCTTGAACCACGCCTGTCGCGTTTATTCTCGAACCGTGTTGTTGCACGCTACCCTGCATTTGAAGAATTCTACGGCATGGAAGAGGCCATCGAACAGATCGTCTCCTATCTGAAACACGCCGCGCAGGGTCTGGAAGAAAAGAAACAAATCCTCTATTTACTGGGCCCGGTGGGTGGCGGTAAATCGTCGCTGGCCGAACGGCTGAAATCCCTGATGCAACGTGTACCGATTTATGTGCTGAGCGCCAACGGCGACCGCAGCCCGGTAAACGATCATCCGCTGTGCCTGTTTAATCCGCAGGAAGATGCGCATATTCTCGAAAAAGAATACAACATTCCGACGCGCTATCTGGGCACCATCATGTCGCCGTGGGCGGCAAAACGTCTGCACGAATTTGGCGGCGACATCACGAAATTCAGAGTCGTGAAAGTCTGGCCGTCGATTCTCGAACAAATTGCCATCGCCAAAACTGAGCCCGGCGATGAAAATAACCAGGACATCTCCGCGCTGGTCGGGAAAGTGGATATCCGTAAGCTGGAAAACCACGCGCAAAACGATCCGGACGCATACGGTTATTCCGGCGCACTTTGCCGCGCAAACCAGGGTGTGATGGAATTCGTTGAGATGTTCAAGGCACCGATTAAAGTGCTGCACCCGTTGCTGACCGCCACACAGGAAGGCAACTATAACGGGACTGAAGGGATCTCTGCCCTGCCTTTCAACGGCATTATTCTGGCGCACTCCAACGAATCTGAGTGGGTGACGTTCCGCAACAACAAGAATAATGAAGCGTTCCTTGACCGTGTGTACATCGTCAAAGTGCCTTACTGCCTGCGCGTTTCTGAAGAGATGAAAATCTACGACAAGCTGCTCAGTAACAGTGAGCTTTCCCATGCTCCATGCGCGCCGGGCACGCTGGAAACGCTGGCCCGCTTCTCGATTCTTTCGCGCCTGAAAACGCCGGAGAACTCCAGCAGCTATTCCAAAATGCGTGTTTATGACGGTGAAAGCCTGAAAGACACCGACCCGAAAGCCAAGTCCTATCAGGAATACCGCGATTATGCGGGCGTGGACGAAGGCATGAACGGGCTGTCGACGCGTTTCGCATTTAAAATTCTGTCCCGCGTGTTCAACTTTGATCATGTGGAAGTCGCCGCCAACCCGGTTCATCTGTTCTACGTTCTGGAACAGCAAATAGAGCGCGAGCAGTTCCCGCAGGACATCGCTGAAAAATATCTGGAACACCTGAAAGGCTATCTGATCCCGAAATACGCTGAGTTCATCGGCAAAGAGATCCAGACCGCTTATCTGGAATCCTATTCAGAGTACGGGCAAAACATTTTTGACCGTTATGTCACCTACGCTGACTTCTGGATCCAGGATCAGGAATACCGCGACCCGGATACCGGCCAGCTGTTTGACCGTGAATCCCTGAACGCAGAGCTGGAAAAAATCGAAAAACCGGCGGGGATCAGCAATCCAAAAGATTTCCGTAACGAAATTGTCAACTTCGTGCTGCGTGCCCGCGCCAACAACAGCGGCCGCAATCCAAACTGGACCAGTTACGAAAAACTGCGCACGGTCATTGAGAAAAAAATGTTCTCAAATACCGAGGAATTACTGCCAGTTATCTCGTTTAACGCCAAGACGTCGACCGATGAACAGAAGAAACATGATGATTTTGTCGACAGAATGATGGAGAAAGGATATACACGCAAACAGGTTCGCCTGCTGTGTGAATGGTATCTGCGCGTAAGAAAATCTTCGTAACAGAGGATCGTTGGCAACGTCGTTTGGGGGAAATATGACGTATTTCATTGACCGACGGCTGAATGGCAAAAACAAGAGCGCGGTGAACCGCCAGCGCTTCTTGCGCCGCTATAAGTCGCAAATCAAACAGTCGATTGCCGGAGCCATCAACAAGCGTTCGGTTACCGACGTGGACAGCGGGGAATCGGTTTCGATCCCCAATGCAGATATCAACGAACCCATGTTTCATCAGGGTCGCGGTGGCTTACGCCACCGTGTTCACCCCGGTAACGACCACTTTGTACAGAATGACCGTATCGAACGACCGCAAGGGGGCGGTGGCGGCGGCAGTGGTCAGGGCGAAGCCAGTCAGGACGGTGAAGGCGAAGACGAGTTTTCTTTCCAGATCTCCAAAGACGAATATCTCGATCTGCTGTTTGAAGATTTGGCGCTTCCTAACCTGAGAAAAAATCAGCATAAACAGCTGACCGAATTTAAAACCCACCGCTCCGGTTACACGTCTAACGGCGTACCGGCAAACATCAGTGTGGTGCGCTCTTTGCAAAACTCCCTGGCTCGCCGCACGGCGATGACCGCGGGGAAAAAACGGGAGCTGCGTGAGCTGGAATCGACGCTGACCGAGGTCGAACACAGTGAACCGGCACAATTACTCGAAGAAGAACGGCTGCGTAAAGAGATCGCCGAGTTGCGGGCGAAAATCGCCAAAACGCCGTTCATCGACACCTTTGATTTACGTTATCGCAATTACGAGCGTCGCCCTGAGCCCTCCAGCCAGGCCGTGATGTTCTGTCTGATGGATGTCTCCGGTTCTATGGATCAGGCAACCAAAGACATGGCCAAGCGTTTCTATATCCTGCTCTATCTGTTCCTGAGCCGGACGTATAAGAACGTCGACGTGGTCTATATCCGTCACCACACACAAGCTAAAGAAGTGGATGAACAGGAGTTTTTCTACTCGCAGGAAACCGGCGGGACCATCGTTTCAAGCGCACTGAAACTGATGGATGAAGTCATCCAGGAACGTTACGACCCGGCGCAGTGGAACATTTATGCCGCGCAAGCCTCCGATGGCGACAACTGGGCTGACGACTCCCCTCTGTGCCACCAGCTTCTGGCGCAGAAAATCCTGCCGATGGTGCGTTATTACAGTTATATCGAAATCACCCGCCGCGCCCACCAGACGCTGTGGCGTGAATACGAAGTGTTGCAGGAGAAATTTGATAATTTCGCCATGCAGCATATCCGCGAACAGGAAGATATTTATCCGGTCTTCCGTGAGCTGTTCCATAAGCAAACTGAAAATGGGTAATTGACGTGTTGACTAGTCCTGATATAGGTTGACACTTTTCAGCCTTAAAACGCCCGATGAACTTCATCGGGCGTTTTGTATTTTAATGACAGATGGGGGCGCCGGGTGTTGTAGATTTCCACCGACTCCATGACCATCTTTCTTGCCTGCACGATATCTTCCGGCTTAACGAGCAGATATTCCATTTTTAAAATACCATTTACGCGTTCTGCCAATGCATTCTGATAACAGTCATATCCATCTGTCATTGAGCAGATAACGCCATGTCGTTCATGTAATTCCTGATATTTTGCGGAGCAGTACTGGACGCCGCGATCCGAGTGATGCACCAGCGGTGAGCTTGTACGCCTGTTATTCAGCGCCATCTTAAATGCCCTCACGACATGATGCGTATGGAGACTCTCGTGCACATGGTATCCCACTATTTTTCTCGACCAGGCATCGGTCACCAGACTGACATATGCCGTTCCATTACGCACTGGAAGGTAGGTAATATCCGCTACCCATACCTGCTCCGGCTGGCTGGCAACTACCTGATTTTCCCCTGACTTCAGTAAGTTAGGGTGACGGTAAAAACGATGATGGCTATTTGTCGTTTTGTGGTAAGCCCGTTTAGGCATTACCAGTAACCGCGAGCAACGTAATATCTGGAAGAGGCGATCCCGGCCAACGTGCGGCGCAGGTTCGGGTTGCTGTCGCAATAAGTAATGCAACTTACGTGTTCCCAACCTGGGCTGTTGCAACCGGATAGTAGTCACTTGTTCAATGATATTTTTGGCCTGTATTTCTCGCGTACGCTCACGTTGCAAAGACTGATACCACGCTTGTCGGCTAATCCCCATGAACCGGCACGCGCGCGTTACTGTGAGTCCCGGCGCTTGTGCTTGCGTGATAATGTAGCCCACTGCTTTTTTGACAGATTGGCTCCGAACTCCGTGTTCATTACCTTCACAACCGCTTCAAAAAATTGAGATTTTACTTCTGATTCAGCAAGTTGCTGTTCGAGTTCTTTGATTCGCTGCTCGGGAGTAAGAGGTATTTTAGGCATGTTAACTCCACACGTTCTTGCAGGAGAGGGGGAAAGCCAGTCGAGTTGACCGTATTTGCGTAGCCACTTCAAGACAGTAGAACGGCCTTGAATACCGTAGCGGTCTTGCGCCTGACGGTAAGTCATTTCACCTTTTTCGACCTGTTGGACAACGGTCAATTTAAAGGATAGAGGGTAATCGCGTTGAGTGCGTTTAACATATTGGTTCATCACATTTTCCTCAGTATACGAGTTAAATGTGTCAACGCTATTTAGGACGGGTCATGTCAATAAAAAAAGCCAGAGGATCTCTCCCCTGGCTTTTTTATGTATTCCGCGAAGGAAATTACATGCCGTAGACCAGATTCACAGAAGTGACGGTGTCGGTTTTATCCGGCGCACTCGCTGGTGGTTTGGTGTTGTACGTCACGTCATACGCAACTTTCAGCGAGAAGTGGCTATTGATAGCCACAGTCAGCGCAGTTTCTGAGTTCAGCGTGGTTTCATCGTTGGCTAATACTGAGAAGCCCTGAGTGAAACGCGCGGTATCGCTGATCTGGTAACCGTAAGTACCGGAACCGTAGGCAAGAGCACGGGTGGTGTTTCCGCCCTGCTCGAATTCATCATGACGAACACCCGGACCGGCTTCCAGATTCAGGGTATGAACCGGACCACTCCAGATCTGACGACCGTAACCGACGGTTGCCACATCGCGCGAGCGATAACCGTTGTAGCGGTCACTCAACCAGCTCGCCTGACCAAAGAGGTAGTTCGCGCTATCCAGATTATAACGGGTACGACCACCGGCCTGATACTTCTCGGATGAACGGACACCGGAAGAAGAGGTGTTGCGCGCTGAACCCCACAGGCTGTAAGCCGTGTTGGTATCAAACCAGGTCATTGTGGTATCAGCATTCAGCGTGGAGTTGCTGGTGTTACCGGTTTGTGCACTGTAACCCGCCTGCACATTGCCTACGAAAGGCTTCTTCGCCTGAGCAGGATCATCGAGCGAGGTGAAAATTGTGGTGTCTGCAAGGCTTGAAATACTGAACAGCGCTGCACCGCAAATTACGGCACAAGCTGGTAAACGACGTACAACCCGAAAAAACATTTTGTTTCCCCAATAAGACTTAAGGCAAATAACGAGACTAAACTACACGATGTATGCCATTAATTAGGATCCGTTAATCAAGCCTGACAACTCCGTTTCGATGGCACATAGATACAAATATTTTTACCGCAACGAATATACCGCACTCAGCACGGGATATCTTAATAAAGCGGATTTTTTAGAGAGTTCCGAATGACAGTTATTCCCGGCAATATAAACAGACAAAATCATTACGTTTTCTTTCATTGATTTTTATTTCAATACAGTTCTGTAATCATTCCTGCTGCGCCAAACTGACTTCTTACCCTGCCGCTCTCGTCAGAGAGCTTGCGAACCGGCGACGTACAGATTTCCGCCGAACGCTTCACTGAATCTTGTCCTTTTGAGCGATGCGGGGTAGTTTTATCCCGATAACATCTTATTTTTGCCTCGGGTTCCTCGAAGGCAGCCTTCAGGAGGAGTGGTCATGGCTTTACAAAAAGAGATTATTCAGGCTCTGCACGTTAAACCGCACATCGATGCCGGACAGGAAATCCGTGTCAGCGTCGATTTTCTCAAAAGTTATCTGCTGGCCCACCCGTTCATCAGGACACTGGTTCTGGGTATCAGCGGCGGGCAAGATTCTACTCTTACCGGCAAACTTTGCCAAACGGCAATTAGCGAATTACGTGCGGAAACAAAAGAAGACGACTATCAGTTCATCGCCATCCGTTTGCCGTATGGCGTACAGGCTGACGAGTCCGACTGTCAGGACGCCATCACTTTTATTCAGCCCGATCAGGTTCTGACCGTAAATATTAAAAATGCGGTCCTGGCGAGCGAAGCGACTTTACGTGAAATTGGCATCGAACTGAGCGATTTCATTAAAGGCAATGAGAAAGCGCGTGAACGCATGAAAGCCCAGTACAGCATCGCCGGAATGAAAAAAGGCGTTGTTGTCGGCACCGACCATGCGGCGGAAGCCGTCACCGGTTTCTTCACCAAATACGGCGATGGCGGCACGGATATCAACCCGATTTTCCGTCTGAACAAACGTCAGGGTAAAGCGCTGCTCAAAACACTGGGCTGCCCGGAACATCTGTACACCAAAGCGCCGACTGCGGATCTGGAAGAAAACCGCCCTTCTTTGCCCGATGAAGTTGCGCTGGGCGTAACCTACGAGCTGATCGACGATTATCTCGAAGGCAAAAAAGTGGACGACAGCGTCGCGGCGATTATCGAAGGCTGGTATGTGCGCACTGAACATAAACGTCAGCCGCCGATCACGGTGTTCGATGATTTCTGGAAGAAGAAGTAAATTCTCTGTCACGGACACGCCCTGCGTGTCCGTTTCTTATTGCGAGTTCTCACTTCCGGTTCTGATATCACAAGTTACTTTCCATTCATTAACGAAGTCATTACCCTAAGCTCCCTTCCGGACTGACTGACAGTGATGTTTTCAATGCAAAAATTCCTTTTCCTGCTGCTGAGCATGGTGTTGCTCGGCCCTCTGGGTATCGATCTGTACCTGCCCGCCATCCCGGCGATTGCCCTCGGTTTGCAAAGTTCCGAAGCGGTAATTCAGTCTTCGATTTCGTTATTCATTCTGGTGATGGGATTAGGGCAACTGGTCGCTGGCCCGCTGGTGGACAAATTTGGACGCCGTCCGATCGCGATTATCGGCATCGTGGTCTATCTGGCAGGCGCGATAATCGCGGCAACATCGGTTGCGCCGTGGATGTTCCTGTTCTCCCGTGTGGTTCAGGGGCTGGCCGTGTGCTGCACGTCGGTGGTGATTTTCAGCGGTGTACGTGACCGCATGAGTGGCAACGACGCTGCCCGCGCCTACGGTTTCCTCAACGGGACGCTCAATATCATTCCCGCACTTGCACCGCTGATTGGCGGCCTGATTGCGCAATATTATGGCTGGCGTGCGCCATTCTGGGCGCTGGCCGGTTATACCGTGGCGGTCATGCTGCTGGTCATTTTCAAACTGCCGGAGACCCGCCCGGCGGATACGCAAACTAACTCCGGCCTGCCGTTTCGCCAGTACGCGCGGATCCTGTCGGATTCACGTTTCATCACTTTCGCCGCAGTTAACGCCGGTGCGATGGGTATGGCGCTGACCTATGTCTCGCTGGCACCGACCGTGCTGATGAACGTCGCCGGGCTCACACCGCTGGAGTTTTCTATCGTATTTGGCGCAAATGGCTTCTGGATTATGGCGGTGAGTTTTATTGCTAACCGTATTATCCGCAAAGTGGGACGTCCGGCGTGCCTGAAAACCGGCGGTATCCTGATGTTTGCCGGTTGCCTGGGGCTGGTTGCGGGGATCACGCTGATGCCTGCCGCAGAACAAACCGCGACCTGGCTGTATATGCTGCCGGTTGCCAGCGCCTGTGCGGGTTTAGCGTTCCTGATGGGGCCAGCCACCAGCTATGCGCTGGAGCCGTTCTCAAGTGAAGCCGGTGTGGCGTCTGCGCTGGTCGGTTCGGTGCAGATGGCGGGCGGTGCATTGCTGGGTTTTATTGCGATGGCGTTGCCGTTACAACCCAAGCTGAGCGTTGCGCTGGTGATGCTGGCGGGAGGATGTCTGGCAATGCTGGCACGTCGTGCCAGTAAGAAATCGACGGGTCAGCTGACCCGTCTGGAAAACTAAAAAATCTTTACCCGGCGGTGGTGACCGGTACGCGCGGCGCGAGCGCACTCAGCAGCTCGTAGCCCAGTGTACCGGCTGCCGTCGCCACATCATCCACCGGCAGATGATTACCCCACAGTTCGACCGGCGCACCGATCTGCGCCTGCGGACACGGCGTTAAATCCACCGCCAGCATATCCATCGAAACCGTTCCTACCGTTTTTGTCCTCACGCCATCCACCCAAACCGGCGTGCCGGAAGGCGCGTGTCGCGGATAACCGTCTGCATAACCACAGGCCACCACGCCCACACGCTGCGGTTGTGCGGCACGGTAACGCCCGCCATACCCGACGCGGTCACCGGCATGAAGCGCCTGCACAGCAATCAGCTCACTATTGAGCGTCATCACCGGCTGCAAACCGGTTTGGGCGATGTCCTGCCACTGCCCGCTCGGTGACGCGCCGTACAAAATAATCCCCGGACGGATCCAGTCATAATGTGTCGACGGATGCCAGAGCGTCGCAGCTGAGTTGGCAAGACAGCGCGGGCCGGAGATGTTTTGCCCCGCCAGATTCACCGCCGCCATCTGAGCATCCACGCCTTCCACGCTGTCAGCCGTGGCGAAGTGGCTCATCAGCGTGATTTCCCCGACCTGCTTCAGTTCACGCAGCTGATGCCAGACATCACTGACGCGCGCTGGCGCAAAACCCAGACGGTTCATACCGCTGTTTACTTTCAGATAAACGTTCACCGGCTGGCTGAGACTGGCCTTTGCCAGCGCCTGAATTTGCCAGTCGCTGTGTACTGACGTCGTCAGCCGGTAATGGTCAATCGTGATTACATCAGCGGGAGAAAAGAAACCTTCCAGCAGCAGGATCGGCCCCTGCCAGCCGGATTCACGCAGGAATATCGCTTCGTTGAAATCGAGTAACGCGAAACCATCGGTACCCGACAGGCTTTTCCAGATACGGGGAATTCCGTGGCCGTATCCGTTGGCTTTCACCACCGACCAGACCTTGCTGTTGGGGGCAAAACCCCGGATGACATTGAGATTTTGGGATAACGCAGACAGAGATAAAGTGGCTGAAATCGGGCGAGGCATACCAGCTCCGGCAAAGTGCAAAGTAACGCCCGCGCGGCATCAGTCACCACGCGGGGCAAGAAAACCGGTTTTTATGCCACCGGATGCATTTTATGCGGGCCAGCCGGACGGGCGATAAAGCCAGGGCTGTAGCGCTCAACCGATAAATCATCAGAAGGAATTGCCGGAGTCACGCCGGACATAATGTCAGATAACAGCTGGCCGGAACCGCAGGCCATCGTCCAGCCGAGCGTGCCGTGGCCGGTGTTCAGATACAGATTTTTGATGCGCGTACGGCCGACAATCGGCGTACCGTCAGGCGTCATTGGCCGCAAACCGGTCCAGAAAGTCGCCGCCTCAACGTTACCGCCGTTCGGGTAGAGATCTTTCACCACCATCTCCAGCGTTTCACGGCGCGCCTGCGCCAGCTTCAGATTGAAGCCAACAATTTCCGCCATCCCGCCTACACGGATGCGATTATCGAAACGCGTAATCGCAATTTTATAAGTCTCATCCAGCACGGTTGAAACCGGCGCAGAAGCCGGGTCAGTGATCGGAATCGTCAGCGAATAGCCTTTCAGCGGATACACCGGAATGGAAACCAGATCCGCCAGCAGCGAAGTAGAATACGAGCCAAACGCCACCACATAAGCATCCGCTTTCACCAGATCGTCGCCACACTGGACACCGGTAATCTCGCCGTTGTCGACATGCAGCTTATCGACCGTCCGGTTGAACTCGAATTTCACGCCAGCCTGACGCGCCATTTCCGCCAGCGTGCGGGTGAACAGCTGACAGTCGCCGGTTTCATCGTTGGGCAAACGCAGACCGCCCGTTAGTTTGTGCGCGACCTGCGCCAGCGCCGGTTCTGCGGTTGCCAGCTGGCTGGATCCCAGCAACTGATAGGGCACGCCGGCGTCTTCGAGCACCGCGATATCTTTCGCCGCGCTCTCAAACTGCTGTGCCGTACGGAACAGCTGCAACGTACCGCCCTGACGGCCTTCGTACTGAATGCCTGTTTCTTCGCGCAACGTTTTCATGCAGTCACGGCTGTATTCCGCCAGACGAACCATGCGGCTTTTGTTGGTCTGGTAGTGGTTCATGTCGCAGTTACGCAGCATCTGCCACATCCATTTGAGCTGGAACTGCGTCCCGTCCAGACGGATTGCCAGCGGCGCATGCTTCTGGAACATCCATTTGATTGCTTTAACCGGAACACCCGGAGCCGCCCATGGCGCAGCGTAGCCCGGTGAGATCTGCCCCGCATTGCCCGCGCTGGTTTCTTCCGCAGGCCCGGACTGACGGTCGATAACCGTCACATCATGTCCCGCTTTCGCCAGATACCATGCACTGGCGACGCCGACCACACCACTGCCTAAAATCACCACACGCATATCGACTCCACTCCACGACAAAACAAAGCATAATATTCTGATGACAGGAAATTAACCTGACTGCGAAAAATCGCCAACACAGGCGTTCATAACCGTGAGTTGTTTCACATTTATTTATCGTTCATGACAGCATTTTTTTCAATAGCTGCCAATAAATAACGATATATCGCAACATTCCGGCTTTCAGGAGAGAAAATAAGGGCTTTATGACAGCATTGATTGCATTGAAGTCACCGGTCTTTGCCGCTTATGTGCCGGGTTTCCCTGTGGTCTTTTATTCTTGTATGCAAGCATATTTTCAGCATTAATAACTGAAATTAGCGCTGTGTATGACATTACCTGATATCGCGCATGAGGAACGGGGTTGCTCTCTGAAGGGGGTTTATAAAGCGGGTTTAAATGCCCGCGGCTAAGTCTCCGGTTTAATTTCTGCAAAACTGTCCGCCTGAGTGGCCACCTGAAAATGTGAGCAATATCGCGGTAGCTCAATTACTGACCTACACTTCGAAAGCTTCATAACCCGCACCGTTCATTTCAGCGACATTCATTTCAGCGATAAGGAGTCACCGTGAATAACTCAAACTTTCTGAAGCTCAAAGATGGCACGCAACTGTTTTATAAGGACTGGGGAAGCGGTCAGCCCGTGGTTTTCAGTCATGGCTGGCCGTTATCTGGCGATGCGTTCGAAGATCAGATGCTGTTTCTGGCGGATAAAGGTTACCGTGTGATTGCGCACGACCGCCGCGGCCATGGCCGTTCCTCGCAGCCGTGGGACGGACACAATATGGATCAATATGGCGATGATCTGGCCGAACTCGCCGCCCACTTAGATCTGAAAGAAGCGGTTCACATCGGGCATTCAACCGGCGGCGGTGAAGTGGCGCGTTACATCGGCCGCCACGGTACGGCGCGCGTCGCCAAAGCCGTGCTGATTGGCGCGGTGCCGCCGATTATGATCAAAACAGATTTCAATCCGTCCGGATTGCCACTTTCTGTGTTCGACGGTATCCGTGACGGCGTAAAACAAGACCGTTCGCAGTTTTTCCTGGATTTGCCGGATGCCTTTTTCGGCTTTAACCGGCCAGGTGCAAAAATTTCAGAAGGTTTGCGTCAGAGCTTCTGGCGTCAGGGCATGCAGGCCTCGATAAAAGCACTTTATGATTGCGTGAAAGCTTTCTCTGAAACCGACCAGCGCGAAGACCTGAAAAAGATGACCATTCCGACGCTGGTGATTTACGGTGACGATGACCAGATTGTGCCGCCGGCCTCTTCCAGCGAAGCCGCACTCAAGCTTCTGCCACACGGGAAAGGCAAAGTCTATCCGGGTGCATCGCACGGTTTATGCAGTACACATAAAGATCAGATTAATGAAGATTTATTAGAGTTTATCCGCAGCTAATTCCGCTTCCCCCGCTTTCAGTTGTCTGAAACTGACCCAAAGCCTGGTTCTCTGCGGCTTTGGGTCTTCATTGCGCTGCGATTGACAGCCCCTTTCCATCAGGATATAGATTTGATGGGGAAAGGATTCATGGCGTTTATCCTGCAGCACACTCAGATTGAGCTACGATTATCAATGGACGTGCGAAATCTTAAGAAAAGGTTGTGAATCAAACACTCTGTAGCGTCCATAACTGAATGAGGGTGCGGCTTATGACGACAGTGACCCAAAAGAAAAAAACTGAGGACAAACGTCTTAGCGATGGACCGGACTGGACGTTTGAGTTACTGCAAACCTATCTCGAAGAAATTGACCGGGTCGCCAAGTCGTACCGGCTGGAGACGTATCCGCATCAAATCGAGATCATCACTTCTGAACAAATGATGGATGCTTATTCCAGCATCGGCATGCCCATCAATTACACACACTGGTCGTTCGGCAAGAAATTCATTGAAACCGAGCAACTGTATAAACACGGCCAGCAAGGTCTGGCATACGAAATCGTCATCAATTCCAACCCATGTATCGCCTATCTGATGGAAGAAAACACCATCACGATGCAGGCGCTGGTCATTGCGCACGCCTGCTACGGCCATAACTCTTTCTTCAAAAATAACTATCTGTTTAAAAGCTGGACCGACGCCAGTTCGATTGTCGATTACCTGCTGTTTGCCAAACGCTATATCAGCGAATGCGAAGAGCGTTATGGCGTCGATGAAGTCGAACGGCTGCTCGATTCCTGCCATGCGCTGATGAATTATGGCGTTGACCGCTATAAACGCCCGCAGAAAATTTCGCTGCAGGAAGAACTGGCGCGGCAGAAAAGCCGCGAAGAGTATCTGCAAAGTCAGGTGAATACATTGTGGAAAACGCTGCCGCGCAAAGACAGCGTGGATGCCCCGGAACAGGCACGACGCTTCCCGTCTGAACCGCAGGAAAATCTGCTGTATTTCATGGAAAAAAACGCGCCGCTGCTGGAATCCTGGCAACGTGAAATTTTGCGCATCGTGCGTAAAATCAGCCAGTATTTCTATCCGCAGAAACAGACTCAGGTCATGAACGAAGGCTGGGCGACGTTCTGGCACTACACCATTTTGAATCATCTGTACGACGAGGGAAAAGTCTCGGATCGTTTCATTCTGGAGTTCCTGCACAGCCATACCAATGTGGTCTTTCAGCCACCGTATAACAGCCCGTATTACAGCGGGATCAACCCGTATGCGCTGGGCTTTGCGATGTTCCAGGATATCAAACGTATCTGTCAGGAACCGACTGAAGAGGACCGTTACTGGTTCCCGGATATTGCCGGTTCGGACTGGCTGACGACACTGCATTTCGCAATGCGGGATTTCAAAGATGAAAGCTTCATCAGTCAGTTCCTGTCGCCAAAAGTGATGCGTGATTTCCGTCTGTTTACCGTGCTCGATGACGATCACAATAATTATCTGGAAATTGCGGCGATTCATAATGAGGAAGGTTATCGTGCGATACGTCAGGAATTGTCGGCGCAATATAATCTGAGCAATCACGAGCCAAATATTCAGGTCTGGAACGTTGATTTGCGCGGTGACCGTTCGCTGACGTTGCGTTATATCCCGCAAGATCGCGCGCCGCTGGATAAGAGCCGTCGTGAAGTGATGAAGCACGTTCACCGTCTGTGGGGTTTCGATGTGTTTATCGAGCAACTCAACGAAGACGGCAGCGTGGAACTGCTGGAGCGTTGCCCGCCACGCCCAACGCCGCTCTGACCGGCGCACTCTTGAAGCAGACAAGTTCAGGCATTAAAAAAGGGCGCTCAGCGCCCTTTCTCATTTGAGCAGAACCCGCAAAACTCAGCGTTTCTGGTCGGTCAGATCGCCCGGCATGTTGCCCTGCATACTGTGCCAGATTTCACCGCTCTGACGCCCATAATTACGCACACAATCCACAATCAGCTCGTAACTTTTTTCGTGGCAGATATCCGACAGTTTCTTATAGAAGTTGATCGCCAGCTTGCGCGCTTCAGGGTTGGAGAAATAATAACGGCCAACGCGCGTATACAGACCGCGTAGTCCGTTAATAATCAGACCGTAAATCGGGTTGCCGGAGGCAAACGCCAGACCGCGGAAAATACCGTAATCCAGCGCTGTAAAGGCTTCGGCATGATCTTCCACTTCGGCCGCTTTCGCCAGCACCTGCTGCGTTTCTTCGGGATTCGTGCGCATCGCTTTGCGAATGAAAATGGTCGCGATATTGGTACGCACCGACAGCAGATTATCAATAAGCTGAGGAACGCTGTCGTGATCAAGACGCGCCAGTGTTTCCAGAATATTCAGACCCGAGGTTTCCCAGAAGTTGTTCACTTTTGTCGGTTTACCGTGCTGAATAGTCAGCCAGCCATCACGGGCAAGACGTTGTAAAACCTCACGTAATGTGGTTCGGGTTACGCCAATGAGTTCTGAAAGTTCGCGCTCCGCAGGTAAGATTGACCCCGGCGGGAACCGGCTGTTCCAGATACTTTCAATGATGTACTCTTCGGCAAAACCGGCAGGACTTTGTGCCTTAATAACCATGTGTTTGTCGTTCCGTGTGAGGCATTTATCAGGGATATAGTTGTGCTCATCATACCAGATGAAAATCAGCGGTTATAGCGCACGGTCAGAACTAATGTTGAAACTGTGCAGGGGTTGGCAGAATTTCCCTTATTTTAAGGACTTATTATTTCCCCGTCACAGGAGAAAATCTTCCGCTGGAGGATTACACTGGTCTATCTTTTTGATACCGCAGTAAAATAACCATAAAGGACCTTTGGGGAATATGGATACAACCTTCCGCCACGCATTTATTAAAAACTTTCTTGGACAATCGCCGGGCTGGTACAAAATTGCCATTCTGGTTTTTCTGATTATTAATCCGCTGGTGTTCTTTCTGGTCAGCCCGTTCTTAGCGGGCTGGTTGCTGATGGTCGAATTCATCTTCACGCTCGGGATGGCGCTGAAATGCTACCCGCTGCAACCTGGCGGCTTGCTGGCCATCGAAGCCGTGATGATGGGCATGACCAGCGCCGCAAGAGTTCGCGAAGAAGTCGAGGGCAACCTTGAAGTGCTCTTGTTGCTGATTTTCATGGTCGCCGGCATCTACTTCATGAAACAACTTTTGTTGACGGTTTTCACCAAACTCCTGCTGAACCTGCGTAGTAAAATCGCCCTTTCGCTGGCGTTTTGTTTCGCCGCCGCGTTTCTATCTGCCTTCCTCGATGCGCTGACGGTGATTGCCGTGGTGATCAGCGTTTCTGTCGGTTTCTATTCGATTTATCACAACGTTGCGTCAGGCCAGGACAA
Organism: Rahnella sikkimica; assembly: GCF_002951615.1. GTDB lineage: Bacteria > Pseudomonadota > Gammaproteobacteria > Enterobacterales > Enterobacteriaceae > Rahnella > Rahnella sikkimica. The sequence goes on along the minus strand of NZ_CP019062.1, from coordinate 1,063,344 downwards.
AAATGCGGATGCCAGTGCGGTTCTGGAACAGTTCCGCGCATTTTTACGCAGCCTGATGATGCACGCTGGCGTCGGCACCGCGCTGGGCGGCGTGATGACAATGGTCGGCGAGCCGCAAAACCTGATCATCGCCAAAGCGGCCGGATGGCAGTTCACCGACTTTCTGATCCGTATGTCGCCGGTCAGCGTGCCGGTGTTCATCTGCGGCTTTATTGTTTGCGCGCTGGTCGAGCGTTTCCGGTTGTTTGGTTATGGCGCGCAATTGCCGCAGCCTGTCTACGAGGTTCTTAAGAAGTACGATCAGAAAAACACCGAAAACAGTACCCGTCAGGAACGCATTAAACTGGCCGTGCAGGCGCTGATTGGCGTCTGGCTGATTATCGCGCTGGCGTTTCATCTGGCCGAAGTCGGGCTGATCGGACTGTCCGTGATTATCTTCGCGACGGCATTTTGCGGCGTGACGGACGAACATGCGATCGGCAAAGCGTTTCAGGACTCCCTGCCGTTTACCGCGCTGCTGGTGGTCTTTTTTGCCATCGTGGCCGTCATTGTTGATCAGCATTTGTTCAGCCCGATTGTGAATTTTGTGCTGCAATCTGCGCCCGCCAGTCAGCTTTCGCTGTTCTATTTGTTCAACGGTCTGCTTTCTTCAGTTTCCGATAATGTGTTTGTCGGCACGGTCTACATCAACGAAGCGAAATCAGCGCTGGAAAGCGGTGCCATCAGCCTGAAACAGTTTGAGATGCTGGCAGTCGCCATTAACACCGGCACGAACCTGCCTTCCGTCGCGACACCCAACGGCCAGGCGGCATTTCTGTTTTTGCTGACATCCGCCCTTGCGCCACTTATCCGCCTTTCGTATGGCCGGATGGTGTGGATGGCGCTGCCTTACACGATTGTGATGACGCTCGCAGGTCTGCTTTGTGTGCAATTCCTGCTGCCGGAAATGACGCAGTGGTACAGCGATATGGGCTGGCTGACGCTTGGGTAGCCGCCTTGATCTGAACGGGGATTATGTCGGTAATTCTCTGCGTAACCTGTGACTCAGAAAATTACCGAATTTAAAGTCGAATTGTCCGATTTATAGTAATTATTTACCGAATATTTATGGAGACAGGCTGGCAGCAGGGTTCAATTGGTTTACACTGCGTGTCAGTAGCTAACTGCAGGGAAAAAATTTCTATGTTGCAATATCTTAACCGTTGCTCACAAGGCCGCGGGGCATGGCTTCTGATGGCTCTGACCGCACTGGCACTTGAGCTGGTTGCGTTGTATTTCCAACACGTGATGTTACTTCAACCGTGCGTCATGTGTATCTATGAACGTTGTGCGCTGATGGGCATACTGGCTGCGGGTATTGTGGGGGCAATCGCTCCGGCGACCTGGTTACGTTACGCCGGTATTCTTATCTGGCTTTACAGTGCCTATGAAGGGATCCGCCTGTCATGGGAACACACCATGATCCAGCTGCACCCTTCTCCGTTCGCTACCTGCGATTTCGCCGCGCGCTTTCCGACCTGGCTGCCACTGGACAAATGGTTCCCGTGGATGTTTATCGCCAGCGGAGATTGTGCTGAAAAACAGTGGGAATTCCTGTCCCTGGGTATGCCTCAGTGGCTGGTCGTTGTCTTCAGCGTCTTTATGGTTATCGGGATCCTGGTTTTACTGGCCCAGTTCGTTAAACCAAAACGTCGTGATTTGTTCGGCCGTTAATTCCTTCCGTTTCAATGATGAAAGCGCCTCAGGGCGCTTTTTTTTATGGCGTTTTTTGGCGAATGTTAAAGACCTTAATTGCGCGAAAAAAAACCGACATTTGTAAAACCGCCAATGAGTTCTATGCTAGCAAGGTTAAAAGGATCAACAGAGGAACAAATATGGTCGTTAAAGGGTTTTCAAAGGGTTTCTTTATTATGATCCTTTTCATTGTCACATTGGCCTTCCTGGACGTATTAAGGCCTTACTATTCTTCCGTACTGTGGGCCATTATTCTGGCGGTCATTTTTAATCCGCTGAAAAACCGGTTGAAGAAATTTGTCGGTGACCGCAACGGTCTGATCTCACTGCTGACCGTGCTGATCATTTGTCTGATTGTCTTCACGCCGCTGGCGATTATTACCTCTTCGCTGGCCATAGAATTCAATACGGTTTACACCAAACTTCAGGGGAACGAATCACAACTGCCAACGCTGGTGTCAGACACCATCCATCATTTACCAAGATGGGCGCGTCATTTCCTTGCAGACCATAATTTAGACAGCACGGCTGAGATTCAGAAAAAGCTTTCTGACGTCGCCTTACAAGGCAGTCAGTATCTGGCGGGCAGCGTTTTTGTGATTGGTAAGAGCACGTTCGGCTTTGTTGTCGGTTTCGGCATCATGCTGTATATCCTGTTCTTCCTGATTAAAGATGGCGCGTATCTGGTGAATCTGACGCTTGAAGCCCTGCCGCTTTCACGCCATGTGAAACATCATCTTTTCATGAAATTTGCGGCCGTTTCGCGCGCCACGGTGAAAGGCACCGTGGTGGTGGCGATCGTACAGGGTGCGCTCGGCGGGCTGGCGTTCTACATCGCAGGCGTCGATGGCAGCCTGCTCTGGGGCGCGCTGATGGCGTTTCTGTCGATTATCCCAGCCGTCGGTTCGGCAATCATTTGGGTGCCGGCGACGATCTACTTTTTCGCCTCTGGAATGTTGTGGCAGGGTATTTTCCTCGTCGTCTTCTTCGTCGTGGTGATCGGCCTGGTTGATAATATTCTGCGTCCTCTGCTGGTGGGCAAAGACACCAAAATGCCGGATTACCTCATTCTGATCACCACGCTGGGCGGGATGGAAGTCTACGGTATCAACGGCTTTGTTATCGGTCCGCTGATTGCTGCCCTGTTCATCGCCTGCTGGAATATTCTTTCTGGCCGCGAGCATCAGAACAATACCGATATGATTGACGAAGACTTTATCGAAGAAGGGAAAAACCACCCTGACGCGGATAAAACTGCTTCATAAAAGCATGACAGGTTTTACTTCCGACAAATGAGCGGCCTGAGAATGGCCGCTCATTTTTTTCAAATTTCATTTTGAAGATTTTCCAACCTGGCGTAGAAATGTGGAGTCGATTCATCATTTCTGTCTGAAGGAGTTGTAATGAAAAATATCATTCTCAGTATGGTCGCAAAGATCTCCCGGATGGAAGTCGACGCAAAGCAGCTGACTGCACAGGTTGAAGCGCAGTCGCTTTTGCTGAGCGCCTTGTTTCTCACCGTGGGTAAGAACGGGGGCACGCAGGAAGCCATAGAAAGCGTGAATAAAGCGATAAATTCTGTACTGGATTCCGCCGATGACGTGCTCAAGTCGGATGCTACGCTCTTGTTTGAGCATTTTCAGGCCCTGATTGAAATTACGCGAATGATCGATAAAGCCGACCCTGAACTGGACGCTGAGGCACTGAATGCATTAAACGGCGTGAAACCCGAGTTAGAAATATAAGAATGAATGTATTATAGAGATTACGCCCTGGCGGCCGCCGGGGCTTTTTTATGTCTAAAATCAGAGGTGATAGCAAATATGGGGTTAGAACGTTTAAACAAACTCCCCGTTTGGGCCGTTTGGGTAATCTGCGTGGCAGGGTGTGTCGCGTTCTGGGTTATTGCGGGAACGGTAGTCTACGGAGTGTTTAAGTAAAATCATCGTCACACGCGTATGCAGGAGAGGCAGGGAATCAGAAGGATTTTGAACTCCACGTTGCGGGCCATGCCCCGTCTCTGCCCTAACCCCTCACGCCGGAAATCCTTTCTTCTTTCACTTCCGCAAGTTATCTCGCCCAGCTTGGCTTATTCATGATAGGCGGCCGCAGAACTACGAAATAATGTGAATTAAGCCCCAATCACGGTTTAGACAGAGTATTACCGCAAACCGACTCGCTACTTAACACGTAGTAACATCGATTTGCGGTAATTTTTTGCCCCGTATATGCCCCGTAACAATCTCACTCCCCCTTCAGCATGAACGTATCCATGCTGTCATCAAACTTCATAATGTCCTTCTCCTGACTCTTTATCGTCAAAAGCAAATGTATCCCCTCCCTCAAAGAAACCGGCCTCTCCATCACAAACCCAAACCAGTCATCGTAAACCTGACCAAGCCAGTAGCCGCCACCATGCTCTTTCTGTCTCTGAAAGAACACGTAGGTTCCCGGAGCTATCCACTGTCGAGTCTCGCCTCGATAGACGACATCGAATCCCGATTCTTTTGAACCCATATCCACCTCAAATAATACTGGTTATGCATACAGTATAATCATGGTGAGTTTAGATTGTGAAGGTCTGCTGTTGGAGAAAATCTTAGAGGGCTGATCTGGAAGGGAAGAAAGCTTGAAGGATAAAAATTAATTAGGCCGTGCAAATGCGCAGCCTAATTTTTTCATATTTGTTTACGGTACTAAGTGAACCTTGACAGATCCCGTGGATTTATCTTCAGCAATCAAAAAAGCATCTTGTATCTTATCAATGCTCATCACATGTGTTACTAACTTACGTAGAAGATTACCACGGCGTGATAGGATATCGATAGCCACCTCAAAGTCATGTTTTCCGTCTAAATATCCATAACAGTTAGAAAAACAAACTTTATGCTCTTTCATTAAAGAATTAAATAGGTCATACCCTTTATATCCTGAATCAAAAGCGCCGAGAACGCCAATAACCCCAAGAGACCTTACTAATTTAGATGCAGAATCCATTGTCGAAGCAGTACCACCAACAGCCTCAATAGCGAAATCGACGCCAAGATTTGTTTTCTGCATTAGCTTTTCCACAGCTTCATTATCATCTGTTGATAATACATCTGTGGCACCCAACTCAAGAGCTAATTTAATTTGAGCTGAATGTTTTGCGACTACATATACCTTATCGGCACCAGCATCTAATGCGGCAATTAACGCACATAGTCCGATCGCTCCACCGCCGATAATAACACCGGTGGAACCAGGGGAAATCTGCATTTTTCTCACCGCATGAACTGCGACAGCCAATGGCTCAACCAATGCACCTAATGTGTCATCAACTGAATCAGGCAAGACAAAACTCGCTGACGCTTTGACGAGGACATATTCTGCAAATCCTCCAGTGGTAATGTTTCCCTTGCTAGTGCAATGGAATGGCAACCCTCGTTTACAGAACTCGCATGCACCACACATGGAATTAAGGAAGACATCAGCGGTCACCCGCTGACCAACTTTAATGTTGGTGACATCGCTGCCAACCTGAATGACAGTCCCTGAGTACTCGTGACCATCTGGGGAAAAGCTTTCCGGATATTTTTTGAAACTACTAACATCCGTCCCACAAATCCCCACCATATTGATTTTTATCAAAATAGTATCACTTTTTACTTCCGGAATGTCGATATCACGGAGAACCACATTGCGAAGCCCGTGTCTAAAAGCTGCTTTCATCTCTTCATCCAAGTCATCAGAATTTGACCTGATACTAAGTGAAAGTGATGGGTTGTCAAGTGCTTGAAGGGGTCGGCCACATTGCTTGATATTCGACTGGAATACTATTCCAGAAAACAGCATATCGCGGGTCTGATTCGTTAACTTCCCCCTGATAAGGGTAGTATTCGATGCTCTGCGGCGACCCAAACAATGCAATGATTACATCTTCGCTTGAATCTGAAAACTGCACGTAAATAGTTTCCATTATATTTCATACCCGCTAATTGATACTGCGAATACAGGGCTGCTGCTTGCTCCTGTGTTTGAGTAATATATTGCTTGATTGACTTGCAGATTTATCTTGTACATCGCTTGGTTTGCTGATGGGACGCCTCTAAAGAACAATTGCCCGACGACCCCAGAAGTTGGAGCCAAGCTAAATAAAAGAGAATCCGAGGCACTGCTGGAATTGTAATAAACGTCTCCGTAAATACTTTTAGCATTAATAGGAACATACCCTGAGATTGATAATGCAACTTGTGATGCGTTATTCGCTGTTCCGAGAAATAAATTTGCTCGTGCAACGTCTATCTTTCTGTCTTGCTGATAACCAATAACAAATTGAGAGCTTGCAGTTCGCCATACACTTACTAGAGCCGATGCAGTGTACCCAGCAGGCATATTTGCGCCGCCGTAAACAGTTGGCGCTACTGCCGCCGTGGCGTTGACAGCAAGCAGCGCACTTGCCCCAGTTGTCGGGTTATAAATCGCATAAAGTGCAACATAGCCAGACGCTGGAGCCGCTCCAGTGTCCATCCCGCCCGCGCCGGTCGTCGCCAAGTTAATGGTTTTGCTGAAACTCCCGAGGCGATATTGAGCGCCGCCCAATGCAGTCCCAACAATCAATTCATCAGCGGTGAATGTCGCAGTAGCTGAAACTGTTGCCACTGCCATCTTTGCGTTAGAGGATTGCCCGATCACACCGGTTACGACTGTTGGAGCCTGCCCCAAATTGATTGCGTGATTTGATTGAGTTGCAGGGGCAACAGGAAGCGAGCCGCCACTGTTTCCGCAAAGAATCCAAGCAGTGAGCGTGCTATTCCACTCAACCTCGATCAGGCCGTTAGCAATAATCTCGCCGCCTTGCAATGCTTGGTTTGCATGAGAATAAAGCGGATAGGCAGTGTTGCCATTTGGAGCAAAAGTAGATGCCCCTGTGTTCGCCGTTTTAGCCTTAAACGTCAGACGCATACCATCGATGAGCGTTGGCAATTTAGGCACATAGGAAGCTACATAGGCATTTGCTGCTCCCGTGTCTGCGGCGTACGTCATTGTGCTTTTTTGAATAGCGTCAACGATGCCGCCTAATGGTAAGAACGGCGCGTTAGCTGCGAGACCGATATTGGCCGCGGTAACGGTAGTTGCGCCCTGAGCGACAGTAATTACCCATGCTGCTGTATAGCCTGTATCAACGGATGGAGTTGTCTGGGTGCCAGTAGTAGCTGCAACACCCGCTTTGAGAGCGACCGTACATACACCTGAACGCACGGTGTTCTGAGCGGTGCCAGAACCATTTGGCCCACTGTAAGCGACTGATGGGTTCGCAGCGTTGTAGTAAGGCAGCACGGTCGCACCGGAGTCTACATCGCTGTAGGTTACCTGAACCAGATAGTTGACGCTCTGGCCTGCAGTTGTCGGCGCGGTCAAGGTGAATGATGTCTGACTGAGGATGATGCCCTGTTTCAGGATGGTATTTACAGTGTCAGCTGCAAGTGATGAGTAAGCTGTGTTGTCCACGTTCTGGACGCTGTAGATTTCACCGCGATCAACAGTAACAACCATTGACGCCGGGCTTGTTGGTGCGCATATCAGGCCGCGAAGATAGGTGTTTGTACCCATCATTGCTGCGGAGAGTTTGCCAAGGCCAATCATTGTGTATTTATTGGTGTTGAGTAAATCCGTCTCTAGGGGAATAGCCCCAGGGTAAATTATTTGGCGATCCATTTATTTCTCCAGAAATGAAAAAACCCGCACTAGGCGGGTTCATAGGATTCATTCAATTTGCTGAGTAGGTTTTAACCGAGGGTTAATTTGCTCGAATACAGAGAGACCATGACGTTATACATCTGTAATTTTTGTGCCGTGGTGAGGTTAACGCCCGGCCACAGGCCGCTTGCCGCAATGTTGATGTTGGCATTGACGTTGTTTGTATCTGAGGCGGTGTAATCTCTGGCGATTCGAATGTTCACAGCAGCGACTCCGCGTGTTGCCAGTGTCTGAGTGGTGCCGCTGAGCAGGGTTCCGCCCTTATATACACTGACGGTTACTTGCGTTGCAGAGAAATCCGCGAAGCACAGATAAAACTTTCCATCGAAGATTGCTGTGGTAAGGGCGCTCTGAGAGGTTGAGGTGGTTGTTGATGCCGTGGCACGGATAGCGCCGTTAGTGGCATCAAACAAGAACCAGTCGCCATTAGGGGTTACACCACTACCTTGATAGTCCCCCATGCCTGTAGATCGTCCTGATGCTGCCGGGCTACAAAGGAGCATGATTGTTTTGGTGGCTACATCAGCGACGCCAGTGTCATAACCGCCGCCGTTCCCGCTGCCCGTGAAATAGTTTGTGCTCAATATTGGCGTGTTAATTACCGTTGGTGCTGCTCCCAAAATAGCTGTTGCACCTGCACTGCCATAAGTTGTCAATTTTGCTATCGATGGCAACGGGTAAACTGAACCGATGACATTTGCAGCAGACCATGATGCACCTGGAATATTTAGCCCAAGTCCTGCCATGTGAACCTCACAATGATAATTCGAAAATTATGCAGTAATTGTGCATCGCCCAATTAACGCCTGAGGGGTCAAAAATAATCGTATCGCCCTGCGAATCTCTCAAGCAACCACGTGGTCCGGTAGTTGGTCCGGGGTTGGTATTCGCCGTTCCGCCGACAAATGCATATCTCAGCTTTGCGCCTGATGGAACAGTAGCCGCAGTTACAACAGTCACGGTGTCATATGCGCAACTCACTGAAGAAATGGTTAGTGCGCTGCCTGAAGAGTCCACCAGAGAGAAGCCGTAATTACCCGGATCAGAGATGAGAGAGGTATCCAAAACCAGCCCGCCTACAGGATTGAAACGCGTAGTGATTAAGTTGCCCTGAACGAGATGGTCGATTGGCTGAAGAGGCGTAAATTTCACACCGTCAAGAATGGTTCTCTTTATTGCCAGTCCCTGATATGCCCCGAATATTTTATATCCCACGCCGGTCAGGTGTGCCTTGTCGTAGTAAGGGAGCATATAAATTGCCGTGGCTAATACGACGTCTGCCCGCGTGGATGCCAGCGTTGATAGTGCTAACGGGATAACGGGGTAAGTCGTGTTCACAGTCCAGTTCATCCATGAAGCAAACTGGTAAGTGAATACTGGGAAGGTGAATGTTGATCCCATCACCGTGGTGGCGAAGCTATTTATCTGCGTCATCATCGAACCAAACGCCGTGATGTAGTCGCTCGCTGTGGTTCCTGCGGCCTGATTGGCTTCGCCCTGTATCCACAGCATCGCCAGCGGTTCATATGTCTTACCGCCTGCCTGTGCTAGTGAGTACCCATAAGTCAGGTCGTCTTTTACCCGCTGCATGTAAGTACCGGGGTATTGTGAGAGTGACGATATTTGCTGACCACCCTCACCCGGCGCTGACCCCAGAACCTTCATTGACGTGGTAGTAAAACCGTAGTTCTCTTTCACAGTGAGGTCATAGAGCATTTTGATGCAGCCACCAAGCACTGTTTCATACCCATCGCCGTCAGGCGTGGTCGCGAACGTCTCGATGTAAGGCTGAAAGCTTGCGTGGTTTGCAGATGATACCGATCCGCCGTCCTGAGAGCGTACGCCGCCGTTAAACTTTATGGCGTTGTAGAGAGCCGATGTCGTTTGCAATGGCATGCCGTTGATACCGCATGACAGAGATTGCCCGTAACTCACTATGTGAACGATATCAGCCAAAAGCTTTTTCAGTGTCTTGGGTGTAGATGAACCGGTAAGCGCTGGAGACGAGATGTTTGCCGCCGTCAGGTTCGTCACGGTCAGATTTACCGCGCTGCCTGACCCCATTGCCCACGTGCCGTCAGATTTCAACCCCGCCGATAATTGATAGAGTGTGTCCACAAAGCCAGCCACAAATCCGCTTGGTAGAGTGCTGCCTACCGTTGTTCCGTCAGGAAGCTGAAGACTGTTCACGGCAGTAAGGTTGTTCACCATTGCCGTGCCAGCCGAAAGGGCTCCCGTGGACGAAACCTGTACGCAAATCTGGTAAAGCGCATCATAAATTGTCAGGGCATTATTTTGCGGATCTGTGCCCATAGTAACGCCACCAATTACGGCGGAGTTTATAGATGCTAAAGAGGTTATTAGACTTGATATGTTCGCAAGAGTTATAGCCGCATTCCCTGCCTGCAAGACCCCTGTATCAGTGATTGCGACTGAGAAGCTGCCTGTATTGTCATTGAAGACAACTTTATAACCAGGTGGGGTTACTAACCCCAAAATTAGGTTAAGTGCGTTAACCTGCGCCGTTGCAGCATCCATAGCAGCTTGCCCGGCTTGTTGAGCAACCGGAGCAGCTACGCCTGCATTGTTTTGGTAATAAATAAAGCTGGTTGCGCTGCCAGTTCCCTGCGGAACGCGAAAGTATTGCCCTGAAGTGGTAGCTGCAATCCCTGCCGCTGAAGTTGCGTAAGTCGTACCGCCATCGGAAATTGACTGCGCATTTGCCGCAGCCACCTGTGCTGTTGTCGCAGATGCCTGTGCCAATAGCATGGCGTTTTGAGCAGTTTGGCTGTTCTGTGCTGCAAGGTCAGCGGATACTTCAGCTGCTGTTTGATAGCCAGTAATATCTGCAATCTTTGCCGTTACAGCAGCACTTAAATCATCCTTGGTAGCCAAGTCATTAAACTTAGCAGCTAAAGGAATTTCGCCATCAACAAATGACATGTCACTCTCCTGCTAAGTGATTTAGTTAGTAAATTTGAGATTGTCCGACGGTATAATCAATGCCGATGCGCCGTTTGGCTGGATCAGGCTGAGAGAGAATGCTCACCCAAACAATAGTCCCTTCCATTTTCACAGAAGCGACAGCAGCATATATTTGAGCGTCGGTAACTGAGCCCGTAATCATGGCCTGTGAGGCATATTCACCGCGTGATGCAACGCTGTAACCAGATGGCGTGGAGCTGTAACCAGCGACGTATGGGATGCCTGTACCGGTGGGTCTATAGGCTATAACGAAAGCTTGGTATGGGATAAGCAGAGAGCCGTAGCCACCAGCAACACCATAGCCGCACATTGGCCCACCATACGCACCGGTATCCAGCGGCCTTTGCGGCTCAAATATAAACGGGGTATTCCCTGTCAAATCTTCAAGAATTTTCTCTATCGCATGTCTCGTCCCGCGTTCACGGAATAAATTTATTTTTATCGCGTTTCTGAAAACGTCATCCGACTGCCCCGCGGTTCTGCCGTAATTATTCCCGAAATAGTCGTAGGCAATTAAATCAAGCCAGCCGTCGGTCGCCGTGCTAATCCTCGTTTGCAATTGAGCGTAGACATATAACGAATAACACCACGCCAGAGATTGTGCGCACGCTGTTAGGATTGCCGTGACAAATGGATGGTCGTCGCCAAACCATGTTGGGGGAATTAACGCCTTCAGGCGCGTGAGGATGTCTGCCTGATCACCTGTAGCCATTTAGCTCACCGATATTGTACCGGCACGAATAACCTGCTTGCCCGAGGCTGAAAGGTCAGACGTGCCGCTGTTGAGGGTAACCGCTGAAACGTTTGTAACGAGAGAGCTTGCTCCGTATGCAATGGTCGCCAGTTGCGTATAGGGCAAAAGCTGACCGAGTGACAGGCTTGCGATATACGTTTGAAGCGCGTTAGTGACGATAGTCACGATATCAGAGTGAGTCGCTGACGGGTCAGTTGTGATTGTCATGACTACGTTCGCCGTAACCAGCGTCGGCGCGAATACTCCGAAGGTCACAGTGAACCCGCGCACTGCGTCGATAGCTGCGTATGCTTGATTGAGGAAGGTTGTTGTTGGTGAACCGCTACCATCGTCAACGACTGCATAGAAGTAACCAGGCTGAGCAGTTCCGTTATAGGCGTAGTTTTCCGTCAGGGTGTAAGTGACTCCGCTTTGCATGCTGGATAGCGCATATCCGATGGCTGATTTTGTCGCCTTGGATAATGACGCGATCCAGAGAACAAAACGGGCTCTGAAAGCATCATCCGTTTCTGCATCTTCACCGTTAACGAATGTGGTCGAGTTCGTCACGGTATCTACGTACTGGATTGAGCCGGAGATGATCGTGATTGTTCCGGCTTGAGCGTTGCCTGCTGCGCCTGCCGTATTGGCCTGCACTGGCACGGCTAGTGAACTCACGCCTGCGGCAATGACATAACCTAATTGCGTAGGGTCATAGGCAGCATTAGTTATGTCGGTAGTGACAGTGTAAATCTGGGTTCCGTCAGTTGTCGTAACCTCTGAACCAACTGGGATCAACGCCTGATTGGTTGCCGTGAAACGGCTGAATGTCACCTGACCAGTTGCCTGAACTGCGGATAAACGGGTGAAGCTGAAATCTGCCATCCAACTATCAAGGTCAGCGCCTGAGCAAGTTGCTGCGCGGGTGGTGACAAGCAAATTCACGATGAGTTGTTGTATCCACATCGCCACGCCGGAATTTGACTCTACTATTGCACGCAAAATACTGCCGATTGCGAGATCGACAAGTCCGGCCGCACTTGCTTGCATTGCGGTAACTTGATCGCTCACCAGAGTGGCGAAGCTTTTAATGTTTAGTGATGCCACGCGATTACCTCGTCACGTCAAAACTGAGTGTTGCGGGAGTGCCTGAGACGGCATCGGTGTACTGAATTGAGCAACTGACGCCCATATCGATTAGGGTCAGAGTGACTTTGGGTGCAGGAGTTGTGGCTACGGAGTCCTCAAGAAACATTTGCCCGAGGATTAGCGCCTTCCATTCGTTTAGGTTGACCGATTCCCCCACTTTCTTGCCAAGTCCCGCCCCGTATTCTGGGTGGAACAGATAATCACCTGGATTCGTCATCAGCCGCCTTAATACACGCTGAGTTCCGCGCTCAGTGTCAGAAACTGGGCGCAGGTCGCCCGTCGGCGAGGTGCTAATGTCACCTCCGATATAGTGGTAAAGGTCATACATGGGTCACCTACAGCTGAGTAGTTGGAATATTTGTTGAGCCGCTGCCGGTCTGAACGCCGTTGTGAACGTGATTGTCGAATACGTCACGAATTTTCTGAACAGTACCTTTAGCGCCGTTCTGGTCTTTGATGCTTCCAGAAACCTGTAGATTTCCGTTAACCTGTGTGGTTGATGCATTGATCGTCAGACCGGACGCGAAATTCATTGTGCCAGTCCCATCGCCGTTCATGACGACTGTTGAGCCGCCACCATCGGTTACGGTTACCTTTTTGTCATTGGTGAGCTTGATTGAAGAGCCTGATGAGTCGATAACCCAGAACTGTCCAGATGGCGGACCTGGGCAACGGTCGACATCATTGAAGAACTGACCAACTGCCATCCCGTTGCTCGCATTTCCTGAATCGAACTCCACAGAAATAACCGCGCCGAGCATTGGACCGGCAACGAGGCCATATCCATTGCCAACCCATGTTGTCGCCAGTGGTATCCAGCCGGTTTCCTCTCCTGTAGGTTGCAACTGAACCTTGACTGAGTAGGTTTTAGGGTCGTAAGCGGTTACCGTTCCCTGTCGTGTGCCGGTAAACCCAGCATTGGCCTGCTGTGCCCTGCCAGTTACGGCATTCATTAATGCTCTCACTGTGAAACCTCCAATGCTGGGCTGTGGTTTTTCCCTGATATTGTCATCGTATATCCGGTATCCCAACTCAATGTTCGGCGCACGCTGTCACAGTAGTAAAGTTGATCAAACGGACTGGCTGTCCCCTCAATGCGCACCATCGTTTCAGGCGTAAGCAGATTGTCACCAGCGGTTGAGCCGGTGAATTTCATCTCATGCTGAACAATTTCACGATAGATTTTTTGTGCCAGCGCCGTAGCAGATTCAGGAGATAACCCGTTGCGGATAACTCGATACACCTGCGTTTTGGCTGTTGAATTACCGGGGGTGGTGCCTTTGGCTACTTTCGGATATGAAGCCATGAACTGTTTATTCTTTCGTTTTGCATTCCAGCTCATTACCTCTACCGTCACTCCTTTGGAAATCGTCAGCGCACGAGAGAACGAAAGGTCTTCTGACATATTGCACTGGGGGTAAGCCAGTGCGCCCGGCGGCTGCCAACGAATCACATAGTTGTCAGCTTTTGCCGGGTCGGTTACGGGAGCGAACACCAGATTCTCGCCATCCACGTACACATTGAAGTTCTCAATGCCTGCCAGCGTGGTGATCAAGTCCCATTCCGTTTGTTCACCTGTCAGGTGCGCTGAGTCGATTTGGTAGAATTCGCCAAACCTGCCAGTTGTTGCCGTGACCACTGGCGTCAGTCCGTGCCGCTGAGCAAGGATTGTGGCTATCTGCGAACTGGTATAGTTCTTGAAGCTCTCACCTGCTGATTTAGCATCAATCATCAATGCGGTAAGGTCGCGCCCGTCCGCCGTTATTTCAACTCTTGCCGGGTCAAAGTGCCAGGTGTCGATGTTGCCGACAATGAGACGCTTTTCATCCGTTCCTGGCTGACTAATAACAGAAACTGAAAGCTCAACTTTAATCGTGGTCTGCGCCGCCCAGTAGCTCAGCATTCCCATATCTGCCGGTAATGCCGAAGTTGCCAAGGTCAGGTTAAACGTTCCCGCACCTCGGAATGAGTTGTTCTCAACATCAAACGAGACGAAAGGAACCTCTACCCCATTCAAAAGACAACGCCCGCTGATTTGGCGGGCGCTGGAGGTAATAATCGGATTGTTTACGTCCATTATTGGCTCGTTGGGTTAGATGGGATGATGATTGTGTTGATTCCGGTCAGTTGCGGGTCTGTCAGGTTGTTTGCTGTAGCCAGACTGCTCCACAGAGATGCATCGCCATACTGGTCTGATGCAACCTGATAGAGATTACCGCCACTAAGCGTTACCGTTTTGACACCGTCTGCCGTTTGCCCTGATTGCACGTTCTTGTTCAATCGACCCAGCACGCTCTGAAGGCTGTAAAGTGCAGGGATGCGCGTTGTTAAATCAGCCTGAGTTAGCAGATTGTTGATGGTTTTTGAAATTGGGTTGCCCGGAACAAGGCCGCCCAGCGTAGTGATATCGTTGGCCGCTGATTCAAGCTGTCCGATTGTCTGCTGCACGATGACCTGCGCCGCTACTATCGGCCTGACTATCGTCTGAACGGTGTCCACAGTGGTGTGGGCTATGTCTGTTACGGCTTTGACCGCAGATTGAACAGTCGTCACCGCAGAAGTTACCGCAGAAACGTTGATAATATCTGACAACCCCAGCGCGGTACCCACATCACTGTTTACCAGAGCATCAAGGGCACCGGTTAATACATCCACACGCAGAGGTGAGGCGTTGTTCGATACGACGGCCACTTCAATCGTGTATGGCCTGCGGTAAATAAACTCATACGTAGGCGTAAACGCGGTGATGACCACGGTGAAGCTGTAGCCATCAAGCGTCAATGTTACCTGCTCCCCAGCGTCTCGCATTCTCTCCAGTTGCGTTACCCGGTCACCCGATTGCGCCCCTGTAAAAATTCCAGACCATGACAGCGGGTCATACTCAACACCAAGAACATCAATCGTGCGTTTGCCGCCGATCATCTGATGCAGAACTGTCTTCTGTTTGCCAGGTATCGCGATACGCTCAGGGACTTCGAAATCGAGAAACTCGAAGCCCCCGAGAATTAAGCGAGAGGCAGTTGGATCTAACCCCTGTGCGAAGTTATTCAGTGCGCTTGTGAACGACATGATTACTCCGTTAGTTGGTTGAGACTGCGCTTACTTGCCCCGGATACGTCATCAGCATGGATGAGTCGAAGGCGCTTGGGCCAGATGGGGCTTTGGTCGCTTCTCGCGTCTGATGCTTGGTGACTGCCTGAGCGATTGGCTTGCCGTCCAGATTTAACGTGCTGTTGACCTGAATGGTTTGAGATGATTTATTCGGGACTGGAACAGAGTTCTTCTGATACATCCCCTTCAAGCCATCTGCGTAACTTTGAGATGAGTTGAGCTTCCCTTGGGAACCGACCACATCTGCATAGCTTCCGCCGAAGGTAGAAGTGTCAAGCGCCTTGGGTTTCTTAGGTCCGCCGGTCAAACTGTTCACATCTCCCAGCAACGCCATGCCACGATTCTTCACGGCACTTTGCTGAGATGTGAGTAAGTTAACTCCCGGAATATTGTTCATATACCCGATAATGGTATCGAATATATTATTGAAACCTTTGACAATATTGGTATAGAAGTTATCCAGAGAAGCCCATAACCCCCAGTTACTCATGTGTTCGCCGACCTTCTCCATTCGCTTCCAAATGTCGGACATGATCCCACCAAACTCCTCCCCCATTTTCTTGGCTTCAGGTTTGATTTTGTCCCAGTTTTTATAGAGAAGGTAAGAGGCTCCCGCCGCAGCAACAATTGCCCAGACCACTGGTCCGCCTAATAGTGTCGCAAAAGAGCTGAACATGCCGAGCGCACCAACAAGTCGTGCGGCCATGATGGTTGCACCAAGCAATAGAACACTACCGGCTAAGATGGATAGCCCTGCGGCGGCGGCAATCGAATACATGCCGATCTTCACCAATGAAGGATTGTCTTCTGCGAATTTGCTGAGTTTGTCTACGAAATTAGCCAGCCCCATTGTCACGTTAATCAGGACGGGAATTAACTGAATGCCCAATACCGCTTTAAGATTTGTCCAGGAGGCGGAAAGCGCATTGGCCGCACCGTCTGGAGAATTCAAATATGTGTCATAACCTTGGTTGAAGTCCTCAGCATGACTGAAGATTGCCGCATCCTTTCTGAGCTTTTGGGCGTTCAGGATGTGCTGACCAAGGAACCCGCCGGTATTCCTGTTAAAGTTCTTGGCAATCATTTCTGCAACTTCGACATCCGAGAGATTTTCACCGAATTTCGCCCTGATTTTCTCGGCCATTACTCCGGCCAGTTGGTCTGGGTTGGCAAACATCTTCACATATTCCGGCTTAAGGCCGCCGCTCAACAAGCTTTCTCCACCAATGCTTTGCAGGTAAATCTTCCGATCTTCCGGAGACATGCCCTTCATAGCGTCTTTCATGATCTTCATGCGCGCCTTGCTCACGCTTTCTTCTGACATTCCAATGTCTGCAAGGAAACCTTTCGCTTTTTTGTCCATGTGACCGCCAACCAAAGAACTGAAGGTGGTCATCAATGCGGTACCGGACTGGAAGCCACCATTCATCGACATCAGGCCTGCAAAGCCACCATAAAGGTATTTCGGGTCAAGCAGTGTATAGGCCATTTTCCCTGACTGAGATGCTGACAGGAAATCTTTCGGGCTTACGCGCCCCTTTGATGCCAACTGAACCTGAGACATCCATTCAAGCTCTTTCTGAAACTCTTTAGGGTCGTTTACTACTGTGCCGCCACGGTGTTCTAGAGCCCTTGCAGCAGCGTTTACCATGCCGTCTTTTGCATGCTCGCCAAGTGCCATACCGATGGTTGATTCGTACTTGGCAAACATTGGTGCAAGCTCGATTGAGTGATGTAAATCACCAAGAGCTGTATGCAAGTCTTGAACAAGTCGAATATTCCCGGCAATCGTCGTGCCAAGAACTTGGTGTGTAACGTTTTGCGCGGTCGAGTTTACTTGTGCATTTTCCTGAACAGTCAGGTTGAGAGTTTTAAAGTCGTTCTGTGCTCTCACAAGGTCTTTGGCTGACTTAATTGTTGCATCAAGACCTTTAGCTATTACCAGACCAATGCCAACAAGCGCCCCACCTGCTAAAGTCATTTTGCCGATTTTCGCCATCTGCTGTTCAAAATGTGCGGCCTGCTGGTTCGTAGTATTGAAGCCTTTGCTTATGGCGAGTAACCCAGCAGTAATATTTTCGGTCAGGGAGATCTTCACCGCGACCTTATAGGCTTCAATATCCATTCTAACTCCAGAAGTTTGATAATAAAAAACCCCGCACTAAGGCGTAATGCTGATCGTTTAAGAGAACTTGAACGATCCTGCAGTTAGGCGACAATCTGGCTCAAACATCGTTTGAGCCAGACACCTTATGAGCCTACTTTCCGAACAACTTCAGGTTGCCGCCGCATTTAACTACCCTGAATCTATTGATTCTTTTCAAAAAAATATTCCTCTCGAATGGATTGAACAAGCTCTCAGTCAAACCGGCAGAGCGACTGTTCGCAGACGAAGATTTCCCGCTGAACAGGTCGTCTGGCTTGTCCTTGGAATTGCTTTGATGCGTAACCGTTCTATTTCTGATGTCTGCGATAAACTCGATTTAGCCTTTCCTGACAGCCACGGTAATTTCTCGCCCATGGCAACGAGTAGTCTGGTCAAAGCCAGGCAGCGCCTGGGGTTCGAGCCCCTTCGACATCTTTTCTATTCCACCTCTGAGCAGTGGGACAAAGAAGATACGGAAAAATTTGTATGTGGCCTCAAAGTATTCAGCGTCGACGGAACCCAATTCAGAGCCCCGGATACTCCTGAGAATAAATCCTTTGGTTTTGCTTCCGGTAGTAACTCATTCCCTTCGGTTTTACTCGTTGCGCTTATGTCTGCGCGCAGTCATTTGATCACTGATGTTGCATTTGGGCCGGTAAAGAACAGCGAAATATATTATGCACAACAGTTGGTTAGCTCCGTTCAGGAAAACTCACTGACCCTCTTTGACCGGGCTTACTTTTCCGCAGAACTTTTACTTTCCTGGGAAGGCGCAGGAGCGAATACACACTGGCTAACACCGGTGAAAAGTAAAATGAGGCACAAAGTTATCGAGCAGTATTCTGAATACGATCAGCTTATTGAAATGCCGGTTTCTCCGCAGGCCAGAAAACAGTTCCCGCATCTTCCCCACACATGGTTGGCTCGTAAGGTATTGATAATAAAACCTTCTGGAGAGATAAAAGAATTCATTACATCAATGAAAGACCCTGAAAAATATCCTTTCGAAGACATCATTCAAGTGTACTGGGAAAGATGGGAAATAGAACAAGGTTACAGCGAGCTAAAATGCAGTCAGTTGGGAAATACAAATATCTTAAGAAGCCAAAAACCGGCGGGGATCTACCAGGAAATTTGGGGAATATTAATTAGTTACAATCTCGTTCGATTGGAAATGAGGCGAATGGCTGATGACTTCAATGTCCACCCTTTGCGCATAAGCTTCATAAATGCATTGCGGCTGATACAAGAGGAATTTTTGTGGTGTTCAGGGCGAACGCCGGGAACAATACCTAGAAAACTAAGAGACTTACGAGAGTCAGGTAAGCGATTAATCTTACCTGAAAAACGCAAAAGGCCAGCTTATCCAAGAGAAGTACTGGCTCGCCCTGCAAAGTATCCAACTAAAAAGAAAGCCGCTCGTTCTTAAGCGAGCGGCATTAGCACTAAGGCGAGGTTTTTTTAATTGCAGACTTTTACTTAGACAGTTTCGTAGCGGTTAAAGGAATCCACAATTTCATATTCCCGCTTCCCGCCCAAACATAATCAGATTCATGCTTAGAATTAAGTACCATGAATTTTTTATTTCTTATTTTAGCCCCTTCCAAACATTTAGCTGCGGCTTCGTCAAGGGTGGATACACCAGCGGAATTTCTGAGACCATCAAGCATTTGCTTTGTCTCACCTTCGTATTCTGGCTCTCCAGTTTCAGGGGATATATTTGGAAGCCGGCCTGTCAGGTTTTGTTGAAAAGAAACTAACCCTAGTACTGTATTTACATAAATTGATTTTGCTTCTGTATCGCAGGCATACATAGGGTCATCTTTTGCAATTGATACTCTAATTTGTTTTCCGGCTGAGCAAGATTGAGCGGTGCATGTCCCATGATCTTCTGCATAAATTTCTGCATAACTTTTTCCCTGAGAACCCCCATCAGCAAAAGACAGGGATACACCAAAAGAAATATTCAAAAAAAATATTGAAATGGCGTTTACAGCAAATTGTCTATTCATATCCCTATTCCCATCAGTTATTTTTAACTGATATTAGCACCGACCTACTGCAATAGTGAGCAACATTACACAATGTCGTCGTAGCCAAGAGAGTGATGGATAGCTGCACCGCCAACAAATCCGTTAACCGTTGCACGCCCGATAATCTTCTTGATGAAGTTACCGTTGATAGCGACAGCGGGTCCTAATACCGGGCGAGGAGGCATTTTAGACGTACCAAACTCAAAGAACGGTGCTCGTTCATCTTTCGAGCCAATTACAGCTTCAAGTCCTTCTGTTTTGTGCTCCCAAGATTCCCTAAACTGGCCGGTTCGCTCCAGTGGTGCGTTCGGTTCAAATCCTTTCCGAGCTTTATCTGCTTCGGTGCTTTCTGCCAGTTGCGCCCACTCTGAGAAACCGCCGATGGCTGGTTGGTAATGCCCAATTTCATCCTTGGCCGTTTGCTCAATGCGCCTTGCCACTTCTTCAAGCCCATCCTCCATCCCCTTGCGGATGGCGATGTCTAAGGCGGCGAACTGAAGCGCCGCCCCTAGGAAACCGCTTAAGTCTTTCATTCTGGCTTCTCCCATTCCCATGAATCCCAGTTGAATACACCACCTTCTAGCTGCGACATGACAATCGACATAGCTTCCATCTCGTGATGCATTAACTGGGTGACATCGAACAGGACACTGAAAGGAACCCCGTTCTTCATAACCCAGCAACGGCTTCGAAAATCGGAGTTCTGAGCTAGTTTTTTATTGCGGCTTTCTCATCCATTGCTGCGATAGCATCTTCAGCGATCTTGCTAAAGTGACCGAGTAATGCTGACATGCCGTCTTTACCAAGAACGCTGATCATGCCATCAATCTGACGCTGATTTGCCGGGCAGCCATAATCATCACCGTTGATGCTTTCTATCTTTGCCACCGGATATACAAAGGTGTACATGTAGACGGCATTTGCCGCTGCCTCTGCACCTACTGCAAGCACTAAGCGCGACTCTTGAAGCGGGTCGAGCTCGCGTAGCTTGATGACGCGTCCCTGCACATCGGTGATTGTGTCAACTTTGACTTCTACCGGGACATTTTCCACACTGGCTGATTCTTTCACTTTTAAAGTTGTCATTACGAATTCCTGTTAAGCCACTTTCTTGCGGCGGTTTGCTGTGAATGTCATTGTTTGCTTAATGGTTTTATCGCCTTCTTTGTCGCCTGGGTTCGTCAGATGAAAAGATACATTCTCATAGCGATATACACTCACACTGCCATTCGACTCTTGAATAGTTTCGGTGATTGTCCCACCAGACGTATCAATGCCGTTAAAGAAGTTGGCTTCCCATTGAGCCCAAAAGTCATCAAGTGTTCCGTCCATTCTCTCGGCATCAAACTGCCCATCCCAGCCTTTAGGTGTTTGGAGGGTATCTGTGTTGCCTGACAAAGCCGTGACATCTGTAGAAGTCATTTTTGGTTTTGACGTGAATTTCGTGACTTTGGGAATACGTAATTTTCCCATAGGCGTAACAATGTCTACGGCGACGTCGCGGCCTAAGCTGTAACCTAATTGCGGCATGATAATTCTCCGATTAAAAAACCCGCCGGAGCGGGTTCAGGGGGTTATTAGTTGGAAACTGTGACGGAGACGCTGCCGCCGCCTTCCAGGTTGATCAGGAAGTAGCGAACCACGTTGAGGTACTTGACCTGTACGTCGGCGATCATGTAGCCCAGCGCGACTTGTGAGTCCGGGTTGTTTGAAGCGTCGATTTTCACAGAGAACGCTGGGCCACCATTCGGGTCACCAATCATGCCTTGCAGTTCAAGGTTCGACAGGAACGACTCGATGGTGCTTTTTGTTTCTCGGCGCAGATCAACGGTCTGGTCTTGGCCTACAACATCGCCGAAGCTTGCTGCAAGTGTCAGTGCCAGATAGTTTGTCATGCGCGTGTAGGTGTCATCGTTGGTCGTGCTCAGAGAGCTGGTATTGCGACCCGAACGCATGCCGTAGTAATTACCACCAGGGCATGGATTGGTGATGACGTCTAAACGCGCTGAGTTAATCGCGCCGATTTCAGCGATTGAGTAAGGCTGGTTAGCCAGATTGCGCTGTGTGGAAACCACTGTGCTAATGGACTTGTTCAGCGTTGAAATGTGCGGAGCGCGTGACGCGATGTTGGCAGCCTCGAAGGTTGCCGGGGCAATCATGCGATTGATGCCGTTAACCGTATCTTTCCAGTACGGCCAGTCACCGACGATTGCCTTAAATCCATAGCTGTCCACACCTGCGGTATTAAGCAAGGTTGCCAGTGCTGCATACGTGGTGCCCGCCGCGCCCTGCCCGATAGCATAAGAGCCTTCAGCCAGTGCGAAGGTCGCCATGGTAGGCCACGCCGTGGTGTCGGTCAGATCAACAAGATTAATGACCTGCGAGTTAGTGCCTCGCAGCGCATACATCCCTTTGCGGGTTGTGCTCGAGCCGTCAGTACCGAGCAATACGGCATCGGTGATAGTCGCATTGCCATCTGTACCGCCGGTCAGTGTGTAGGTCAGCGTGACATTTGGTAGAGCGGTGCTCGTGCCGATGGTTGCCACAACCAACTGACTCGCACCGCGAACGCTGGTTTGACCGTTGTTTACCGCGCTGACGAGATTCGCCCAGAACGTTGCTCCGGTACCGGCGATATTGTCGAATACTTCTGCGCTTTGACCAGGCAGGTTGATCGTCAGTTTGAATGTGTTGTTCGCGGTACCGGCCGTAATTGCCGACTGCATCGCGTTACCACGCGTGCCGGTGTAAATTGCGGTAAGTGTTGCGCCGGTCGCAGGTGTTGTAGCCACATCTTTCAGCGGAATGCTTGCAGCCACATCAGTGCCGTCAGTAACGCGTACAGCATTGATGTTTGTTGCGCCGAGTTGCAGGGAAATAGCGACCGCCGTGGAAAGGTCATATTTGCGCACTTGCTGAGCGCCAAGATATTGAGCCTGATCGTTAGCCGAACCGATGAGGTAAGCGCTGTTTACCGGCCCCCAACTGCCAATCCCAACAATACCGAGACCATCAGTGGCTACGCCGTTGATATAGCGGGTTTTCGGAGCCACCACCTGAACGTACAAATCAGGAGCCGTGAGCGCCGTCGTATTTAAACTGCCAGCTTGATAAATCGGCATGTTTTTACTCCAATAAAAAACCCGCTCAAGGCGGGTTCTGATGTGAATTTAGGGAGAGGATTTAAGCGGCGCGTTTAATCACGTATACAGCCTGATCGCCTTCGATAATTTCTTTAATCAGCGATGTTTCCGTAATTTCCTCACCGATTTGATAATCAGCAAAGGCGTGGCGAACAACCAGGATAAAGCCAAGGCCTTTGTTCGATGTGTTGGTTACGGTAGAAGTGGCAGCGGGTGCCAAATCGTCAGAATCTGCCATGGTTTACTCCAGAATTGTTTTGATGGGGTTGTTTGATGTGTCTGCAATATGCATGACAGGCGCGACGACCTGAGCGGCATCGATTGTTTGGGTTGTTGCGTAATTCACCGTGTAAACGAAGTCACGCCGATAGACTAGATAGTTTTCGCTGGCGTCTGACTGAAATGATCGGGTGTAGATCATGTACGCCGGTGCGCCGTCGGAGAGTGAAATATTGCTCTCTTCTGATAGGGCTATATCGAGCGCTGAAGCTATCGTGTCGCGCAGCGCTGGCGTAGGTGCCCAGATGGTTATCTGGAAGTCTTTAGCCTGTCTGCGTAGCTCTCTGGCTGCCGTACCGATACCACCAGTACGAGCCAAGATTGAATTTACGTTTGGGATTGTCACGACAGCGCCAACACTCGTTGCACCGGCTACCTGAATTGCCATAGCCGTCGCGATAGTCGTCAGCGTGTCACCGTTCTGAACAGAGTAGTGATAACCGACTTTATCAATCAGGAAATAGACGTTTGTTGGTGTTGAAACTGCACCGCTGAATGTAACGGTATGCCCTGACACGGTAGCAACCAAGGTTGGCGTTCCCGTTGTGATAACTCGGTATGGCCGACCTAGCGTCACGCTCACTTTCTTCTCAGTTGGCAGTGGGTAAATGGATATATGCACGCCGCCCGCGTTGATGTCTGTTTGAAGCTTATTCGGTACCGGCCAGCCTGGGTAAATTTTCACGATGGTTCCGGTAATGCTCGGTGCGCCGGTTCCGTTGGGATATACCGCTGCTGCCGCCTTGGCAGCCAGCAGGTTCATTACATCTGATTGGTCAGCCATATCACACCAAGCCTTGCATGGCCGTAACTCGCCAGCCCATATCAGTGAGTTCAGCGCTGGAAACTACGTATCTACGCCCGATGTCATCGGTGATGATGTCACTCGTTCGCAGGATGATGTCGCCGTAGGATGGGAACAGCAGCAAATACCAAGGCGTTTTCGCATCAGCAGGGAGGCCAACCGGTGACTTCTCACCCTTTGTCCCGTTCAGAATACTGGCAGGCCATCCCGTCATCAGCGCGACTTCGTTTTCCGCCGTCGTCCCGCCGTATCCAATCATGCCGCCCGCATCTTCCTGACTTGTTCTCAGCACCGAAATAGTCCGGTTGCACTGAACGCAGTAGATGGGAAGAGTCGTTTGCATCGCAGCCACGAAGAAAACGCCGTCCTCAGCATTTGAGAGGAAATCACCGGCAACGAACTGCCGCCCGTCGAATACGCCAAGCCATGCCGCCTGACCGTATTTGTTCGGTGCGCTGTAGCTGAAATTGGTAGTGAATGAAGCATGAAGCGACTGCAATGGCGTGGTTTGCATGGGATTGAATGCGCTGGTTGCCCTGAATTGCTGAGCTACATAGCCAATCCTCTGAGCCGCCTTGCCATAGCCTATATAGACTTTGTTTCTCAGCTTTGCTGCGTCCATATCAGCCCCTTACCAGTCGCGTTCCGCCCTGACCGAGAGATGGCCCAGGAGCCAATCCGATGAAAGCACACAACTGGCGTCGCCACAGGTTGTAAAGCTTCATACGGTCATTCACTTCGTTTTTATTGTGGTACCAGACGGCAGCCTGATCAGTGTCCAGGTTGTCACTGGAATCAGTCACTGCGACTTCTAAGGTCGCAATCGTCGTTAAATAATTAACAACTATCGTTTCCTCTTCTGGCCTCAAACTAATCAGACGATGATAGAGGGTCTGCCAGGTGCCCGGAGACACCCAGCCGTAAGCGAAATCGCGGCTATTATCAGCAACGGTATCGCCAAGCATCGGATAGCCGACATATCGCCTCACGTCTGCCACTTGCTGATCGGTTAGCATTATTCTGCCTCTACTTTCTTCTCTAACCAGCCGCCTGAGTAATAGTTTTTCACTTCGTCAGGATGGACTTTTGCAGAGTGAGGTGCGTCGTAAAACTCTGGGTCGCGTTCCATCACTACAAAAACAACCTCAGCAATTCCTTCGCCAGACTGCTCTGCACCATCTACTGTGGCCACTTCTTCAGTGCCGCTTGCGTTCTTAGCCATGTTGAATCTCCGAAAATAAAGCGCCGCCAGTTGCCCAGCGGCAGGATTGATTAACCCAGCAGGATTGCAGTGTGGGCAGGCTTGATGTTCTGGCAGCCCCAAGCAGCAGCAATTTCGTAGCGAACGCGACGATACTGTTTGTACATGGAGACTTCGAACGCCATACCGGTGCGCGGGTCTTGGATCATGATGCGGTCATCGGCCATATCGCCTTCTTCAGGCAGTGCAGGAGCACGAGTTGCCAGAACAATCGCAGAGCGACTGAACGCGAAGTTCGCAGTGAATGCCGACACGCCAGTGATGGTAGAGCCAGTTGCTACCGCCGCGCGAAGACCAGGAGCGCCGATTGTGAATGAACCACCAGACAGAGCTGTGGTAACGACGTATTTGTATGCGCCAATAGTCACAACGTCACCAGCCAAAATTGTGCCGGTACCAGTCTGAGCAGGGATTGCGGTTGCACCAACGGCCAACGCGCCATTGGTCACGTAGCTTGCACCGGTGCCCGGCGCATGCGATGCCACACCAGCAGACTCACGAATGGTGAAGCCGTGCAGCTCCAGCAAGGTACCCTGAGCACGCAGCGCGGTAGTCCCGGCTTCGTTAGCTTTGGTCAATTGAGCCAGAGTACGCAGTGACGCACCGGAGGTGGTATCAATGACGCATTGCAGGTCGCTCAGCGGAGCACCGTTATCAGAGAGGATTTTACGCACCTGAGCAGTGTCCCCGAGATTGGTTGCAAACGGAGTTGTGCCCGCAGTGCCTGACGCACGAGACGACAGGAAGGCGAGGTTGCCCAAGTCCACTTCAATTTCGTTAACCAGAGTACGCATCGCTTGGGAAATCTGGTCGCGGCGGATATCTGCATAGCCTGGTCCGGTGATAACGCCTTTCTGTTCCTCACCAGTCCAGCGGAATGGAACCATGCGGGATTTGGTGATTGAGAACGGAATGTTGCTAATAACCTGATCACCGTCATCAGGTGGCAACTGACCAGGTGAGACGTTTTCAGCCGGTGCCGCTGGAGTGATTGGAATGCGGATCGCCTGATTAAGAGAAGCGCGTTCTGCTGTGGCATCCATGGTTACGGATGGAATAAAGCCAGACAGTTCGCGGGACACGACGTCCAATGATGCGTACAGGTCTGGAATAAGGCTGGTTAAGGTATTGGACATCGAATTTGATTCCTATTAATCGGTAATTTGAACACCAGCAATCGCCTGAGCGCTTTGTTCTTGCGGACTCAGTGATTCAAACTGGGAGCGTGTAATTGTTTTAGCGCCCGAACCACTACCGCCGCCGCCTTGAGCACCTGAGCCGGATGAGCCGGTGCCTTTGAGGATTTGGTCTTTGTACGGGTAATGCTCGACGAGGATTTCCATGGCTTCATCAAATTTCGCGACTTCACCAGGATTGCTGCGGCTGAATAGTTTGTTGCCTGCTTTGTCGTATGCAACGACTTCGCCACCTTCAAGTTTGAAGTTGCTACCGAAACGCGCTTCTGCCAGATCGAACGGAATTGCGAGTTTTTCGGTGATGAACTTGGAGCGGGAGAAGCTGCCGCCGACCTTTTCGTTCACCAATGCTGCATTCAGGTCATCACGCTCTTTCAGGACAGGAGCGTATTTTTCTTCTACAGCTTTAATGGCCTCTTGCTTGACCTTTTCGACTTCACCGGCATCCACCAGTTTTTTGTCATCGAAATTTTTCAGGGTTTCGAGAGCTTTTTTCGCTGCCGCAGGGTCTGCAATCCCGTCAAAGGATTTCAGTGCTGTTTCAGCAGTTTCAGCGCGTTCTCGGTGTGATTTGGCCTCACCGTTAAGGCGTGAAATTGTCGCTACAGTACCAACCGCATCGAAAGCCACTTCTTTTCCATCGTCATGCGCGTATACAGGCTTGCCATCTTGAACAACTACATGGCCTTGTTCGTCGAGTTTCAGTTTCATACTGGTCATCCAACCTTATTTCGTGAGCCATCCGACTCGTTGCGCTGGCCTGCATCCGCAGATTTCAGCAATAAAAAAGCCCACGCGTTATGCATGGGCTGGTATGGGGTAATTAAGTGATTTACGCGCTAAGCTGAGTGGTTCCCGGCTTAGGCGGCTGCGATTTGATTTTCTCCTGCTCTTCCTTCCATTTCACATCAGGGCTAATCATCCCTCTGCGTTGGATTTCAGTGAACAGGGTTTCATTCGACAGAGTGCCGGCAACATTCATCTCAATCAGGATATCGGCTGAAGCTTCTGCAAGCGTTGCTGCGCCGAAGTCACGGAAGATTGAGATATGTCCACCTTGTGGCTCCTTAATCCAGTCTGCGAGCAACTGAAGAGCCTGATTTGCGGCATCCTGCAAGTCGCCAACAATACGCTGCAATGCACAGGTTCCTGATTCGTCTTCGGCCATTGTCTGGGCTACGGTGATTCGACCTGGCTTCACAACGAGGAGCTCTGCGCCTATCTGGAGCATCATGTCCTTTAAGTCCTGAAGGTCAGTGCGCCCAGCTTCAATTGCTTTGCCTGTGTGCTCGACGTATTTCAGGTCGGCATCTTCCTGCTCAGACAGAACTGCGCAGGCCGCTCCGATGGTGATCGATTCATCATCCGGAAGTCCTAGCCTCCGGCCAAACAACACAGGAACTCGTGCAACATGGAGAATTGTTTGTTGATCACTTTTGCTTTGCCAGTGCTCCACATTCAGGTAGGAAAGCTCAGCCATAGGGGGGCGAGACTGCATGAACCCTATTTTTTCACCGTAAATTGGCACGAATGGTATTTTATCCAGGCTGGTTTTTCCTTCATCGTGAAGAATCCACTCATCTGCACCTTTCGTGTCATTTCGTTTTTTACGGTAAGTTCTCCATGAACCAATGTCTAAAACACGAACCTGCTCAATTATCGACTCTTTGAATTCGTTTTCCGTTTCCTCGGAAACCATCTCTACAAAGCGCAGTTGTGTGAATACTTCATAGCCGTTAATTCGCTTGGATTTGAAGTCCAGCAAACTATTGCCTTCGATCTTCACAAAGTAAGGGCGAAGCCCCAAGGCTTTCTCTTCGGCGATTGTCTTGACGCCCTCTGAATGGGGGTAGTCCACAAGGATTCCAGCAATGCCAAAGGCAAGGGCTGACTCGCATACATTCGCCAGAAAGCTATGCATGTTCGTTCCCTGAAGATCGATGTCTTCAAACATCTCCAGAATGCTTTTAGGGATGTCCTCGCCGGTGGTGATGGGACGTGAAAACGGTTTGCCGCTTAAAACTTCAATTGTGCGCGAGAATGCCGGAAAGAGGGTTGCTGTGTTTTGCCTGTTTTTGTAGAAATCACCGTCTTCATTCGGCCATTGTGGCAGATATGTTTTACCGGCCTGCCGCATCGCTGCTGTGCCGCCGAGTAAGGTAGTAATCATCGGCCAGCATGTGGCGATGGCCTCGATTTTTGCTGACCTCTTACGAACGTCATCAGTCATTTTGCTTTCCATTTATGCGGAGAAATTGCGAACAGAACCGCGCTTATGAACGATTGGGAACATGAAGACGATTGGATATGTGCCACCGTCATTGCCGTGGTCGAAGCCGCCTTTCTTATCCGGGGCTCCGTCAGGTGCGTATACCTGACGCTCTTGGCATTGAGTGAACTTTGGGCACTTATGGGTATTGATTAGTAGACGGCGCTCACCGTATGTATTGCAGAGCATCGCGTTGTGGGCATTTACACGGTCTTTCACCGCTGGATTTGAGGCGTTAACCTTCACTTCAAACTTGGCTTTGCGAAGAAGTGATAAGTCCGACTCGCTGGCGTTGTTTGTTTCCCTGTTTTTCCCTGATGCATCCGGGTAAATGAAGATGCGGTGATCTGAATATCTCTTTTCGATATCAGTAATCATCGCTGGCGTGTCGAAAACATCCATAAACTCATCTACTGCGTGAGGATTCCCATCGCGCAAAACGTAGACCACAGCGGCCATTTTGCTAACGTTGAAGTCCATGCCGATGTGTAATTCATCGCCAGGCTTAACAGTGTCATCGGTGTGATTTAGACGCCTGTCAAAGCAGTAATAGACGACACCCTGATAGTTTTCGAAGCTGGCTTCGTACTCCTGCCGGTATGTTCGCGGATCCATTTTCCGCTTAGCTGCATCTATCTCTTCTTGTGGAACGTTGCCGCCCTGCACCGAGGTGTAAATCCAGCTTTTGTGATCTGGCTGCCTACCATCCTGACCATCAAGCCATGAATCGTAGCAGTGGTTAAATCCCTTTGGTGTACCAATACGTAATGCATGGCCGCCGCGCCGCTCAACACCATCAACCGTGTATTTGCAGGTAGAAAGCATCGGGCGCAGTACTTCTTCCCATGCTTCATACGGGCAATCTGCCCACTCATCGACCAGCGCAAAGAACAAGCCAGAACCACGTAGAGCGTCGTAGTTATCAAGCCCTACAACACGCATGATGTGGCCAGAACGCAGCGTGATGCTGCATTCCGTTTCGTTTGGCTTACCTTCTCGCCAATGCGCAGGAATTGCCTGCTTCAGGCGACGCCAGAACACACGCTTAGCCTGCTTGAATGTCGGTGCGCCGTACCAGATTTCATCTTCAATACTGACGTTCCAGTTCTGCGCTAATCTCGCAGCACGACGCATCTCTGCCTTACCGAGAAACGTTTTCCCGAATCGACGCCCACACACTGCATCACGGAATCGCGCCTCAGGCTGCCAGCCCCAAACATAGATGTTCGCTTGCTTCGGTGTAAGTACGACGGGTTTAGAGGATTGGTTTGCCAGGGGTGTTTTCATCTGGTGTCAGCGCCTGTAGTTGATAATCTTCTTCGACGCCTTCAGGACGATCAGGCTTATTGGATTCTGCACGTAATCGCGCATTCTCCAGTTCGCGTTTTTCTGCTTCAAGTTGTTGGATTCGCTTTGCAGCAGGAGATTCGAGCATGCCGATATGCTTCATTACCCGGTCATACATTGCAGCACGATCGAGCGTCATTATCTCAAGCCCATCTTTCGTACGCTTCACACCATTGAAGGCCATTGCCGCTACAGTTGAGAGCTTGCGGCTATCATGGAAGAACTCGCGAGCAACCCCCTCTCCACCGCAAGCTGGGCAGTCATCATTTGGGGCAAGAGTTCGCACATACCCCAGGCCTCCACGCAGTGAAGGGACTGGCTTTTCACGAGCTTCTGCACGTTCGCACGCCTTCTCGTATTCTTCTTCCGTCCATTGATAACCGAAGTTTTCACCCCAGCAATGTCGGCAGCACCCCCTGCGCAACTCTGATATTTCTCGCATGTCCAAGTTGGCGACTTGCCACATATTGGCAACGATTTCATCAGCATTTATGAGGGTGCGGATTGCTAAGGCTTTGAGTTGTTTGTTGATTGCGGAAGAAACGTTAACATTTGATAGCAGTCTCGCTGCCTGTTCTTTTGCGGTCTTCTCACTATAGCCAGCCCTGATGGCTGCCTGTGTTCCATTCCTGTCTTTAACGTATTCAACGACAAACATTGCTTGCTGATGATTAATGCCTTCATCAGTCACTAACTCTTCTGCACTTTTTGCGATTTGCTCTATGTGCGCATTCGCAGCATTTGCTTTCGCAGTCTTCTGCGCATTCGCAATTTTGATATGACGCTTCGCTGTTGAGTAATTTAACCCTTGAGCCTCGCACCATTCCTTCGGGGATATGTTCGTCTTGGCATGGTCGGCGAGGAACTCTTGTTGTTTGGCTCCCCAATCCGGTCTTGCCATATTCAGTCCTTCGGCTGCTGTTGAGCCTCTATGTGGTTCATCATGAAGTTGTTCACCTGGCGAGATAGCCAGCCTGCCAGATAGGCTAGAGGCTCTTGGTTATCGACCGACACTTTGATGCCAACGAGTTCAAGCACTCTCCATGCGGCGTGTACACACTCATGGGTTAATGTCTCGCTGCAATAATCGTCCAGTGTTCTGAAAGTAATGGCGATGTAGTCAATGCCTTTAGCGCAGGTCAGAACGCTTACCATTGCAGAGTAATTCGTATCTATGCTCTCGTAGCCGAGAAACTTGTCTCCAGCTGCCTTGGTGGTGAAAATCATCACGCGAACGCCATAAAGCGGCACCTTGAGTTCTTTCGTAGCTTTCAGTGCCATCGTGCACTCCGGTGATATTAGAATGAGGTTCCGCAGCATTCTTCACGGCTCACGCAGTTAATATGCCACTTCCGTCTTTCCGGCTGCCGAGATGTGATCACCTCCTGCATAGGTTGCACACCTAATCCCTTGTCGAGGGGAATTCGTCATTATCAAGCGCCCGGCTACAGACGCTTTGTAATGACAGGCATTCATCAGAGTTTGATGTCAATGTGATGCGGCTGTCCGCGATCATGGATGACAACCTGATAGCTGATTGCTGGCAATATTCTGGCGATTATTTCTTTGCGCATCGTATTCAGCATGTCCTCTCCCCATTTTTCACCGATATGGCTGGTAAGAACATCTTCTATGAATTCCTGAATCTGCTGTTCATTTGGGTAATGAGCCTTTACTGATACGTCGATATTTAGTTTCGTTGCCTCTGTCATGCTGCTTTCCCCTGCATTATGGCGACCATGTCCGGATCCATCTGCTCAATGATGTTCTCACGGGTTTCGTTGAGCATCTGCTTGCGACCACCCACCCCCCAGCGATTCATCGTGCGCGCGCTTTCACTTACTGCCTTCGTCTCATTGGCGATCAGAAGGTCGAGTCGGTTAAGCCGTGTCATGTTTCCAATGCCGCTCAGGACAGCCTCACGGAAGGTTTCATAAACGCTGATTTCAAACTCTGGATTTATCCAGGCTGCATATCTGATAGCGAGTAACTCCACACCCCAGACGCCTTGTTCAGAACCACCGTTAGCCACCCTAAGTGATTGATATTTATCCAGAGTACTTTTTTGTCCTCTGCTATCAAGCGCGTGGACAAACCGCTTTACTGCCGCGCTGCGGATAAACTTGCTTGGGCGTTGTGATTCAGTTGCCTCACCTTTGATTACTGCGGCTGCGTGTAAGTCATTCAGGTTATAGCGGCCTTCGCTGTCTACGCGGACAGATACGCCATTCACGATTACCGTTGGATATTGCATTGTGTTTTCCTTTTGGAAGCAAGCCTCGTTGCCCAGAAACGACGCCCACAGAGAGGTACACCACCTATAACGGCGTTTCTCCGAGGCTTGTTTCCAGAAGGCTCTGTGATTTGAATATGCCGGGCATGGCACGGGTTTTACTGCGGACATAAAAAAAGGCCGCCGATTGGCGACCTCTTGATATTTGATGATGGGCTTACAGGTATTTCTTCGCCAGCGCGACCAGCTCTGCTTCTGCTTCGCTACCGAGCTTCTCAACGCCGTGCTCTACGAACGCCACAAAATTGGCGAATGCAGATTTTTCGGCATCCAGAGGAGAAGTCACTACTGCAACCGGCGCTGCTGGTTGAACATCCGCTGCTACGTTTTCAAAAACTGGTTGCAGGTCTACTGCTGCGTCAACTAATGGTTCGGACATGATGGTTTCCTTGATGAATAGGTTTTTAAGCCATGCGATAAGTTTCTTCATTTCTTTGCGCTCAATGCTGCGTATGAGGATTCACACGCTAATCCCCTGACTCTTGACTGGTCAGCAATGTCTGCCAGCTTTGCTGCTCTTTCGTCAGCGCGGCGGAACAGCTCGGCAAGCACAGTGGATCCGCTGGTAGCTGTTTGGCCTGCTCCGGCAACTGTGGATTTGCAGGCTCTTTCACGCTCTGCAAGTCTGGCGGCAAGCTTGTCTGCCTGTTTGTGCAGGCTGTCAGCTGTAGAAGCAGCAACGGCAGCATCACCGTGAGCAGCATCAATCTTTTTCTGGGCATCTGTTGATATCGCATCGATTTCACCCTGCTTACGTTGTTCTTCTTCGCGGACGGCTGCTTCGCGCTCTGCCAAAGCGAGTGCATCAGACTTATCGCGCTCACTCCATTTGAGTTGCCATGAATAGTTTGCAGATTCGTAGCCTTTGAAATAGCTACCGGTGACAAGTCCCAGGAGAAATAAACCTGCGATGACCGGTTTCCAATACTTCAGGAGGATGGCAATCATGACTTGCCGTCCTGTTTTGTCTGGTCAATGACTCTGGCAACGACACCACAAATGGCGATGACTGCCGTTATGGCACCCATGAGAGAAGGAGGTATTGAAGCTTTCAGTTCGGGAGGCAGCCATACCCATGTTGACGGGATGGCTCCTGATATGACCAGTGCGTGGATAGAAAACCATTTCCAGCACTGCTTCCAGTTCTCTACTAAACGCATAGAACCTTCTCCGCTATTTTTAAGCGTGCTTGCCTGTCAGCAAGGCCGTTGAAACCGCCATTAATTCTTTTGGTCAGTCCGGTGAAGTCCCCTGAGTCAGCAAAGGCATTGCACCCGTTAGCCTGCCAGAACCATCCAGCAGAACGCGCGGCAGGAATGTCTTGCGTTAGCAGGTCGGGATTAGTAATCAAATCCAGCCCCAACACTTTCCCGCAAGCCAGATAGTTGTCATGGAAAGTGACCTGCTTCAGGCCGCGACCACGAAATTTATATCCATCACCTGGCTGCGTATTTCCGTATCTTCCACCGTAAACAATATTGGCTATTGCTTGCTGTCGTGCCGGGGATAACGCCAATTCACCATTACCACGGCCAAGTTGTTCACGCTGCGCGGCCGTCAGTCGCGTACCGAAAATAGCCAGACCAGCTACTGAGTAGTTGAACGATTCGGACAGCTGCTTAAATCCAGCAGACTCAGTGCCAATTTGTGCAATGAACGCAGCCTGACGTTTTGGCGTGTCGATACCAAACTCTTTCATTGCAGAAACAAGCGGATTGAACCAGCGTGCAGCTAGGTCAGCCGTGATATTGGCAGCAGCCATAAATTGGGACTGGTTCATAGTTAGACCTTCGGAGGGGTTGATACACCAAAGAAGCGATCCCAGAAGTAAGTCAAAGCAACGCTACCCATAGCTCCGCAGAGTCCGGCGCACACATACGTCATATTCTGACTGGCGTGTGTTTCCTGACTTACCAGCCCACCAATTAAACCGGTGAAACTGGATACTGCTATCTGAGCCAAGGCCGCAGCCCAACTCCACTGAGTTTTGTTCGATTTAATATCCATCAGGTACCTCACTATCCCTCCCCAAGCGGAGAGTCCAACGACGATCAGCCAACTGATGGCCGCGAAGTTGTTAGGGTCTTTTTCTGGCATAAAGCCACCTTTTTAGAATGGAGTCGCCAGACGAGTTGCTGGTTGGTAGTCATAGGGAATAGAGCCGCGACCGCTAGGTTCATGAGGGTGAGGTGACTGATTGGTCGGGCTCTAAAGCAGAAAAAGCCACCAAATTGGCAGCTTCTAAAATGTGGCATCCAGTCAAGGAGTCGAACCTTGTCAGCGAGGTTTTGGAGACCTGCCATCGCCCGGCGAACCAGATATTGTAGAAGGCCGCAGCGTGAATTTCTTCAGAGGCTACGACTCAGTTGATCGTGTGGTGGGCGGCACTGTGGATTCCGCCATCTCTTGCCAGTGAGTATTTTTAGGCAATTCTTAGCATCGCGACCCGGCGATCAACCCGGACGACCAGATCATATACAGCGCATCAGCCTGCGCATTCACCACATCGAAAAGCCGTCTGTTTCACAACACGAGAGCTCCGCAATGCGGTTCAATTCGTCAGACGGCTTATCTGATGTGCAGATACGAAAAAGCCCCGCATTTCTGCGAGGCTCTTATATTTGGTTGTGGTGTTGATTCAGCTCAGTGCCGCTAGCGGGCTTATGTGCGCTGTTTACTTGTTTCCTCTCTAACACCACCGCTCTTTCGCAATTGCTCCCGAGCTTACATAGAAATATACAACCTCATTTCTCGTTTTGCAATCAAATTGAAAATATATTTCAAATCAGGCCGCCTTAATGGTTATTTCTTCCTGCATTTCACGTTTAATCGCATAAAACATTTCCTCTTCCAGTATTTCTTCGCACCAAATCACCCTTTTGCGTGCCGCTTGAACATCACATCCAGTGTGGTAATTAATATCCCTCGCGATATCTTGCGGGCACTTGCGGTCGCAGTAGCGTTTAATAGCAACTGAGCGCATCGGGCTGTCTCGTTTAATGGCTTTGTGCATCACTGATTCTACAAAAGCGGCGTCATCTGATTCTTTGGCGAGAGCGATGATGCTGCTTACTGATATTCCTGGCATTACGACTTCACGTGATTTCTTGAAAAGCTCATCACCGCGATACCCCTGCTCATGCAGACTTTCAACCACCTGAACGATTCGGTCAGATTGCGTCTGCGACCATTCAGTGCGGATCATCAATCTTCCGATTACATTCACACATCCAGCCGGCGCATCATCGCCGCCTAAATGCCTGCCCCAAACGCACAGCAAATAACGCGTCCATACGCGCTGTGATGGAGTGATAGTTTTACGGCCATTGCACCATACCCTGCGAAGGTCTGATTGCTTCACGACCCACGGGAGAGCGTAAATAGCATCTTGCTTTCTCATACCTTCACCTTATTGGCATCTGATCGGTTGATGATTTCGCGGCGAAGCTCACGAATACGATTTAGCTTTTGTTCGAGCTGCTTTTCTTCTTCGTTGAGGCGGGATAGTTCGTGCTTGTCGTATTGGGTCATTTCTGCCACCTGATAGCTGCGTCCAGTTCGCTCTGAGGGATTGCCAGCAGAGTTTTCTTCTCATTAGGCTTGAGGTTTCTGGCACCCATGAAGACAATGCCGGAGGGTGTGCGTACTGCGGCCACGTTGCGATGACTGTACATTTCGAGTAGGGCAATGGTGTTTTGAATACTCACGCTGCCTCCGATAGTTTCTTGAGTGCCTTACGCTTTGCCTTGTACTCATCCCTGATTCGCTCGAAATCTTCACGCCGGAACCGTTGTGGCTCGTGTGCACCCATGAGCAACTGATAGGCCTGCTCGCCAATCTTTGCTTTAATTGCTGGGGTGTAGTTTTCGATGTTTCCGGACAGGTGGTTATTGCAAGGTGCACACTGGCGATGGCAGTTATCTTCGTTGAACCTCAACTCTGGGTTAGCGCCTACGGTTCGATAGTGCCCGGCGTGGTACTGCCCATCATGGAAGCGGCCGCAGCTGATGCATGGAAGGTCTGCGTCACGTTCTCTGATGAAGGCGTTGAATTCTGTCTGGGCTTGTTTTGCGAAGTAACTGAGAGGTTTTACTGCGAGCTTTCGAATATTGTGGGTTTGTCTTTCTATTCGGGCTGTTGCTCTTCGCTGTCGTTCCTGTTGCTGTATGCGCTTCTGTCGGGCTTCACGTGCTAACTTGGTGATTAGCTCTTCCTTGTGTTCTTCACTGCACCACCAGTCGTACAGGGTGTTTGGCTTGAAGCGTGTTTTGCATATTTTGCAGTTACGATGATTTGGGATTTTCATCTTTTCAGCGCCTCAACTTTAATCCTGTATTTGCCGCTATTTAAAGTTGCTGAGGTAGTTCTGCCGTGACCAGGGAGCCGGTCAAGCTCTGCGAATAATTTGGTGCAGGCCTGTTCAACACGAGAGTACTTTCTGAATCTGCCAATTACTGCCCATGAGAGGCGATAGCTGACAACAAAGACTCCGATAAAGGCAAAGCCAAGTACCACCAAAAATATGAACCAGTTTAAATTACTCATCACTCTCACTCCTCAGATGTTCAGATAATTCAATCCCGTCCATAGCGAAGAAGCTCGCGCAGTCGTTGCAACAGTGCGTTTCGTCCTCTGCCAATGCCATGCCGCAAGCAGCGCAACATGAAGCCGGTGATTCGCTTCCAGTAGTCATAGCTTTTAACTCCATCCAGAACGTAGCTGTAATCAAGCTCGCAGTGGTCACATGAAAGGCCGTAGTAATGTTGTTCGATATGGGTCAGGGGTGCGTGGCAGCGACAACAGCGCGGCGTGTCAGTTTGTTTTGGCATTCAGCTCACCCAATCTTTCTTCATATCTCCAGTCGTCGAAAAAGCCCTCTTTGATTTTTGCGTCAACATGAGCTTTTGTTTGTTCTTCAACGCGAAATACCAGTCCCACGATTCCCGTGCATTTGTTGACATATTTCCCGTTATCTTCGACCGACTCTCTGATAATCAGCTCGGAGACATCCCTCATTGCTAACAGCGAGTGCTCAAGCTTGAGAAAATGCATACTCTCTGTCATGCATGACGTGACTCGATAGGTAAGAAGCTTTGGTTCGCCTTCCCTGCGTTTTTGTTCGCGTTCTACAGAATTCTTGATGTCTACAAGTTCGTGGTCGTTCATGCTTTCGTAATCTGCCATGATTTATCTCCACACAGGGTTCTGCCACGTCCTACTGGCTCGTGGTTCTACTCTGTATTCGGGTAACAAAGCAGAGACATACCAGCCTGTGTAATCAGCGGATAGTTGCTTTGAGGTTTGGATGTTTCGAAGGGTGTACTGCTTGATGAGGTCTTCTGCTTGCTGGGTGGACATGATTTCGTGAGTGAACCATGTTGATTTAGCCATGACGCCCCTTGGTTTCTTAGCCGTCTTCACCATTAGGCAGCCGTTAACAATGATATGACCCGTCGCGTTGTTGTCTCTTGCATACTTCTGGATGGTTGCGCGGTTAACATCGAGCTGGCGAGCCACCTCGGTCTGGTTTCCGCGTGCCGCGACAAGTAAATCTGGAATTGTCTGTGTGGTTATCATGCAGCCCTCTTCATCAGTCGCGCACCAAACGACAGAAGCGCATCCCGATCGATAGTTTTCATCTCGCAATGGGTGCGAGGCCATGGATGCCAGATAATCAGCATTTGCCCTTTGTTGTTTCCAGATACCGGCTTGCCAGTTTCGGCGTTCAGGAACGCCAGTCTTCCGCCAGTGATGAATCTCACTTCGTGCGCGGTCGATATTGCTTCTAGGAACCAGCCTACTGACGTGTCAGCATTGAGAAGCATCACGCAGCCGGTGGAGTGCTCTGCATTCTCCACCGCCGCCTTCTGAACGAACGGGGTGACGTTGCTGTATGGTGGGTTCAGCCATGCGTACCCTGGAATGTCTGGCATGACGGAATTCCATGGCGTTTCCAGTGTGTTTTGCTCTTCGGTGATGAAGTGCCGGCACAAAGCATTCATTGCACTTGCTGCGGCATCAAGGATGAAACTGAACTCCGCGTTGAGTGCTGAAAATAATTCCGGTGGAGTCCTCCAACTATCTTTGTACTCCGCTGGTGTATTCGATTTATCTGTCATTACGCCACCTGCTTAAGTTTGTTTGATTCACCCCAACGATTTGCCCACTCGATTGCCAGCCTGGATTCATCGCTGAACCTGACACCCTGCTCCGTGCCGAATGCGTTAATCAGCTCTATCAGGTTGCTGAGTTCGCCGACTGTCATCTTGCTTGTGGACTGCCCGAGAACGACAAAACCATCACCGGCCAGATTTGGCACCACATCCTGTTTGGTCAGCGCGGCGGTGAAAATATGCTTCCACTGCTCTGTGGTTAGCTTTCGGCCGTGCCAGTTAACCTGTTCGCTGATGTCAGACAAGGTTGCCCATAAACGTGCATTTTGCTCCAGTGAGCGGGTGCGCTCTTGGATGGTCACGATGAAGGGTTTGTCTGGATTAAGCGGAGTGTTGCGGAGGTGGTTTATTGCGTTACTGAGGATTTGTTCGTTGCGTAATTGGTAGGTTTTTTTATTCATTGCTCCTCCCGATTATTGGGATGGCCACCCTGATTGCGTAGACGTCAACAGGTTCATTTCCGAAGTGAGGATGGGTGATGGTTTTGAGAACATAACCGCAGTAATTCACCTCTATACGCCGAGACTTATCTTCTCGCTTTGGGTAGCCTTTGGTTATGGTGAGTTTGTTGTATGCCCGACCTTCCAGACGCTTCTTCCAATATTCGTTTCTTAGTCGGTACTCAAACACCTTTTCTCCGGAAAGCATCGCGTCAAAGTATTCGCTCTTTACGGCCAATTGCAGATTTGGCGTCACTCATCACTCTCCGGCTTAGGGGCGGCGGGTAGTGGTGGTAGTAGCAACCAGATATAAATTTCAGCGAGTTCGAAACTTGTTCCGTCGTGCATTTCTACCCATTCATCTTCACCAACCAAGCCAGATGCGTATTCGCCGTGACGACTAACAAATGAGATGTACTCATTAGCGGCTGGCCTCTGCGCTTGATACTTAATCCAGCCATCCGGAATTGCCGGAGAGTTCGCTGGTGGTGTGGTGTAGAGTGAATCGCCCTGCTGCAACTCATGAGCCTTGCCACAAAAATCAATATGCCAATTATAATTTTCGTCTCTTATCGAATACCCAACAGGCTTGGCCCGCTTTGCTGCTAGGGCTATGCCGATTGCTTGACGAATAAGCAGCGCATCTGCATGGCCTAATGTCATTCCTGCTGTTACGTATTTCTGCATATCTTCCAGCCTTTCTTCGCTGAACTGTTCTAAATCGTTATTCATCACGCAATTCCTCCGATCATTTTTGCAAACTCTGATGCCTTTCGTCCCGTTGCGATGAATTTCCCTGGCTCAACCATGCTGTCGCAAATCATATTGACGCCATGAGCGGCTAGGGCTGGCTTAATTGCCTTGAATTTTTCGAAGTCATCTGGGTTAATCATAAAGGCGTCAGGCGCGTCTTTTGGCATGTACATCATTTCTTCTTTCATTCCGTCTTCCCCTTAATTCTGATTCCGTGGGAGGCAAGCTCTTCGTTTCTGGCTGCGATACCTGCTTTGTATCCTGCAAATGCTGTCCATGTGAGGACATCGGTGTATCCCAGATCATCAGTTTCAAACATTTTCTTTTTATCAGCCATGCAAGAGCCTAGACCTACATACCACTTCTCAAATGCTGCCTTAGTGTCCATCACTCGCCTCCCCGCCATGACTTGTTGTCAGTCGGTTTCTTTGTGTTTTCCGCGTAACGCTTTGCAGCGTCGGCCTGATCGATATTGACGAAGTGACCATTCTTCCAGCCCATGTAAAACGTCTTTGGCTTGCCTGACCGGTATTTGCCCACGATGATTTCAGCGATACCTTTCATGTCGCTGCGCTCGTCGTACACTTCATCTCGGTAAGGGAAGATAATCACGTCTGCGTCCTGCTCAATGGAGCTGGAGTCCTTCAGGTCGCCCAATCCCGGACGCTTATCAAGGCGTGACTCAACGCCGCGGTTAAGCTGGGATAGAAGGATTACGGGAACCTTGTTGCGAAGACAGAACTGCTTGAGCTTGCTGGTGATGTCGCCGATGGCGATGTCGTTACGCTCTGCCTTGGATTTCTTCATCAGGCCGAGGTAATCAATCGTCAAAAAGCTAAGGCCGCCGTCCATGTTCATGCGCTCAGCGTGGGCGATGATTTCGTCTACCGTGAATGACCCGTCGATAACGTAGTTGTTTTCGTCCAGCAATGTGCCGGTTGCCACGGTTAGCCTGGTGTACTGCTCATCTAACATGTTTAGCGGGTTGCGCAGCGTACCAACTGACAAGCCAGCTCGGT
The DNA here is from genome assembly GCF_002951615.1 of Rahnella sikkimica. Classification (GTDB taxonomy): domain Bacteria; phylum Pseudomonadota; class Gammaproteobacteria; order Enterobacterales; family Enterobacteriaceae; genus Rahnella; species Rahnella sikkimica. The sequence continues at coordinate 1,022,736 of NZ_CP019062.1, read as the reverse complement.
CAGCAACGTGGCGTTCGACCACCTGCATGTCTGACATTTCCATCGACACCATCAGACCTTTTCCCTTCTGCCGGCCAATTGAGTTACCGATGTTGATTGCCAGTTCCGTCTTACCCATACCAGGTCGACCCGCTACGATGATCAGGTCTGTTCGGTCGAAGCCGCCATACTCACCATCCATCGCATCAATGCCAGTTTTCAGATACATGCCTGACTCAGCGCCTTTCATGCGTTTCTCCAACACTTCCATGTAGTCATCCAGCATGTCGCCAATTCGGCGCGGTAAACGGTCGTTGGTTTCAAACTGAAGCTTTGAAAGCATCCCCGATACTTCTGCAAGACGTTCGCCAAGATCATGCGTTGATGCGCCGCGCAGTAGCTCAGCTGCTTTGAGCAGTTCAGCCTCACCCTGTCGTAGCATCCAGCACTGGCGAACACGCTTAGCCCACGCCTTAATGTTTGCAGCAGAACGGCAGCGGGTAGCCACTTCAAGAACGAAGTCTTTCGTCTCATCAGGAACGCTACTCTGCACGGTGAACATGTCTGTCGGTTCGGCTTTGCTCAGCAGAGCGACGATGACGGTGTACATGCGGCGCAGGTGGAAGTTTTCGAAAGCTTCAGCAGGAAGTTTCCCGGCGATGTCTCGGCAGTCGATGTGGTCGCCTTTCACAATCATCGAACCTACGAGCAACTCCTCGAATTCATAACTTTCCATGTCAAACCTCCTGGCTGATGATCTTGTCTATAATCCGCTGAGTCAGCGCGGTGTCTATCCCGTACTTTCTTCCGGCTGGGTTATCGCCCATAGCATACGGAGATGGTTCATAACCGAACTCAATGTACCCGTTGATGAACGTGTCGATGTCAGCTGGCGATCGCTTGGTCTGCTTGCAGTGCAACAGGTGGGACTCGTACAGGCGCTTAATGCCTTTCTCGGTGGAAATGCTGATGCTTGTGATTCGTGGTAGTCCGTGCTTTTTGGCTTTGCAGTTCCAAGTGTCTTGGAAACGTTCACGGTCGAATGTGAATTTTGATGCTGCCTGTTTTTTGGGTTTGGTTTCTTCCTGCTCGACCAAACTCCCCTCTGGGGATTTAGGGGTATCTTTTAATTCTTGTTCTAGTAACTTCTTGTTCTGTTCACCGGATGGTCTATCGGAAGGTTCATCGGGTACACCCTTCAAAGCCTTGCTACGGCTGGGTTTGTTGTTACCGGATGGTCTATCGGAAGGTTCATCGGCTGAAATGACCTGATAATCGCCATAATTTGTGATGGAAATCACTGTCCCAAAGCGGGTTCCTTTGGTGGTGATCATCCCTTCTCTGGCGAAGAAATTAAGCATTCTGGTTACTGCTTGAGGACTCTTTTCATTGCCATCCTGATCACGAAGTTTACGACCCATGATCGCCGCAGTCGTTACCAACTGACCAGGCATTAACTCCCAAGTTTTCCCTGAGAAATCTACTGTGCGAGGCTTATAAGCTGCCTCTCCTATCAGCCTCACCCACATTGATAATTTGGCTGTGTCCTTCGCCCAATCCTTGGATAGAAGGCTCCTGAACAGGGCTATATGCCCCTGTTTTTGGTTCTCCATCCGTGAACTCCTGAGAGCGGATTGCCCTCTGAAATCTGCATAGGCTACGTTACTCATCAGGTCGCCCCTTAGGTTTGAAGTTGCGGAATATCTCAGCAAACCGTTTGCCGGTATCGGGGTGATCCATGCATGTCATAACGAACTCATCTGGAAGCGCAGCCCGCTGCTGAGTTCTTTCTGGGGGCTGGCGTGTCTTTCTCTTTTGGTGCATAATTACTCCTGTTGTTTTGTACAGTTAAAACGACATTGTGATTTGCTCAGAAGCCTCTGTTACCGCAGGGGCTTTTTGCTTTCCTACTGCCTTGAACGCCTCTTGAATCACCCTTCCCAGCGGACTCACTTCTGCCGCCATCCGAGCAATACAGAACACCGTGGCGATATCCCGCCAGTTCATCCGGCTAATCTTCGATTCATGCCATCCAGCTAAGTCAGCGAACTTGCGACCAGTCAGTTGCGACACAGTCAGAATCAGATCTGTTTCTGCTCTGTCGATTTCTCGCTGTGTTGGTTTGCGAGAGTTTGCAATGTCCATGCGTGATACTTCCGTTGTTGGTTAGTTGTGTGTTTGCGTGACTACTCCGTGGAGTTGCCACTGTTGTTATTGCTCCTGAGTTCAGAGAGCGGCTGATTTTTTAAAGAGCGAACTGCTTAGGCGGCCTTTTCTGCCGCCGTGATGTACCGTTGCGGGTAGAGAATTTGCATCTCAGTAATCAAACCTTTGAAGTATTGAGAGAGCTTCTCTGCTGTTTCGAGCGAGGTAACCTGAATGCCTCGCTCGATTCGGCTTAGGTTCCCAACATCCAGATTTGTAGCGATTGCTACCTCAGCGATGGTGAGTCCTTTCTCTACACGCATTTTTCTTAGTGGCGTTTGCATATATACCTCCGTTAATGCGCTATACGCATAATATGCGATGCAAATGGTTTGCGCAAGGCGCTTTGCGAGGAGCGCATAAAAGGTTTTTAATTAAGCTATGAAAATAGGCGACCGCATTAGACAAATCCGCACTGCACGGAAAATGACATTGCAGCAACTGGCCGACACCATAGATAGCGATGTCGGCAACCTCTCTCGCCTTGAACGTGGCAAACAGGGGTTTAGCGAGACCATGCTGCAAAAAGTTGCGGACGCCCTCTCTATTCCTGTTTCTGAGCTATTCTCTGATGAAGACGAAGATGATACTGTACATAAATACAGTGTTAATTCACTCGCCAATTCTAGGAGAGATAATGTGTATAGAGTTGATGTACTTGGTGTGTCAGCCAGCGCAGGCGCAGGAAGTAGCTCAGGGGATGTTGTTGAAGTAATCCGCTCCATTGAGTACGTTCCTGAATACGCAAAATCAATATTTGGGAATCGCCCGCAGGGTTCAGTCATGCTGATTAACGTTCGGGGCGACTCGATGACCGGCACCCTGGAACCTGGTGATCTCATCTTTGTGGATACTGAGGTCACGTTCTTTGATGGTGACGGAATCTACGTTTTTAACTTCAATGGCGACACCTTTGTTAAGCGCCTTCAGAAGGTTAAATTCGAACTCAAGGTGATTTCAGACAACAAAACGTATGAAACTTGGGCGTTAACTCAAGAAGAAATGAACATGCTGCACGTTCAAGGCAAGGTTTTGGTCAGTCAGTCGCAGCAAATCCGCAAGCATGGTTGAAAAATACCCACAATAGTTTTGCGCCAATCGCCTAATGGCCCGCTAAATGCGGGCTTTTTTGTATCCACGCATTAACAACGCAAAAATAAATTCCATTTCAAAACAGTCATATGCATCGCTATGCGCTCATATTTATAAATATGCGTTTGACGCATATGCACATAACGCATATATTGAATCCATCGAAACGAAACATCGATACGGCAGAAGGAACTATCAGCCGTGTTGGACAGGAAGTCCGACTGCTTCTTTAACAATATGATTTCTCCTGAACTCAGGAGACCGAAGGAAAGTGCTTCGGGATGTGGTGAATGCGCAGGCTGATGCGCGAAGCGTGATGGTGACGGGGTTCCTAGGCCCGGTGAACAGATCGTGAGTATGTAAGCTCAATCGGTAGAGCTCCCGTCAAAGTCGGGGTGATCTGGTTCGATTCCAGAGATACATGCCGGAATGCAGCACCGGCCACCACATCACCTAAGCACTTACCGAGGAACACATGATGAACTCAAAGCAAAGGTATAACGCACGTCGCATGACAGCTCACAACGCAGCGAAAGCGGCTGAGGCGAATAGTGAGTTGGCTCTTTCTAAAAACGTCGCCACGGCGCTTGCAGGCGGTTCCAGTCGGGTAGCAAAAGCATTGAGCCTGACCGACTACAAAGCTTCTCTTCGCTTACCTAAGCAGCAGAAAGAATGGGTGGCAGAGCAACACAACAAAGTACGCAATCCGCTTGGTCAGCAGGTTAACGCTCGGCAGAAGATGCGCGGCAAAAGCATTCCGCTGATTTGAACCATCGCAGCCGGTCATCGCAGCGATAAATACGAGCATCCATATCACGTTATTAAGGGGTTGAGAGATGAGTGAAGTTCACGAAGACGAAACAGCTAATCTGCAATCCCGAATTGCAAGGCTGAGAAAGATAATTCCTCATTACATCGAGTACAACAAAGGCCGCATTGATATCAGCGCGTCACTACTCGATCAAATCCTAGGCAAGGTAGAGGAGTTAACGGAAAACGTACGCGTTCTTTCTGCTTCTGAATTCAATCTGGCGGGTCATTTGGTAAAAGTTGAAGCTATAAACAAATCTCTGAAAGAGAGCATAAAAGACACTGATGTAGAGAGTGGGAGAGCTGCACGCTTAAGTGAAGAGATGAAATTCGAGCATGTTCCGGCAGCGTGGAATGTCGGCGGCTGGCTTACCTTCGACAAGAAGTTTGCTGAGAGCAGAAGTAACGAAGATAACTTGCTGCTTGAGCCGTTATACAGGCACCCGATAATAACTGGCATTGATGAAAATCATTACGACCCAGAATTAGAGCCGGGTTTATATGTCGCAGAAATTATGACAAAAGGCGGAGCGGCCTGTATCAATGGAAGGTTCACTGAGCCTGTAACTGAGCTTGATGCAATACCGGCGGAATATCAAATCAGGGTAATTAACGCCAGTGGCACGATATGGTCACCATGGCGAAAAGTCAGCGCCGACTATTATGAAAAAATGAAGCCCCGCTATGAGGTAATGAATCCCGGCGTTGAATGCATCCAGTACCGCGAGCTATTCACTGCATCGAAAAAGTCTTAAGCTAAAGTCCGATTACTTAGCTTATCGGGGCGGATGGTTATGGATACTGACGAGCGATACCTTGCAATGTGCGCCCTACTCGGCGACATGATTTTCAAGATGCACAAGGCAGGGATTGCCATTAACAACGATACGTTGCTTCAGCAATTATTAATCCTGTTCGAAGAAGATGAGACCTTTGACAAGGCTTACTATCAGGCGATGATTCGCATCTTCCTTTGAGCAAATAAAGCATCAAATCTGGCTGCCAAATGGCGGCCTTTTTATTGCCAAAAAACTATCGCCGCCGGTCATCGCAGCGATAAATACGAGCATCCATATCACGTTATTAAGGGGTGAGAGAATGAATAAAGAAATGATGAAGCCGGGCGTAATCGTTCGTGACATTTCCAGTGAATACGATGGTCCAACTTTCGATGTTTTATTCATCAATGATGCTGGAGTTTGCCGGTATTCAAATGATGTTTTTGGTACTGAACAAGAAGCCGCCTTGCTTGCTGAAAGATGCAATGAGGCTCTGGTAGATAGTGAGATTTGGGACTATTACCAGCATTCGGAAGGTTACTCAGACGACTGGAAGATAGCAAAGCGCATTGAGAGAAAGGCTGCTTAGGTAGCTTTTTATTACCGTTGGCCTCCTGTCAGCAACAAAAATTGCGAGGTGAGAAATGTTACGAGTCGATATTGAAAAAATAGACAGGATGATTTCTGCTCTGAAGGGTGTACGGCGCGAACTAAAGAAATACCACGATATCCGCGATAAAAGCACGGATGGTTTCAGCCCGAAACAGAATGGCAAACGAAAGGCTGACTTAGATTTCCGCGCAATGACACTAATAAAATGGAGTCATGACCTTCACGCGCTTGCTGTAGAACTTGAGTTGGCAGACAAGCGAGAAAGCTACGACGAAGTAATCCTCTCAGACGGTTGGAGAGAGTTCAAATACAAGCCCCGCGAGCCATTCCCAACCTGTAAGTAAACCTTACAAGTTCAAACAGTAACTGCACTATGAGGTGAGAGATGACGCTTGACCAAGTAATGGCAGCCAGTGAGTTACCCAGAATGTACCGCGTTATAGAAGTTGAAATTGACGTTGTGCGCAACGGGATAGGTTCTGGCGGCGGTGTGATTTACGACATCGACAAAGTGGTAAAAAGAAAAATTCGCCGCGTTCGAGACGCTACAGGCTGGCGATGGCAGCTCGTTCGCCAGGATAAGCATCAAGAGGTATGGGATTACTTCTTTGAGCAGGACAGGGAAAGCCTGAACGAATTCAACTTCTGGGAGCTTCGATAACCCCCACCCCGCATCACATAACTAACTGAGACTACCAATATGAGCGAAGGATTATTACTGAACGATGAAGAGGTCGCTGTGCTTCAAGGTTTGATTGAGCAGGCGTTTAACGACGGGTTTAACGACGCAGAACTCGTAGCTCTCTGGGAAAAAGTAGCAGCCCACTTAGACCTGTAACACCCCCATCGGAGTCATCCCCATGAAACTGTTTAACACTTTAACCGGTGAGCACTTTGACGTCATTCGGATGGCTAATCGGTATATGTACAGACTAAAAACAGTCGGTGAAAACGTAACGCGAGATATGACGCATGAGCAATATGCGGCTTATCTGCGTAAACCTGAGATTGAGGGAGTTGAGGTGAATCATGATTAAAGAAACAGGTGGCACAGCCTTCCCATTTGTCAGTAATGGCGGCATTCAGATGCATCAATATTGCGAGGGCGGAATGACATTGCGTGACTACTTCGCCGCAAATTCTATAGACATTGCCTCGCGAGAGCCTGATGGGACACCGCAAGGCTCGTATTTTGAAACGGCAGAAGGCATAGCCAGCCGAGCGTATCTCCTGGCAGACGCAATGCTGAAAGCCCGTAACAAGTGAGCCCCTTCCTGCTGTGCATTCACTGAGTGCGCATCGTGATAAGCGCCACTTATCAACCTTAATGCTGTGTAGCTATTCGGCCTCTAATTCAGAGGCCATTTTTTTAACTGGAGATTTCATGTCACAAGCCGAGATGCCTAAGTACCAATGCCATAAAAAAGTGTGGGCGTTAAAGATTGAGAAAATTGTTTTTAACAGCGATGGAACAGCAGTTGTAACGCCGAGTGAAAAAGGATTCGGTGAATTTGACCTCGAATCAGACTATGTGGCTAAGCATGTGCCTCAAGCTGGAGGTTACTACGTTCAATATGAAGGAGGTTATGAATCTTATTCTCCTGCAGATGCTTTCGAGTCTGGGTACTCATTAATCAAATGAACTAACAAAGCCGCCTAACCGCGGCTTTTTTAATGGATGCAAAAGCCAGTTCAAGAGCTGGCTTCTTCATCCAACCAAATAGGGAGATCGCCGTGAGCAAAACAACCGAATTATCCGTTATCGAGATTAAACTGGAACAGGCTCCGGCGCTCTACGTAGCAAATGGCCTTGATGGCTTTCTTGACCAAATCCGTAGCTCAGTGAATGAAGTCCCAGATTTAAGCACCGCTAAAGGTCGAGCGCGAATCGCTTCACTTTCAGCCTCGGTTTCACGCAGCAAAACGGCTATTGAAAAGCCTGGGCGCGAGCTGCTTAAGAAAATCAAAGAGCAGCCAAAAATTATAGAAGCTGAATTACGGCGCTTTATTTCTGAATGCGACACCCTGCGCGACGAAGTTCGCCGCCCGCTGACTGAGTGGGAAGAAGAGCAGGAACGCATCCGACTTGAAGAAGAATCCAAGGCTGAGGCAGAACGCTACAGCAAGATGCGTGACGATGCTGACAAGGACAACACAGCTTTCGACTTGGCAAAAGCTAAAGAGCTTGCCCTGCAAATTGAGGCAGCCCACGCAACCGCCCTGCTAGATAACTATGAGTACGACCGCGACATTGCAGAGAAAAAGGCTGAGGCAGAACGCCAGCGCATTGCTCACGAAGAAGAGTTAAAGCGTCAGGCGGTTGAGCAAGCGCAGCGTGAAGCCGACGAAAAGATTCAACGTGAGCGTGAAGCATCTGCAAAACGTGAAGCCGACTTGAAGGCTCAGGCAGAGCAAGCAGAACGTGACCGCATTGACGTGGCAGCCAAGGCTGAGGCCGACCGGTTAGCAGCGGCACAGCAAGCAGAGCGCGAGAAGCAGGAAGCTATAGCAGCTGAGCAACTCAAAGCCAAGCAGGAAGCCGACCGAATCCAGCGCGAAACCAAGCAGAAAGAAGATGCTCGTCTGGCAGAAGAGCGGCGCCTCGCTGAGGAAGCTGCTGCCCGCGCAGCAAACATCGAGCATCAGAAAACAATCAACAACCAAGTAATCGCCATTCTTACCAAAGCCGGTCTCTCGACGGACTGCGCAAAAGAATGTGTGATTGCCATCGTTAAAAATCAGAACGCTGCTGCCGCATCAGGCATGAAGCCACCTGTTCAAATCAATTACTAATTAAACCGGAGTATCCCATGCAATATTCAATTGCCGGGGCATCCTGCATGGGACGCCCTTTTGACGCTTTCAAATCCATCCAGCATCACCCTTCAAACTGCCTGACATCTGCAAGCTTCACCCCGCCACCGTACAAAAGCTGGCTCGACCGCTTGGTTGATTTTCTTCGCACTCAGGGGAATCCGTTATGAATATCACTTTTGAATGCGCCGACGTGAAGATTTCCGGCGGCACCATGGGGTGTGGAATAAAACTTGAAGTTGAAGGCGCTGAATTGCACTACACGCTACCAGACAAAGAAATGCTCGCCCTCATGGATGAGGCAAACATTCGCGAGTTCATGGAGTCTCGCGGTCATCTTGTGGTGATGAGGCAGGAGGATGCAGCATGACCTGGACTAATTATGACTACCTGCGAGACCAGCGTGAAGATGAGGATTTCGCGATAGAACATGCGGAATTGAATGGTGCGACCGAGTTTTTCACAGATGAAATGGCACAACTCGAAGCCATTGCCGATCACCGAACCATTAATCAGGTAAAGAGGATAATGGAGGCACAGCGTGGATTTAAATAAATTTGATGAACCATTCGCTGCAGAAGATATTGAGTGGCGAGTGCAGCAATGCGGCGTCACTTCAAATGGAAAGCCTTGGGCTATAGTTCTGGCCTATGTGACCAATCGGGCGATCATGAAACGCCTTGATGAAGTCTGCGGCAAAGCAGGATGGCGGAATGAATTTACTGCCGCTCCTGACTCGGGAGTGATGTGCGGTATTTCCGTGAAAGTAGATGACGAGTGGATCACCAAGTGGGACGCAGCAGAAAACACGCAGGTTGAGGCAGTTAAAGGCGGCATGTCAGGAGCTATGAAACGCGCAGCCGTGCAATGGGGTATCGGCAGATACCTGTACATGCTGGAGGAAGGATTCGCCGAAGTTAGCACTGAAAAGCGCAATGGGTGGAATCGTGCAAAGACTAAGGAAGGGAAACAGATTTTCTGGATGCCACCAAAACTCCCCTCTTGGGCACTACCATCTGTAGCGGAAACAGCGCAGCCACAACAAACGCTGGAAAGAAGCCCAGATGAAATCCTCACTGACTTTACAAGTCAAGCCTCAGATTGCCAGAACGTTGAAGAACTTAAAGGGATTTACACCCCCGCATGGAATGCATTAGCAACATCACCCGAACATCAAACTAAGTGCGTTGAAGTATTCAAAACGCGCGGAACCGAACTAAAGAAGGCGGCATAAATGGCGAATAGCGGAGTAAACAAAGTGATTTTGGTCGGGCGATTGGGGGATGACCCAATCGTCAGATACATGCCTAATGGTGGAGCCGTAGCAAACATGACGCTGGCGACCTCCGAAAGTTGGCGTGACAAAGCCACCAGCGAGCAGAAAGAGAAAACAGAATGGCACCGCGTAATTCTGTTTGGAAAGCTTGCGGAGATAGCCGGTGAATACCTAAAGAAAGGGTCTCAGGTCTACATTGAAGGGAAACTAAACACACGGAAGTGGACAGATCAGGCAGGCGTCGAGAAATACACCACAGAGATTCACGTCAATGTCGGCGGCACGATGCAGATGCTCGGAGGCAAAGCAGAGGGCAGTAGACCCGCACAGAGCGGAACTCAGCAATCACGTCCAGCGCAGCAAAGCCAACCAGCAGCTCAGAGCAACGAGCCACCAATGGATTTCGACGACGACATTCCGTTCTAAACCTCCCGTTCACTTAAATCACATAGCCGATCTCTGCTAGGGGTTCGGCTATAAAAAATTCACAGGAAACCATATGAACATCTTTCTCGACATAGAAACAATCCCATCCCAAGACGAAGCTTTTAAGCAGAAAATTGCCGATTCCATCACCGCGCCCGGCCAATTCAAAAAGCCTGAAAGCATAAAAGAGTGGCTCGATGCTAACCGCGAATCAGCAGCAGAAGAAGAGTGGCGGAAAACCAGCTTCGATGGTGGTCGTGGTCAAATTTGCGTTATCTCAGTAGCTGCTGGAGATTCGCCGGTGGAAACCTTCTATAGCGAAGACTGGGCAAACTCTGAGCCACAAATTATCGCAGGCTTGTTCGACTTCCTGAATCGCAATTACGACCCGTCACGGAATATTCCGCCAACCTTCATCGGGCATAACGTCGTGGCTTTCGATTTACGCTTCATATTCCAAAGAGCCGCCGTTCTTGGTATTGCACCACCCCGCTTCATACCATTCAGCGCGCGACCTTGGGATAAGTCAGTTTTCGACACGATGATCCAATGGGCTGGACATAACGGCCGCGTCAGCCTGGATAAGCTTTGCGAGGTGCTGAACCTTCCAAGAAAAGGCAGCGAGATAGGTGAAGAGATTGACGGCAGCATGGTTTGGGACTTCGTTCGTGACGGGAAAATTGCTCAGGTAGCCAAGTACTGCGAAGGCGACGTTGATCGTGTGCGTGAAATCTTCAAGCGCCTGACATTCTCCAGCGCAGCCTAACCATCATTCAGCCATGGACGGCAGCATAACCCTCTTTCAAGGAACACATTATGAGTGAAGTAATTCGCTATAACTGCGAAACACTATTTGATGGCGGCGTCATGAATCAGGCGGGTGACGGTGACTATGTTGAATACGCCGATTACCTCTCCCAGCTTCAGCAAACAGACGCCCTGCAAACCTCTCTGAACAACATCATCAACGCTTTCGGCATCAAAGGTGAAGGCGCACACAGCAAGCTGGTCATTGAGTATGTGCATAGGCTGGTGGCTGAGAACGTGGCCATGAGGGGTGCCATTAAGTTTGCCGAACCATGGCTTCCATCGTGCGATGGTGAGTTGCTGCATATCATTTCACAGGCAAAAATAACGCCAGCCACCGACGGCGCTATCGCTGAGATTGGCGCAAAAGCTGTTGAGGATGAGTTTAGCCGAACCCCTGATGCCGAAATCAAGTGGGATGGCACTAATCTGACAGTGCAGAACGTTCGCGACGGATTCAGCTTTGGAGTAACTCCGGTATTTGTCGCCGCCAATCTGCGCGCTGGGAGGAAGGGATGAAAAAGTTATTTAAAGTTAGGAGTGAGTTTGACGTGGTAATTAATTCATTTGAAACATTCGAAGAGGCGAATGACTGGATTATGCAGCAGGGTCAGGGCATCCAAAGAGAGTGCTGGATTGATGATAGCGATGCTAAATCAGAGGAGCAACCTCATGACTGATACAACCAAACAAGAGTTAAAAGCATTTTCCGTTCAGGCTGACGAGTACGGCTGCATTGTTTTCGCTAAGTCTGGAATTGTTGCTCGCCGCCAAGGTGCAAATGAGCTGGATACAGAATTCAGCATGATCGAATCGTGCCGCCGCGTTCCAGCGCTTGATAAATATGCAGGCGTAAAAGGTGGCGTGCCATGGAAGGTTTTGGTCGAAGAGCATGATTGGTCTCAAGAATGCCCATATTGCTGCCGGCGCGTATCGAATGATGAACCGGATAGAGTCTGGAACGATACTGCCTCTCAAGTGTATTGCGACGTTGAATGCCAAGCTCGACAGGAAGATGTAGAGCGCACTTGGACTGCTGAGGCTCTTGCCAAATCGAGCAACCAGCGCAACAAGGAGGTTGTATGACTGACACAACAGATATCAAGGCGCTGCGTGACGCGGCCGCGCTTATCGCTCACGGCTATAAACAACGCTGGGGTTGCGAAACAAACGAAGATACTGGCTTTGTTGGCGTTGGAACGTTCGACCATGAGGGCGATCTTTGCCCTTTCATTGAAGTGTCAGTTTCTAATTGGTCCGATGAAGATGGAGATGATGAGCATCTGGCTGAGTTCCTTACTTTGGCAAATCCAGTAGCTATTCTCGCCCTACTCGACCAGCTCGAAGCAGAACGCCAGCGGGCTGATGATGCGGTGGCTGAGCGCAATACATCGCTAAAACAGGGGTCAGCAGCACGTAACGAATTCGACAAAATCACGGCAGAACTCGCAGCGCTAAAAGGCGATCAGGTGCCGGTGGCAGTAATGGATATCCAGCACGGCAGAGCAGACGGTAACCTTTTCGCCGTCACACTAACGAAAGCTGGCCACGCGCTAAAGGATGATGTTTACGAGCTATTCACCGCCCCGCAAAAGCCGGTCGTGTTGCCGAGGTCGCACTATGTATGCGGCTGTGCCTACAGGTTTATGTCTGCACCTGAGGTTATCGCTGCAATCGAGGCCGCTGGCGGCATCGTGAAGGATGGTGAGTGATGAGCGACAGCGAAATGATTGCCGAGGCTTTCTTGGATAAGAATTTCACAGGATGGGTGGAGCGATATTTCGGATTTTCTATGGCAGAGATTCCGATGAACAACGCTGTGTTGCAGGCCGTTGCTGTGGCGTGGATTGAATCCAGAAACATCAAAGCAAAGGATGGTGAGTGATATGGCTGACTTAGAGAAAGGATGGGGATTCCCATATCTGGCGAAGAAAGCTCATTATTTTGACTCTGAAAGCATGACCAGCCTGTGCGGTAAATGGATGTTCACCGGCGCACGGGTTGACGAGTTTCACCAGCATGACGAGAACTGCGTCGCCTGCATGAGAAGGCGAGAGAAACTGGAAGCCACGCCGAAAACAATAGCCGCTTAACGCGGTTTTTTTACGCCTGCAACATGAGGTATCCACATGCCAATCACAAACGGCTCATTGGTAACAATGAAGTCAGGTAAAGCCGTGGGCACAGTTATTGATATCGTCCACATTGATGACCTTTTAACTGAAGCAATCATATTGTGGGATGGCGAATCCTTCCCACGCACGACTGATATCAGACAGCTTCGGGAAGCGACGACAGACAGCCCAATGCTACACAAATCCATGAATTAACCAGCCGCCTAGAGCGGTTTTTTTACGACAAAAATTCAGAGGTATCCCTATGCGAATTTTAATCAATGCGCCTGACACGGAATGCGCTCGCGTTGCCATGTCGTTTGCTCAGGACTTCATAGCAAAGAGAAAGGATGAGGATGGAGATGTCTGGGGATACCAAACACCTGGATTCTCTGGTCACGTGAAATTAACGAAGGCTGGCAGTTTCTCAGCATCTTGCCACCGCGAACCAATCAATATTTCAGAGGCCGCATAAATGTTTGAAGACGACATGAGAATCAACACCCGCCCTGACTATGTTGACGATGGATGCGACTGGACTGCCCGGCACATATTCAACATGAACGCACGGGCAAGAGTCCGGCGCGGTGTTTCATCTGTGATGCCTGAGTGCAAGCAGGTGGTGGCAAAGGCTAAGCCGGTGAAGAAGGCCAAGAGCAAGAACAAATCACGCGTGTTTGAATTTGGAGATGCAGCATGAAATACGAAATTATCAAAGGCAGTGAGAAGGATTTTGATCTGGCTCCGGAGTGGGCGACTTTCAAAGAACGAAATACAAGTGGCGACCTATTTTTCTCTGAGGGACATTCTGTGGGTTGTCGAGTTCAAGGGATAACTACCAAACATGATTTCACCTTTGATGACGGTAATAATGATTTCACCCATCTAACTCTTATTGCAGAGAGACGACCTATCACCGAGCAGGCTTGGGATGGCAAAGGCTTGCCGCCGGCTGGATGCATTTGTGAATACCGTGGAAATGACACCTCTTGGGGCGAAGTGAAAATTATCGGGCACGATGAAGGGAAGGTGGTTTTCAAACCTAGTGGTGAAGATTACTACGGCATCACGCCAAGCCATAAGGCTGAGTTCATTCCTATCCGCTCTTCTCAAGATGTGGCAAGGGATAAGGCTGTAGCGAAGATGGTTTCAATTTTGAACGAAGGCACCTCTACACAAGATGATGCTCGTGATATCTACGACGCCATCGCGTCAGGGAAAATACCAGGTGTAAAACTGGGGTAGCCCATGACGCCAGAAGAGGCCGACAACGCAGTCAGAAGCATCGCAAAGAAACTCCTCACCGAACTCCGCAGTAAAGACAACCACCACACTCTCCGTCAGTTGCTCGATAAATACGCCAACCAAGCTAAGCCACTATGCCCATCAGGTCATGAGGTGTGGCTGTGGCTTTGCGTTTGGGTTCATCGGGTGGCTGAGGGTAAATAGCAGAGGTAAGCATGGACAATGTTATTCACATGAACCCGAGCAAATGGGTCTCGGAAGATTTGCTGATGTCTCTAACCGGCATGACTAAGCACATGATCCAACACGCAAGACGAAGTTCGTGGATGGAAGGCCGAGAGTACCGACACGTTGCTCCCGACCTGAACCCAAAGCAAAACAGCCCAATAATGTATAACCGTCAGGAAATCGACAACTGGGTTGAAAGACAACGCCCAGCGATCCGCAGGAAGATTTCTGCTTAAATACTCCCTCCTATCAACAATGAGGAAATGAGAATGGCTGATTATCCCACTGGGGTAGAAAACCACTGCGGATTGCTTCGTGTGTGGTTTCTCTATCAGGGGCAAAGGGTCAGGGAGACCCTCGGCGTTCCTGATACGGCAAAGAACCGGCGCATGGCTGGCGAATTAAGGGAATCCGTTCGCTATGCCATAAAAACAGGAACGTTCAACTATGCATCACAGTTCCCAGGGTCATCCCAGTTGCATAAGTTTGGGGTGGCTCAGGTAAATGTGACTGTTTCGCAGCTTGCTGATAAATGGCTCGCTCTGAAAGAGATGGAAATAACCAGAAATGGCATTACCAGATACAGGTCTTACATTAAAATCTGTTCGGGAATTATAGGAGAGGAAAGGCTCGTTTCATCTATTACCAATGAAATGATCCTTGGGCTGCGGAAGGAGTTATTGACTGGTTTTCAGATAGCCGGAATCCATCAGAAGTCGCGCCAACTGAAGAAGGGACGTTCGGTAAGGACAGTGAACGTGTACCTTTCATGCTTCGCCGGGATGATGGAGTTTGCAGTAGCCAATGGGTACATCGACAGATCGCCTTTCTCTAACATAACGCCGTTGAAGAAAAGCAAATCCGACCCTGACCCATTAACCAGAGAAGAGTACACACGACTGATGGAGGTAGCTCCCTCTCTTCAGGTGAAGAACATATGGAGATTGGCTATTAGCACTGGAATGCGGCATGGAGAATTATGCGCTCTGGCTTGGGAGGATATCGACCTGAAAGAATGGACGATCACAATCAGACGGAACATGGCTGTGATAAACCATTTCACGCCTCCGAAAACCGAAAGCGGGAATCGCACCATTAAACTCACGAATTCGGCTATCGAGGCATTGAAGGAGCAAATGGCCTTAACAAGGATGGGAAAGGCAATAAGTGTTGATGTTCACCTTCGCGAATTTGGCAGAATTCGAAAAGATGACTGCACATTTGTTTTCTCACCTCGTCTTTCATCCCGCAACGGTAAAGGTGGGGACTGGTACTCTCCAGGAGTCTTTAGCGGTACTTGGAACTTCGCTTTAAAAAAGGCTGGCATTCGCCACCGAAAGGCATACGAAACGCGGCACACATTTGCCTGCTGGGCATTAAGTGCCGGAGCTAATCCAAACTTCGTAGCCAATCAGATGGGGCACACATCTTCACAGATGGTGTATAGCGTTTACGGTAAATGGATGAGTGAAAACGACGGCAACCAAATGGACATTTTAAACTCAGGATTTACGGCTAGTGTCCCGTATATGCCCCGAGCCATATCTCAGTGATGAAAATCTTCATTCACTTCAAGTAGTTATCTCGCCCAGCTTGGCTTATTCATGATGTGATCCTGCCAGTCTTCCACGTCGTCTTCGCGAACCGCGATATATCGAACGGAGATTTGTGCGGTATGCATCGCCGATTTGGACGCTTTATTCAGCAGCGGATGCCACGGCAGCAACGGACGGCCTTCACCAATCAGGCGATACGCGCACGTCGGCGGCAGCCAGTCAAAGGTGGTCAGATTTTCGCGTGTCAGCTTGATGCAATCTTCTTCAAGCGTGAAACGACGCTCGTAATTACGGCACTGACAGGATTTGATATTGAGCTGGTTACAGGCAACGTTGGTGAAGTAAATTTCTTCGGTATCTTCATCAATCAGCTTGTGTAAGCAGCATTGTCCGCAACCGTCGCACAATGCTTCCCATTCTTCGTCAGTCATTTCAGACAACGTTTTTTGCTGCCAAAAAGCGGGTTCAGTCATAATGTGCATCCGGTATAAATAAAATGAGGGTGCTTATATAGACGCTTTAGCCTGCAGATGCAAGTAAAGCCGCCGGAAAGCTGCTCCGGCGGAGAGAGGATTTATTTCAGATCACGCGCGTTGAAACAGACTTGCCATTAAGTGTAGCCACAATTTCATCGCCTGCTTTCAGCGGCCCGACGCCTTGCGGTGTGCCGGTCAGAATGATATCGCCCGCGCGCAGGGTAAAATAACGGCTCATATAGGCAATCAGCGGCAACAGCGGCGTCAGCATGTTATGGGTATTGCCTTCCTGCCGCGTTTCACCGTTCACCAAAAGACGCAAATCAGCCTGCTGCGCATCACCAAATTCACTGACCGGAATAAATCCACTGATCGGGCAGGAGCCGTCGAAGCCTTTGGCTTTTTCCCACGGCTGCCCTGCCGCTTTAAATTTCGTCTGCAAATCACGCAGCGTTAAATCCAGCGCGATTGCATAACCGGCAATGGCATTGGCAACGCGATCTTCCGTAGCCTGTTTGAGCGGCGTGCCGATTAGCACCGCCAGCTCAATTTCGTGATGTACCGCACCCAGATCTTTCGGAATAGCGAGTGGCTGGCGAATATCACACAACGCCGTTTCCGGTTTGATAAACACCACCGGCTCGGCGGACACCTGACTGCCCATTTCTTTGATGTGATCAGCGTAGTTATTGCCCACACACACCACTTTGTTCACCGGGAAATCCAGTAACGCACCGTGCCAGTCTCTGTGTTGATACATACAGCCACTCCTTTTTAGGAAAAATCAGCCGCTGAACGGATTACGCGGAGCTGGCGCTAACGGTGCAGAAGGCGCAGCGTCACCTGATACCACCGGTATCTGAGCCCCCATAATGCCGTCAGCCATCATGCCGATACTCAGTGCGAAATAGGTTGAACGGTTCCAGTGCATAATAGTGCGGAAGTTATCGTAAACCAGGAATGCGCGCCCTTGTGTGTCATCCGGTGTGATGATCCAAGCACGGGTCGCCGTTGAGGCCAGCGGGCCGCCATCCACCTGTGTGACGCCCATTTGCTGCCAGTAGCTGGCTGGATGCATCTGGTTGTTTTTCAGGCCAGCCAGACTGCCGTCAAAGCCTGCTGGCAATTTCACTTCCTGCCCCCAGCCCTGATCGCGTTTCCAGCCTTCTTTCGACAGATAATTGGCCGTGGAGGCAAAAACGTCATCGGTATTTTTCCAGATGTCGATTTTGCCGTCGCCGTTGCCGTCAGCGCCGTAGTTCAGATAAGAACTCGGCATAAACTGCGACTGCCCCATCGCACCGGCCCAGGAACCTTTCATCATGTCCGCGGTCGCATGGCCTGAATCAACAATTTTGAGCGCGGCCATAAATTCTTTGGTGAAGAACGCTTCACGTCGTCCTTCGAAGGCCAATGTTGCCAGCGCGGAGAAGACATCTTCCTTGCCCTGGATTTTGCCAAAACTGCTTTCCATCGCCCACAGCGCCACGATGTATTGCGGCTGAACGCCGTAACGGTCGCTGGCCCGCTGGAGCGCAGGCAAGTTATTCTGGTATTGGGTCTGGCCCTGTTTGATTTTCCATTCCGGCAACACGCGGGTCAGATAATCATCCAGTGTGATTTTCTTTTCCAGCTGGTTGCGATCGGAGTTGATCACACGGTCAACAAAATGGAGATTCGCGAAGGTGCTGTCGATGGTCTGCTGGCTGATGCCCTGCGCCAGAGCCTGCGCTTTCAGTTTTTCAACATAAGCGGGAAACTCTGCGGGGTCTCTTCCCTGTTCGGCCAGCGACGTTTTGCCGGACGTAGCAGCCGGCGCGGCGGCCGAAGGTTGTGTCGTTGCCGCAGCCTGCGGCGTGGTTTGTCCTGAGGTTGCCTTCTGCGCTGCACACCCGCTGAGGATAATCAGCGGAGTTAACACGGCCAGTGCCGACAATTTCATCAAATTCTTCCTTATCACATCTGTAAATGAATCATCGTTGTAAGCTTTGAGTACTCGAGCGATGATTGCAAGTCATGACGTCCGAAAGTGCGTGAAATGCCGAAACAAATGTCAGGAATGCTTTAATTACCGGCGTCGGTCAGGTGAATATTCAATAAACTTTCGACCGGCGGTGGAACCTGCAGATAATAACCCTGATCTTCGAGAGCCTGACGCACTTTTGAAATATCAGCCGAGGCTAATTTTTCCCGCCCAGCCAGATTGAGCATCATTGAGAACTGAGGCACACCAAAACCTTTGAGTAATTCTTCAGGCACACGAGAGAAATCGTCTTTTTTTTCGACATACAGATAAGTCTGGTCGCGTTTAGTACTTCTATAGATCACACAAAGCATTTTTTTAACTCTATTTTATTGAAACGGTGGCTTGCCTAGATATAACTGTAACTATACCATGCTTAACGTACATCGGAATATCGCCCCCGAGTGGTATTCCGGGGATTTAGAGTTGCTGAGACTGAGTCAGGATAGATGTCACAATCGCCAATAGAACTAAAAGGCAGCAGTTTTACCTTATCGGTTGTTCATTTACACAGTTCACAACCGGAGGTTATTTATCAGGCATTACAGGAAAAAGTGGAGCAAGCTCCGGCCTTTTTGAAAAATGCCCCTGTTGTTATCAACGTTGCCTCGCTGAGCGGTGAAGCAAACTGGAAAGACATTCAACAGGCTGTCGCTTCTGCAGGTTTTCGCGTTGTGGGCATCAGTGGTTGTAAAGACGAAGGGCAGAAACGCGCACTTTCCCGCACCGGTTTGCCGCTGCTGAGTGAAGGCCGCGCACAGCGTATCGCCGCAGAACCACCGGTTCCTGTCGTGCCCGACAATGCGCCGGCGAAAACCCGCATTGTCAGTACTCCGGTCCGATCCGGCCAACAAATTTACGCCCGTAACAGCGATCTTATCGTGACCAGTAGTGTCAGTGCAGGTGCGGAACTGATTGCCGATGGCAATATCCACATCTACGGTATGATGCGTGGAAGAGCGCTGGCTGGTGCAGCAGGTGATGCAAATTGTCAGATTTTTTGCACCCATTTAGGCGCTGAACTAGTCTCTATCGCAGGGCAATACTGGTTGAGTGATCAAATCCCGGCCGATTACCTCGGTCAGGCCGCGCGCCTCAGCCTGATAAATAATGTGTTAACCATACAACCTTTAAATTAAGCCCTTTCGACAAGGAATCCATTCATGGCACGCATCATAGTTGTTACATCGGGTAAAGGGGGCGTTGGCAAGACCACTTCAAGCGCGGCCATTGCTACCGGTTTAGCTCAAAAAGGTAAAAAGACCGTTGTTATCGATTTCGATATCGGTCTGCGTAATCTCGATCTGATTATGGGCTGTGAGCGCCGCGTGGTTTATGATTTCGTCAACGTGATCCAGGGTGATGCCACGCTGAATCAGGCGCTTATCAAAGATAAACGCACTGAAAACCTGTTTATTCTTCCGGCTTCGCAAACCCGTGATAAAGATGCACTGACCCGCGAAGGCGTAGAAAAGATCCTCAACGATCTGGCCGAAATGGAATTTGACTTCGTGGTCTGCGATTCCCCGGCAGGTATCGAAACCGGTGCGCTGATGGCGCTGTATTTTGCCGACGAAGCGGTGATTACCACCAACCCGGAAGTCTCTTCCGTTCGTGACTCCGACCGCATTTTGGGCATTTTGTCTTCAAAATCCCGTCGTGCGGAAAAAGGCCTCGAGCCAATCAAAGAACATTTGCTTCTCACCCGTTACAATCCGGGCCGTGTCAGCCGTGGCGACATGCTGAGCATGGAAGATGTGCTGGAAATCCTGCGTATTCCTCTGATCGGTGTTATTCCTGAAGATCAGTCCGTGCTGCGTGCGTCCAACCAGGGCGAACCGGTGATTCTGGATCAGGAATCTGATGCAGGGAAAGCGTACGACGATACCGTCAGCCGTCTGCTTGGTGAAGAACGTGCGTTCCGTTTTATTGAGGAAGAGAAGAAGAGTTTCCTGAAACGCCTTTTTGGGGGATAAACCATGGCATTGTTAGATTTCTTTCTGTCCCGCAAAAAATCGACAGCCAATATAGCCAAGGAACGGCTACAGATCATCGTAGCCGAACGGCGTCGAGGGGATAGTGAACCGTCGTATCTGCCTGATTTGAAACGTGATATTTTGGCGGTCATCTGTAAGTACATTAAGATTGACCCCGAAATGTTGCAGGTTCAGTTCGAGCAAAAAGGTGATGATATTTCCGTACTGGAACTGAACGTCACCCTGCCAGAGTCAGAATCGGAAGAAGCACCTAAATGACAGCAGTCTGTTTGCAGGTGTTTTTATCAGCATAGCGCCCTCTGTTTTCTCAGAGGGCTACTGAATTATTGCCCTGTTTCCTGCCTGCCAGCCTCATTCCCTCGCCGTACTACTGTATATATTCCCACTAAATAATTGTTCCGCGCCCTGCTCTATTTATTATCTGACATTATGATTAAGACCAATACCATTCAGCCAAGCTGATTAATATCCTTCGTGTAAATTCTTCCGCGAACATTATCCCGCTGCTATTATTTGAATATGCGGTTAACAAAAAACAAAAAAGCGGAGAAATTCTCCGCCTTATAATTTAAGTTCTTGTATCACGCTATTTAAAACGCGGTGAGCCAATCAATATTGGCTGAGAATTTCGTTCAGCCTTTCAGCCAGAAGTTTTCCTCTCCAGCCGCTGATTAATTCCGGCTGCGATTCTTTCTCTTTTAACTTCCAGTGACGGCTCAATAACTGATTAATCTGGCGGCGCGACGCCAGTAACTCGACACTTAATCTGCTCTCTTCGCTCACGGTCTGGATCAGCGCCTTGATGTCTTTGAAGGCTTTGCGGTAACCCGGCTGATCAATCAGATTCAAGATAGGTGCCGGTAAATCGTCTTCTGCCAGCGCCTCTGACTCTTCAACCAGCGCCAGCAACGTCCGGCCGTGGTAACGGATTTCCGGGCCGCTCAGGCCAAGGGCTTCCAGTTCACCCAGCGATTTAGGCTGATAACGTGCCACCTGCCAGAGGTTTTCTTCACGCACCACAAAGTTAACGGCCAGGTCTCGCTGACGGGCCTGATTAAGTCGCCACGCGGCCAGTAACTTCAGACAGCCCAACTGACGCGGACGCAGCTGGAAGGCATTGCCAATCTCAAGATAAGCCAGTTCCGGTTGCAGAACTTCTTTACGACGGCGGCACAACGCCAGACATTCGTCCTTCGCGGCCTCCATCCATCCGGCTTCTTCGGTTTCACGCATCAGCTGATCGGCCAGCGGCAAGAGATACCAGACATCTGCGGCGGCGTAGACACACTGCTTTTCACTCAGAGGACGGGCAATCCAGTCGGTGCGCGATTCGCTTTTATCCAGCTCAACGCCGGTCGTTTCAGCCACCAGACGGGCGAAACCGCAAGACAGCGGACGTCCGCTGAAGGCGGCAAGAATTTGCGTATCAATCAGCGGAGCAGGCATCACGCCAAAAGCATTGAGAAAAACTTCCAGATCTTCGCTGCCCGCATGGATAAATTTCACGACATCAGGGTTGACCAGCAAATCGATAAAAGGCTGCCAGGCGGTAATCGGCAGCGGATCAATCAGCGTCAGCCGTTCACCGTCAAACAACTGGATGAGCCCGAGTTGCGGGTAATAAGTGCGGGTGCGGACGAATTCGGTATCCAGCGCGATTTTGCTGTGCGCTTTGGCCTGAAGGCAAACCTGCTCCAGCGCGTCATTGGTCGTGATCAACTGATAATTCAAATCTTAATTCTCTTAATATTAATGCATTATAACGTGACAACGCCGGACATATCCGGCGTTGAGAGTGACCATCACAGCGCAGCGGGCAAACGTTATGCCGCATCCTGCTTCGTATCGTCCTTCGGTTTTGCCTGCTCATCGCGAAGTTCGCGCCTGAGGATCTTACCGACATTTGACTTCGGTAACTCATCGCGAAACTCGACAATCTTCGGTACTTTGTAACCGGTTAGTAACCGGCGACAATGTGCCAGAAGTTCTTCGCTGGTCAGTGACGGATCTTTCTTCACCACGCAAATTTTGACGATTTCACCCGACGACTCGTTGGGCACACCAATGGCGGCAACTTCGAGTACTTTGTCATGTTGTGAAACCACCTCTTCAATTTCGTTAGGGTAAACATTGAAACCGGAAACCAGAATCATGTCTTTTTTGCGATCTACAATCCGCAAAAAGCCCTGCTCGTCCACTGTAACGATATCGCCCGTCGATAACCAGCCATCTTTTAGCACCTCATCGGTCGCCGAAGGCCGTTGCCAGTAGCCCAGCATCACCTGCGGCCCGCGCACCCACAGCTCTCCGGGTTGACCCGGCGCGACATCCTGGCCGTTATCATCCACCAGTCGTACTTCCGTAGACGGCACCGGTAAACCGATGCTGCCGCTGTAATGTTTCAGATCATACGGGTTGCCTGCCACCAGCGGCGAACACTCCGTCAGGCCATAGCCTTCCAGCAAATGCTTACCGGTCAGCTTTTCCCACTTATCCGCGACAGACTTCTGAACCGACATCCCGCCGCCGACGGAAAGACGCAGCGTCGAGAAATCCAGTTCACGGAAATCTTCATTATTGAGCAGCGCGTTGAACAGCGTATTCACCCCGCTGATGGCGGTGAACGGGTATTTCGACAGTTCTTTCACCATGCCCGGCACATCACGCGGGTTAGTAATCAGCAGGCTTTTACCCCCCAGATCGAGGAACAACAGGCAGTTCACCGTCAGCGCAAAGATGTGATACAGCGGCAGTGCCGTTACCACCAGTTCATGACCCGGTTGCAGCAACGGCGCATACGCCGCTTTTGCCTGTTCCAGATTGGCCTGCATGTTCCGGTGCGTCAGCATCGCGCCCTTCGCCACGCCGGTGGTTCCGCCGGTATATTGCAGAAACGCCAGATCATCATTGATGATATCGGGTTTGATGTATTGCAAACGACGCCCGTATTGCAGGGCACTGCGGAAGGAAATCGCGTTCGGCAGGTGATACTTAGGCACCAGCCGTTTCACATATTTGACAACAAAATTAACCAGTGTGCCTTTTGCTGCAGAAAGCTGATCGCCCATCCGGGTCAGGATCACATGCTTGATCTGCGTTTTGTAGACCACTTTTTCCAGCGTATGGGCAAAGTTGGACACAATCACAATGGCGCTGGCACCGCTATCGTTAAGCTGATGTTCCAGCTCGCGCGGCGTATACAGCGGGTTAACGTTCACGACGACCATGCCCGCGCGCAAGACGCCAAACAGCGCAATCGGATATTGCAGCAGATTAGGCATCATCAGGGCGACGCGGTCGCCTTTTTTCAGCCCCAACTGGTTTTGCAGATAGGCCGCAAAAGCACGACTACGCTCCTCGAGCTTACGGAACGTCATGACCTCGCCCATGTTGATAAACGCCGGGCTGTCGGCATAGCACAGCGTGGCATTCTCAAACATCTCGACCAGCGAGCTGTAGCGGTCAGGGTCGATGTTCTCGGGAACATCCGCCGGATAACGTTTTAGCCAAACCTTTTCCAAGGTATCACTCCTGAAATCATGTACTGTTGCCGTCTCAATTTGACGAGTTTTATCACGTCTTTAACAATATTTTAACTCAGCTTACCAGTTGCGTTTCAAACAATGTCGAGGTTGAGAGGCGGGTCACTTTTTCTGTGCCCTTCGTGAGCCAAACCGTCCGTGGCTTAAAAAGAAAAAGGCGGCAATTAAGCCGCCTTAGCAACGATCTTGTCTGTTTTTACTTTTTCGGCGGCGGCGGCGGTGCCGGATGTCCCGGTGCCGGCCTCATTGCAGCCTGAGGTGGCGGGCCATGCGGGGGCTGACCGCCGTGTGGCGGTGGAGCCCCGTGCGGAGGCGGCGCACCATGATTGTGCCGGTTATTCGGTGACGACGCTCTGGACCCGTGCGGGCCCCATGTTATACCAGCCGGGCCCCCATCCGGGCCCAAACCCTCGCCCCCAGCTGTCGTACGGTCCCCCGTATCCCCAACCCCACGGGCCAATCGGCTGAGGCGGCATCACGACTTGCTGCTCAATACGCCACCGTTTAAAACTGTTGACGTTAACGGTCACAAAATCATAGGACGACTGGCCTACGGTGCCTTTTTCAACACCGGTGATCGGGCCGACCACGGTCACGAGTTGGTTGCGGTAATCCACCGGATCGACGAAACCGTTGATGTAGGCCAGGATACGGCCACGCGATGCTGAGCCCAGTATTGGCCGTGCGCCATCATCAAGCGGCATTGTGGCGATTTCGAGACGTGTTTTATTTTGCAAATTGGTGACCGTCACCACTTTGCCGCCAAAACGCGACTCCTGCCCGACATACAGATTCGGCGCGCCCTGCACCGCCTGTAAATTCATTTGCGGCGTTGCCGTGGTTCCGCGGATTTCATCCGGAACGGTGACACATCCTGACAACACCAGTACGCTCAGCGCGACCGCGCTCAACGCCCATTTCTTACCTGTCTGAACCGAAAACTGCTGGACTGCTGACCACTTACGCATTGCGATGACTCCTGTGCATACTTTTAATTTTGACCACTTTTAAGTACACAAGTTGCGGTAACTTACCGTCCTGGCAGCTTTTTCCACGTAACTTCGTTGCGCAGATAAGTGGGTTCAGCATCTTCAGGATTTACGCGAACGCCGTTTTCCCAGAGCTGGAGCGCCAGCGGCAGCATATCTTCCGCGTGGGGTAGTAACATTTTGCCATCAAATAATTCTACAACCGGAGATTCACCCAGCAAATGTGGATAAGCTTCCCAGCCGGTCCCAACGGTCGCAAAACGGCCGGTCAGTGAACCGGTCTGTTCGGTGAGTTGCTCAGGTTTGATCACTTTTTCGGTGCTCTCACCACTCCAGACGCCCTGAGCGTTCCGGGAAAATTCGCCCCAGTACACTTCGCCCATACGCGCATCGATGGCGGCCAGCACGTTTTCAGCGCCGGTCTGCCGATACGCGCCCTGCGCCATGGTCTGCAAAGTGGAAACCGGCAACAGCGGCAATTCCGCGCCCAGCGACAATCCCTGTGCCATACCGATACCGATACGCACGCCGGTAAAACTGCCCGGCCCGCGGCCAAAGGCCAGGGCATCGAGCTGATTTAACGTCAGGCCCGCTTCGGCGAGGATCTGCTGCACCAGCGGCAAAATACGCTGCGTATGTTCACGGGCGCAGAGTTCAAAATGGGCGAGCGTTTCGCCCTCATTGTAAAGCGCAACCGAACAGGCTTCTGTCGCCGTATCAATTGCTAAAATTCGCGTGGACATGCCAAACCTCAGGCGGGGAAATGAATAAGTTAGGGCCTTTTTTCGGGGCGCTATCCTAACATAACGTGAAGGCTATTTCTGCTCTTCCACGTTCTGTAAAAAGCGGATCGCTTGTGCCAGATCACGCGTACGCGGCGTCGGCGGCAAACTGTTGAGGAAAACTTCGCCATACGGGCGCATGACAAGCCGGTTGTCGCAAATCACCATCACGCCACGGTCATCGGTGTCACGGATCAGACGCCCGACGCCCTGTTTGAGCGTAATGACCGCATCCGGTAATTGTACGTCATTGAACGGGTCGCCGCCGCGCAAACGGCAATCTTCGATACGTGCTTTCAGCAGCGGATCGTCCGGCGAGGTGAACGGCAATTTATCGATAATGACGCACGACAGCGCGTCACCGCGTACGTCAACGCCTTCCCAGAAACTGCTGGTGGCCACCAGCAACGCATTGCCCGCTTCGACAAACTGCGCCAAAAGCTGACCTTTGCTGGTTTCGCCCTGCAATAAGACCGGCAGCGTCAGGCTGGCGCGGAATTCTTCTGCCAGCTCACGCATCATTTTGTGCGAGGTACACAGGAAGAAACAGCGCCCTTTGTTGGCTTCGATCAATGGCCGGAGCATACGCGCCAGCTGTTTGGCACTTCCCTGACCGTTCGATTCAGGCAGAAAACGCGGTACGCACAACAGCGCCTGTTTGGCGTAATCAAACGGGCTGGGCAACAGCAATGTTTCTGCCTCATCCAGTCCGAGACGTTCGGTGAAATGATGTAACTGATCGTTCACCGAAAGCGTTGCGGAAGTGAAAATCCACGCGCCCGGCTTTTCTTTCATCATTTCACCGAATTTATCGGTCACCGACAGCGGCGTCAGCGCCAGAACAAAATGACGTGAATTGCATTCGTACCAGTAGCTGTAGCCGGGAATCGTCAAATCTTTCAGGCGCTTGAGACGGTTACGGTACAGCGTAGCGCGCTCGAAAGCGGCGTCCAGTAAAGCAGAGCGCCCGAGAGACAGTTTGACCACGTCGTAGCATAGTTCCAGCGCGTCATCGAGCAGCAAAAGCGCGCGCTGAATGGCAGGCTGGCTGAGCACGTCGCGCAAATTACCGCGAAAACCGGGCTCGCCGAGCGCCAGACGGAAGTCCATCGTGCTCTGACTCAGGCGGTCAGCGCTTTTCTGCAACTGCACCGAATCACGCACTTCCGTGCGGTAAGCGATGGTGATGTCCTTCGCCATATCCAGCAACTGACGGCTGGTGATCTGCTGACCGAAATACTGGCTGGCGATATCGGGGATCTGATGGGCTTCGTCGAAAATCATCACGTCAGCCTGCGGGATAAGCTCTCCGAAACCGCTCTCTTTGACCACCATATCGGCCATAAAAAGGTGATGATTCACGACCACGACGTCCGCGTCCATCGCCTTACGGCGGGCTTTGACGACGAAACATTCTTTGTAGAGCGGGCAGTCGCTGCCCAGACAGTTATCGTTGGTGCTGGTCACCAGCGGCCAGACAAAACTGTCTTCCGGCACCACGGTGCAGGTACTGATATCGCCCTCTTCCGTGCTGCTCGACCAGTGCCGCAGATGCGCAAGTTCGCTGAGCGCCTGACTGGCGAGATCACCGCCAGATAGTGATTGCTGCTCCAGACGTTCCAGACACAGATAATTCGAGCGCCCTTTCAGCAGCGCCAGACGGCCTTTAAATTGCAGCGCAGAAGCGACTTTCGGCAGGTCACGGGAAAACAGCTGATCCTGTAAGTTTTTCGAGCCGGTAGAAATAATGACTTTTTTGCCCGAGCGTAATGCCGGCGCGAGATAGGCGTAGGTTTTCCCGGTTCCGGTTCCGGCCTCAACGACCAGCCCTTGTTTACCACTGATGGCTTTGCTGACGGCCTGCGCCATCAGACGCTGCGGTTCACGGGGTTTGAAACCTTCAATTTTCTGCGCCAGGGCGCCATCTGTTGCAAAATCGTCTGTCACTGCATCTCTCTACCTGTACGGATCAGCAGTGATTATGCCAACCGAACGCCCTCACCGCCACCGCCATCTGCCAATCCAACGCAGCAAACCTTTGTGTTACCCTTACCGCCATCAATAAAAAGTGACTAACGGGAGCACAACAGTATGACTATCCAACGGATCCGACCTGAGCCACGCATGTCCGATGTGGTCATCCACAACGACACCATTTATTACACCGCGGTGCCGGAAAATCTGGATGCGAATGCTAAAGATCAGACCGCTGAAACGCTGGCTATCATCGATGCGGTGCTGACTGAAGCCGGTTCAGACAAAAGCAAAATTCTCGATGCCACGCTGTTTCTGGTTCACAAGGAAGATTTCCCGGCGATGAACGAAGCCTGGGATGCTTGGGTGTCTCCGGGTAACGCGCCGGTTCGCTGCACCGTGCAGGCAAACCTGATGAACCCGAAATACAAAATCGAAATTAAGATCATCGCCGCACGCTAAGCGCCGGATCTCAGACATAAAAAAACCTCCCGCGGGAGGTTTTCTCATTTTGAAATACCCTATAACATTCGGGTCACGTTAAGGCAACACGAAGGATGACGGGTATTACGCTTTTGCGCCTGCAACGGCTTCTTTCGCCAGCTCAGTGATACGTGCGTAATCGCCGCTTTCCAGCGCGTCCGCAGGCACCAGCCATGAACCGCCGATGCACAGCACGCTTTTCAGCGCCAGATAATCACGGTAGTTCGCCGGTGAAATTCCACCGGTCGGGCAGAAACGCACTTGCGGGAACGGACCGGCAATCGCCTGCAACGCTTTCACGCCGCCGTTAGCTTCCGCCGGGAAGAATTTGAATTCACGCAGACCGGCATCCAGACCCATCATCAGTTCTGATACGGTGCAGATCCCCGGAATTAATGGGATAGAACCGGCGCTGGCGGCTTTCAGCAAAGCATCTGTCAGGCCAGGGCTGATCGCAAACTGAGCGCCTGCTTCGGTGACTTCGGCCAGTTGTTCAGGATTGAGAACGGTACCCGCACCAATAATGGCGTCCGGCACTTCTTTGGCAATCGCACGGATTGCGTCCATCGCACAAGCGGTACGTAACGTCACTTCCAGCACACGCACACCACCGGCAACCAGCGCTTTCGCCAGCGGAACGGCGTGTTCCAGTTTGTTGATAACAATCACAGGAACAACCGGCCCTGAGGTCAGAATTTGTTCCGCGCTTGTTTTCCAGTTTTTCATCTTGTTCTCCGTTCATGCCCGCAGGCACCGTTGTGATTGATGGCGCGCCCCTGCCACAGGGTCTGGCAACTTTTCAGAAAGAAAAAACGTTGCCAGAAACCGACCACACCCGATTCGACGAGATACTACTATTCCTGACTGCGAAAAGAATTGATGTGTCATAAAAAAACGCTGCATGAGCAGCGTTTTTTAAAGGATCACCGGTTATTCGAACTCGTTCCAGGAACGGCCGTCACGGGTAATCATGGCCACAGAAGCCACCGGCCCCCATGTACCGGACTGATACGGTTTTGGTGCTTCGCTTTCCGCCGCCCATGCATTCATGATGGAGTCGACCCATTTCCAGGCTTCTTCCACTTCGTCACGACGGACGAACAGCGCCTGGATCCCACGCATGGTTTCCAGCAGCAGACGCTCGTAAGCATCAGCGATGTGTTGCTCGTTGAAGGTTTCGGTGAAGCTCAGGTCCAGTTTGGTGGTCTGCAGACGATGTTTGTGTTCCAGACCCGGAACCTTGTTCAGCACTTCGATTTCAATACCTTCGTCCGGTTGCAGACGAATGGTCAGTTTATTCTGCGGCAACTGCTGGTAAGAATCACGGAACAGGTTCAGCGCCGGGCTCTTGAAATACACCACAACTTCAGAACATTTGGTCGGCAGACGTTTACCGGTACGCAGGTAGAACGGCACGCCAGCCCACTGCCAGTTGTCGATATCCACACGGAT
Organism: Rahnella sikkimica; assembly: GCF_002951615.1. Classification (GTDB taxonomy): domain Bacteria; phylum Pseudomonadota; class Gammaproteobacteria; order Enterobacterales; family Enterobacteriaceae; genus Rahnella; species Rahnella sikkimica. The sequence goes on along the minus strand of NZ_CP019062.1, from coordinate 993,075 downwards.
TGACACGAAAGTTTCGGTGCTGCTGGTTTTTTTCGCGCCTTCTTCTTCCAAATAGCCAGGCACTTTTTGCCCTGTACGAAGCCGGCGGTGTACTGGCCGCGCACGGTGTTTTCGCGCACGTTTGACTGGTCGATACGACGCAGGGAACGCAGCACTTTGACTTTTTCATCACGAATACGGTCAGTGCTCAGATCGGCCGGTGGCGACATGGCAATCATGGTCAGAATTTGCAGCAAGTGGTTCTGGATCATGTCGCGCATCTGGCCCGCGTCATCGAAATACCCCCAGCGGCCTTCGATACCCACTTCTTCAGCGACGGTGATCTGCACGTGGTCAATAGTGCGGTTATCCCAGTTGCTGGCGAACAGGTTGTTGGCGAAACGCAGCGCCAGCAGGTTCAGAACCGTTTCTTTACCCAGATAATGGTCGATACGGTAAACCTGAGATTCAGCGAAGTACTCTGCGACCTGATCGTTGATGACCTGAGAAGACTCAAGCGAGTGTCCCAGTGGTTTTTCCATCACAACGCGCGCAGGTTCTTTGTTCAGCCCTGCTTCACCCAGACCCCGGCAGATTGCGCCGAAGTGACCTGGGGCAATCGCAAAGTAGTTAATGGTGGCGCGATTTTTTTGATCCAGCATTTTGCCGAGTACTTTAAAATGCTTCAGATCGTTGACATCAAGGTTACAGAAATCAAGACGGGCACTGAGTTTATCCCACAGTTCCGGATCAATTTTTTCTTTCATGAAGGTGGTCAGTGCTTCTTTAACCACTTCGGTATAGGCCGCTTTGTCCCATTCCGCACGTCCGACACCGATGATACGGGTGTCAGGGTGAATGTGACCCGCTTTCTCTAACTGATACAAGGAAGGCAACAGCTTACGGCGCGCAAGATCGCCCTTTGCACCGAAAATTACCAGATCACAAGCCTGGGCTGTCTGAGTTACCGCCATGTTCTTCTCCTCAATGCAGGAATACCTAATTTATTCTGGTTGCCTTTGCGTGCGCTGCAACTCGAATTATCTCGGGTACATATTGTAATTTTATTTCAGCAACAATGTACTCTGATTGCCCGTGAGCCGTAAACCTTGATCTGACAGCGTGATAACTTGCTGATAAAGCCCTGTTTTTATCATATGTACTCCAGACATGCTAAAAACCGGTCGCATTCTGTAATTTTATGACAAAACAGAACAGAATTTACCATACTGAAAGTTAGATCCCGGTCAAACTCTGACAAAAAAAGCCGTAAATTCGCCTGACTGACGCTGCCAACGGCCTGAAGCGCGTAGTATATTTTCATCAAATCAGAACGATTTCCTCTTTTCAAAGAAATCGTTGAAACCTATGAGTGGCATGCTTATGAATACATTGGAAAAAATCCAGACCAGCCTTGACATTCTGAGCAAGTCAGAACGCAAAGTTGCCGAAGTTATCCTCGCATCGCCGCACATTGCCATTCATTCCAGTATTGCCACCCTGGCCCGCATGGCCGACGTCAGTGAGCCTACTGTAAACCGTTTTTGCCGTCGTCTCGACACAAAAGGGTTTCCAGATTTTAAACTGCATCTGGCACAAAGTCTGGCAAACGGTACACCTTATGTGAACCGTAACGTGGATGAAAGTGACAGCGTCAGCGCTTACACCAGTAAAATCTTTGAATCTGCGATGGCCAGCCTCGATCAGGTGAAAAACACCCTGGACATCGCCGCCATCAACCGCGCGGTCGATTTACTCACGCAGGCCAAAAAGATTTCCTTCTTCGGGCTGGGTGCTTCCGCCGCCGTGGCGCATGATGCCATGAACAAATTTTTCCGCTTCAACATTCCCGTGGTCTACTTCGATGACATCGTCATGCAGCGCATGAGTTGCATGAATTCCAGCGAAGGCGACGTCGTCGTGCTGATTTCTCACACCGGACGCACCAAAAATCTGGTGGAACTCGCGCAACTTGCCCGCGAAAACGATGCCACAGTGATTGCCATTACCTCTTTTAATACGCCGCTGGCGCACGAAGCCACGCTCGCGCTGTTGCTGGACGTTCCCGAAGACACCGACGTTTATATGCCAATGGTCTCGAGAATTGCGCAACTGACGTTGATCGACGTGCTGGCGACCGGTTTTACTTTGCGCCGTGGCGCAAAATTCAGAGATAACCTGAAGCGGGTCAAAGAAGCGTTGAAAGAATCGCGCTTTGATAAGGGTATCGTCGTCCCTAACCTGCTTGAATGATTTCGACCAGCACAGCCAGCCTCAAATCATTCATAAAACAGTTTAATTGAGCACCAACGATTTAATAGGGAGTCTGGCGGAAAATCTATGCGCAAAGTGCGCAAGACCGATGTCAGACATGAGGTCAGCGGGTCACACAGGTGAAACTCTTTTGTATTACAATGACACCTCGACCCAATGTGGACCCGCTGTTTTTTGCACAATAATTGCTTCACCAGTTAACGGAGTAAGGCATGTCCAGAAGGCTCAGAAGAACAAAGATTGTTACCACCCTCGGTCCTGCAACTGACCGCGACAATAACCTCGAAAAAATTATTGCCGCCGGTGCAAACGTTGTACGTATGAATTTCTCCCACGGCACTCCTGAAGACCACATCCTGCGCGCCAACAAAGTGCGCGAAATCGCGGCCCGCCTTGGCCGCCACGTCGCTATTCTGGGCGATCTGCAAGGTCCAAAAATCCGCGTATCGACCTTTAAAGAAGGTAAAGTCTTCCTGAATATCGGGGACAAATTCCTGCTCGATGCCAACATGAGCAAGGGTGAAGGCGATAAAGAAAAAGTGGGTATCGACTACAAAGGTCTGCCTGCGGACGTGGTACCGGGCGACATTCTGCTGCTCGATGATGGCCGCGTGCAGTTAAAAGTGATCGAAGTTCAGGGCATGAAAGTGTTCACCGAAGTCACCGTTGGCGGCCCGCTGTCCAACAACAAAGGCATCAACAAGCTGGGCGGCGGTCTTTCCGCTGAAGCCCTGACTGAAAAAGATAAAGCCGACATTATTACTGCGGCCAAAATGGACGTAGATTTCCTGGCGGTTTCCTTCCCGCGCACCGGCGAAGATCTTAACTACGCACGCCGCCTGGCACGCGAAGCTGGCTGTAATGCGCAAATCGTTTCCAAAGTTGAACGTGCTGAAGCCGTCGCGACCGATGCGGCAATGGATGACATCATTCTCGCCTCCGACGTTGTCATGGTGGCTCGTGGTGATCTGGGCGTTGAAATTGGCGACCCGGAACTGGTAGGTATTCAGAAGAAACTGATCCGCCGTGCCCGTCAGCTTAACCGCGCTGTGATTACCGCGACGCAGATGATGGAATCGATGATCACCAATCCGATGCCAACCCGTGCTGAAGTGATGGACGTCGCAAACGCCGTACTCGACGGAACCGACGCCGTGATGCTTTCTGCGGAAACGGCTGCCGGGCAGTATCCGTCAGAAACCGTGGCTGCGATGGCGCGCGTTTGTCTCGGTGCTGAAAAAATCCCAAGCATCAACGTTTCCAAACACCGTCTGGACGTGGAATTTGATAACACCGAAGAAGCCATCGCCATGTCGGCCATGTACGCCGCCAACCACCTGAAAGGCGTCACGGCGATTATCTCCATGACAGAATCTGGCCGTACCGCACTGATGTTGTCACGCATCAGCTCCGGCCTGCCGATTTTTGCCATGTCCCGCCACGAACATACGCTTAACCTGACCGCCATTTACCGCGGTGTCACGCCAGTCTTCTTCGACAGCGTGAACGACGGCGTGGCGGCGGCTCAGGACGCGGTGAACTTGCTGCGTGATAAAGGCTACCTGCTTTCCGGCGACCTGGTGATCATCACTCAGGGTGATGTCATGAGCACCATCGGCACCACCAATACCAGCCGCGTTTTACGTGTCGATTAATCGCTAAATGTAATAAAATATAACTCAAAGGCCGATCACGTTGATCGGCCTTTTTAATACCCCTCGTTTAACCGTCTTATTATCCTGCCGGAATACGGTATTTTACGTTCTTAATTTGATCATTATTTTGCCATCTGATGGAAATACTCTCCAGCGTCACAATAATTCCCCGCTGTTAAAGAAAATTACACCTGCACTTATTATGGCTAAATATAACTTTTTGTATCACGCACGGCGCTTTACAGCGCACAGAATTGAATAACAAAAACAGATTCCTCTCATAGGATTAAGAGTATCTAAAACGGAATTTACATTTTTATGTGACTGCGATCACATAAAAACATCAAAAACGCCCCTATTCGCTAAATGTTCAATATCGACATTGAATGATAATGATTTGCATTTATAATGATTCCCAATCGTTAAAACCTTGTATAAATCCTTACTAAGGAAATCAGACAAGACAAATCACCTGCAATTTTAGATAAAGAAAAATAGTTAACCATACACTTTACAGGCGTGGCCATTAGCCCTGCCTGCTAACACTTACGTTTACTGAAATTTCCTTAATACATTCGGGAGGACGCCCCGCGCCCGCTCCCGACGTAAAAGGCCAGATTAAAAGGGTTCATAATGAGTCAGATAAATGATTGGGAATTAATGCAAGGCAGCACGAATAACCTTACGCCTGCTCAGGAAAAATTTAGCAAAAATCAGGGTTATATTTTCAACCAAAATAGCACCCCGGACTGGCAGGCGCAGATCGAGCAAGGGATTGAATTAATTAAGTCTCATATTAATCAGACCGAAAAACCTTTTTCTGGTGTCTCTCCTGCCGAATTAGCCGAACAGTTTCGCCATATTGATTTAACCAAACCGTTAGACGGAACAAGGCTGGCGCTGGAAGAACTGGATGATTTATATCTTCAGCACGCCGTCTATTTCCACCACCCGAAATACCTCGCACATCTCAACTGCCCGACCGTCGTCCCGTCACAACTGGCCGAGCTTTTTATCAGCGCGATCAACTCCTCCGTCGATACCTGGGATCAGAGCGCAGGCGGCACGCTGATTGAGCAAAAGGTCATCGACTGGACGCTGGCACGCATCGGATTTGGCGCGCAGTCCGACGGTATTTTCACCAGCGGCGGCACGCAATCTAACCTGATGGCGATGCTGCTGGCGCGCGACAGCCACTGCAAGCGCACGCATCCGCAGCACAGCATCAAATATCAGGGCTTACCGCCGGAAGCCAACCGCTGGCGCATCTTCAGTTCACAGGTCAGCCATTTCAGCATTCAGAAATCCGCCGCACTGCTCGGCCTCGGTTACGACGCCGTGGTGCCGGTCGCCTGTGACGACAAATTCCGTATGGATATCAGCGCACTGAAACATGAAATCGAACGCTGCCACGCAGAAGGTTTGATCCCGATTGCCATCGTCGCCACCGCAGGCACCACCGATTTCGGCAGTATCGATCCGCTGAATGAGATCGCAGAAATCTGCCGCAAAGAGAAAATCTGGATGCACGCTGACGCCGCTTACGGGTGCGGTTTACTGGTTTCCCCGCAGCATCGCCAGCGCATCGAAGGCATTCACCTCGCCGATTCCGTGACCGTTGATTATCACAAATCCTTCTTCCAGCCGGTGAGTTGCAGCGCGTTTCTGGTCAACGACCATCACCATTTGGAGCACGTCACGCACCACGCGGAATACCTGAATCCGCTGAGTGCAAAACTGGAAGGCACGCCGAATCTGGTCAACAAAAGCATCCAGACCACCAAACGTTTCGACGCCCTGAAAATGTGGCTGACGCTGCGCATCATGGGCCAGCAGGCGCTGGGCGAATCCTTCGATGTGTTGCTCGAACGTGCCACCGAAACCCATCAGATGATGGAACAGAACCCGAATATTGACGTGCTGCACAAACCCGAACTGAGCACGCTGGTGTTCCGCTTTGTCCCGCGCATGTCGATGAGTCAGGAGCAAATTGACGCCATTAACGCCGATATACGCAAAGCCATTTTCCGCGACGGCAGCGCCGTGATTGCCGGAACCAAAGTGCATCAGCGCCAGTACCTGAAATTCACTCTGCTTAACCCGACCACCACCACGGAAGACGTCGCCGATGTGATCGGCCTTATCACGCATTACGGTAAAGAACTGACCGCCGCCGCGCTGAGCGCCGCGAAGAACCGCTAACAGGAGTTGCACCATGAGCCTTTATTCCCCCGAACTGCATTCAGATAAACAGACCTACGATTTTATTGCGATTGGCATCGGCCCGTTCAACCTCGGCCTGGCCTGTCTGACGGAACCGGTAAAAGCGCTGAACGGCCTGTTTTTAGATCAAAATGACGGCTTTGACTGGCATACCGGCATGATGCTGGAAAGCGCCCATTTGCAGACGCCGTTTATGGCCGATCTGGTGACACTGGCCGATCCAACCAGCCCTTACAGTTTCCTCAACTACCTGAAGCAGCAGGGAAAACTGTACTCTTTCTATATTCGTGAAAATTTCTTCATGATGCGCAAAGAGTTCAACCAGTATTGCCAGTGGGTTTGTGAACAGCTGACCAGCCTGCGATTTTCCACGCGCGTGGAACAGGTGACATGGGACGCGCAAACGGAATGTTATCTGGTGCAGGCGCGTTCAACCCAAGGCGGCGATAAACAGATTTACCGCGCCAAACGTCTGGTGCTGGGTACCGGTCCGTCGCCGTGGATGCCGGCCTGCGCCCGTGAAGCTGGCAGCAACGTTCACCATTCCAGCGACTATCTGCCGAACAAAGCGCGGATGCAGCGTTCGAAATCCATCACCGTGGTCGGCAGCGGCCAGAGTGCGGCGGAAATATATTACGACCTGCTTTCTGAAATCGACAAGTACGATTATCACCTGACCTGGGTGACCCGCGCGCCGCGTTTCTATCCGCTGGAATACAGCAAACTGACGCTGGAAATGACCTCGCCCGAGTACATCGATTACTTCCACGCCCTGCCGATGAGCAAGCGCGACCAGCTTAACCGCGAACAAAAAGGCTTGTACAAAGGCATTAACATCAGCCTGATCAACGACATCTACGATCTGATGTACACCAAACGCCTGGACGGCCCGCTGAATGTCGATCTCTATACGCATTCTGAGCTGACGGCGCTGACGGGTAACCGCAAAGGCGAGCTGGAGATGACGCTGCTTCACCACGAGCAGCAGCAGGAATACCGCCACCAGACGGAATCCGTGGTGCTCGCCACCGGTTACGGTTATCAGCCGCCGCAGTTTATCGAAAGCATCCACAACCGCATTCAGTGGGACGACGCCGGGCGCTACGCCGTCAACCGCAATTACAGCATCGACGCCCACAACCAGATTTTTGTCCAGAACGCCGAACTGCATACCCACGGCTTCGTCACGCCGGATCTGGGCATGGCGTGTTACCGAAACAGTTCCATAATTCGCGAAATGCTCGGCGAGGAAGTCTATCCGGTGGAAAAAACCATCGCTTTCCAGACCTTCTGCGCCCACAGCCTTGCAGACAGATAACGGAGAAATACCCCATGTCTGAATTGACTCCCGCTCCCCTGTTCACCTGCCCGCGTGACGCCGGTCAGCTGACATTACGCCCGCTATATCTGGCGAAAGACGCCGCCATTTTGCACGCGTGGATGACGCAGCCTTATGCGCATTTCTGGGGGATGCAGAACAGCAGCGTGGCCGACGTTGATGTTTTTTACCGCGACCTGACCGCCGGAAAACCGCTGGCCGCGCTGATGGGCGAAATCGACGGCCAGCCGCGTTTTCTGATCGAATGCTATCCGGTACAGGACGATCCATTGCGCGATCACTACGACGTTCAGCCGGGCGATATGGGTATGCATATTTTGCTGTCTCCGGCGGATAAACCCGTTTCCGGTTTCAGCTGGCAGGTCTTTTCAGCCGTCATGGAATATCTGTTCAGCCAGCCGGACGTGAAGCGCGTGGTGGTTGAGCCCGACGTGCGTAACGAGAAAATTCACAAACTGAATAAGCGTGCCGGTTTCCGCTATCAGAAACAAATTCAACTGACGCATAAAACCGCGTGGCTGGCTTTCTGCCAGCGCGAAGATTTTTTGCAGGCCCGCCAGAAGGAAAAAAACACCATGACTTCATCTCATCTTCAATCCGGCCAGCATCTGCAACCGGAAATTTGGTCGAAAGCCAATGCCCTGCTGTTACGTAAATGCCTGGCAGAACTGACGCATGAACGCCTGCTCGCACCGGTTGCGATGCAAAACAGCGGCACGTGGACCGACTATCAGCTGGCCGTTCCGGCAAGCGAAATTGAATACCGTTTCCGTGCGCGCCAGTTACCGCTGAACGACTGGATGATTGACCTCGACAGCATTCAGCGTCTGGATAACTTCGCACCACAACCGCTGGACGCGCTGAAATTCATCATTGAATTTGCGGAGCAGATCGGTATTTCACAGACGATGTTGCCGACCTACATGGAAGAAATCAGCAGCACGCTTTACAGCAGCGCGTACAAACTGGCGAACAACCACACAACGGCTAAACAGCTTTCAGAAGCCGATTTCCAGACCGTTGAAACCAGCATGACCGAAGGCCATCCGAGCTTTATCGCCAACAATGGCCGCATCGGTTTTGATGCCGGTGACTACGTGCGTTATGCGCCGGAAGCGGCAAATCCGCTGCAACTGGTCTGGGTTGCCGTCCATCACGACAAAGCTCATTTCGCCAGCGTGGAAGGTTTGCCGTACGAAAAGCTGATCGCCGAAGAACTGGGCGATGCGCAGATTTGCGCGTTCACACAGCGTCTGGTCGATAAAGGTGTGGATCCGAAAAACTACTACTTCATGCCGGTTCATCCGTGGCAGTGGCAGAACAAATTACTGACCGTTTTCGCTTCAGACATCGCCCGTCAGTTCCTGATTTATCTCGGTGAAGGCGAGGATAACTATCTGGCGCAGCAATCGATCCGCACCTTCTATAACGCCAGCCGCCCGAAAGGCCGCTATGTGAAAACCGCGCTGTCGATTCTGAATATGGGCTTCATGCGCGGGCTTTCGCCGTATTACATGGCGACCACGCCGGGCATCAACGAATGGCTGGCAGAGCTGGTCGAAAACGATGCTTACCTGCAATCCACCGGTTTCAGCATCCTGCAGGAAGTGGCTTCGCTGGGTTATCACAACCACTATTTCGAAGAAGCCATTAAGGGCGACAGTGCGTATAAGAAAATGTTTGCCGCACTGTGGCGTCAGAACCCGGTGGCGCAACTGCAACCGAATCAGCGCCTGATGACCATGGCCGCGCTTTTACATACCGACAAACACGGCGATGCCCTGATTGTTGAGATGATTAAATCCTCGGGTCTGGGCACCGGCGACTGGCTCAAGCGTTACATGCACGCCTACCTCAGCCCGCTGCTGCACTGCTTCTATCAGTACGATCTGGTGTTCATGCCGCACGGTGAAAACCTGATCCTGCGTTTCGAAAACAACATTCCGGTTAACGCGTTTATGAAAGATATCGCGGAAGAAATTGCCGTGATGAACCCGGATGCGCCTCTGCCGGAAAAAGCTAAACGCCTGGCGGTTGACGTGCCGGAAGAGCTGAAAATCCTGTCTATCTTCACCGACGTGTTTGCCGGTGTGTTCCGCTTTATCGCCCGCATTTTGGAAGAAAACGGCGATTATCCGGCCGGTCAGTTCTGGCAGGTGGTGGCGGAAGTGGTGCGCGATTATCAGATTCAGTATCCGGAACTGGCGGAGAAGTTTGCCCGTTACGACATGTTTGGCGCGGAGTTCACGCATTCCTGCCTGAACCGTCTGCAACTGGCAAATAACCAGCAGATGATCAACCTGTCGGATCCGGCGCAAAATCTTAAATTTGCCGGGACGCTGGAAAACCCGATTGCGGCGTATGCGAATAAATACTAAGTCCCACACTTAAATACGTTTTTTAGCGCGGCCTGAGAGGGCCGCGCTTTTCTGATTTTGAGCAATGGAGAAGTCTTGTTATGTCGTCCGTTTCTGAACCTGCCTCTCAGCTGAGCTGGCGTCAGTGGCTGTTTCCGCTGTCGCTGGTGATGTTCGAATTCGCCACTTATATTGCCCACGATATGATTCAGCCAGGCATGTTGCAGGTCATCAGCGATTTCAGCGCCAGCGCCGACTGGGTTTCCACCTCGCTGACCGCTTACCTGTGTGGCGGAATTCTTCTGCAATGGCTGCTCGGGCCGCTCTCGGACCGGCTGGGTCGCAGGCCGGTTTTGCTGGCTGGGGTGGCCTTTTTCACCGTCACCTGCTTTCTGACGGTATTCACGCAAAGCATCGAACAATTTATCCTGATGCGTTTTTTGCAAGGCATGAGCCTGTGCTTTATCGGCGCAGTGGGTTACGCCGCGATTCAGGAAGCGTTCAATGAGGCGCTGAGCGTAAAGCTGATGGCCCTGATGGCCAATATCACGCTGATCGCCCCGCTGCTCGGGCCGCTGGCGGGCGCGGTGTTCATTCACTACGCGCCGTGGAAAGCGATGTTCGCGCTGTTTGCGCTGATTTCGGCGCTTTCTTTCTGGGGATTATGGCGCAGCATGCCGGAAACGGCGTCAGGCCGTGACGGGCGTTTTTCGATGCGCCGTTTACTGGCGGATTACCGCGAAGTATTCACCAATGCGGGTGTGGTGACCGGTTCATTGTCTATCGGGCTGATCACTTTGCCGCTGCTGGCGTGGGTCGCGCAGTCCCCGGTACTGCTGATTCAGGACGCCGGAATGACGCCGTTACAATACGGCTGGCTACAGGTTCCGGTATTCACGGGACTTATCATCGGCAATGTTGTGCTGAGCAAACTCAGCGGCAACGTGAATATCCGCACACCTATCTGGCTGGGGATTTTGCCGATTGTTTTCGGGCTTTGCATCAGCACTTATGCGGCGCTGTTTATGGTTAATGCCTGGTACTGGATAACGGCGGGTCTGAGCCTGTATGCGCTGGGTTCCGGGCTGGTCAATGCAGGACTTTACCGGCTGACGCTGTTCTCCAGCCCGACCGGCAAAGGCACGGTGGCAGCCGCACTCGGGCTGATCACCATTGTGGTTTTTGCGGCCGGCATTGAACTGGCAAAACAGCTTTATTTCGCGCAGGGATACGGCATTTTCATGCTGGCCGGTTTGCTGTTCGGTACGGCGGGAACGCTGCTGATCACGCTGTTTCTGAAACGCGCCATAAAAGCGGGATAACAAATGCTAAAAAGGCTGAGTATTGTGCTCAGCCTTTTTGGTAAATCCGATGTTTAACGCTTACTTTTTCGGGAAAAGCTCTTTGCGGGAATATGGCTCCGGTTCACCCGGTTTGCGTGTTTTCAGCAATTTCAGGATCCAGGTGTATTGCTCAGGATTCGGCCCGACCAGCAATTCCACTTCTTCATTCATACGGCGCGCGATCTGATTGTCGTCTGCTGTCGCCAGATCATCCATCGGTGGCCGGACAAAAATATCCAGACGCTGCTCTTTGCCGTTATACACCGGGAAAAGCGGCACAATCTGCGCACGACAGACTTTCATCAGACGACCCACGGCAGGCAATGTCGCTTTGTAGGTGCCAAAGAAATCGACGAATTCGCTGTGCTCCGCGCCGTGATCCTGATCCGGCAGATAATATCCCCAGTAACCCTGACGCACGGAGCTGATGAAGGGTTTGATTCCGTCATTTCGGGCATGTAAACGCCCGCCATAACGACGACGCACGCTGTTCCAGAGATAATCCGTCAGCGGGTTCTTCTGGTTATGGAACATGGCCGCCATCGGTTGACCGCTGGCCGCCATCAGCATCGCCGGGATATCCACAGCCCAGCCGTGTGGCACCAAAAAAATCACATTTTTGCCGTCGCGCTGCATCTGGTCGACAATTTCTTTGCCGTGCCAGTGGATGCGCTGCGTGATTTTTTTGGGGTCACGGAGTGCCAGCTCCGCCATCATCACCATCGACTGTGGCGCAGTGGCAAACATTTCATCAATGATGTGTTCGCGCTCCGCTTCCGGCGTTTCGGGCAGACAGTACAACAGATTGATTTGCGCGCGACGACGTGCGCCTTTGGCGAACTTTCCGGCCAGACGGCCCAGGCTGCCTAAAATCGGATCGCGGACTTTCGCGGGCAGATACGCCATACCGGCCATCGCCCCGACGCCCAGCCAGACGCCCCAGTAGCGCGGATGGTAAAAGGCTTTCTGAAATTGCGGAATAAATTCTACGGTGGATCGTTTTTCTTTTTCTGGCTGCATGCTCAGGCTCTTATGACAAATTCTGGCTTAATGATAAGTGCCATGATTTATTTTGCAATAAATCACGGCTCCGAATCAGTAAAACCTAAGCGATCAGTCCAGTTTCAACTGAGGAACAACTTCGCGGACAGTTGCCAGATAAGTACTGCGATCTTTACCTGTCAGCCCTTCGGTACGCGGCAATTTGGCGGTCAGAGGATTGACGGCCAGCTGGTTAATCCACATTTCGAAATGCAGATGCGGGCCGGTGGAACGGCCGGTATTACCGGAAAGCGCAATACGATCGCCACGTTTCACTTTCTGACCCGGCTTCACCAGAAGTTTACGCAGGTGCATATAACGGGTCATGTACTGACGACCATGACGGATAGCGACATAGTTGCCGGCCGCACCGCCATTTTTCGCCATAACCACTTCGCCGTCGCCGACCGCAAGAACCGGTGTACCGACTGGCACGGCGAAATCGACACCACGGTGTGGCGCGACGCGACCCGTGACCGGATTCAAACGGCGCGGGTTAAAGTTTGAGGAAACGCGATACTGTTTGCCGGTCGGGAAACGCAGGAAACCTTTCGCCAGCCCGCTGCCGGTACGGTCATAGAATTTACCGTCTTCCGCACGCACGGCGTAATAATCTTTGCCGCCGGAACGCATATGCACTGCCTGCAATTCACTTTGCTCGTTTTTCCCATCCAGCACTTCGTGGGACATCAGCACCGCGAAATCATCGCCTTTCTGCAATTTACGGAAATCGAGCTGCCACTGGAGCGCTTTGATAACCGCACTGGCTTCACCGCTGGTCAGCCCCGCCGCTTTGGCGCTGGTCACAAAACTGCCGTTCAGCGTACCTTTCATGACCGAGTCTTTCCACTCGCCTTTCAGCGTTTCCAGTGAAGATTTGAAGGTGTTGCCCGAGCGGTCAAACGTGTACGTTTCACGGCGGGATTTCTCCCACGTCAGGCGCTGTAAATCACCCGCGTCGTTCAACGTCCATGACAGTTGCTGACCGATTTTCAGGTTACGCAAATCACGGTTAGCGTCCGACAGCGCAGCGATTTCTGACATATCTATGCCGTACTGATTGAGAATGCTGCTGAGGGTATCGCCGGTGGAAACCACATATTCATGAACGCCCGCTTCGTTCGCGGTTTTATCGTCCAGATCGTCCTGAGGAATATCGTCGTCAGCGGGAGGCGACTGATCGATAGGTTCACTGGCTTCGGGAAGCAGCGAACGCAATTGCTGGTTGTCTAACGTGATGTTTTTAACCAGCGGTTTGGTATCGGAGAGGTCATTGTCCGGGTGATAGGCTAACGGTTTCCAGACGGCGACGGCCAGTGTGATGACGGTCAGCGACCCCAGCATAATGCGGTGGGGCCGTGGAAGGTTGCTATACGCCAGAGCGATAGATCGGGCTATCAGCTGCACTTAAATTCTGTCCTTTTAGCTTACTTCAGGCAGCTCAGATACTGGTTCGTCAGCTGTGACAGGAAGTTCACGTAGCTGTCCGCACCCAGTACAATGCCGCTCCCCAGCGGATCCAATGTGCCCATACGCACTTTTGTTCCCTGGGCAACAGCCGTTATGACGGCTGGCCTGAATTGTGGCTCAGCAAAAACGCAGGTCGCTTTTTGCTCAACCAACTGTGTTCGAATGAGATGTAAACGCTGTGCGCCAGGTTGTATTTCGGGATTGATCGTGAAGTGACCAAGTGGCGAAAGGCCGAAGTGTTTCTCAAAGTAGCCGTAGGCATCGTGAAAAACAAAATATCCCTTACCCTGAACAGGTTGCAGAATACTACCAAGGTTTTTGTCAGCTTTTGTCAATTCATCTTCAAAATGCGACAAATTTGCATCTAATTGTTGCTTTTTCTGCGGCATGAGCGCTACGAGCTTGTCATGAATAACAATGGCGGTCTCGCGGGCGATTTCCGGCGACAGCCAGACGTGCATATTATATTCACCGTGATGATGATTGCCGTCGTCATGATCGTGGTCATGTTCATCATCATCGCTGCCTTTGATCAGCATCGGTTTCACTGCCGGAAGTGCAGCGATTTCCACCTGACGGTTCGGCGGGAGCTGCGCAGCAGATTTAGTCATGAAAGCTTCCATTTCCGGCCCCACCCACACCACCAGATCCGCGCTCCGCATGCGCTGAATGTCCGAAGGCCGCAGCGCAAAATCATGCGGCGACGCACCATCCGGCAATAATACTTCGGTCGGCATGACGCCGTCGGCAATCGCGGAGGCAATAAAACCCAGCGGACGAACGGAGGCCAGAACGGCGGCCTGAGCGCTGAAAACCGCACCGGAACTGAGGATTGCGGCGGCCAGTAACATCCGTTTAACGCTTTTTTTCTGTATCATGCGGGGTGAACTCATCTTCGTGTTGGGGGAAAACTGGTTATTTTTTGCGAAACGCAATATTATAACATCCGATTTGTTCTGCAAGACCCAATGACATGCCCACATTAGCTACGCTTCAAAATATCTCGGTCACTTTCGGTTCCCGCCGCGTGCTGTCCAACATCTCGCTGAGCCTGCAACCGGGGAAAATACTGACCCTGCTTGGCCCGAATGGCGCAGGGAAATCTACGTTAGTGCGCGTTGTGCTTGGCCTGATTGCGCCAACTGAAGGCACGATGACCTGCGAGCCGGGTTTACGCATCGGCTACGTTCCGCAAAAAATTCATCTTGATCCGACGATGCCGCTGACCGTCAGCCGGTTTATGCGCCTGAAACCTGGTGTGAAAAAAAGCGACATTTTGCCTGCGCTGAAACGGGTTCAGGCGGCGCATCTTCTCGATCAGCCGATGCAAAAACTGTCCGGTGGTGAGAACCAGCGCGTTTTGCTGGCGCGCGCGCTTCTGAATAGCCCGCAGCTTCTGGTGCTCGATGAACCGACGCAAGGCGTGGACGTCAACGGTCAGGTTGCGTTGTATAACCTGATCGACAACCTGCGCTGTGAGCTCGGTTGCGCCGTGCTGATGGTGTCGCACGACCTGCATCTGGTGATGGCGAAAACTGACGAAGTTTTGTGCCTGAATCAGCACATCTGCTGTTCCGGCTCGCCGGAAGTGGTGTCCACGCACCCTGAATTTATTGCCATGTTTGGCAACCGGGGCGCGGAGCAACTGGCGATTTACCGTCACAACCATAATCATCGCCACGACTTAAAAGGGAAGATTATTTTGCGCAACACCGGAGGTCGTGACGCATGATCGCGCTGTTATTACCCGGCTGGATCGCCGGTGTTTTGCTGGCGATTGCCGCCGGTCCGCTGGGCTCTTTTGTCGTCTGGCGTCGTATGTCTTATTTCGGCGATACGCTGGCTCACGCGTCATTGCTCGGCGTCGCGTTTGGCCTGCTGCTCAACGTTAATCCGTTTTACACCGTGATCGCCGTGACTTTGCTGCTGGCGGTTTTACTCGTGGCGCTGGAACGCAAACCGCATCTGGCCGTCGATACCCTGCTGGGGATTATGGCGCACAGCGCATTATCACTCGGCCTGGTGGTGGTCAGCCTGATGTCTGGTGTCCGCGTCGATCTGATGGCGTATTTGTTCGGGGATTTGCTGTCGGTGACGTACAGCGATATCTGGATGATTGCCGTCGGCGTTACCATCGTGATTGCGGTACTGTGCTGGCAATGGCGGGCGCTCCTTTCCATGACCATCAGCCCGGAGCTGGCGCATGTCGATGGCGTAAACCTGCAACGGTCACGGATCATCCTGATGCTGGTGACGGCGCTGACCATCGGTCTGGCGATGAAATTCGTCGGTGCGCTGATCATCACGTCGCTGCTGATTATTCCTGCTGCCACGGCGCGCCGCTTTGCGAAAACGCCGGAGCAAATGGCGTCTGTCGCCATTGCAATTGGCATTATCGCCGTCACCGCAGGCCTGACGTTTTCGGCTTTTTACGACACACCTGCGGGCCCCTCCGTGGTGCTTTCCGCCGCCGTGCTGTTTATGCTCAGCCTCGGCAAAAAGCAGATTGCCTGACGGCAACGTTGTTGCAGAAAAAGCAGATAAAAAAGCGGACGCCCTGAGCGTCCGTTTTCATTGGTACCTCTTCTGTTATTCTTTTTGCGCCCTCGCCGCCTGTCTCGCCTGACGCCAGTGCAGCACCGGCGACACCGTCAGCCCGTGGATAACCACGCTGGCAACAATCACCGTAAACGCAATATTGGTCATATAATTGGCGTCTGCGCCGTGCAGGCCGTGTGTCCAGGCGTAGGCGATGTAATTCATACTGCCGATCCCGCGGATGCCAAACCAGCCAATCATCAGCCGCCGTCCATGCGGCACGCGGATGCCCAGCGTCGTAAGATAAACGGCCAGCGGGCGGATAACGATAAACAGTATGGCGGCAATCAGCAGGCCCATCGGCTCCCAGTGTTCCGCCAGGGTAATCCCCAGCACCATCACAATCCCGGCGGCAAACAGCCGTTCGATGGTATCCCCGAATGACAGCGCATCGCCGACCATCAGCCCGATAGAGTTTCGCGGCATTTCCGCCTGCATACTGTGGCGCTGGTGTGGATTCACCATGTCTTCGGCCGGAGGTGGCCGCCGCCCTTCTTCCAGATCGTCCGGCGGATACAGCGACACCACACGCACTTCGGCGCGGCGCAAACCGACACCCGCCGCGAAAGCGGCCAGGAAACCCGAGGCATCCAGACTTTGTGCCGTCGCATAACTCAGCGCAATCAGCGCCAGCGCCAGAAAATCACTCGGCGCAACCGTGCGCTGCCGGCTGTGAAAACGCGTGGCGCTTAACCCGACCAGTTTCCCCATCGCGAATCCGATGCCCAGCCCGCCGAGCAGCGCCCAGACGACATCGCGCCACGCCCAGTGCCAGATCGCTTCAGACGACAACCCTTCGTGCGCGGTGAATAACATCAATGCCAGCATCAGAACCGGCAGCGCCGAGCCGTCGTTCATCCCCGCTTCGCTCGACAACGCAACCCGCAGACCGTCATCGTCATTTGCATCGTTGACCGCAATCATGCTCGCCAGAACCGGATCCGTCGGGGCGATAATCGCGCCCAGCGCCAGCGCCAGCGGCCAGGAAAGTCCGGTGAGGTAATGCGTAATCACAGTCACGCACAATACCGTCAGTAACATGGCGGGAAACGCCAGCACCGCACCCACGCGCCAGCTCTGCGAACGGAAAGGTAAACGGAGTTTAAGGCCGGTAATGAAGAGCGAAGCCGCCATCGCGATTTCGGTAAAACGCGCGGTCAGCGTGGAATACGCCACCAGATCGACGTGCAGTAAATCCAGAACCCAGGGGCCGCACACCACACCTGCGGCGAGATACAACCCAAACGTCGTCACCGGCCCGCGGGAAATCCATCCCGACGCCAGAGACATTATTAACAACAATCCGCCGACTGCGGCGGTCCATCCCAAAAAACCCATGTTTCATCCTTTTAAAATGCCATCGTGTAAGCGTAGTACATCGCAAAATTCAGACGTTATCGGGCACAAAAGGCGCGGCAAAAGCGGAAACTGTGCGCTAGACTCCTTTCCTGTTTTGAAGATTGTTTTGACGATTATTGTGAAGAGTTATATCAAAAACGAAGGTGAAAAAATTGATTAAATACAGCGTGCTATATCCCAACATCAAAAACGGAACCTTTGATCATGCCTATTACCGCGACGTGCATTTACCGCTGATTAAAAGCCGCATGGGCGCGTTTTGCCATTCTTATGCGATCGATAAAATCCCTGAAAATGCCCCTGCGGACGCCCCGTTTATTGCGGCATGCCACATCTACTGCAATTCGATGGAAGACTTTGAACAAGGCATGAAAGATAACGCGGCTGACTTTGTGGCAGACGTGGCGAACTTCACCAATATCGAACCCGTTAAGATGATTTTCGAGGTTGTTGTCTGATCAACTCCCTTCGTGCTTAAGATAAAAAAGGCGATAAACCTCAGCAGGTTTATCGCCTTTTTTAACGGGCTTTACGCGCCCTTCTACTACCGCCGGTCAGACTATTTGCTCAACAACCTTTTTATCGGCGTGCTCGGTTCACGCTTAATGGTATGCAAAAATACCTGCGCTTTATCGTTCGCCGCGTACTCCGCTGTCACACCAAAATCCTGCACCATCGCCCACTTTTCAAACAGGGCTTCATCACTTTCACGCATGAACCACAACATTCTCACCGCCGTCACGGCAACCTGAGGAATTTGCGTCACTGTCCCGTTGATCCACTTATTTAACGTACTGCGGGGCAACCCAAGCAGGATACACAATGCAGGCTGATCGATATTCAGCCGCTGAACGTAGTCCAAAAACTCATTTGCGTTATCTGCCATAGTCTTATCTCCACTTTTTAAAACCATACACATAGTACAGGAATCTCGTAGGGATTTCATTACGTCGCTATTCGCTACGAAAAATCCGAGTTTTCACCTCTTTAGAAGCACAAAACCGTGTCTGGCAGCTACAAATAAGCGCGCTAAGTGAAACAATTTCATGTAGCGGTTTAACTTTACGTTTCTTGACATAAGTCAAACGACCGTGAATGTGTGAAACAAGTCACATTCATCGTATGTATGCTTTTCGTAAGGAGACAAGAATAGCGTTCTGTTAACGCATTTATTTGTCGCTATTAGATACTTATTTCAATGTCGGAAAAAACTCATGAAAGCTCAGGCAACAGACCGTAACACTCAGATCGTTAATGCTTACATCGCAGGAAATCATAACAAATCGGAATTGGCGCGTTACTTCGGGGTATCGGCTTCGACTATTCGCCGTGTTTTAACGGCGGTCGCTGTTGCGGCTATGGCAGTCACTGCGGCTCCAGTTTCGGCTTCTGATGTTGACGTACAAAAACCTCAAACAGCAGCACCTACCGGCGTTCCTTCTCAGACGGAATTGAAAGCTCGTTTCGATGCTTTGAAAGCAGCGCAAGCCCAAGAAACATCACAGGATAATTCGCTGTCATCACTTCAGCATGATGTTAACTGGTCTAACAACAAGATTGATAATAACCACCATGCCATCATGGTTGCGCAAGTAGATATTGACAATAACGCGGCTAAAAATGTTGAACAGGACGCTGCGATTCAAACAGCTCAGGCGACTGCAACGCATGCCAGTATTAATGCTACCGCAGCGCTAAAAGGCAACTTTATCCAATCCGGGTTGATTAAGGCAAATCAGGATGCAATTGCCGATAACCGCAAAGACATCGACGATAACGCCGGTTTGATCCGTGCGACCGCGCATGGCGTTAATCAGAACAAAGATGCTATTGCAGCAAATAAAGATGAAATTGCTGAAGGCAAAGTAAAGCAGCTGGCTACTGATACCGACCAGGACAAAGCCACAAAAGCCGCTCAAAATGATATTGATGGCGCGAATGCTCGCGAAAATATCCGCCAGTCGGACCGCATTCAGGGAATGGTTGCCGCGCACGATGCAGCTCAGACTGCCTCGACAATTCAGGCATCTATCCCAGTCATTCAGCAAGACGACAACGCTCGCCTCACCCAAATGAATGCCGCCGCCACCAATGCCGAGGTGCATTCCCTGATCACCCAGCAAACGGCTGATCATCAGACCATTGAAAAACTTACCGCCACCCCTGCTCAGCAGCCGGTCATTCAGCAACAGGTTCGCTCCGCGTATTACGATGCACAAATCACGACGCTTAATGCCGAAGCAGAACAGAACCATGCCGAAGTGTTGTCAGAATCCCATGCACGTTATCAGGCGGATAAACAGGTTCTGTCTGACTCTGAGTCTTACACCAACCAGAAATTCAGTGATTTGAAATCTCAGGTTGATGACAACAAAAAAGAAGCCGCCGCAGGTTCCGCTTCTGCAATGGCTCAGGCCAATATCCCGCAGGTTCAGGAATCTCAGCAGTTTGCTGTCGGCGCAGGCATTGGTGGGTATGATTCTGAAAATGCCCTTTCCGTCGGCGCTTCGTTCCACGCAGGGCAAGCCACGATCGTCAAAATGACGGTTTCTGATGATTCACAGAGCAACGTCGGTTACGGCGCAGGCGTCAGCGTGGGCTGGTAAACACGTAATGATCCGTGGCTGGCAAACGTCAGCCACGGAATTTATTGAAAAAATACGATGGTCATTTTATGAAGAAAATTTTTGTATTCACCACGCTGATTCTCCTCGCCGGATGTTCAACTCAGGCTTCCCGAATGGCAGATTGCCAGGCGCAGGGGATCTCTAAAGACGCCTGCTATATTGCAGAGCAAAACCGCCAGACCGCTATCCAGAACACGGCGCTGAAGCAGGCAATGGAAAATGCGACGACACAATATGCGCAGACCGCCAAACGCGTTGTGCATGTGCGAATCAAAGGCATCGATATCAAAATCTTTCCCGCTGATAAACAGGGCTATATCGAAGGCACCACCGCCTTTCTTGATGAAGATAACGCGGACGCTCAGGTTTACCGCAAAGGCATCTTTACGGCGATCTACTATAAGCGCACGCATAAAGTGGTCCTGATGCGAAACGGACAGATTTATGGCAGGACGACCGTATGAAAAAACATCACACCGATCAGTTCAGACATTTACCCCCGGAGCAGCAATATACCTGCCTGAAAATGTTACAAAGGGTCGAGGAAACGCCGCTGACTCACGGTGTCACCGGCGTTGCCGTATCGGTGATGATGCGTGACGGTCACACGGCAACCCTCAGCAAATTCATCGCGAAACCCGATGAAGTCGCGGTGCTGGTGAGCTGGGAACCGGCAAATTAAGGAACCGCGAAACCATGAAAATCCTTATGAAATGCCTCATTACTTCTGTCCTCATAGCTGGCAGCGTTCAGGCACGAACCGTTCAGGTGGGTTTTTCGCCTGAAGGTTCTGCCCGCGCGCTGGTTCTGGACCTGATCAACCATGCGCATAAAAGCCTCAAAATGATGGCTTACGAGTTTACCGCGCATGACATAGTCGACGCGCTGGATTCTGCCGCCGGGCGCGGCGTTTCGGTGCAGGTCATCGTCGATAACCGCCAAAATATGCATAACGCGAAAGCGCTGCATAATATTGCGGATGCCTCAGCGCATGGCGTTCAGATACGCGTCGATAAGCACTTCCACATTCAGCACGACAAAGTGATCATCGCAGACAGCGACGCCGTAGAAACCGGTTCATTCAATGACTCGGAAACAGCCGAAAAGACCAACAGCGAAAATGTCGTTGTCCTGCGCGGAATACCAGACATTACGAAACAATATCAGCAACATTTTGTGAGCCGCTGGACGTTGTCGGAAAACGTGAAGTGATGATCTGTCCTACTCTTTAGTGGTGCAAACAGACAGATGAGCAAAATACGCAACAAACACACCCTCATGAGGAGTTGAAAATGGCAAAAGTACTGGTTCTTTATCATTCCATGTATGGTCATATTGAAACGATGGCACAAAGTGTTGCGGAAGGCGCACGCAGCGTTCCCGGTGTTGAAGTCACGGTAAAACGTGTGCCGGAAACCATTCCTGAAGAGGCGTTTAAAGCCGCAGGCGGGAAAACCGGACAAACAGCAGAGGTCGCATCACCGGCAGAACTTGCCGACTACGACGCCATAATCCTCGGCACGCCAACCCGTTTCGGGAATATGTCCAGCCAGATGCGCACCTTCCTCGATCAGACCGGTGGCTTATGGGCCAAAGGCGCTCTGGCAGGAAAAGTCGCCAGCGTATTCAGCTCAACCGGTACCGGCGGCGGTCAGGAAATGACGATTACCTCAACCTGGACCACCCTCGCCCACCACGGCATGATCATCGTCCCAATCGGTTACACCACCCCTGAATTATTCGACATTTCCCAGGTTCGTGGCGGTACACCTTATGGCGCGACCACGATTGCAGGCGGCGACGGTTCACGTCAGCCAAGCCCCGAAGAACTGCGTATTGCCGTGCATCAGGGTAAACACGTTGCCACCATTACCCAGAAGTTATTCAGCTAACGCGTAATATCTGCAAAAGGCGCAAATACTGTTTGCGCCTTAAATTCCTATTACGAGTAAGTCCAGTGCATCGAGCCTTGTATATCTCCAAATAAACCCCAAAAAAAACGGCCCTTGCGGACCGTTTTGTCTTGAGCGGAGATTACGCCCGTTTCAGTTATTTTCCACGCGACGCAATAATGTTTTCTGCAACATTGCGCGGTGCCTCGGCATAGTGATTGAACTCCATGCTGTAGGTTGCACGACCTTGCGACATCGACCGCAAAACGGTGGAGTAGCCGAACATCTCGGATAACGGCACTTCGGCTTTGATGATTTTACCGCCGCCGCCCGCTATCTCTTCCATGCCCTGAACCGTACCGCGACGTGAAGATAAATCACCCATCACGCCACCGGCGTACTCTTCCGGGGTTTCCACTTCCACTTTCATCATCGGTTCGAGGATCACCGGATCCGCACGTTTGGCTGCTTCTTTGAAACCAAAGATGGCCGCCATTTTGAACGCCATTTCCGAAGAATCGACCTCATGGTATGAACCGAACGTCAGCGTGACTTTCACGTCCACCACCGGATACCCGGCCAGAATGCCGTTGTTCAGCGCTTCCGTGACCCCTTTTTCGACCGCAGGAATGTAGTCGCGCGGTACGACGCCGCCTTTGGTCGCATCGACAAACTCAAAGCCGGTGCCCGCCGGCAACGGTTCGAGCGTGAAGACAACGTGGCCGTACTGGCCTTTACCGCCTGACTGACGCACAAATTTCCCTTCGACATCCTGCACGGTTTTACGCACGGTTTCGCGGTACGTGACCTGCGGTTTACCGATGTTGGCTTCCACGCCGAACTCGCGTTTCATGCGGTCAACGATGATTTCGAGATGCAACTCGCCCATCCCGGAAATAATAGTCTGGCCGGATTCCTCATCGGTGCGGATGCGGAACGACGGATCTTCCGACGCCAGCCGCGACAGCGCGATCCCCATTTTTTCCTGGTCGGCCTTGGTCTTCGGTTCAATCGCCTGCGAAATCACCGGATCCGGGAACTCCATGCGCACCAGCGTAATAATGTCGCTCGGGTCGCACAGCGTTTCACCGGTGGTGACATCTTTCAGGCCCACACAGGCCGCGATATCACCGGCGCGGATTTCATCTATCTCGATGCGGTCATTGGCGTGCATCTGCACAATACGTCCGATACGTTCTTTCTTGCCGCGCACCGGATTGTAGACGCTGTCGCCTTTTTTCAGCACGCCGGAATAAACGCGGACAAACGTCAACTGGCCGACGTACGGGTCGGTCATCAGTTTGAACGCCAGCGCCGAGAACTTCTCGTTATCGTCGGAATGACGGAACACGTCGTTGCCGTCTTCGTCCGTACCGGCAACCGGCGGAATATCCAGCGGCGACGGCATCAGTTCGACCACGGCGTCGAGCATGCGCTGAACACCTTTATTCTTGAACGCACTGCCGCACAGCATCGGCTGGATTTCACCGGCGATGGTGCGCAGACGCAGACCCAGGGTAATTTCATCCTCGGTCAGCGTGCCTTCTTCGAGATATTTATCCATCAGCTCATCGTTGGCTTCCGCCGCCGCTGAGATCATTTTTTCGCGCCATTCTTCCGCCAGCGCCTGCAAATCGGCCGGGATCGGTTCATAGGTAAACGTCATACCCTGCGTTTCGTCATCCCACAAAATGGCGCGCATCTTGCGCAGATCGACCACACCGGTGAAATGCTCTTCGCTGCCAATCGGAATGACAATCGGCACCGGATTGGCTTTCAGGCGGTCCACCATCATCTGGCGAACGCGGAAGAAGTCTGCACCCTGACGGTCCATTTTGTTGACGAAGGCCAGACGCGGCACTTTGTATTTATTCGCCTGACGCCAGACGGTTTCAGACTGTGGCTGCACGCCGCCCACGGCGTCGTACACCATTACCGCACCGTCAAGCACACGCATGGAACGTTCCACTTCAATGGTGAAATCCACGTGCCCCGGCGTGTCGATAATATTAATGCGATGCTCATCGAACGAGTGATCCATCCCGCGCCAGAAACAGGTCACCGCAGCGGACGTAATGGTAATGCCGCGTTCCTGTTCCTGAGCCATCCAGTCTGTGGTCGCACCGCCGTCATGCACTTCTCCCAGCTTATGGTTCATGCCGGTATAGAAAAGAATACGCTCGGTGGTGGTGGTTTTACCTGCGTCGATGTGTGCTGAGATACCGATATTACGGTAGCGCTCGATTGGCGTTTTGCGAGCCATATAACGTCCTTACTGGTTGATGGCTAAGTTGGCGGAGAGTGGTTTCACATCCCGTCACAAAGTTGAGTTAAGAAATAATCTGACGACTAAAATTCATAATGCGGAGAGTATACTACAATTGTACGTGTATAGTCGTACAATAATTTTATTCTATTGATGAAATTGGTCAGAGGCCGTCGCGTTGTACAGCAGCAGACGGATAAGCTATATTGCGCGGCCGCGTTAACACACCTCTAAGTAAGGAAAGTCCGATGATAGCCAACCACCCTGAACGCGAGCAGATTCGTCTCGAAAATGTGCTGACTGCGCTGGGAAATCCGCTACGTCTGGCGGTGATCCGCACCTTAGCGAAAGGCGGCGAACACCCGTGCGGCACCCTGTTGCAGGGCTTATCGAAATCGACGCTGACTCACCACTGGCGCGTGCTGCGTGACAGCGGCATGATCTGGCAGCGCCCGGACGGACGCGCTAACTTACTGTCGCTGCGCCGTGAAGATCTGGACGCCCGCTTCCCCGGCCTGCTCGACTGCCTGCTCAGCGCCATCGAATCCGACGGCATTACTATCGAATCCACGCAAAAACACATCTCCGAGCAACACCTTTAATCGCCGGCGAGCTGCTTGCTGACCAGCTGACAAAACGTACTAATTATAGACGATGCATGGCTGTCTTCCCGCCGGGCGAGATATAACGGCGCGCTGAGCTGCGTGCTGGCATCAAGCGGCAAAAACACCACGCCGTCGCCGCCCAGACGGGTCATAGACGCCGGAACAATTGACACGCCCAGCCCCGCACCGACCAGGCTCAGACACGATGTCAGCCGTGGCGCTTCCTGCACGATATGCGGGCTGAATCCGGCGCGGACATACGCCGCGAGTATCGCATCGTACAACCCCTGCCCGGCGCGACGGCGGTAAAGCACAAACGGCTCGTTGCTCAGTTCTTCGAGTTTCAGCGGCTGACCGTTTGCCCGTGCTGCCAGCCGGTGTCCGGCGGGAACGGCGACCCACATTGGCTCTTCCAGCACCTTTTCCATCTCCAGTTCCGGCATGTCTTTAACCGGCATACGCACAAACGCCACGTCAAGCTGCCCGGCTACCACGGCTTCCAGCAACTCGCCGCTGCCGCTTTCCTCGAGTTGCGTGCTGACCGACGGATAAATCTCGCGATACCGGCGCAGCAGCGCGGGCACAAACGTATGCAGCGCCGCCGAACTGGTGAACCCAATCCGGATGCGCCCCTGTTCTCCCTGCGCCGCGCGACGCATCGCCGCATTCAGTTGCTCCGCCCGCGCCAGCACCGCGCGCGCTTCCTGCAACAACACCTCACCGGCTTCGGTCGGGCTCACCCCGCGCGGCAAACGCTGCAACAAAGGCACGCCAAAATCCTGCTCCAGCCCCTGCAACAGGCGCGTCAGCGGCGGCTGCTGAATAAACAACAACTCCGCAGCGCGGGTAATACTGCCGGCTTCCACCACGGTGACAAAGGCGTTAAGCCGTTTCAGTTCGATCATTGCCATACTCACAGGGTATCTGTCCTCGCTATTAAAGGCATTAGACATCATGTCATGACAGCGCGCATGATCCGTAACGAAATTTACGCCTCTGGCGGCTTTGAATTATCTTTGAGGGAGAGTGTCGAGATGGCCGATTACACGCAGGAAAAAATCATGCTAACTACCGAAGACCAGACCGCGCCTGCACCCGATTGCGGGCAACTTTTCATGGGCTTTTTCGTTCTGGGCCTGACGGGTTTTGGTGGCGTATTGCCGATGGCGCGGCACATGCTGGTGGATAAGCGTCGCTGGCTGACCGCCGCGCAGTTCACTGAATTGCTCGGGCTGTGTCAGTTTTTGCCCGGCGGCAATATCATCAATTTGTCGGTCGCTTTGGGGATGGAATTTCGCGGGCTGCGCGGTGCGCTTTCCGCCATCCTCGGGCTGATCCTCGCGCCGACGATTTGCGTTGTGCTGCTCGGTCTGGTCTATGCGCGTTATCAGAATGAGCCGCTGGTGGAACATCTGTTCGCCGGTATGGCAGCAGCCGCGGCCGGTTTGCTGTTATCAACGGGGCTTAAAATGCTCGCGCCGCTGTGGGGAAAATGGCTGCAACTGGCATTGGTCGCCGTGGGCGTGATCGCCATCGCCGCGTTCCGTATGCCGATGCTGCCGGTCATGCTGGTGCTGGCACCGGTCAGTATTTTTATCTGCGCACGGAGTAAATTCTGATGGCCGTTTTACTCTCACTTGCCCTGCTGTTTACCGAGCTTTCCTTACTGGCGTTTGGCGGCGGAAATACCATCCTGCCTGAGATGCAGCGCGCGGTGGTGGATGTGCATCACTGGATGAGCGCGCAGGAATTCAGCGCCCTGTTTGCCCTGGCGCAGGCCGCGCCGGGCCCGAATATGATGATCGTGCCGCTGATTGGCTGGCAGGTCGCAGGATGGTCAGGATTACTGGTTTCCTCGCTGGCAAAATTCGGCCCGTCTTCCGTCGTGACGATTATCGTGATGGGCGGGTGGAAGCGCTATAAAGACCGGCCGTGGCGGCAGGTGATCCAGCGCGGTCTGGTGCCGGTGACCGTCGGGCTGGTGGTCTCCAGCGGATTACTCATCGCCAAAGCCTCCGCCACCACCATGACACTCGCCGGTGTGATTGCCGTGTGTACGCTGATGGCTCTGAACAAACGTATTCACCCGCTGTGGGTGCTGGCGGTGGGCGCGGTATTAGGGCTGGCGTTGGGTTGAATTATTGTGCGGGGCACAAAGCCCCCTATCATCTGTGGATTTTATTTGCGAACCCGATCGCAACATCCAGCCCGCAAATAGGTTATTGATTAAAGATTGAGTATCTATATATATCAATCATTAAGGATGATAATGAAGATTAAACCTCTGAGCCTTGCTGTTTATGCCCTGCTGCTTTCCGCCCCGCCCGTTTTTGCCACTGACACTCAGCCTGAACTCAGCCAGCGTGAAGCAACGCTGCTGACCGTTGACGGCCTGAAATTCAAGGATCTCAACCATTCAGGCATGCTGGAACCTTACGAGGACTGGCGGCTGACGCCTGAAGAACGTGCGGCGGATTTAGTCAAACGCATGACGCTGGAGGAAAAAGCGGGCGTGATGATGCACGGCTCCGCGCCGACGGCCAACAGCCCGATTGGTGCGGGAACGCACTACGATACTGACGCCGCGAAAAAGATGATTGCCGGTGCCAAAGTCAACAGCCTGATCACCCGTCTTTCGGCTGAAGATCCGGCCGTCATGGCCGAAGAGAACAATAAACTTCAGCAAATTGCCGAAGCGACGCGGCTGGGTATTCCGGTCACGATCAGCAGCGATCCGCGTAATTCCTTTGAATATCTGATTGGCGCGAGCACCTCATCCGGCAAATTCACCCAATGGCCGGAAACACTGGGGCTGGCGGCCATTGGGGATGAAAAAGTCACCCGCCGTTACGCCGATATTGTGCGTCAGGAATACCTGGCAGTCGGTATCCGTGAAGCCCTTTCACCGCAGGCCGATCTGGCAACCGAGCCACGCTGGGCGCGCATCAGCGGAACCTTTGGCGAAGATCCGGCCCGCGTGCATAATATGGTGCGCGGCTACATTGAAGGGATGCAAAACGGGGCCGACGGCCTGAACAGCGGCAGCGTCATTTCGGTGGTGAAGCACTGGGTCGGCTACGGCGCAGCGGAAAACGGCTACGACAGCCACAACGTCTATGGCAAGAACGCCGTTTTCCCCGGCAATAATCTGAAAGAACATATTTACCCGTTTACCGGCGCGTTTGAAGCGAAAGTCGCCAGCGTCATGCCCACCTATTCCATCCTGAAAAACGCCATGTTCGAAGGCAAACCGCTGGAACAGGTCGGTGCCGGGTTCAGCCATCAGTTGTTAAACGATATTTTACGCGGGCAATACGGCTTTAAAGGCGTGATCCTCAGCGACTGGCTGATTACCAATGATTGCAGAGACGAATGCATTAACGGCGCGCCGGAAGGAAAAGAACCGGTGCCGGGCGGCATGTCGTGGGGTGTGGAAAACCTGACGCCGCAGCAACGTTTCGTCAAAGCGGTGAAAGCCGGTGTCGATCAGTTTGGTGGCGTCACTGACTCACAGTTACTGGTGAACGCGGTCAACGAAAAACAACTGACAGAGCAACGTCTGGACGAATCCGTGACCCGCATTCTGGTGCAGAAATTCCAGACCGGCCTGTTTGAAAATCCGTATGTCGATGCACAAAAAGCCGTGCAAACCGTGGGCCGTGAGAGCTGGCAGAAAGAAGCGAATTCTGCGCAAGGACATTCGCTGGTGCTTCTGCAAAACAAAGATGAGATTTTGCCGCTAAAAAAAGGCAAAAAAATCTGGCTGTACGGCATCCAGGCGAAAGCGGCGCAGGCCGCAGGTTTCACCGTGGTGGATTCACCGGAAAAAGCCGATGTGGCGCTGATCCGCGCACAAGCGCCTTATGAGCAGCCGCATAAGCAGTGGTTCTTTGGCAAACGCCATCACGAAGGATCACTGGCGTTCAATGAGGACAATGCAGATTACCAGGCCATCGTGAAGGCCAGCAAATCCGTTCCAACGATCGTGACCGTTTATCTGGATCGCCCGGCCATTCTGACCAACGTGGTCGATAAAGCGAAAGCGGTGATCGGCAACTTTGGCGTTAATGATACCGTGCTGTTTACCCGCCTCACCGGTACGGAAGCCTTTACCGGAAAACTGCCTTTCGAGCTGCCTTCTTCCCTGGAAGCCGTTTTGAAACAGAAGTCAGATATGCCGCACGACAGCGAATCGCCGTTGTTTGATATTGGCTTCGGGCTGGCACGCTGATTTCTGATTAATTCCCCTGCCGTCCCGGCCTTTGCCGCGGACGGTTGTTCGAAAAATTTGTCTTATTCCTCCCGGTCATCCCGTCTGTTTGTAACAGAAATCCGACACCGCGCTTTGCCTTTTCCCCTCTGAACAATCAAAAAATCCATACCTTTCATGCGGATAAAATGTCGCCACTTCACACTTTTTGCAGAAAGTTCACTTGAATTTGTAAAATAATAATGATAACAATTATCATTAAGTTTAACATTCGTCTCGTTTCTGTTAATCCCTGTCATTTTCTGTACAGGCGCTTTAGTACGGAACGTTGTTGGCTTTTGGGTCTATACACACGCATCAATACACTCGCATCAATTAATTACTCGATTATTTATCGGGTTATTTATAGGGACTATGAATATGTTGTTGGCTTTCCCCCTCAAACGCTCGGTACTTTTGTGCGCTATGGCGCTGTCCGTTCCGGCGGCTTCACTGGCAGCCGAAGATACCGTCGTTGTCAAAGCCGCACCTGCTGATACCGCAGATGCTCCGACGCAGGGTTACAGTGCGAAAACCAGTAAAAGCGCGACCAAAACGGATCAGCCGTTAATCACCACCGGTCAGGCGGTTTCTGTGGTTACGCGTCAGCAAATGACTGACCAGAACGCCACCACCGTTAACGCGGCACTGAACTATACGCCGGGCGTTTTCACCAACTTTGCCGGTGGCGCAACCCGCTATGACACCATCTCCCTGCGCGGTTTCCACGGCGGTGACGTCAACAACACATTCCTCGATGGTCTGCGTATTCTGAGCGACGGCGCGACCTACAACTCCATTCAGGTTGATCCGTGGTTCCTTGAGCGTATTGATGTGGTTAAAGGCCCGTCGTCTGCGCTTTACGGCCAGAGCATTCCCGGCGGCGTCGTGGTGGAAACCACCAAACGTCCGCAATTCGCTGAAGAAGGTCACTTCCAGCTTTCCGGCGGAACGCAAAACACCAAAGGCGGCGCGTTCGATTACACCAATGCACTCAGCGATACGCTGGCATTCCGTCTGACCGGCATGACCCGCAGCAGCGACACGCAGTACGATCATCAGCGCGAGGAACGTTATGCGATCTCCCCGCAACTGTTGTGGACGCCGGATGAAAACACCTCCCTGTTGCTGCGCGCGTATCTGCAAAAAGATCCGTCCGGCGGTTATCACGCCGCAGTTCCGGCCGACGGCAGCCTGTACGGCCAGAAACTGAGCCGTGGCTTCTTCGACGGCGAAAGTGCTTACAACCAGTTCAAACGTTGGGAACAAATCTACAGCTACGAATTCCAGCACACGTTTAACGACGTCTGGTCATTCCGCCAGAACACCAATTACACCCATTCTAATACCGAACTGGATCAGGTGTATCAGGCAGGCTGGAACGCGGATCGCACGCTGATGAATCGTTATTATTCCGGTGAGAAATCGTCCCTCGATACCTTTGCTATCGATAACCAGCTGGAAGCCGATTTCGCCACCGGCGAACTGGCGCACAAAGTCGTGCTGGGCTTTGATTATTCTCACTTCATCAACGACGTGAAATCTGACGGTGCGGTTGCCGAAACGCTTAACCCGTACACCGGTGTGGGTGGCGATGCGCTGAATTACTACAGCCATTCGCGCGGTAAAAACCGTTACGAGCAGATGGGCACTTATCTGCAAGACGAAATGAGCTGGAACAAGTGGTTCCTGACATTGTCTGGCCGTTACGACACGCTGAAAACCTCAAGCCGCAGCTACGAAAGTATTTACGCGAAAACCTCTAACAGCGAACGTAAAGACGAACACTTCAGCAGCCGCGCTTCCCTGCTTTATGCATTCGACAGCGGGATTTCTCCGTACGTCAGCTACAGCCAGGCGATGACACCGTCTGCCCTGCCTGGCCCGGACGGCACGCTGCTGAAACCGATGCAAAGTGAGCAATACGAAGCGGGGATCAAATACCAGCCAGTCGGTACGTCCGATATGTACACCGCGGCGGTGTATGACCTGACGCAAAAAGACGTGGGTAACCGCGTGGTGGTTGGCAGCTACTACGAGCCGGCGGGTAAAATCCGTTCACAGGGTCTGGAGCTGGAAGCGAAGAAACAGGTCACTGAGCGTTTCAACGTGATGGCGGGTTATACCTACAATAAAGTGCGTATCCGCGACGCAGCGCAAAACAACGGCAACACGCCGTACGTAACGCCAAAACAGATGGCCTCCATCTGGGGCCAGTACAAATCACCAATCGGCGTGGATGTGGGCGCGGGCGTTCGTTATATCGGCACGCAGTGGGCGGATAACGAAAACACCCTTCATATGCCTTCGGCAACCCTGGTTGATGCGTCAGTGCGTATGAATCTGGTGCAGTTCAATCCGCAGCTGAAAGGCGCGTATGTTCAGGTGAACGCCAACAACCTGTTCGACAAGAAATACGTCGCGGCCTGTTACGGCACCAGCTATTGCTACTGGGGTCAGGAACGTACCGTGATCGCCACTGTCGGTTATGATTTCTGATCGCTGACGGTTTGAGTCTTGCTCTTTACACCGGCTGAACTGAATCTCTGAACCTGGACACCCGTGAATGCCGTGCGGCGTGCCCCGGACCCGAAGACGAATCTGATCTATCTTTAAAGCAGAGGAGTCGATGGGACCGGGGCACTTCATGTCATATATCCCTACGTCACCGTCTTACCGAGCACATCCCCAGCCAGAATCGCATCAGCGACACCCTCGGCGGCAGTCACCTGAAATCGCCATGAAAGCGTTATAGAAGACATGCGCGCCCGCCAGACCGGTGTTTTTTGTTGTCAGATAGCCAGATGGGGAATTAATCATCCAAAATGACTGTTCGGATCCGCAAGCAATAATCCCTTCTGAGTTAGGTTTTAACTATTGAATGCATAAACAACACCAACTTTCACTTATCAATCTTTTCCGTAGAATGCATTGCATTGGCAGCACGTCGTAAGCAGTGGTTATAAGCCAGCTCGCTGTTCGCCATCCCGTTAATATTTTTTTGATTAATAAGGAACTGACAGCATGTATAACTTCCAACGTTACAACGCCAAAGAACTGGCCCTGGCCTACATGAGCGGCAAATCACACGATTTCTCGCCACAAGAATTCTTACAACAGTTGAAAGAGATCGAGAGATCCTTCGACGCGGCGCTGAGAAATCCTCAGCAACAACCGCAGAACGGAATGCTGGTGAAGGCGTTTTGATTGCCATCTTGGCCTTCGGCAGTTGAGTACCGTGCGTTACCCTTGCTCTACCCTGTGAAGTATTTTTGCAAGATCCTGTGTCTGGTTCACCTGCAAATGACAGATACTGAGAAAAGTAAGAAAGCAAAAGCCCCGATTTTTCGTCGGGGCTTTTTGTTTTTCTGATCTTTCGATCCTCAAAATCATTCAGATTGCAGTCAGCAGCCCAGCAATCTGAATGACGAAGAGGATTATTTCGTCATCTGACGGTCATCGATGTATTTGCGCTTATCCGGCGCTGGCGGGAAATACTGATACAGCCAGGTTTCCGACAACGCTTTCTGTCCGGAGCGCAGGAACATACGCAGTTCGACCGGCGCGACGGAATCGCTGTCCGGATACCAGTCAAACAGGATCCGGTAACCGTCGAACGGCTGCACATACAGAATTTCGATATTCTTAATCTTACCCGCCGAGACGTTAATTACCGGCTCGATACCTTTATCAGCAAAAGCTTTCAGCTCGCCGCCGGTGAAATCAATGGCGAAACGACGCGCCCAGACTTGCGGATAATTCTCGCCCGGTGCCCAGCCTTCCGGGAAACCGCCCATGCCGGTGCGGGTCGCCAGCACGTTAGCCATCGGGCTGCGGTGCGGTGGCTCGCCACTCCAGTAAAGTTTGTAGCTGAAGTTAAATTCAGAACCGGCCTTCACCGGGGTTTCCGGCTGCCAGAAGCAGACGACGTTATCGAGCGTTTCGCCGGTGGTCGGGATTTCCATCAGATTGACG
The DNA here is from genome assembly GCF_002951615.1 of Rahnella sikkimica. Taxonomy (GTDB): domain Bacteria; phylum Pseudomonadota; class Gammaproteobacteria; order Enterobacterales; family Enterobacteriaceae; genus Rahnella; species Rahnella sikkimica. The sequence goes on along the minus strand of NZ_CP019062.1, from coordinate 959,823 downwards.
GCCCCTTTCCCCCAGTTTCCGACCGGTTCCACCCACAGGCTCGGGCGTTTGTTATACCAGCCGATCACGTCCTGATAATTATTGAACTCGTGATCGAGCTGCAACAGGCCAAACCCTTTCGGATTGTTATCGCTGTAGGCGTTAAATTGCAGACGCTGCGGATTATTCAGCGGACGGCAAATCCATTCGCCGGTGCCGCTCCACATTTGCAGACGGTCGGAGTCATGGATCTGCGGATGAATGGTGTCGCAGCGGCCACGTTCGTTGGTGCCGCAGCTGAACATGCTGGTCATCGGCGAAATGCCCAGCTGTTTGATGTCTTCGCGGGCGTGAAGATGGTTTTCAATCTCCATCACAACGCGGGTCGGTTCGCAGTGGATCAGGAATTTATAGGCACCGGTAATGCTCGGCCCATCCAGCAAGGCGTAAACCGTGAAGGTGGTGTCGCCCGGTTTCGGCGTATCAAACCAGAAAGCGGTGAAATCTGGGAACTCTTCCGGCTGGTCGGTGAAGGTATCCACCGCCACACCGCGCGCAGACAGGCCGTACTGATAGGTATCGTCCACCGCACGGAAATAGCTGGCACCCAGGAATGACACCACGTCGCGGCGCGTCAGTTCAGGGGCTTTGTTGACTTTGAAACCGGCGAAACCGAGATTCGAGAAGCCTTCCAGCTGTTTGGTATCGACACCGGCGTCGTGATAATTGAACAACTCCGGACGGAAATGAATTTCACGCGCGAGATGTTTCACCGGATCCACGGAATACATGCGCACACGGCGGCGGAAACCCATGCCGACGTGGAATAATTCGACGTCAAGCTGGCGGTCCGGCAGGCCATTCCACAGGGAATGCGCGTGATCGTACTGAATGGCGTTGTAAGCCTGTGGCGTTAATTCTGCCAGCGTCTTGGGTAAAGGAAGAGGCGCGCCGCCGTAGGGTTTATCCGCTAACTCTTTCGCCATCTTTTGCAGCGCATTGAAATCAAATGGCAATTCGCCGCCGTCGGCCACATTCGCCTCTGCCGCTTCAGCGGAACGGGTGAACAGTGTGGACATTGCCGGCACACCGCACCAGGCGGCGAATGCCATTGATGCTTTAATAAATGCTCTTCGTTCCATGCCAGAATCGTTTCCTGTACTGGGCAAAAATCTGGGAGCACCGCCTCACGACGAGACTCCCGCGTATTCAGAAAATTTCGACCCTAAGGCTAACGTAAAATTCACAAGCCGAGTACAAGAAATTGAATGCATTCAGCTAATATTTTGCTTGAAAAAGTAAGCACATCTGACAGCGACATTCCCCGCCAGACAAGGGCTGCGCGGCTTTTGGGCAACCGGCGTTCAAAGGGCGAGCAATGCCCCGTTTTAGGGCAGGAATCGTGCCTGCTTTTAGGAACATTCTGTTACATAAAGGTTATTTTTAAACACCAAGCCCCGAAGCGCATCCCCTATTAATGACAACAATGTCATGAGTGTTGTTTCCTTTAACCCTCTTAATCCTGCGGCTAAGACTGGATATCCTGAGGCTGATGATTAACTCCTGCCGCACACGTTCCCTGAGGGCGGCTAACGTAAAAGGACATAACCCGCTGAGGTTATGAAACGAGGCACTTCATATGAATAATCAAAAACGACTTGATATCGTCCGTGAATCCCAGGGATGGTGGCGCATCATCATCAGTAATCCGCCTCTGAACCTCTTTGACCCCTGGATGTTTGCAGAACTGAATGTCCTGATGGATGAGATTGAGAAGGATGAAAATCTGAAAGTTGTTGTTTTCGAAAGCGCCGATCCGGATTTCTTCATGAATCATCATGACGTTATCAACCGTACCACGATCCCTGATCAGCCTGGAGCGGCTCCATTCTTTTACCACTGGCCGAATTTCGTCACCCGTCTGGCACAGTCCTCCGTCATCAGCATTGCCAAGGTTCGTGGCCGGGCCCGTGCACAGGGTTTCGAGTTTGCTCTGGCCTGTGATATGCGCTTCGCCTCAAAGGAGCGCGCCAAATTTGCTTTGATCGAGGTCGGGGGGGCTTCTGTGCCTGGCGGGGGTGGCGTTGAGTGGCTATCTGCCCTGGTGGGGCGTTCACGCACACTGGAAATCGTCCTCGGTGCCGACGATTTTGATGCCGATACAGGTGAACGCTATGGCTTCATCAATCGCTCTGTTCCTGATGCCGAACTTGATGCTTTCGTTGATGCGTTTGCCCAACGCCTGGCTCGATTTGAAAAGCGGGCGCTGGAAACAGGCAAGAAAATGGTCAATGCCCGAGCCGGCGTACCTTCTGAAGGCGATCTATGGACATCGAACCACATTTTACATGGGGTTGATTTGTGGCCTGAAGCGCAAAAGGCCTTCACGAGGTTAACGGCAGCCGGCCTTGGTGAAGTCGGCGATTTCGAGCTGAATATTGGAGAGCGGATAAGCGACGAACCGTCAGTATGACGACCAATCTATATTTTTTATACGTGTGAAGGAGTCACCATGAGCGCCTATATCGTTTACGTTCGTGATCGGATCACCGATCCCGCAGAATTCAGTCAATATGAGGAAATGGCTCCCGCGGCCTCTGTTGGACATCCCGTCACACCCCTCGCTTATTATGGTGCGGTTGAAACTCTGGAAGGTGCGGAGGTGGAGGGTGCGGTCATCCTTGAGTTTCCTGCCCTGGCCGATGCTAAAGCATCCTATGAAAGTCCGCTCTATCAGGAAGCACTTAAGCACCGGCTGAAAGGCGCTGAATATCGTGTATTCATCGTCGAAGGTGTGGAAGGTTAATATTTTCGCAGGGTGCGGTCGCGTTTATCACGGCTGTACCTGAGTCAGTACTGCCTTTAGCGCCATAGCAGGGTCATGCACACTTGTAATTAATGGGGTTGATAGGCATAACATCTGTGACAATTTTGTCATCAATGGCCCGGCGTAAAGTGAAGCATGGAAAGAATGAATGGGATGGAAGTGTTTGTTCATGTCGCTCAGACAAGGAGCTTCATTGCAACCGGTCGCGTTAAGGGCATTTCCTCATCGGCGGTCAGCAAAAGTATATCCCGTCTGGAAGAACGTCTGGGTGTACGCCTTTTTCAGCGCAGCACGCGCTCGGTAAGACTCACCTCCGAAGGAGAGGTTTTTCTTGAGCGCTGTCGCCGTATCTTTGGCGAAATTCAGGCGGCAGAGGATGAACTGTCGGCCATGACTGAATTTCCTCGCGGGCGACTTCGCATCGGCTTGCCCCTGGCGGGCGGGCTAATGTTACCCATGATTTCAGACTTTATGGCACGCTATCCGGAGATAGAGCTGGACCTGGATTTTTCAGATCGGCTGACGGATGTGATCGAAGAAAGCATGGATATCGTTATTCGCGGAGGCGAACTGAGTGATTCAAGGCTCATATCACGCCGTCTGGGCTCTTTTCGCCTTTGCATCGTGGGTTCATCAGACTATTTTTCACGAAAGGGTGTCCCTCAGCGACCGGAAGATCTGACAGCGCATGCATGTTTGCAATACCGGTTTCCAAATTCGGGAAAACTCGCGCACTGGCCAGTTACTTCGGGAGGGTTCGCGATACCCTCAACGCTGATATGCAGCAGTCTCGAGGCGCTATTGTTTATGGTAAAAGCAGGACGTGGCATAGCATGTTTGCCGGATTACTCCGTAAAAGAAGCCCTTGCTAAAGGGGAATTAAAGACCGTACTCATTAATGCAGTGGAACAGACCACAACCTTTCACATTCTCTGGCCAAGCACTCGACAGATGACGCCAAAGGTACGGGTTTTTGTTGATTATATGGCAGAGATTTTCGACGGTTTTATGGTCAGGTAAGCTAAAGCGACAAGCGCTTAAAGCGGGCGGCCTTGCAACATCCTCATCTTCGGGTATTTCGCCAATGTCCGTCTATCGACCGGCTTTCTGACCGGCATGCTATGCTAATTTGTTATTATTTTGTGTTGTAAGTGTTTCGCAATATGGAGTTATAGCAATGTCTGATGAAGCCATCCACCAAAGAACCCAGTCACTTTACGCGCAGCTCACCGGTGAAACGTTCTGTTCTTCGCGGCTGCATATCACGGGTGAAGGTAACCTCTCCTCCTGTTATCCGGTCACCCCGTTCATCAGCGCATCGGTTGCCCTCGCCGGGCTGGCGTTGTCGCAACTGCTGGCGCTGAGGCACGGTAAACGTGACACCGTCACGGTCAACCGGCGGCTGGCGTCCTTGTGGTGCAATTCCAGCATTCAGCCCGACGGCTGGGATGTTCCGCCCGCATGGGACAGTCTTGCCGGGGATTACGCCACCGCCGACGGCTGGATCCGTTTGCATACCAATGCGCCCGCGCATCGCCTCGTGGTGGAGACGTTACTGGGCAAAGCCGAAACCCGCGAAGTGCTGGCGCAGCGGGTGATATTGTGGAAAAAGGCCGAACTCGAGCAGGCGGTGGTGCAGGCAGGAGGCTGCGCCGCACAGATGTTGAGCGCGGCGCAATGGCAGCAACACGTACAGGGAAAATCGCTGCAACAGGAACCGTTGTTTCAGCAATCTCTTTCGTCGCAAACGCCGTTGCCGCAATGGGAACTCTCACGCGAGAGGCCGCTGGCCGGAGTGAAAATTCTCGATCTGACACGCATTATCGCCGGGCCGGTGGCGACCCGCTTTCTGGCGGGTTTGGGCGCAGACGTTTTACGCATCGACCCGTTTGGCTGGGATGAAGTCAGCCAGGAAGCTGATGTCACGTTAGGCAAACACTGTGCGCGGCTGAATCTGCATAACCCGCAGGATCGTCATCGTTTTGAGGCGCTGCTGCGGGAAGCGGATGTGAATGTTCACGGCTACCGCGCCGGAGCACTGCACAAACTCGGATACGGCAGTGAGCAACTCCGCGCACTCGCGCCCGGTCTGGTGGATGTGTGCCTGAACGCTTATGGCTGGAACGGCCCGTGGCGCGAGCGGCGTGGTTTCGACAGTCTGGTGCAAATGAGCTGTGGCATTGCCGAACGGGGAATGCAGGTTTCCGGTGGAAATAAGCCGGTTCCCCTGCCGGTTCAGGCGCTGGATCATGCCACGGGCTATCTGATGGCAGCGGCAGTTCTGCACGGGCTGGCTCAGCGGGTAGAAACCGGTCAGGGCAGCCAGACGTGGCTGTCGCTGGCGAGGACAGCGCGCGAACTGACGGAAAGCGAAGCCAGCACTGAGCAGCGCGAACCGGAAATTCACTCCGCCGATGAAGCTGATTATTCGCCTGAACAGGAACACACCGTCTGGGGCCCGGCCTGGCGTTTGCGGCCACCGGTGTGGCTGGAAAATACCCGATTGCAGTGGAACCCGCCCGCCTCCCCGCTGGGTTCCGCACCCGCCAGCTGGCAGGAAGTCCGTCCGGCGAGGTGAAAATATGTCAATTTGCCGCCGCCGGGTAATCGGGTAAGTTAAAGAATGGTATTAATCATCTGAACCTTAATGGAATTTTATGCACCCACTGCTTCAGCACGATCTGGACACTTTGCCTGAAATCCTGCGTCAGGCCTGCGACACGGCGGTTTCTTTCCTCGAAACGCTGCCGGAGCGTTCCACCTGCCCGCCCGCCAGCGCACAAAATCTGCAAGCCGGAGACGACCGGTTGCCGGAAAGCGGCATCGGCGCGCAGGCCGCGCTGGAGCATTTCTGGAACCGCTACGCCAGCGGGATGTCCGCCAGCGCCGGGCCGCGCTATTTCGGTTTCGTGACCGGCGGTGGCACACCGGCGTCCCTGGCCGCCGACTGGCTGGTCAGCACCGTGGATCAGAATACACAGCTGAATTTTGATTCGGTTTCCGCCGCCATCGAGCTGGCGACAATCACCCAGCTCAAACAACTTTTCGGCCTGCCGGACGCTGTGTGCGGCACGTTTGTCAGCGGCGCGACCATGGCGAACTTTGTCAGCATGGCGATTGCCCGCCAGTGGCTGGGCCAGCAGTGCGGCGTAGATATAGCGCAACAAGGGCTGGCGGCGCTGGGGCCTATCCGCGTGCTTTCCGCCGCCGCGCATTCGAGCAGCGTAAAAGCACTGAGCATGTTAGGCATCGGGCGCGATGCGCTGGTGACGGTGGCAACACTGCCCGGCAGCGAAGCGATTGATCCGGCGGCGCTGGAAGAGATTCTGGCTGCCGATCCTGACCGACCGACGATGGTGCTCGCCAGCGCAGGCACGGTGAATACCGTGGCGTTTGATGATTTACCCGCCCTGCTCCGGCTGCGCGAGAAATACGGTTTCTGGCTGCACGTTGACGCCGCGTTTGGCGGTGTGGCGGCGTCATCGAAACGCTATGCACCGCTTCTGGCGGGCTGGGAAGACGCGGATTCCATTACGGTGGATGCCCATAAATGGCTGAACGTGCCGTATGACAGCGCAATTCAGTTTACTCAGGAACGCCATCTGGCCTTGCAGGTTCAGGTTTTCCAGAACCATTCGGCGTATCTCGTCCTGCCAAGCGTGCGTCCGGACAATTACCTGCATCTGACGCCGGAAAACTCACGTCGTTTCCGCGCCCTGCCGGTGTGGATGGCGCTGAAAGCCTATGGCCGCGACGGTCTGGCGGAAGTGGTGGAACGCAATGTCGAACTGGCGCATTTGCTGGGTGAGAAACTTGCCGCCACGCCGGGTTTTACGCTGCTCGCGCCGGTCAGTCTCAACGTGGTGTGTTTTGCGCTGGAAGGTGCCGACGGCACGCCGGAAGCGCTGGCGACGCGGAACCGTTTCCAGCAACGGCTGGATAACGCAGGCGTGGTGCGCTGTACGTCGACCTCGCTTAACTGCAAACCGGGAATCCGCGCCGCGCTGGTGAACTGGATGACTGAAGAAGCCGATATTGAGCTGGCGCTGGATTCCATGAAAGCCTGTTACGCGGAGATCTGATCCGCCGCGCTTTTGCTTCGCCCTCTTACTACGGTAATAACGAAAACGCCGCCTTGCGATATTGCAGCGGCGTTTTTCCTATCATTTTTTTGAAACGCGTAATGAAATACGGCGCGTCAGAAAACCCGCATTGAAAGCCGATGGCTTCGACAGAACGGTCGGTCGAACGCAGTAATTCGCAGGCGCGTTTCACCCGCCGCGTCGCCAGATAATCCTGAATGGATCCCCCTGTTTCCTCGCCAAACACCCGCGAAATATAGCTTTCCGATAAACCAATCGCCGCCGCAAGCTCCGCCAGCGAGAATTTCTGCACGTAATTTTCTTCGATCCACTGCATCACTTTTGACGCCGTGGTACGGCTGACGGTTTTCGGCAACGCCTCTTGCGCTGGCATAAACGCCATCAGCTGCAAAACCAGCATGGAAATTTCTTCCCACTGATGACGCTGCGTTTCCGGCAGGCGGTTGAACTGTTCGAGGATCACTTCGATATGGCTGGCGTGTTCGGTGAGATCAAAAATGTGCGCCGCGCGGTCGGCATCCCACAAGCTGGCAAACCGTGCCCGACGTTGCGGAAAAGATTGCAGGCAGCCGTCGAGCAGAACGTGGTCGAGGTGAATGGTCGTGCGCAAATAAGCGTTTTTGGTATCCGCTTCCACAAACACTTTATGCAGCTTAAAAGGCGGGAAAACAAATAACCGCCCCGGCCGCAACGTATATTGCTGGTTATCGACAATGACGATGCCGTAACCCTGGCTGACAAAGAGTAATTCCAGACACTGGTGCCAGTGAAAATAATTGGCGCTGCCACGGTTCATCCGGTTAAAAGAAACCTGACGATCGGTAAGGGCAATACGTTCAAGATAATCGGATACCGCCATTTCTGGGTTCCTTGCGTTATTTTCAGCCCGTTTCTGCCGGGACAACAAAACACAATTTTTAGTCTGCTTTTTATAATTTACGCCGTTTTAACGCCAGATTAATAATCACAATTTCAAAAATCACTGCATTTTGTGAAGCACATAACAATCAGCGTTTCCCAGTTCTCTATATTTCAATCGCGACACAGAGAACTGAAATAATATTTCAAATTACTAAATCCTTATTTTCTGGTACCTATCACGTCACCGGGAGTCTCTTTATGACACTGAAAACAATTAATACCGGCAATCCGCTGCGAACCCGCGACGATGTACAACATCTGCTAAACGATCTGCTGGCCGCTGTCTCGCCTTACACCGAAGAAGGCAAAAGCGGAATCGACCTCGGCAATACCACCACGCATTACGGTAAAGAGATTGCCAAAATGGAAGCGCTGTCACGCATGTTATGGGGGATTTTCCCGCTGCTGGCCGGTGGCGGTGAATGTCCGGATTTGCCGTTTTACATTAATGCGATCCGGTTCGGTACGGATCCGCAGCATCCGCAATACTGGGGAAACATCCGCGATTTCGATCAGCGTTGCGTAGAAATGGCGGCGTTTGGCGTCGGGCTGGCCCTGCTGGATAAACGCCTGCTGAGCCATTTCTCTGCGCAGGAACAGCAAAATCTCGCCGACTGGCTGAATCAGGGGCGCGCTGCGGTGATCCCCAATAACAACTGGAATTTCTTCCCGGTCATGGTGCAGATGGGCTTTAAACAGGCCGGAATGCCGTGGGATGAATCCGCCGTGGCCGCACGCTTTGCGCTGATGGAAACCTATTATCTCGGTGACGGCTGGTATTCCGACGGGCCGGACCGCCCGCGTGATTACTATATTTCGATGGCGTTCCATTATTACGGGCTGATTTACGCACAGAATATGGCGGATGTGGATGCCCCGCGCGCTGCCGTGCTCAGGGAACGCGCGCAGCAGTTTGCGCAGGATTTCATCACGATGTTTTCCGCCAGCGGTGCCGCCGTGCCGTTTGGCCGCAGCCTGACGTACCGCTTTGCCGAAGCCGCGTTCTGGAGCGCCGCCGCTTACAGCAAGCTGGAGGTGTTTACGCCGGGCATCGTCAAAGGACTGATTTTGCGCCATCTGCGGCACTGGCTGAAAGAGCCGATTTTCGACCGCGATGGCGTACTCAGCATTGGCTATCACGCGCCAAATCTGGCGATGGCGGAAGACTACAACGCGCCGGGTTCGCCGTACTGGGCATGTAAGCTGTTTCTGGTACTGGCGCTGCAGCAGGACGACGCCTTCTGGCAGGCAGAGGAAGCGCCGTTGCCTGAAATCCCCGCCACGCACTGTATTCCTCACGCCAGCCAGATCCTGATGCGCGACGCTCAAGGCCAGCATGTGGTGATGCTCACGTCCGGACAAATCGAGCGCAATAACTTCATCAATACCGAAGCCAAATACACCAAATTCGCCTACTCCAGCCAGTTCGGTTTCACGATCGACCGGGGTCGCTACGGGCTGAATCACGCCGGTTGCGATTCGATGCTGATGTTCTCTGAAGACGACGGCTATTTCCGCGGACGCCGCGAGTGTGCTGAAACGCGCATTACCGAATCGATGATTTATTCCCGCTGGCTGCCGTGGCACGACGTGACGGTGCAAACCTGGCTGATTCCGTGCGGAGACTGGCATCTGCGCGTCCACCATGTCGAAAACCAGCGGCCACTGACGTCGGCGGAAGGCGGCTTTGCGGTGATTCAGGAACCGGAAACGCGCACGGAGATAACGGCAGACAAACGTGCCGTCACCGTCAGCGCCCGTAACGGCGTCAGCCGGATTGTTTGTCTTGATGACAGCGCACCGCGCGACGCTGCCGCCATCGTCACCCCGCCAAACAGCAGCATCATGTTTGCCGAAACCGCCTCGATTCCGCTGCTGGCCGGCGCGCTTCCCGCCGGTTCACACTGGCTGATCATCGCCGTTTGTGCCGCCGCCACGCAGGATATTTCTGCGCAAGGCGTGCCGGAAGTGATCCGTGAAGAGGAGCAATTACGCTGGCACTCTCCGGGGCACAGCGGGCAAATCACGCTGCGTTAAGACCTGCGATCTGTACCGTCAGAACTGTCTTCAGGAGTCATTATGAAAGCGATAAAAACCGCCAGTAAAACGGCGTATTACAAAATGAGCAGCTTTATATTTCTCTACTTTTTCACCTGGTCTTCCAGCTTCGGGCTTTACGCCTTATGGCTCGGCCAGAAAGCCGGGCTGGACAGCGTCACCATCGGCACGGTCTTTGCGGTTAACGGCGTGTTCGCGGTGATCATGAAACCGGTCTACGGCTACATCATGGACAAGATCGGCATGAGCAAATCCCTGCTCTATTTTGTCGTGCTGGTGTCGGCCCTGATGGCCCCCTTCTTTATCTTCGTGTATCAGCCGCTGCTCGACAGCCATCTGATGGCCGGGATTGTCGCCGGCGCACTGTATCTGAGCCTCGGCTGGTACGCCGGTGTGGCGGCGTCGGAATCTTATGCCGACCGCTTCAGCCGCCTGTATCACATGGAATTCGGCCAGGTGCGGATGTGGGGGTCGCTTGGCTGGGCGCTCGCCGCCTCGTTTTCCGGCGTGCTGTTTAATCTGTCTCCGGCCTGGAACTTTGGCCTGAGCAGCGCGACGTCGCTGGTGATGCTGGTGGTGCTGTTATCGCTGAAAATTGGTGATGAAGAACTCAAAGACAATGATGTGATTTCCCAGCAAAAAATCATGTTCAGCGATGTGATTTTACTGCTGAAAAACCGCAAATTCTGGATGTTCTCGCTGTATGTCGCCGGGGTCGCGTGGATGATGTTTGTCGCCGAACAACAGTTCTCGCGCTACTTCGTCACCTTCTTCGATACCAAAGAGCAAGGCAACGCGTGGTACGGCTATCTGAGCACCGTGCAGTCCGGACTTGAGTTTCTGATGATGATGGTGATCCCGTTCCTGGTGAACTATTTCGGCGCGAAAAAGAGCCTGCTGCTGGTCGGCGTGCTGGTCGGGCTGCGCCTGATCGCCTCCGGGCTGACCAGCGATCCGCTGCTGATTTCCATTATCAAACCGTTCTACGGGCTGGAAATCGCGCTGCTGCTGGTGTCGGTCTTCAAATACATCGCCGAGCATTTCAGCAAACGCGTGAACGCCACTATGTATCTGCTCGGCTATCAGGCGATGATTTACGTCGGTTCCATCGTCGTCGCCCCGCCAGCCGGATACTTCTACGACCGCATCGGTTTCGAACATACCTATCTGTTTATGGGCGGCATCGCGCTGTGCTTTACTCTGATTTCCGCCTTTACGTTATCCGCCTGCCAGAGCCTGCGTTCCGGCGCACCTGCGCCAGTTCAAGCGTTTGAAAAAAGTGCTGAGCTTGCCCCGCTGAAACGCTGAAATTTTTAATAAGGAAGAAAAGGTAATGATGAACATCGCAAAAGAGACGTTACGCCCTGTCGAACTGAATCAGCTGGACCGCATTGCTTTCGCGCAAAAAATGCAGCGCGCCCGCGAAACAGTATTAAGCAAAATCTCGCGCAATCTGGACAAATTCGGCGATAAATTCCCGGCGGAAAACTGCGAAAAAAGCCATTATCCGCTGACCGGTAATGTGGAATGGACCCCCAGTTTCTGGACAGGACAACTGTGGCTGGCGTGGGAAATGACCGGCGATCACCGTTATCGCGTGGCGGCTGAAAAACAGGTGACATCTTTCGGCAACCGCATCGCTAACCGGATTGATACCGCAACGCACGATCTCGGATTTCTTTACAGCCTGTCGTGCGTGAGTGCCTTTAAGCTGACCGGTAACCGTCAGGCGCGCGGTTTTGCGCTGCTGGCCGCTGAGGCGCTGATGGAGCGCTTCAACACACGGGCCAAAATCATTCAGGCCTGGGGAGATCTGAACGATCCGGAACAGGCCGGGCGCATGATTATCGACTGCAATATGAATCTGCCGCTGCTCTACTGGGCCAGTGAACAAACCGGCGAGCCACGCTTTGCCGACGCCGCGCGCGCCCATGCGGAACAGGCGGCGAAGTATATCGTCCGTCCGGATGCCTCAACGTATCACACGTTTTATATGGATACGGCAACCGGCGAGCCGCGCTTTGGCAATACCCATCAGGGGTATGCCGACGATTCCTGCTGGTCACGCGGGCAGGCCTGGGGAATTTACGGTTTCCTGCTCAGCTACCGTTACACCGGCGACGCACAACAGGTCGAGCTGTCACGGCGTCTGGCACATTATTTCCTCAACCGGCTGCCGGAAGATGACGTATGTCACTGGGATCTGGCGCTGCTGGGCACGGATGCGGTACGTGACAGTTCGGCGGCGGCGATTGCGGTCTGTGGATTACTGGAGCTGGCGATCACCCTGCCCGCCACGGACGATAAACGTGCCAGTTATGAAGAGATGGCGCTGCGCATTATGGATTCCCTGACGGATCATTATCTGGCGGGCACTCAGGAAGATTGTGACGGATTGCTTAAGCATTCTGTTTATCACATGGGCAGCGGCAAAGGCGTGGACGAGTGTTGCAGCTGGGGGGATTACTTTTACGTGGAGGCGCTGACACGCCTGACGCAGTGCTGGCAATCTTACTGGTAAAAGTTCTGACGCAGCGTTTGCGCGCTGCGTCAGGTTTTATTGCCATTTTTCAATCGTGAATTATTTTTAAGGATAATGCAGATCATCATTTCCCGGCGAACAGTTCCGCTGTGTTACCGTAACACGTCCGTAAACCAACACATCTTGTATGTCATTACATCCATTAGGAATAGTCTTAGTTTATTTTATTTTTTTGATCAGTATCAAAGTTCAACATGACATAAACCAAATTAATCTAAGCCCTTATCCCCGTGAGTCCGCAAAAAATAAGGCTTCCACGCTGACGTTTTTCATGCAAAAAGTAGACTCAGCACGCTAATGTTTTACGTTGTGCTTTTACTACCGCATCCAATCATTATGCAGAACAAGGACGTCCTATGAGGACTCACCATGCAAACGATAATCTTGGATCCATGCAGGTATACACGTCTTGGCCTGCAGCAATTTCTCACCAGCGAACGACAGATCACAGACGTTGAACACTTTGATCAGCTTCAGGCAGGATGTGCAAAACTGAATCCCTCCGTGGTATTTATTAATGAGGATTGCATGTCTTCGCATTCGGACAATAAAGAACGTCTGGGCGCACTGATCACCGAATACCCCGACACGCTGTTTTTTATTTTTATGTCACGCACCCGTATTCATTTTGAAGAATATATTTTCGTTCGTAAGAACGTCATTATCACCTCGAAATCGATTAAAGCTGAAACGCTCAAACAACTGCTAAATCATCCGTCACTGCCTCAGGCACAAAACCCCGCCAGCTGTGCCGTGCTGGATATACGGCCTGTTATGCTCAGCCGCTCAGAATCCGCCATGCTGAAAATGTGGATGTCAGGCAACGGAACGATTGAAATATCCGATAAATTGCAAATCAAAACCAAAACGGTGTCTTCATACAAAGGAAATATTAAACGGAAGATTAAATCACCGAACAAACATATTATTTATCACGTCGTCCGTTTGTGCGATCAGCTCAACAACGGCATCTACGCGAATTAACGTTTCCCACCTCGGGTTCAGGCTACAGGCTGAGCGTGCGCTTCGCCTGTAGCAACCTACATAAATCTCAAAATGCGATCCAGCTCTCATATAAAAATTGAATCCTTGCCGTGAAATGCCGATGTCCTTTCTATGGCGTTTTCATTTCGTCACGGCCGGACTTGCCACGCGGCAATGCCTTTATCGCTGTTAATCACCGCCGGGAACAGGCGGTATGCAGGATCAATTGAGCGGAACAACATTAAATGGATACTCCTACATTCACGACAACGCGCACCTCTTTTATCAGTAATATCCGACTTATCACCCTGATTAGCCTGATCCTCACCGGGATCCTCTTCCTGTTTGCCCTGTCCATCGGGACATCCGGTTTCTTTTTAAAGCAGAGTAATGCGGCGCTGGCGAATGCCACGCAGGAATTGCAGATCCGTCTCGCGCTGTCGAACAGCTCCAACCATTTACGCACCGCACGGTTATTACTGATTCAGGCGGCGGCCGCAGCCCGTATCGGCGATCAGGACGTGTTTAAACAAAACCTGACCGATGCAGCCAGCCGGATTAAGCAATCTCAGGCCAGTTTTGACAGCTATATTAACCGGCCTAATAAAACGGATAAGGATCTGGCGCTCGATGAACCGCTGAAACAAGCGTACAACGCCTATCTGACCAAAGGCATGGCACCGATGCTGGAATCCGCGCAGCAGGCACATTTCGAAGAAGTGATTTCGCAGGAAGCGGAAACCGTGCGCGGGCTGGATCAGGCTAACAATGCGCCATTACTGGCGGCGATTGCTTACCGCACCGAAACAGCCAATGCGATTAATGACAAGGCACAGCACAACGCGGTGCTCGGCTATATGCTGATGGGCGGCGGTTTTCTGATTGCGCTGGTGCTGACATTTATCACCTATCTGGTGATGCGCAAAGTCATCATCAATCCGCTGAATCGCCTGGTGTCGCGTATCCAGAAAATTTCTGAAGGCGATTTGACGCAACCGGCAGAAAGCAGCGGTCGCAACGAAATCGGCGTGTTAAGCAGTAATGTTGAGCAGATGCAAAGCTCGCTGTCTTCCACCGTCAGAACCGTGCGCGAAGGTGCTGTGTCGATTTATCAGGGTTCTACGGAAATTGCATCGGGCAACACCGATCTTTCTTCCCGCACCGAACAACAGGCCGCTGCGCTGGAAGAAACCGCCGCCAGCATGGAACAGCTGACCGCGACAGTGAAACAGAACTCCGAGAACGCCCATCACGCCAGCAAACTGGCAGCAGATGCCTCGAATAAAGCGCAGAAAGGCGGCGATATCGTGGCGGACGTGGTGACAACCATGGATAAAATTTCCCGCAGCTCATCCAAAATCGCTGAAATCACCACGGTGATTAACAGTATTGCCTTCCAGACCAACATTCTGGCGCTGAACGCCGCGGTCGAAGCCGCGCGTGCAGGCGAGCAAGGTCGCGGATTTGCCGTGGTGGCCAGCGAAGTACGCAACCTCGCGCAGCGCAGCGCACAGGCCGCCAAAGAAATCGAAGCGTTAATTGAAGAATCGGTGGATTACGTCGGCGAAGGCTGCATTCTGGTGGGCGATGCCGGGGATACGATGTCCGAAATCGTGACCGCCGTCAGCCATGTGACGGACATTATGGGCGAAATCGCCTCGGCGTCTGACGAACAAAGCCGTGGGATCAGCCAGGTGAGCCAGGCAGTTTCTGAGATGGACGGTGTCACCCAGCAGAACGCCGCGCTGGTGCAGGAAGCGTCCGCGGCCGCGGCATCACTGGAAGAACAGGCAGCGCGCTTAACGCAGGCCGTCGCGGTATTCCGTCTTGATGCGCATACACAAAATCCATCGGCAAAGCGCCAGCCGCCGGCGCGCGTACTGAAGTCCCCTGCTTCACGCACCACAAAAAACGCGAACGAAGCGCCAAACTGGGAAACATTCTGACCCGTCATCGCGCCGGATAGCGCGGATTAAAGACAAAAAAATACCGGTGCATTTGCGACCGGTATTTTTTTATTCTGAAGGCGTGTTAACAGGCGATTTATTCCGTGCCTTCACGCGGCTCAACGAATGTGCCGTCTTTGGTATCGCCTTCATTGAAGAACCATATGCCTGCCGGATAGTCTTCCAGCGACACCAGATACATGACGCCCTCGTAAAATTCCTCTACGGCTAATACTTTACCTTCGCGACGTGGGCCGCCATCGGTTTTCACTGTCACAAGATCATTAACTTTCATCAGGTTATCCCAGGGTTTTCAATTATCTTTATTGTAGTACAGACAGCCTCACAAAGGCACAGCGCATACGGGAAGTCGTGTTTAAAACAAGAAAATGACGCTGCATAACTAATTTGCATTTTCTTAACATTTTGATGCCAGAATCTTGACTTTCATTTCTTCTATACTGCCAGCGTGCTCACCCCCGAGGGAGTACATAATGAATGTCATAAGAAATATTTTTTGCCTGCCTCTGTGCGGGCATTTTTTTGCCTGCAATTCAGGGACTTTTTACGAAGATGGAAATGTTGCGGGGAGGTTTAGCGGGCTTGTGATGCGTTTTTCATAAACGACAGACGTAAAAAAACCCGCGCATGCGGGTTTTTGTCATCTTTGCAATCATCGCTGAAACAGCGAGAAAGCAAGATTAGATAGCGGTAACGTTAGCCGCAGACGGACCTTTAGCACCGTTCTCGATAGTGAACTGTACGTTCTGGCCTTCAGCCAGGGTCTTGAAACCTTGATCCTGGATAGCGGAGAAGTGTACGAACACATCTTTGCTGCCGTCAGCAGGAGTGATGAAGCCAAAGCCTTTAGACTCGTTAAACCACTTAACCTGACCTTTCATCATTGACATAAGAATTACCTTTTAAAAATAAATTTCGCCACCATGGGCATGTTATAGCCGGATTTCAGTCGTTACTTATGGAGGCACTAAGAAGGAAATTCGTCAGAGCAGGGTTATCATGGATAACGCTTTAAATTGGAACAACTTTACTCAGGATGTCGTGCATAAATAGGTCTGTACCACAGGCCGGTATGTATTTACTCATGACTGCCCTTTAATAGCAACTCTTTTTAATCCAATGCACGAGTAAAGTCTGAAATCAGCCAATTTATGTACCATGCAGTACAAATTACGTACAATTAACAGGCTATTTTTCAATAGGTTGGGTCTTTTCTGATGTCAGCACTGCGCCACAGTGCGCACAAAACTTAGCATCAATTTCATGGCCCGAATGCAGACAAGTCTGACAAGAACGGGCGGCACGCCCTTTTTCCAACTCTTGTGACATATAAGCCGTTAAAATCCCGGTCGGTACAGCGATGATGGAATAGCCCAGCAGGATAAGCACCGACGCCAGCATTCTGCCGATTGCCGTATGCGGCGTGATATCGCCGTAACCGACCGTGGTCAGCGTCACCACAGCCCAGTAAACCGACGTACCGAGCGAGGTAAATCCGTCCTGCCCGCCTTCTGCAGCAAACATCAGCCCGCCAAATAAACACAAGATGATCGCCACGAAGCCAAAAAAGATGCCCAGCTTGCGTTTCGCCCGCATCAGGCTGCGCCACAAAATCCCGGCGTCGCTCATATACCGCAGAAGTTTCAGCACGCGCAGGACGCGTAAAATCCTCAGCAACCGTATCAGTACGATCAGGTCAGTGGCCGTGCCAAAGGACGGGATCAGCCAGATGATGTACATCGGCAAGATCGTCAGCAAATCGATAATGCCGAAAAAACTCAGCGGATAACGCGTTTTACGCGGGGACGAAAACACCCGCAGAACGTATTCGACGGAAAACAGCGCCGTAAAGGCCGCTTCGGCCAGGCCGAACCGCCAGAGAATGTTGGGTGTATTGGGGAATAAATCCGTAGCGCTGGATTCAAAGAACAAAATAAACACGCTGAGTAGCGACGCCACGATCCAGAACGTTTCCATCCGGCGACCGCTGCGGGTGCGGTGCTCAAATAAAAGCGCGTAACATCTGCGCCGAGGGGAAGCCAGAAAACGAAAATCCTGTGACATAGTGAGCACCAGCAATAAACATAGCGAAAAGGATAAACGCTTTTCGTCGCGTCGCCTACCGCAGCCCGTGCCAAAAAAAACGCCGGTCACACAATGCCTTGAAAGACGGGGTGTGACCGGCGTTTATTGAAACGTAATGTGATGATGCGGGATATTAATCCATCAGTTCAGAGACAGCATTGCGGACGTAAGCCGTAATCTGCGCGACGTCTTCTGCGTCAGCGCTGCCGCCGCCAATGGATCGCACAGTGCTCTCCAGATGGCCAATATCCTGTTCAACTTTCTTCGCAATCTGCACTTTAACAATGGTGTCGACTGAAGAGATAAAAGCCCGCATCACGGCTTTCAGGGCGAAAATCTCACCGAAAGAGTCGTACGCAGGTTTGTCAGCGACTGCTGGTTGAGCCGCCCGTGGTGGCAAGTTTTTCAGCCTGTCCACATGTTCAATCATCAGATCCATATCTCTGATGAGTTCATCAAAACTCTTAGCCACTGGTTTTCCTTCGCCCGGCGAAAGGCAGCAGGATACCACCGCGCTTACAAGCCGAGAAGCCACAGAAATGCGTAAAGAGTAAATTTCGCCACAATGCGCCTGCCCTGCCGTTCGCAATGAACATCAGGAAAGGCGCATCAGGTCGCTATTTAATCAGATGGCTGATTATCCGGCGTTTTTCAGTGACGCCATGTCAACAACAAAGCGGTATTTCACGTCGCTTTTCAGCATACGTTCGTAAGCGCTATTGATGTCCTGCATGTCAATCATTTCAACATCACAAGAGATGTCGTGTTCGGCACAGAAATCCAGCATTTCCTGGGTTTCTGCGATGCCGCCGATCAGAGATCCGGCAACAGTTTTGCGGCCCATCACCAGTTTACCGCTGTGCAACGCAGGTTCGATTGGCTCAATCAAACCGACCAGAATATGCGTGCCGTCGCGTTTCAGGGTATCCAGATACGGGTTCAGATCATGCGAATTCGGCACGGTATCGAGGATGAAATCGAAGTGGCTTTTCACCGCCGCCATTTGTTCTGCATCGGTGGACAGCACAACGTGGTCCGCGCCCAGACGGTACGCTTCCTGCTCTTTGCCTTTAGAACGCGTGAACAGCGTGACATCTGCGCCCAGGGCTTTGGCAAATTTCAGGCCCATGTGGCCCAGACCGCCCAGACCGACGATGGCGACTTTATGGCCTTTTCCGACTTTCCAGTGCATCAGCGGGGAGTACGTGGTGATACCGGCGCACAGCAGCGGTGCAGCGGCTTTGATGTCCAGTTTTTCAGAAACGCGCAGAACGAATTTTTCTGAAACGACGATTTGTTCGGAGTAACCGCCGTAGGTCATCATATTGTCATGACGATCGTGGCTGTTATAGGTCATGGTCGCGCCTTCTTCACAGTACTGTTCCAGGCTTTCTGCGCAGGATTCACAGTGCTGACAAGAATCGACCATACAACCTACACCGACGGTATCACCCACTTTGAAGCCGGTGACTTTCGCGCCAACCTGCTTCACGCGGCCGATAATTTCGTGCCCCGGAACCATCGGATAAATGCTTTGATGCCATTCATTACGGGCCTGATGGATATCTGAATGGCAGACGCCGCAATACAGAATGTCGATAACAACGTCGGTATCACGCGGGTCACGGCGAACAAAATTATGAGGCGCAAGAGGCGCATCCGCTGAAAGTGCAGCGAAACCATGAACGTTAAAAGTCATTTTTTTCTCCTGATAGGCTAACGGAATACAGCATGCCGGTAAGAAACCGGCACCGCGAAAGTATGCCCCTTTACGATGACAGACAGGTATAACGATTCTCGCCATTACTTGCCTGAATCTGTTTTTTTCAGGATTTTTGGCTGAATACGAGGAGAGGGTGTAATGAGATGCGCATGAAAGGAACAACCGTGACGCCGCCAGCTTGCGACGTCACGTTAAAGCAAACTCAGATCAGGCCTGCGTCTTTCAGTTCGCTTTTCAAATAGGCGTAATAGATAGGGGCAGCGACCACGCCGGGAATACCAAAGGCGGCTTCAAACACCAGCATCGCCAGCAACACTTCCCAGGATTTCGCCTTGATACGGCCACCGACAATCCGCGCATTCAGGAAGTATTCCACTTTATGAATGATGATGAGATACCCCAGCACCAGCGCCCCGACCCACAGGGACAGCGAAAGCCCGACGATAAAAATCAGCGTATTCGAAATCAGATTCCCCACCACCGGCAGCAAACCGCAGACGAACGTCACGACGACCAGCGTTTTCGCCAGCGGCAGATGAATACCGAATAAGGGCAAAATCCCGAACAGGAACACGGCGGAAAGCACGGTATTGATCAGCGAAATCTGGAACTGCGCAAACACCACATTGCGGAAAGCGTCACTCAGTAAACGTACGCGCTGAAGCAACTCTTTTTTCAACGGCGCATGGTGTTCGCCCTGCGTGTGATGTTGAAGCGAAATGATCGCGCCGAGGATCATGCCGATCAGCATGGTGACGAAAACGTGCGCGGCGTTTTTACCAAACGTCTGAATCATCACGATGTGTTCACGCAACCATTGCAGGAAACTGCGCTGCAACTCTTCGATATTGGCAGGAAGATAATGCAGGAGCACCGGTGATAAGCGGCTTTGCGCATCTGTCAGCAATCGCGACACCATGGCGTTAAACGCCACCGGATTCTTCATGTCTTCCATCAGGAAATCGGCCAGCCCGGCGACGGCAATCGTCAGGAAGCTCACGACCACCGTGCTGATAAACGCCACCACCACCCAGCGCGCCCGTTCGCCGCTGATGATCTTCTGAAAATACGGCGTCAGTCCGTTGACCAGTTCATACACCAAAAAACCGGCGATAAAACATGCCAGTAAATGAAGAGGAAGAACCAATAAAAGCCCGCCCATCACAATGAATACACTGAGCCAGCGAATCTGATTCGATCTCACTATTTGCATTGCCTGCATCCTTAATCCTTTGAGTTCCGGTCATAACCCTGATGAATCACATCATAGCACTGAACCCGAACTTGTTAGCGGCTTACAGAACAATCAGAAAGGAAAACGGGGCCCATAAGCACCGGACATTCGGAGTCGTTTTGCAAAATATAATAAATGCCTTATGTTTAAAAATATCCCACGCGTTTTATTCTGTTATTTCCTTCCCGGCTATTTGAACCTGCGAAAAATATCCTTCCTTCCAGTTCATCCTATTGTTCAATGACATAAAAAATCCGCATCAGAATAATTCCCTCTGACGCCCCACGCCCGTATACCTTGCGTTCCCCCACACCACTTGTTACTTTCCGCCTCACGCATTTCTTATGCAAATCAGCACTAACTTATTACACGCAGTGATTACCTGCGTATTCCCATCGCAGAAATTCACCAAAAAAAATAAAGCAAACACAACATTATTGAGGGACAAATCATGTGGGTTTTAATTGGCATTCCGATCGTCGTGCTGGGTTTTGCGCTGCGGTTCAATCCATTATTAGTGGTCACGGTGGCGGGTATTTCCACCGGGCTGGCGGGCGGGATGCACACCGTCGAAATTATCAGTGCTTTCGGCAAGGCGTTCACCGATAACCGTTATATGGGCCTTATCTGGCTGACATTGCCGGTCATCGCCATTCTCGAACGCAGCGGCCTGAAAGAGCAGGCCAGACACCTGATTTCCAAAGTCCATGCGGCGACCACAGGCCGCGTGCTGATGTTGTACTTTTTCCTGCGCCAGATGACCGCCGCGCTGGGGCTGAATTCTCTGGGCGGACATGCCCAAATGGTGCGTCCGCTGATTGCGCCGATGGCCGAAGCCGCCGCCGTCACCCAATACGGTGATTTGCCTGAGGACGTGCGCCAGAAAATCCGTGCCCACGCCGCTGCTGCCGATAACGTCGCGGTATTTTTTGGCGAGGATATCTTTATCGCCGTGCAGTCGATTCTGCTGATTAAAGGTTTTCTGGAACAGTACGGCATTAACGTCGAGCCGCTGCACCTTTCCGTGTGGGCGATCCCGACCGCCATTGCGGCGCTGATTATCCACTTTATCCGGCTCTGGCTGCTCGACCGCTCGCTGGCAAAACGTTTTGATACGCAACACGGGAGTGCCGCGAAATGATCTCTTTGCAAACCGTGTACATCCTTGCCGGGCTAATGTTCTGCGCTTACGCCTTCTTCAACCTGCGCGACAAAAGCAATGCACGCCGCTACGTGAACGCGCTGTTCTGGGGCGTTTACGGCATCACGTTCCTGTTTGGCGGCGAATTGCCGCATTTCATCACCGGCTGTATGGCCATTCTCCTGGCGGTGATTGCTGGCACCGGCAAACTGGGTAAAGGGAAATCTGACAGCGAACAGCCTGAGCGGGTCGAAAAACGCGAAGCCGGTGCAAAGCGTTTCGGCAATAAGCTGTTTATCCCTGCCCTGCTCATTCCGATTGTGACGCTGATTGGCACGCTGACGCTGAAATACACGCCGCTGGTGGAAGCCAAAAACGTCACGCTGATTTCACTGGTGATCGGCACGCTGGTGGCGTTTATCGTCGCGCTGGTGATGCTGCGCGATTCGCCGGTTAAAGCCATTAAAGCGGGCGGTCAGACGATGGATACCGTCGGCTGGGCAGCAATTTTACCGCAAATGCTGGCCGCACTCGGCGCGTTGTTTGCGCTGGCAGGCGTCGGCGGCGTGGTGTCGGAGCTGGTCAAAAACATTATTCCGCTCGGCTCACCGCTGGCAATTGTGGTGGCGTACACCTTCGGTATGGCGCTGTTTACCATGATCATGGGCAACGGCTTTGCGGCGTTCCCTGTGATGACCGCCGGTATCGGCCTGCCGCTTATCGTCAATCAGCTCGGCGGCAACCCGGCGATTATGGGTGCTATCGGTATGCTTTCCGGCTTCTGCGGTACGCTGATGACGCCGATGGCGGCCAACTTTAATATCGTGCCTGCGGCGTTGCTCGAATTGCAGGATAAAAACGGCGTGATCAAGGCGCAGTGGAAAACCGGCGTTTTACTGCTGCTGGTTAACACCTCGTTCATGTACCTGTTTGTGTTCCGCTTCTGATAAGGCAATGAGATGACGATGACGACAACACTTTCGCCGGAAATGGCCTCGCGCTTTGCCTCGCTGGCGCTGAATCATTTGACGCGTGAGTTTCCGAATAAACTGATGCACGCCATGAGCAGCGCCGCAGACGCGCAGACGCCGCGCCAGCTGCACCCGATTTTCTATGGCAGCTACGACTGGCATTCCTGCGTTCACGGCTACTGGTTATTACTGCGTTTGCTGGATCGCTTTCCGGATTTACCGCAAGCCGAAGCGATTATTGCCGTGGTCAGCGCGCATTTCACCGACGAGAACGTGGCCGGTGAAATGGCCTATCTGCGCCAGCCTCAGCACGCCGGATTTGAACGGCCTTATGGCTGGGCCTGGTTTCTGGCGCTGACGCAGCAGTTACACGAAATGGCGTTGCCACAGTCGGCGCACTGGGCAAAAACGCTGGCACCGATGAGCCGGTTCTTTGAGAAAAGTTTTGCGGATTTTCTGCCGAAAGCCACCTATCCGCTGCGCGTCGGCAGCCATTTCAATACGGCCTTTGCGCTGGCACTGACGCTTGATTACGCCCGCCGCGTAAAGCATCACAAACTGGCGGAACTGATTGAGGAAACGGCGCTGCGCTGGCATCTGGAAGATGTTCATTGTCAGGCGTGGGAACCGGGCGGCGATGAATTTCTTTCGCCGTCGCTGATGGAGGCAGAGCTGATGCGCCGCGTGTTACCGGGCGACGCGTTTGTGACGTGGTTCGGGCGTTTCCTGCCGGACTTAGCGCACAGCCAGCCAGCAACGCTGTTCACGCCGGCCACGGTCACCGACCGCAGCGACGGGAAAATCGGCCATCTGGACGGGCTGAACCTGAGCCGCGCCTGGTGCCAGCGTTCCCTTGCGTCGGCATTACCGGCGGGCGATCCGCGCGCGGCGCTGCTGCGCCAGACGGCAGAAGCCCATCTGCACAGCGCGCTGGATCACCTCGACAGTACGTATATGGGCGAACACTGGCTGGCAACGTTTGCGCTTTTAGCCCTCGAAGCCTGACGGTTCAGTTTTCATCCGTTCAGCGGATAATACCGCGCGCTGAACGGGTGAAAAATTCATTGAAGCACTGCAATAAAGGGAATTCTGCACTCAGCCGCTGAATTTCCGTTTTCACTTCGTCTGCCGCCGCCTGCTGGTGATACAGCAAATCGTACAAATGCCGGATCACATTCTGCTGCGCGTCGTCAGCGGCGGCAAAAACCGTGGCCTGCTCATTAATCCCTTTCGGTACGGCGCGATTGCCTTGTGCCAGAATGTACGGCGGCACATCCTGCACCACACAGGTATTGGCCAGCAGATACGCGCCTGCGCCGACGATACAAAACTGATGCACCGCGCACATGGCCTCGATTCGCGCCGTATCGCCCAGTGTGACATGCCCCGCCAGCCCGCTGTTTTCACCGATAAATGTGTCGTTGCCGACCTGACAGTCATGCCCGATATGCACGCCGCCGTCGAAAACATTACGATGGCCGATCCGCGTAAAACCGCCGCCCTGCGCGGTGCCGCGATGAAAGGTTGCGTGGCGACCAATCTTGTTGTCGTCACCGATTTCCAGACCGGCGGCCTCACCGGCATATTTTAAATCCTGACTGACTTCCCCGATTGAAGATTCCATTCCTATCATGTTGTTACGCCCGATGCGTGTGTCGCCGTTAATCACGACGTGTGAGGCAACACGCGTTCCTTCCCCGATGTGAACACCGGCGGAAATAAAGCAAAAAGGCCCGATAACAACGTGCGGCCCGATAACGACACCGGGTTCTATGATACTGCTGGCCGCAATAGTGGCCGAAGATGAAATCAACGCGAACATCCTTCTGATAGCTGAGGCGCTATCAGTGGTGAATTAAACCTGTCGGGATTAATCAGAGAGGGGGGTCAAAATGAGCGGAGAAAAGGCACTCAGAGAGGTTTAAACGAAGTGGTTATTTAATGACCACACACTTCACCATGCCGCACAGCATAAGGGTTTAAGCCCGAAAAATCCGATAACTATATTTTATTTATTTTCTGAACCTTTTCTAAAAATGTGATTGGTAAAGGGAGTATCAGTATTTTGTTACAGTAGCATTAAGGCTTTCTTAAGCTTGCAGTTATATGATTCGCGCCAAATCATTTCTGCACGTTATGTTTCCATGACATTAACGCCAGCGACCTCAGCAAGTTGGGAGTTTTCATTGCGCTATTTATTGCCGAAGATCAGCTACTTTAAGCTGACCTTGCTTTTGACTCTGTATTTTACCTTTGTCGTTAACCTGCCCATTTTATTGCACTTTTACCGCATCCTTAATGCGTTGCCGGCCTACAATCTCTTATTTGCGCTGACGATCCCGGTGGCGCTTTTCGCCGCGCTGAACTTTGTGTTCACCCCGTTCAGTTTCCGCCCGCTGCTTAAGCCTTTCTTTATTATTGTGCTGCCGCTCAGTGCGCTGGCCAGTTTCGCGATGATGACTTATCAGGTGGTGTTTGACCGCGGCATGATCGAAAACATCATAGAAACCCAGTCCGCCGAAGCAACGTCTTACCTGAACCTGAAGGTGGTGCTGTGGTTTGTGTTCACCGGTATCCTGCCCGCTGTGCTGCTGTTTTTAACGCCCGTTGCGTATGAGAAAACCGCGCTGCGCCGTCTGGGCGTGCGTCTGGTGTCCATGGTCATTTCCCTGCTGGTGGTCGCGTCCATTGCCGGTATGTTCTACAAAGATTACGCTTCGGTGGGCCGCAACAACCGCACCCTGAATCTGGAAATCGTGCCGACGAATTACCTGTACAGCGCTTTCCAGTACATGAATCACCGCTATTTCACGCCAAAAGTGCCATTCCAGACGCTGGGCAACGATGCCAAACTGGTGCAGCAACCGGGACAGAAACCCAATCTGGTGTTCCTGATTGTGGGTGAAACCGCGCGTGCGCAAAACCAGTCGTCCAACGGCTATGCCAAACCGACCAATCAGTACACGCAGGCAATCCCGGATGTAGTGTATTTCAACAAAATGACGTCCTGCGGAACGGCGACGGCGATTTCCGTTCCCTGCATGTTCTCGAACATGAAGCGCACCGACTACGACGCCAACCGCGCACGTAACAGCGAAGGGTTACTGGATATTCTGCATAAATCCGGTGTTTCCGTTTTCTGGAAAGACAACGACGAAGGGTGTAAAGGCGTCTGCGACCGCGTGCCAAACGTCATTATCGACACCAAAAAAGACGGCAAATATTGCGATGGCGATACCTGTTACGACATGGCGCTAATGCAGAATATTGACGACGATATCCGCCCGGACGGCAAAAACACGCTGATCGCACTGCACCTGATTGGCAGCCACGGCCCGACGTATTACAAACGCTATCCGCCGGAATTCCGCAAGTTCGTGCCGGATTGCCCGCGTAGCGATATCGAAAACTGTTCGCAGGAACAGCTGGTGAATACCTACGATAACACCCTGCTCTACACCGATTATCTGGTGTCTCAGGTAATTGAAAAGGCGAAGCAGTATCAGGATAAGTACAACGTGGCGGTGATTTATCTTTCCGATCACGGCGAGTCTTTGGGTGAAAACGGTTTGTATCTGCACGGCACGCCCTACAGCGTGGCACCGGCCCAGCAGACGCACGTTCCGATGCTGTTCTGGCTGTCAGAGGGTTATACAAAGGCCCAGGGCATCGACCTGCAATGCCTGAAAGCCAGTGCGGCGAAAGACGATGTGTCGCAGGATAATCTGTTCCATACCGTGCTCAGCGTCATGAACGTGCAAACCACGGAACGCGACCCGCAGCTGGATATTCTTGCAGCCTGCAAAGCCCCGCACGCCTGACTTTCGCTTTAACCTGAGGGTTGCTGCCTGCTTCAGGGCAGCAACCCACATTCCGTCAGAATGCTTTTTGCCAGCGCGCTGACGGTCTGATCAAACCGTTCCGATTCATTATCCAGCGCCATATACAACGCCGTTTGCCGCACCGTTCTGGCCGATAACGCCAGACGACTCAGCTGGCCGTTATCCAGCGCGCTTTGCACCGTTTCCAGTGGCAGCCAGCCGTATCCGACCCCCACCGCAATCGCCTCCATCGCCGCGCCAACGGTGGTAAATGTCCAGTTCGCAATCGTCCCCGATGAATGATTATCGGTGCGTGGCAGATGCCGGTCCGCGACGCTGATCAGCGGGAACCGCGCCAGATCCTGCGCCGTCAACGGAACGGGAAGTTGCAGCAATGCATGATCGCTTTTCGCCACCGGCACAAAATCGACGTCCAGTAAAAAGCGCCCGTGTATCGCATTCTCCGGCGCCAGCGTGGTGATGTACAAATCCGCCGAACGCTCATTAAGTTGCGCAATGCTTTCGCCGCGCAGGATCTCTGTCAGATGTACGCGGGTATCCGGGAATTGCTGCTGAAACGCTTTCAGGGCGCGGAACAGACGATTTTTCGGAAACACGCTGTCCACCACCAGACTGAGTTCGGTGCGCACGCCGTCTTTCAAACCGGCGGCGCGATGCTCCAGTTGCAAAAAAGCCGTTATCAGCGGGCTGGCCTGAACCAGCAGCGCGCGCCCCTGCTCGGTCAGCACCGCCTTACGTCCGTGGATTTCCAGCAGTGACAACCCGAGCCGTTCCTGCAAACCGCTCAGTGCGTAACTGACCGATGACTGGCTGCGGTTCAGCACCTGCGCCGCCTGGGCATAACTGCCCTGCTCGATAACCGTTTGTAAGACCACCCATTGTTCGAGTGTTGTTCGCGGAAGTGCCATGGGATTTTCCTTTCTTAGGGATTTTCTCGGCATTAAACCGTTCTGATTTTCAGATGGTTTATATCGAAAACCAGCGTTTTTATATCTGATTTATGAAGTGTAATCTTCTTCTCAACGAAACGAAAACAAACGTTTCATCCCAACACTGAGTTAAGGAGAATGACAATGAGCAGCTTCGACAAACATGACCTGAGCGGTTTCGTGGGCAAACACGTTGTTTACACTTACGATAACGGCTGGAACTACGAAATTTATGTGAAAAACGCCGAAACGCTGGATTACCGCATTCACAGCGGCCTGGTCGGCAATCGCTGGGTGAAAGACCAGCGCGCGTATATCGTCCGTGTCGCGTCTGATGTCTACAAAATTTCATGGACTGAACCGACCGGCACCGACGTCAGCCTGATTGTGAATCTGGCCGACAACGTGTTCCACGGCACCATCTTCTTCCCGCGCTGGATCATGAACAATCCGGAAAAAACCGTCTGCTTCCAGAACGATCATATTCCGCTGATGAATTCATACCGCGACGCCGGGCCGGCGTATCCGACCGAAGTGATCGACGAATTCGCCACCATCACTTTTGTGCGTGACTGCGGCGCGGATAACGACAGCGTCATTGACTGCGCCGCCAGTGAATTACCGGCTAACTTCCCGGACAACCTGCGTTAACTCATTTCCCTGAGCCCATAAAAAAAGCCGCAGCGTGTTATGCACTGCGGCTTTTCTGTTTGTTTAATATCGCTGAAATCAGCGCGCCAGGGTTTTCAGCAACGCGGCGTTGAATTTCTCCGGTTCTTCCATCTGCGGCGCGTGCCCTAATCCGGTAAACTCAATCAGCTTCGCATGTGGGATCAGCTTCGCGGCTTGTTTACCCAGCACTTTGTAGTTGCCGATTTTCGCTTTCACCGCAGGCGGCGCGATATCGCTGCCAATAGCCGTCGTATCGGATGTCCCGATCATTAAAGTCGTCGGCACACGAATGTTTTTGAATTCGTAAAACACCGGCTGGGTGAAAATCATGTCGTAAATCAGCGCCGAGTTCCATGCCACCAGTTTATGCCCCGGCCCGTTGTTCAGCCCGGCCAGCATATCGACCCAGCGGTCATATTCCGGCTTCCACTTATTCACGTAATAGGTTTTCAGCTCGTACTGTTTAATGCTGTCCGCCGAGGTTTTCAGCTCACGGTCATACCACTGATCCACCGTCCGGTAAGGTACGCCTTTGGCTTTCCAGTCTTCCAGCCCGATCGGATTCACCAGCACCAGTTTTGACACTTCCGGCGCAAACATCAGGCTGTATCGGGTCGCCAGCATCCCGCCGGTGGAATGCCCGACAATCACCGCTTTCTTAATATTGAGGCTTTTCAGCAGGTCATGCGTGTTGTTCGCCAGTTGCTGGAAGCTGTACTGATAATGCCCCGGCTTGGTGGAGGAACAGAACCCAATCTGATCGGGCGCAATCACGCGATAACCTTTCAGCGCCAGCGCCCGGATGGTATCGCCCCAGGTGGCGGCGCAGAAATTCTTACCGTGCATCAGCACTACCGTCTGGCCATTTTTATGCCCGGTCGGCGCGACGTCGAGATACCCCATTTGCAGCGGCGCACCCTGCGAGGTAAAGGAATATTGTTTGACCGGATAAGGGTAATCAAAACCCTGTAATTGCGGACCGTAAGAAGGCGCGTCGGCCGCAAAAGCAGGCGCGGTCACGGAAAGGGTTAAAACAGCAGCGCAAAAGAGCAATTTCAAACGGGGAAACATCGTTCAGTCCTATTGTCGTTTATCGGACAGGCGGCTTAAAGTCTTATGCTACAAACTTTACCCCGCCAGGAATACCCGATAAAACCGAAACAGCACGAACTGATTTTAGTCTTTAGAGCCCTCAATAAACGGGGTATTGCGCTTGGGAAATTTGAATCATACAAAAAAAATTTGAACCCTGAAGCATTCATGATTTGCATCAAATGATTGTTAATCATCAGGATGCGCAATATCCTAAAATAACGCCGTCACAGTGTGTTGAGGCTTTATAGGTTATATTTACTGAACAAAACTTCTTTCCGTGGCTTTTAACTGGTGGATATCTCTTTGGCCCTGAATTGGTTAAACCGACCGCATATCAGAATTTGCCTGTCCGTACTGGCATTTTTTATTGTTGCCGCACTGGGAACGCTGGCCATTTCCTGGCAAACCTCACAGGGATTACGCCGGGATACCACCGCCAGCCTGGCGCAATCTGTCCGCCTCGTCGACATGACGCTCAATAACGCCTCGACCGCCGCCGATTCAGTACAAAATCTGGTCGGCAAAGAATGCGATCAAAACGTCATTCAGGCGTTGCGCTGGGAAGTCGCGCGGGTGCCGAACGTGCGTACCGTTAACCTTTATCGTGGCGATTCCATCTACTGCACTTCGCTGTTTGGTAAAAAATCGATTACGTTTCCACAGGGAAATACAACGGCGGGGAGTTGCTTCTGATGAGTGGCAACCCTGTTACGCCGGGCCATCCGCTGATTGCTTACCGCCGTGATATCAACGGCAACGGTGTACTGATTGGCGTGGATGGCTATTTCCTGCATAACATTCTGGATTTACTCAGCACGCACACCTATCTGGCGTTACAGGTAGGCGACCAGTGGATGGACAGCAAAGGTAAAATTCATCAGGGCGAAAACTGGCCGGACGGTGAACGGATAGCCCAGCATTCAGACCAATACCCTTATCAGATGAAACTGGTGATCCGTAACGGCGATCACTGGCGTTATATCTTTGATTACGCCACCGCCAGCCTGGTGCTTTTCCCGCTGCTCGGCGTATTCGTTGCCTTTATGACTTACATGTTGCTGGGCCGCTTCGGAGGTCCTGTTTCCGCGCTCAAAGATGCGCTGGCGAAAAAACAATTTATTCCCTTCCTGCAACCGGTGGTGGACGGCACTCACCACCAGCTCACCGGCTGCGAAGTGCTGATGCGCTGGCAGCATCCGCAATCGGGCCTGATCCCGCCGTATCAGTTCATTCCGCTGGCCGAAGAAAGCGGGCTGATTGTGCCGATGACCCGCCTGATGATGGCGCAGATTCGCGATCAGTTTGGCCCGCAGGCCACGCAACTGCCGGATGATTTCCATTTCGGTTTCAACATCTGCGCCGGACATTTCAAAGACCTGACGCTGGTGGAAGACTGCAAAGCGTTTCTGCACGCCTTTAAAGATAAACCGATCAAACTGGTGCTGGAGCTGACCGAACGCGAACTGATCGAATCGAGTGAAATCACCCACAGCCTGTTCGGTGCGCTGCGCAGAATGGGCGTACTGATTGCCATGGACGATTTTGGTACCGGTCATTCCAGCCTGACGTACCTGCAAAAATTCCACATCGACATCCTCAAAATCGACCAGAGCTTTATTGGCCGTATCGGGACGGACGCGCTGGCTGGGCATATCGTGGATAACGTGATTGATCTGGCGAAGCGTTTGCAGATGATCATTGTGGCGGAAGGGATTGAAACGCAGACGCAGATCGATTACCTGACGCCCTATCATCTGGAATATTTTCAGGGTTATTTTTTCGGAAAGCCGATGCCGACAACAGAATTTATGGAAAAATGGCTGTAACGATAACAGCCTGATGTTCTGCGACTAGAATAATAACGTGAGCTACGTCTTATAAGGTGCGCGCGCTTTTTGCTAAAAATCCGCTGATGTGTAACATCCACTGAGACTCACCCCGGCAGGACGCTAACTCGTTGAAGTTACATGTATTGACGTAGTTTACCATTGGACCCTGCTGAAAATTCGAATGATCACTTTGCGAGCAAGATGATGATTAAGTGGCCGTGGAAAGCGAATGACCTGAAAATTGAAAAATCGGACGCGTGGAATGACGCTCTGAATATCCCGCTATTATCTTCCCTTAACGAGAAGGAAAAACAGCGGCTGGTTCAGGTCGCCAGTCAGTTGCTGACGCAAAAGCGGCTGGTTCCGTTGCAGGGCATCGAACTGACAGAACAGATGCAGGCGCGCATCGCCCTGCTGTTTGCCCTGCCGGTGATGGAACTGGGCGCATCCTGGCTCGATGGTTTTCATGAGATTCTGCTCTACCCTTCCCCTTTCGTCGTCGATTCCCCGTGGCAGGATGAAAACGGTCTGGTTCACGCCGGTTCGCAAATCCATGCCGGACAAAGCTGGGATCAGGGCCCGATTGTGCTTAACTGGCAGGACATCGAAGATTCGTTCGATAACTCCGGTTTCAATCTGGTGATCCACGAAGCGGCGCATAAACTCGATATGCGCAACGGCGGCGAAGTCAGCGGCATTCCGCCGATATCGCTGCGTGATGTGGTGGCGTGGGAACATGATTTGCAGGCCGCCATGCAAAACCTGCAAGATGAGATCGACACCGTCGGCGAAGAAGCCGCCAGCATGGACGCCTACGCCGCGACCGATCCGGCAGAATGCTTTGCGGTGTTATCGGAATACTTTTTTAGTGCGCCAGAACTGCTTTCGGAACGTTTTCCACTGGTATACGGTCATTTCACACGTTTTTACCAGCAGGACCCGCTGGCAAGGCAACTTCGCGGTCAGCGCTGCGATTGTTAACCCGCGTGATCCGTGGCGATTTTCAGTGGAAAAGTCCTGTTTTATCGCCGCATTGATTAGTTGCTGAGCAGTCGGCGGGTTTTCGCAAATTTAGCGTTGACACTCCGCGCCCCTCTGGATAACATTCGCCCCGTTCAAACGATTCCTCTGTAGTTCAGTCGGTAGAACGGCGGACTGTTAATCCGTATGTCACTGGTTCGAGTCCAGTCAGAGGAGCCAAATTTAGAGAAGCCCGCTTAGGAAACTAAGCGGGCTTTTTGGTTTTTGGGGAAACAGGTTGCCGTAATGGCTGGCGGCACGCGGCGGAAGATCAGCACGCAAAACCCGTGCTGGTGGAGCATCCTAGCGCTTTGTAAATCTCAGATATCACCTGCATCGTGGCGTCTTCAATCGTTCCTTCATTACGGCATAAAACCCAGCCCTGAGCGGCAATTTCTCGCTCGAACGCTTGGGTACAATCGACATGTTCTTCCAGCTTATGAATCACTGTACTACGTAGTCCACGCGTCCGGGCCGCGGCTCTCGCCCATGAAATTTCAGGCGCAGTCACAACCCCGACATGCAGGTCTGGCGTTCGCACTTTACGTTCAATGTTAAGCTGTAAAATCTCTGCAAACGGAACCATCCGGCGAAACGCGGCATCCGACGGGTACCAGCGATCCATCAAGATAATGCTGTCCGTTGGCTGTTTACTTAGCACTTGCTGCGAAATCCAGGCACGGCTATCCGCAAAGCGCGCACAAACCTCCCGTTCTAAATCCACGGAGGGATTTCTGGCGAGCCTGTTAACCAGAGCCATTGTTTCCCCCCTGCAGGGGTCACTTTTTTTCTCGCTGAGTCGGATCACCTTCTTGTTGTCTGCCCTGAGTACTTTCGTGATGGCTTCCAGCAATGTGGTTTTACCGGCTCCTTTCGGCCCATCCAGAGAAACAAACAGCTGACGGTTCATGCTTCTGATGACCATTGATATACGGTTTTTGTAAAACCTGAATCTGGCAAAAACATCTTAGTTCCTTCGCATGAATAGCGGCCCACCCTGTTGGTTCATGAGCGCAAATCAGATAAAGGTTATTATAAACAGACACTGATGAACATTCTGGCAATGATTCTGACTCGCCCTGAATGTCCAATCATAGGGCTAAAACGAGGAACTTTATCTTTTCAGCCTTTTCAAAGTGATTCAGTCTCATCTCCATAATCCACCATTGCGCAACTTCCATGAGCAACTCAGGTTCATCATTTTTATTGGCAAAAAAAGCATAGAACGACAGCCCTACGTTACTGCCCTTGGCCACTATTTTGGCCTCACACGTTATGATGATTTTTTCCCTCATTTCTGCACGCATATTCTCTCCTTTTTTGTTCGGTCACCGCACCGCATTAAAAAGCCCACTTCAAGTGGGCTTAAAACCAGATTATTATCGTAAAGACCGTCACCTGCGCCATACAGTTAATCGAGTATACCGGATGGGCATTGCTTGCCTTCCCATCCGACTATCTTAGCACCTGAATCCAGATCTTTCATCGATACTCTATCTCCGGAAAACTCTGAGCCAGTAACGACGATATCGTAATCATGATTTGGTTGAGGAATGAAACTGTCGGAAACGGACCGTTCAGTATTTTGATAGTAACCAGGTTGTGTCCTATAATGAATTACCGTCACAAGTTGCCCCGGTTTGATAGAAAATTCATTTATGAAAATTCCCTTGGTGTTAGATGACTCTGGCATTCCAATTATTTTATTTCCTGTGACAGGAATACCGATAATAGCAAGACCAGCCGTAATCCGGCGCTCTAAAACTTTTTTATAACAGCCACTCGTCTGTTTTTCGTAAAATTGCAGAGCTGTATTGCCACCAGACGAAGCGCGAATCCGAGCCGCATCTGAACCTTTATAGTCTTCTAGCGAAGGCCTAAATCCCGCCGAACACCCGCTCAACAACGTTACCATTATTCCCGTAACGACCAGTTTTCCATACATGCGCTTCCCTTTACGTTTCTGTCTATCCTGTTTTTATCGACCCATACGGATAAAACTTTAAAGGGATATTAAGCCAGTCATTTACCCTAACGTTTTGTTGTAGTTGCCAATAAGTTATATTTAACATAACATCAACTTTATCTCAACCTCGGCCAAATTACCGGATATTATATCCGCTATTGATACAGGGCTACCCACGTTAGCCCACAGGCAGGTTTGAGCGAAGGACGGACGTTATATTGCGCTAACGTCCGTAATAGTCGATATAATGTGCAGCAGGTTAATATTTCTCAGAAATTACAAACATTCCTATAAATCGGTTATAGCGTTCCCTTCGATGAAGGTTTTTCTCGCAATATTACCGACGATATTGGTTGAAATTCCATCAAATGTCCCGCCGATTACGCCGCCTACAAGTGGAATCATTTTACCTAAGTTGATCGCACCTTTTTCACCAAATTTAGTAAGAAGCCTAAAACCAACTCGCTTATTAATAGCGACAATCGTTTCCTTTGATATGCTCTTGATTAACTGCGTAGACATCTTCGAACCAATAATTATTCCTGTTCCTTTGAGGATATCTTTTGCAGCATTTCCAGCGAGGCATGAGTATACGAGCGCCTTAACGCGGTCATCTTTAACATCATATCCTCCCATGATAGCTATGGCGGTTATCATGCGAATCTGGACATAAATCACGGTTGCAATACTTGCTGGAATTGCAACCGGCATAGTAATTATGCCTCCGAGACCGGATACAAATCCGGTAGTGGCAGATTTCGTGTTTTGCCATCTGATAAGAGAGTTCACCTTAGCCGCTAAGTCCTCCTCCCCCTTCAGGTAGTTTTCAGCCATTTCATAAGATGAATCCGTTCCCGGAATAGTACCATCCAATGCTTTATCATAAGCCCAATTAAGAGCTTGCATAATTCTGCCTTCACTAAGCTTTTCAGCCATTTTTAAATCCTATTAAATAAAAGTGAAAAGTTATGTGATTATCGACCATTGCATAATTTTCTTTATATCAAAATTGTCCTTAGGTCGTTTTTTAACTTTCACTCATCGTTGTTATCACCTCCGCTTCTGGCACTAAACAGACTCCCGCACGTTCCAAATCACCGAAATCCCCCAATCGCCCTCATTCCCGCTACAATACCCTCACCCCCGGCCGCCAACACAATCTCTGTATGCCGCTGATCGTATTGAAAAAGGTAATGACCCGTGCTGAAAGAAAACTTTAATGAATTGCAGATGTTTCTTGTCGTGGCACGTGAGAGAAGTTTTACCAAGGCGGCGAGCAAACTTGATGTTTCGCAGTCGGCCATCAGCCACGCGATCAAGGCGCTGGAAGAACGTCTGAATATCCGTCTTCTGACGCGCACCACCCGCAGCGTAACGCCGACGGAAGCAGGTGAACGCATTATTGCCTGCCTCGAGCCACGTCTGGCAGATCTTGAACAGGAGCTGGAAACGCTGCTTCATCTGAACGGCAAGACATCGGGGAATATCCGTCTTTCGGCGGGAGAGCATTCGGCACGCAGTCTGGTGTGGCCGAAGCTCAAACCGTTTCTGAAACAGTATCCGGAAATCAGTGTCGAGCTGATAGTCGATAACGGGTTTGTGAATATCGTCGAGGGCAGATTTGATGCCGGTATTCGTCTGGGCGAAAGCGTGGATAAGGATATGATTGCGGTAAAAATCGGCCCGGAGATCCGCATGGCGGTGGTCGGCTCTCCGGCATATTTCGCGGAGCATCCTATTCCGCAGACGCCGCATGATTTGCAGAATCATCAGTGCATTAATATGCGTTTACCGACCGCCGGTGGCGTGTATCACTGGGAGTTTGAGAAAGACAGAAAACCGCTGCGCGTGCGTGTTGAAGGGCAGCTGACATTCAACCTGCTGTCCGAAAGAATCGATGCCGTGCAGTCCGGGTTTGGGATTGCCTGCGTGCCGGAAGATATGATTGCGGATCTCGTGAAATCGGGCGAGCTGGTGCAGATCCTGGAAGAATGGTGCCCGTATTTCTCCGGTTATTATCTTTATTACCCGAGCCGGAAACAGCATCCGCCCGCTTTTGCGCTGCTGATTGATGCACTGCGTTATTCAGAATAGAAAGGGGAATGCCAGGGGCATTTCAATTCCGTACCCGCGTAGTCAGTGCCATCACGGCGCTGGCTACGGTAAATACCGCGATAATCCAGCCCATCGTCCACGGCGTTCCGTCACTGAGCAGCGCCAGCAACAATGAAGAGATAATCCCGCTGCCGTACTGCAACGACCCCATCAACGCCGAGGCAGAACCGGCAACGTTCGGCACGGCGTCCAGCGCGGCGGCGGTTGAGGTCGCGGCAATAATTCCGTTCATCGAGAAGAAGACAAATACCGCCACCACAATCAGGCCGATCCCGCCGACCCCTGCGCCGGTGGCCAGCGCCAGCACCAGCGCGGCCAGCATCGCGATACACACGGCGAACTTGAGCAACGTCTCCAGCGGGTAACGCTGCACCAGCCGCCGGTTCAACACGCTCACCCCCACCAGCCCGACGATATTGACGGCAAACAGCCAGCCGTAATGCTGCGGCTCGACGCCAAAATAGGTGATGTAAACAAATGGCGAGCCGGTGATAAACGCATACGCCGCGACGTAATAGAACGTCAGGCATAACGTAAACTGCATGTACTGCGTGTTGCTCAGCAACGTGACGTAATTGCGAAAGGCGCTGCCCGGCGACGCTTTCACGCGCTTTTCTTGCGGTAAGGTCTCCGGTAGCCAGAACAGGGAAATCAGCATGAGTGTGCCGATCACTGCCAGCAGCCAGAAAATGGAATGCCAGGAAGTGACTTTGATCATCTGCCCTCCCAGCAGCGGCCCGGCGATCGGGGCGATCGCCATAATGATAATCAGCGTCGAAAGCATTTGCGCCGCGCGGGTGCGGCTGAACAGATCACGGATCATCGCCCGCGCCAGCATCGGGCCGGTACATGCGCCCAGCGCCTGAAAGACACGCCAGAAAACAATCTGCCCGATATCCGTGGATAACGCGCAACCGGCGGAGCCGATGACGAATAACACCATGCCGATAAACAACGGCAGACGACGCCCAAAATGATCGCTGATCGGCCCCCAGATCAGCTGCGCGATACAAAAACCGATTAAAAATCCGGTGATGGTCAGTTCCGCGTCGCCCTGTAAATCCTTCGCCATCAGCGGCATGGCGGGTAAGTAAATGTCGGTCGATAAAGACGTGAAAGCCATTAACGCGCTGAGAATAAGTACAAACGTGAGGCCGGTCGTTTTTCCGGTAGCGATCTGCGATCGTGCCTGAGAATCAGTCATGGTGTTCCATCGGGAAATAAGGAGAGGACTTTATAGTAGCGGGTTGAGGCCGGGAGATAATCGCAGGGAATCGGATAGAGATGATGAGCTGTATTCATGAATGCGGGCTGTTACCGCCCCGCCCGACGTAAAAATGCCCGCTCAGGAAAACCCGGCGGGCGTATCTTTTTTTACGACTTAACGTTTACGGCTTAACGTTTACGGCTTACCTGTTGATTGTCAGGAAACTCAGTCGCGCCAGCCCATCGCCGGTGCCACGTGTTTCAGGATCGATTCAATAACGTGAACGTTGTAATCCACGCCCAGCTGATTCGGCACGGTCAGCAATAACGTGTCCGCTTCAGCAATCGCATCATCCTGTTTCAGCTGTTCAATCAGCCTGTCCGGCGTCGCCGCGTAGCTACGCCCGAAGATGGCGCGGGTTTTCTCATCGAGATAACCGACTTTGTCGCCATCGTTGCCGCCTCCGCCAAAATACATACGATCGCGGTCATCCATCAGCGCAAAAATACTGCGGCTGACAGAAACGCGTGGCGCGCGTGTATGCCCCGCTTCGGCCCATGCCTCGCGATACGCACGTATTTGCGCCGCCTGCTGAATATGAAACGGCTCGCCGGTTTCATCATCTTTAAGCGTCGAACTTTGCAGATTCATGCCCAGCTTCGCCGCCCAGACCGCGGTCGCATTCGAACCCGCGCCCCACCAGATGCGGTCGCGTAACCCTTCTGAATAAGGCTCAGGGCGCAGCAAACCCGGCGGATTCGGGAACATCGGCTGAGGATTTGGTTTCGCAAAACCTTCACCGCGCAGCACGTCCAGAAACTTTTCTGTCGTGCGGCGCGCCATATCCGCTTCGGTTTCGCCTTCTTCAGGCTGATAACCAAAGTAGCGCCAGCCATCAATCACCTGCTCCGGTGAACCCCGGCTGATCCCCAGCTGCAAACGCCCGCCGGAAATCAGATCCGCCGCGCTGGCGTCTTCGGCCATATACAGCGGATTTTCATAACGCATATCGATCACACCGGTACCGATTTCAATCTTGCGGGTTTTCGCGCCAATCGCGGCCAGCAGCGGGAACGGCGAACTTAGCTGACGCGCAAAATGATGCACGCGAAAATACGCGCCATCCGCGCCCAGTTCTTCCGCGGCGACCGCCAGATCGATAGATTGCAGCAAAGCGTCAGCTGCCGAACGGGTGCCGGACTGTGGCGATGGCGTCCAGTGACCAAATGATAAAAATCCAATATTTTTCATAGGTATTCATCCTCATATTCCGGGAGATAATCCGCAAAGAGGCCCTTTTTGCCAGGCCGCAATAATAGATTCACTCTACGCGTTTCAGGATGAGAATAAATATCATTTGTTTAACATAAGGATTCAATAAATTTGAAGGAGAGCTGACTTTTTTGCTTGTTTTTTAATAACCTGAACAAATAGTCGCCATAAAAACGCCGCTGTAAAAAATCCTTTGCCAACGACGTCATCACCCGTTATTATGCGCCCCGTTCACACGATTCCTCTGTAGTTCAGTCGGTAGAACGGCGGACTGTTAATCCGTATGTCACTGGTTCGAGTCCAGTCAGAGGAGCCAAATTCAGAGAAGCCCGCTTAGGAAACTAAGCGGGCTTTTTGTTGTTTCCGGGTTTCATTGCTGCGGCGCTTTCAGGCACCACGGCAACAACAACCCGCATCCATACCGCCGCCAGGATAAAAAACAATGCAGAGGTCAGAATAGCCAGTTGAGAAAATTTCATTGTTACTCTTTCGCATCAAGCTGAAGACTTTTGCGCACCACCTTATCCACGAATGACGCAGGCGCGAATCTGAGAATAAAGGTCAGTTGACCTGCCAGCTTTCCCGCCGTATAGCGAATCTTTGGACGTAAAGTCTGTGCCACTTTGACCACCACGTCAGCCACCACCTCCGGACTTTCCGCTTCGGCCATTGCCTTGCTCACCACTTTCGTCAGCTTAGCCCGGATCTGGTCATACTCTTTAAGCTTTGCGTCCGGCTCTATATTGTTGTTTTCAAACTGTGTTTTCATGTAAGCAGGTTCGATGACAGAAACTCTGATGCCCTGCGTGCGCAGTTCATGATCCAGTGCTCCCGTATACCCTTCGACCGCATGCTTACTGGCGGCATAAAGTGCCACATACGGCAACGGAACGACCCCGAGTATCGAACCGATGTTAATGATGCGTCCGCTGCCCTGACGGCGCATATGAGGGATCACTGCCCGCGACAACCTGACGATGCCCAGAAAGTTGGTGTCGAAAATACGTTTGGCCTGTTCGATAGAACTTTCTTCCGCCGCCGCCGGAGCGACCCCGAAGCCCGCATTATTCACCAGAATATCGATCCGCCCCTCCAGGTGCAGCAGCTCCTCAATAGCAGCCTCGACGGAAGCGTCGTCCGTCACATCCAACGTCAGTAACGGAAACGGATGCGTTCCCGCCAGAGACCCGCGCCGGCTTGTGCCGTATACCGTATACCCCGCGGCTAAAAGTTTACGGGCAGACGCTTCGCCGATACCGGAGGAAGCGCCTGTCACCAGTGCTACACGTTTTTTTGTCATGCTGAATAATGCCTTCATGATGTGTTTGTAGTTTCTCATCAACGATGAGACGACACGGTGTGAGGGATTGATGTCGGATTGACCTCTCTGCAGAACAGCCGGAGGACTGTTCTGCACAGTGCAACTCACTGACTAAATTGCTTTATATCGCTCTGCGGCTTCATCTTGTTTGATGTCTGAAAGCAGAGCCTGACGGGAAGCATCGAGGGTGCCCCAGCGGTCTGCATTATGTAAAGGCGGGATGGTGACGAGTTCGCGACGATCGAAGCCCACCAGCGCGGCATCCACTAACTCGCCCACTTCCATGAATTTTGCCGAATTACTGATATCGATACCCGCACGGTCCCAGATTTCCGTGTAAGTGCCGGCAGGAAGCACCGCCTGGACATAAATGCCCTTAGATGACAGCTCGACATTCATTCCCTGAGACAGGAAAAGCACAAAGGCTTTGGTTGCGCCGTAAACCGTCATGGCAAATTCCGGGGCGAGTCCGACGATAGAGCTGATGTTGACGATCGATCCCTCACCCGCTTGCACAAAGCGTGGAGCCACGGCACTGGCCAATCTGGTCAGGGCGGTGACGTTGAGCGCGATAAGGCTTTCTATCGAATCAGGCGTCTGATCTGTAAAACTGCCGGACTGCGCGATACCCGCGTTGTTGATAAGAATGCCGATCTTCGCGTCTTCACGCAGGCGAGCTTCGACCGTAGCTAAATCACGCGTCTGTGTGAGGTCCGCAGGCAGAACATCGACAGAAATGCCATTTTCCTGTCGCAGACGTTCGGCAAGTGTCTCTAACTTTGCTTTGTCGCGCGCGACCAGAACCAGGTCGTGGCCCCGGCGGGCGAACCGTTCAGCGTAAACAGCACCAATACCCGTGGATGCGCCTGTAATGAGAACTGAAGTTTTAGTCATAAATTGATCTTCTTAATTAATGTGTAAACAGAATTCGCAATGTGCGACGTAGGTATAACGGTGAAAGCGATGCTTTACGTGCTGGTCGCAGTCAGCGGCGGGTAATCGGTATATCCCGCTGCGCCACCGCCATAAAGTGTTTCAGGATTGAGCGAGGCCAGAGGCGCACCAGACTTCAGCCTTTCGACCAGATCCGGGTTGGCGATGAACGGACGGCCAAACGCGAACAGATCGGCTTTGCCTTCTGCAAGCTGAGCGGTTGCCAGCGGCAGGTCATAGCCGTTGTTGCCGATGTAGGTGTTTTTAAAGCGCAGGCGCAGGGAGTCGTAATCGAACGGTGATACATCACGCGGGCCGCCCGTCGCACCTTCAACCACATGGAGGTACACGATACCTAATGCATTAAGTTCATCAGCGACGTAGTCATATTGTGGCTGCGGATCACTGCATGAAATCGCATTAGCAGGGGAAACCGGTGAAATACGCACGCCGGTGCGATCTGCGCCGATCTCCTCTTTGACAGCCGCCGTGACTTCTAACAGCAGGCGCGCACGATTCTCGACAGAACCACCGTACTCATCGGTACGCTGATTGGCGCCGTCTTTAAGGAACTGTTCCAGCAGATAACCATTCGCGCCGTGGATCTCTACGCCATCAAACCCGGCGGCAATCGCATTGGCCGATGCCTTTCTGAAATCGTCGATAATCCCCTTTATTTCCTGCAGTTCGAGTGCACGTGGCTCAGAGACGTCAGCAAATCCGTTGTTCACAAAGGTTTTAGTCTCAGCACGGATGGCGGACGGCGCGACCGGTGCAGCGCCCCCAGGCTGTAAATCAACATGCGAGATCCGTCCCACGTGCCACAGCTGCACAAATATGCGCCCACCTTTGGCATGCACCGCGTCAGTCACTTTGCGCCAGCCATCGATCTGAGCTTGCGTATAGATCCCCGGCGTATCCTGATAGCCCTGCGCCTGTTCTGAGATCTGCGTGGCTTCCGTAATCAATAATCCAGCGGTGGCACGCTGGGCATAGTAGGTCGCGGCCAGTTCGCCTGGAACCAGACCGGCTCCGGCACGGTTACGCGTCAGCGGTGCCATCACGATTCGGTTGGCCAGCGTGATTGGCCCAAGATCATAGGGTTGAAATAGCTGTCGGTTCGTCATGTGTATTCCCTCTGCCTGATGGTGATTGAAGTCTTGGCCTAATGATGATGATCATAATCATTAAAGTCAATTTTTTTGATTATGACCATCATCAATGTATACTTAGCCCTCTATTTTGTGAGGATTGAAAACCATGAAAGTGTCGAAAGAGCAGGTTCGGGAAAACCGAATGCGCATTGTTGAAACAGCCTCAGAACTTTTTCGTGAACGCGGTTACGATGGCGTGGGCGTCGCGGAACTGATGTCAGCGGCAGGTTTAACCCACGGAGGGTTCTACAAGCACTTTGGTTCCAAGGCTGATCTGATGGCGGAGGCAATGAACTGCGGTTTTACGCGATCCGCAGAAAGCACGGCGGGTGTGGACCGGGAAAAATTTATTGAATACTACCTCTCCCGACAACATCGCGATGACAGAGGAAAAGGGTGTGTGATGTCGGCACTGGGCACCGATGCCGCCCGCCAGTCTGAGTCAATCAAGGC
Source organism: Rahnella sikkimica (assembly GCF_002951615.1). Classification (GTDB taxonomy): domain Bacteria; phylum Pseudomonadota; class Gammaproteobacteria; order Enterobacterales; family Enterobacteriaceae; genus Rahnella; species Rahnella sikkimica. The sequence goes on along the minus strand of NZ_CP019062.1, from coordinate 917,480 downwards.
GACATTTGCAGCCGGAATTGAACGTCAGCTGGCCGTTTTAGGAAATGAAAATAATGGAGAAGGCAACACGCGTGCCGACCTGATTGACACTATTGCGCATCTTGTCGGTGCCCTGGTGCTATCTCGTGCTTGCCCGGATAATTCCGCTCTGGCTGATGAAATTCTGGACGTGTGCCGCACACGCCTTTGCAGTCAGGATGACCACAGACCCTAGCCTTGTGACAATGATCTGTGGTGAGACTGCACGGCAAAAACACACTTCAGCCATTCATCCGGGACTGCTTACGCGACTTCCGCCCGCGCGTTCTGCTGCTGTTCATCAGGCCGTATCCTGAACCAGATGGCATACATCGCAGGCAGGAAGACCAGCGTGATGATGGTGCCACCCAACGTCCCGCCAATCAGCGTATAAGCCAGCGTGCCCCAGAACACCGAGTGTGTCAGCGGGATAAACGCCAGAATAGCCGCCATCGCCGTCAGCAACACCGGTCTGGCGCGCTGCACCGTTGCCTCCACCACGGCATGGAATGGCGGCAGCCCTTCCTGTTCGTTGTGATGGATCTGCCCTATCAGGATCAGGGTATTACGCATCAGGATACCCGACAGCGCAATCAGTCCTACCAGCGCATTGATGCCAAACGGCTGGTTAAAGAGCAGCAGCGTGGGCACGACCCCAATCAGCCCCAGCGGCGCGGTGAGAAATACCATCACCATCGCCGACATCGACCGCACCTGCAGGATAATAATCAGCAGCGTCATGGCGATCATGACAGGGAACAGCGGTGCCATTGCCCGGGTCGCCTTCGCGGATTCTTCAATCGGCCCGGCCTGCTCAATGCGGTAACCTGCCGGAAGCGTATCAATGACCGGCTTTAACGCTTTGATCATTGCTGTGGAGACATCCGGCGGTTGCAGATTCTCGGCAATGTCTCCCCGCACGGTAATGGTCGGCGTCCGGTCGCGACGGCGCAGAACAGGATCTTCCATTTGTACCTCAACCCCTCCTATCTGAGATAACGGAATGCGCTGACCGGAAGATCCCACTAAGGTAAAGCCCGCTATTTTTGCCGGGTCGAGCCGGATATCTCCCGCCGCGAGCCCCATAACCTGCACCGAACGGATATCTTCACGCACCGAGGTGATCGGCACACCAGAAAGCAGGAACTGAAGCTGCTGCGCGACCGCATTCGATGTCAGCCCCACCGCCTGCAGGCGATCCTGATTGAGCGTGAAATGCAGCGCGGGCACCCGCGGACCCCAGTCGGTGTTGACGGTTCTCATCATCGGGCTGGCCTGCATCACCTTTTCGACCTTGTCGGCAATTTCGCGCAGCGTGGCGGGATCCGGCCCCATGACCCGGTAAGCCACCGGATAGGGTGAATACGGACCAAACACCAGTTGGGTCACGCGCACACGCGCCTCCGGAGCCAGGCCGCCGGCAACCGCTTCACGCAGTCTGAACTTAAGTGTCTCGCGCGCTTCCTGACTGTCCGTGAGCACGACAATTTTCGCAAACGACGGGTCGGGCAGCTCGGGCGCCATGGCCAGATAAAAACGCGGCGACCCTTGCCCGATGTAGGAGGTGACGATTTTTGCCTCTTCCTGCTTTCTCAGCCAGGCTTCGATTTTTGCCGTGGTGGCGCTGGTCTGTTCAATCGCGGTGCCATAAGGCATCTGGACTTCAACCAGCACCTCGGGCCGGTCGGAGGTAGGGAAAAACTGTTTTTTCACCAACCCCATGCCGAGTATAGCGACCGTAAAAACGGCAATAACGGTCCCGGCGACGGCCCATTTGCGCGCGATGACGCGGGTCAGTAACCGGCGAAAGCGGTTGTAATGGCGGGTGTTGTAAATCGCCGCATGTCCGCCCTCTGCCGTTTTGATTTTCGGCAGCATTTTTACGCCCAGATAAGGTGTAAACACCACCGCGACAATCCACGAAGCAATCAGGGCGATACCGACAATCCAGAACATGTTGCTGGTATATTCGCCGGCTGTGGACTGGGCAAAACCGTTTGGCATGAATCCGACGGCGGTGACCAGCGTGCCCGCCAGCATCGGCGCCGCCGTGTGGCTCCAGGCATAGGCCGAGGCTTTGATGCGGTCGTAACCCTCTTCCATTTTCACCACCATCATTTCGATGGCGATGATGGCATCATCGACCAGCAACCCGAGCGCAAGGATCAGTGAGCCCAGAGTAATGCGGTCAAAGTTTTTGCCGGAAGCCTCCATGACCACAAAGACGATTGCCAGCGTCAGTGGCACCGCCGCGGCCACCACCACGCCCACGCGCCAGCCCATACTGACGAAGCACACCACCATCACTACCAGCAGTGCGACAAAGAATTTGATCATGAACTCGTCAACGGCGGAGCTGATGTTGACTGACTGATCGGTGACCTTGGTCAACGTCATGCCCAGCGGCATACCCTCATTGATGTTGGCCGTTTCCGCATCCAGCGCCTTCCCCAGATCCAAACCATTCCAGCCGTCGCGCATGACGATGCCCAGCAGCAGCGCCGGTTCACCCTGATTACGGATCAGGAAGGTCGCCGGATCTTCATAGCCCCGTTCAACGGTTGCCACGTCAGAAAGTTGCAGGGTTCTGCCCTGAACGACAACGGGCGTTTTGCGGATTTTTTCCAGTTGGTCGAAAGCGCCATCCAGACGGATAAAGACCTGCGGCCCTTGGGTGTCAATCGAACCGGCGGGCGTCAGTACGTTCTGGCTGTTGAGGGCAGAGAAAATATCCTGAGGTGAAATACCCAGCGTGGCCAGCCTGTCATGTGAGAACGAGACAAAGATGCGTTCAGCCTGTTCGCCGATGATGTTGACTTTCTTGACGCCGGGCACATGCAAAATTCGCTGACGCAAAGATTCCGCATCACGCACCAGCAGTCGCTGTGGCTCCCCTTTTGCCTTGAGCGCAAAGAGCGCAAAGGTCACGTCGGAGAATTCATCATTGACCATCGGCCCGATAACGCCTGCTGGCAGGTTTTTGGCCTCATCCCCCAGCTTTTTACGCGCCTGATAGAATTCTTCCTGCACCTGTGAAGGCGGCGTGCTGTCCTGCAGCGAAAGCAGGGTAAAAGCCAGACCGGGACGTGTGTACGTCTCACTGCGGTCATACCACTTCAGCTCCTGCATACGCTTTTCCAGCGGTTCAGCCACCTGATCCTGCATCTCCTGCGCGGTCGCCCCCGGCCAGGCAGAAATAATCGTCATCTGCTTGACGGTAAAAGGGGGATCTTCAGCCCGCCCCAGTTCGAAAAATGCAAGAATACCGGCCACGGTGATCAGGATAATAAGGAACAGTGTGATTGAGCGCTCACGCACGGCGAGCGCTGAAAGGTTGAATCTTCCCCCGCTCATGGCTGGCTCCCGGCGACGCTGGCATCGCGCTGTTCAGCCATACGAACAGCCTCACCGTCATGCAGCAAATGCGCCCCCAGAGCGACCACCTGCTCTCCCGGCTTAAGGGAACCGGTCACCCTTGCAGCATCGTCACCCAATCCCTGCACCTGAACAGACCGCCAGGATACTTTGGCGGGCTTACCCGAAATCTCCCAGACACCCGGCCCTTTGCCAGGATCATAGATGGCCGCCAAGGGCACCTGCATCACCTGATCTGGTAATTTATCGTCTGCAATATGCAGCGTCACGGTGGATCCCAGCGGAGCATTCGCCAGTGCCCCCTCAAGGACATATCTCGCCTCGAAGGTGCGTGTCACCGGATCCGCCGCATCAGAAAGGAGTCGCAGTTTTGCAGGAACTGATTGTTTAGCCGTACCGTACAACGTTGCCTCAGCCTCACTTCCGGCAGCCGGGCGTAACGTCTCGGGCAACTGCACGATGGCCTCCCGTTGCCCTGCTCTGGCCAGCCGGACCACCGGCTGACCGGCACTGACAACCTGACCGGGTTCAGCCAGCGTATCCATAACCACGCCGTCGGCGTCGGCCAGCAGTACGGCGTAACCCGTGGCGTTTTGCGCCACATTTGCCTGTGCCTGAGCCGCGCTGAGTTCAGCTTTGGCCGTATCCGCCGCCGCCTTTATCTGATCGTAGGCCGATGCAGACACTGCACCTCCGGCAACCAGTCCGCGATAACGCGCCTCATCAGCAGCAGTCTGTCTGGCGCGAGCGCGTGAGGCAGCGACGGCCTGTTGCTGAGCCTGAGCCTGCAAGCTCAGGTCAACGGGATCCAGACGCATCAATGGCTGACCGCGTTTAACGGTCTGGCCGGTATCGACCAGACGTTCAAGGATTTTGCCCTGCACTCTGAAACCGAGGTCGCTTTGGACACGGGCGACAACAACGCCGGTAAATGCGCGGGAGGTATCGACAGCACTCACCACGGTCGCCGACCTGACCAGAGGAGGCTGAGTTCGGGGATCGTCGGTACCGGAAGAGTCACCGCAGGCCACAAGGGCAAGTGGCAACAGACAAACAGCAAAGGTGGCAGGATTAAGCCTGAGCATGGGTTCCCTTAATGGATTCAACAGGACATTAACCGCATTCTCAGACTAGTGACCAATAATGTCAATAGTCACAAACCTCAGGGTGACAGACTTCTCAGTATCAGTGAGGACAGGAGCGCCGCAGCCGCCGGTGCCGTTTCCAGATTGTATTGCAACTGCACCGGACTGATGTAAGGCCGCATGACCAGATATATCGCATGCGCAGCCTCATCCAGCGGCGTTTTTCGTTCAAACTCTCCCGCCTGCCGCCCTTCAACAATGATTTGCTCAATCAGTTTTCTCAGACGCTCTTCATGAGCCTCCGCCGAAGGCCACTTATCCCGCGCCGCCACAGCAGCAATGTCATAAAGCTTACGATCGTGAAAAAACAAATCACTGCCAGCTTCAGTCAGCGCCCGAAATAAACGCCGCAATTTTTCGGAGGCCGACGGGGCATCTGCAATCGCTGAATTGACAATCGCCATGATCATCGCCAGACGGTTGGTGCAAATCACCTCGCCAATCGCCTGCTTCGAGTCGAAAAATTTATAGATGTAGGATTTTGAAAACCCTATGGATTTAGCCAGTTCTGACACCGTGGTTTTCTCATAGCCAAAATGCCCGAAATGCTCTGTGGCAGCGTCGACGACCTGATCGCGGACGCTGTGATCCAATGGCCCCCTTGGGGGATGTACATTTATGTGTTTAGTCATTTTTCCAGCTTAGCTCAGTGAGCCCAGGTTGACAACGAGTGACCATATGGTAATTAAGTCACACTCCAAAACTGACTCAAGGAATATCAGTGTTCCCCTCCGTACGCCTGCACTGAGGGTGAGCGCCGGTTTACTGGCGGGTTGTGCTTCGGGCCGGATTATAATCGCTATGGCAATCACGATGAAACCGATCTCAACGCAAGCGGGAAGATTGACGTTTTTGGGTGCGGCGACGCGGGCGACAGGCGTCACTCGCTGACTATCAGGATTCCGAGGCGGATGTCACCGCAACTCGTCTTGCCGTTGCGGCTCAGACTGCCGATATCTATATCACCCTGCGCGGATTAAAGGCCCGGCTGCCCATCGCGAAGAAACAGGCCAGTACGCAGCAGGAACTGGCGCAGTCAGAGGAGACAAATTTAGAGAAGCCCGCGCAGGAAACTAAGCGGGCTTTTGGGGGCGCGATTCAAGGGAGAGACCCGGAGGGGATGATGGGCACGCAAAAGAAAAAAGCCGCTCAAATCTGAGCGGCAATAGATTAATAAAGTATGCGAAAGAAAAATGACAGATTATCTTAATGTTAAGATATGCCGTTATCCCAACCCGTTGATGGGAAATAGCCACCATTTACCGGAGAAAAAAACTCTGCAACACTAAATTCGTCTGCCACAGTATTAGGTGTGACCGTTAAAACGGTTGAAGAATCTGCCGTTTTAATCGAGAGTCCATAGATTATTTTATCTGGACCGAGTTTTAACGCCGCATATTTACCCACGGTAGTGGATTTTTTGAGGGTATTGGTTGTCAGATTTTGAGAATTAAGAATATTCATACTGTTTTCTTCGGTAAGATAAAACAGCGTATTCCCATCCGTTGAAAATGCACTCTGGGTGAAGTCTGAGCTTAAATCTTTAATAGAGTCTACAAAGTTTATATACACCACATTCCCGGAAATTTTGAATGTGCCATAGGCCAGACTATTATCATTGCACAGTACTGCAATATTATTATTCATGATATCGATACAGGTTGGAATTCCACCGAGTGGCAGAAATACCGAACACTGAGCTGACACCTGACTTTCTTCACAGTAAACACTCTCCAGTTTATAGACTTCACCTTTCTTAGAAATATAAAAAAGCCAGTTACCTCCATTAATGGAATCACCAATAATGCTCAGCGGCGAGTTTTCTATCGCCGGGATATCTAGCGATACAATTGCCATGACATCGACCGAAGAGTCGTTGATGACATTGCGATTGATATGAGCATAGTTCAGTCCGGCGCTGTCAATAAAATACAGATGCGCACATTTTGGGTCGTTGTTATCTGGAGCAAATGAACAATTTGCAATATTTTCAGGTAAATTAACAAACAATTCTTCTGAATTCTCTACAGTTTTATAAGTAGAGTCCATCAGATATTTACCCAAAATATAATAGCCAACACCACTTGGTAACGTGATGACGTTGCCAAAATTATCGCTATCCGTGGGTACCAGGGGAAATCCCGGTGACTCTATTTGCATGACGTCATTTGTAAAATCAAAAATATAACGGTCATTTGCGCTGCCAGGAAACCAGTATTTTTGATATGAATCAGAGGTAGAAGTCATAATTTTCTCGAATTTTATTTTAATGGGGAAATTAGCGGTTATTTAAGCGCATTAATCTGGTATTGGATATTACCAAATGTCGCAGAACTGTTAATGTCCTGATTGAGCATTTCGGTCACTTCTACAGCGCCCGTTTCAGGAATTTCGGTAATGGTCAAAATAGGATCAACACTCGTAAACATATTTGTTCCATAAATGATGCCGTTTGGTGCTAGTTTCAGCGACAAATATTGATAACCATAGACATAGCTGGAATCGGCCGAATATGACGCCTGACCATCGATCTCATAGACCCAAACCTGGTTTTTCTTGGCACTATCCAATGTTTTCAGGAAGTAAAGTTTGGTTGCTGAAGTATTGAAATCAGGAGCCAGAGTCGAAGTGGCATTACTGACTAACGCCTGGTTGATAATTGAAAAACCGCTCGATACTTTTAATTCACCAACCATAATTTGGCCATTCACTGTAATGGCTATTTTATTGCTAAAGGTCACAATGGAGCTTGTTTTGCAATCAACGGCAGCAGTAATACTTGAGAATGGTTGCAGCATAATATGAACCGGTGCAACCGTACTGACCCCTGTAGTATCGCATTTATATGCAACCAGGGTGGTAGCATTGGCAAGGCTTAATACCCAATATTCATCTTCGTTAACGCAGGCCAGACCAAAAGGTGTGGCTACGCCGTTGTCACTATTCAGTGACTGGGTACCAACCCAGTTTGCCTTACTGCTTAAACCTAACGGGAAATTAACGATTGCATAATTCAAATGTTTCGTTGTGCGGTCAAGATAGAAAATATAATAAGTGGGTATCGATTCAGAACAACTTGGTGCGATGATACTGGTCAGATATGTATGATCCAACGTGTCAAGTTTATTATCTGGATTGACCAGATTATGCAAGCCATCATAAATATCATTACCATCAAAAAACAATACCCATTTCCCTGTTTGTGGATCACAAATAGTAGATTCCTGCTGCGCAGTATTTGCTTCAATAATGCCAGGGAAAAAACCCAGCTCACGATTAAGCGTGTTATTAGCATTATTAAAGTCGTACATCATTCTCGATGTTGAGCCAGCACTGACTTGCGGTGTACCCGCAATCCATTGCATTTGCGCTTGTAATGCGGGGATTTTTGCACTTGCGTTTAATTCGTTCATTTTTTGAATTCTCTTGGATGTTTAAAAATAATAGGAACAGTATGTTCCATTTGCTGGGCTAATCCGTGAAACAGTGATAACTGTGTCATTGATATTATTCGACGTCACGCTGAACTGAACAGGACTGCCGGCGTTTACAGTTAAATTCGTGACTACACCTCCTTTATTAATTCCATCGATAAAAATATTTGAATTGTTATTGGTAAATAACGTAAATGTACCTACCTCTTCGCTTACGGATAGTGTGAAGTCGCGATTCCCCGAACCTGGAATATACGGTTCACTGGTCAACAGCGGTACGGTAATATCGTTTGAACGCTCTGTTTCAAGGCTCACTTCTGACGCAACAATACTGCTACCTACAATCTGAGCTGTAATTGTATTTTTGAGCGTATCGCTGCCGGAAATATTAGTTCTCGCATAGCCCTGAGGATCGGTGCTGACTGTAATTTTTTTTAGATTATTATTAGTAAAATAGTTATTGCCAAAGAGAGTAAAGTCAACGTTTACATTTTTCAGCGGCACACCGTTATCCATGGCCAAATACTTAACAAAGCATCCTTGAATGACGGTATTGTCCCACGGTGCGTAACCGGTAGAACCACCCAGATAATCTGAACCAGAGATAATATCACCCTGGGTATCAATGTTAGCAACGCCATCGTCGGAATAACCAATACCCCCTGACTGGAAGTTCACTGTGTAATTGACCACGGCATAGCCTTCACCTGTTGGCGTTATGTACCTGGATGGAACTGTAAAGGTCATCGACTGCTGTGCTGCTTCACTGGCAGTAACGCTTAATGTTGCCGAGTAGACCGTGCCAGCGACGGGTGTGATATTTGACGCGTTATAACAGGACCAGTAGAGGCTGACGTTGTCTCCTTCTTCCATTGACGGATAACTGATATCAATCGGCGTTCCGCCATTACTCATCGCATCTGTTTCATCTATCACCCCATCATCGAGCGCTTCAGGAATGACCGGAGCAGGTAATTCAAGCGTATGCGTAACGTCCACACAGATCTCTGCTGCCAGGGAACTGCCCTGTTGACCTGAAGCGAATTGCACGTTGTAGTAGCTGGCGCCAGAACCAATTCCGATTGGCAAGATCGAGGCCGTTGGGATATTGACGATAAAGCCTTCACTAATATCCTGCTGTTGAACCTCGGTGATAAACTGCCAGAAGGTATCCGGAACCGGTGTGTTATTTTGCGAATAGCCTTGCCAGTATGAGGTGACGGTATCGCCGATGCTAATTGCCGGGTAGGCCGGAATTTGAATAGGTGTACCGTCATCGCTTAATGCTTCATTAGCATCAATCCATTTATCATCACCTTCGAGAAATATCGGTGGTGGGAGGGACTCTCCGCCAGAAGTATCGATATTAACGGAGCCATTTTCAGAACGCTCATTGCGAGAATCCGTACGTTGAACAACATACCAGGCGCGAGCGAGATCCATATTTTTCGAGATAATAAAGGCGGTGCTAATAACAAGATTGAATCCATTGAGTTCGTCATCCCCGACAGTGTGAGAGAGGCTAGTAATGCTCTCCTGAATAATTTCACCTCCCGAAAAACCCACCCAGAATAGTGTTACATTGTCGCCTGCCGTGATATCTGGATAATTTGGAATAGTGACCGGTGTCCCGCCATCGCTTATTGCGTCGTCATAATCGAGGGTGTTATCAGCACCTGCCTCCGGAAATAATGGCGGAGGAAGTGTGCCGGTGGACGATTTATCAATAATGGCCTTACCCACTGTTGACCATGCGTTATTGCCTGCCGCATCGACGGCATTATATTGTACTTTATAGACTCCATTGGGTAGCAGTATCGCAATCTCAGGAATGATGACTGACTGCCAGGGAAAGTATTGACTTACAGGGTCGCCAGCCAATCCAATCGAGTCAATAGCATAACTTTCAAACCACAATTCAATAAAATCGCCCGGCGCAGCATTTTCGTACTGTCCGACATTAATAACAATCCCAGAAGTGGATAATTCAGAAAAATTGATAACACCATCATTTTCCATTTGAGGAAATATAGGGGCATAAAGCGTATTGGGTAGCATAGATATTCCTTAGAGAAGAAGGGTTATATGGCGATGTAGGTAATCTAACGAGTAGAGAGTTATTACTTTGAGCAAAAGCAGTGGGTGCAATATGCTATTTTTGCTTAATCACATCGGAAGGATTTTGTCGCATTAGTGGCAGAAACTTAGCCTCACGGCAATTGTGCCGAAGAAGTCCGGGGCAAACATTCACCTGTAGCTGGTATTTTGGCGGTATGCCCCGAATGGCCGTATTGATCCTTTCGTTGTTATAAATCCAAAAACCAAGCCTCTTGCATCGCATGGAATTGAGCTTTGAGTGATCATTCTGGTGGTCATGACAGAAAGTGAAATCAGGTTTAGAGGTGACTGACCAGGGCGATCCCAGGATGAGGTGCCAAATTCTTATTTTCATGCCGCTAACTGAATTTTTATGCAATTCAGATTCAATAAATTAGCCTGAAAAACGTACCGATGAATTTTCAGTTCCCCCCCGGCATCGGGAGAATTTGGTGGTCAGATTTCGTATTCCACTTCAATCTGTCTCATCCCGGTATCGGTGGGTAAAAGCAGGGTATTAATTAAATAGGAAACGCCTCACGAAATACTAAGAAGCCTTAACACAACCTTTTCTTTATACCTACATTAAACGTGGAACTAAATTTTTTGGTTTAAGTCTACTTGACAGTGATTTTCATTCTCTCTTTCTGTGACGGGTTTTGTAATAGCCCCCGCATGATAAGGGACAGAGATGAAATTATAATCATGATGATGGTGTGTTTAATGAGGAAAGAAATGAAAATACTAATTATCAGACGGGAAAATATTGGTGATCTCATCCTGACGACCCCGCTTATTTCTATGTTAGCGAAAAATCATCACGTCGATATGCTGGTGAATTCTTACAACAAACAAGTTCTCGACGGTAATCCCGGCGTCAGTAAAGTTCATCACTACACAAAACTACACCACGAAAATTCCTACACTGAAAAGATTAAAGCCATTTTACGCCGTATTACTACCATCTTGACTATCTGGCGAGAAGGTTATGATGTTGCTATCGTGGCGGGGAACTGGAATAAAAGACCGTTGCAATGGGCGACATTATCACGGGCTAAACGAATTATCGCGATAGGAAATGATGCGCCAGACTCTGTCACCGATAAAATACCTTATATGCATGATGGAATGCATATGGTAGAACAGATGGCTGAACTCGCCAGACCTTTAAATTGTCATGCAATACCGGGGAAACTGGCTTTATGGGTGACAAAATCTGAGAGAGAGTTCGCCGCTCATAAAATAAAAAACACTTACAATTTTCCTTTATATGGTTTACAGATCAGCTCCCGAAAAGAACAACAACGCTGGCCTGTTGAAAATTATATTGAAATCGCTCACAGACTGTCGCGTGAGGAACCTTGCAAAATTATTCTTTTCTGGTCACCTGGCTCAGCAGATAACCAGCGTCATCCCGGGGATGACGAGAAAGCGCAGTACATTATCAATGCCTGCAAAGATATTATTATGGTCCCGTTTAACACCGTGAATATTCGTGAACTCATGGCCGGGATGTCTCTGTGCAATCAGATCATCACCAGCGATGGCGGCGCATTGCACATCGCTGCGGGAGTGGGGAAACCGGTGGTGGCGCTTTTTGGCAACAGCGATCCGCTGGTCTGGGGACCCTGGAAAGTGCCGAACAGAATTATTGCTTCCGCAGACGAAGATGTGGCTCATATTTCAACCGATGAGGTATATGACAATTTCATGGCACTGAGAAAAGAAGTACTGATTAAAATACCGAAGCAGAGTATTTAGCTTAAAACCTTTTTTATAATTAAAAGACAACACAGACTCTATTTTAGCGTTACAGGTAAACTGAACAGAAATGAAAGCAATTCCTTTGGCACCTATAGCGCTGATGAGCAGAGTTATCGAATTAGCAGGGGATGGTGGTATCAGGATGAAAATATTAGCTTTAAAGCGTTGCCAGAAATGCGGCATCAAACGAAGTTATACTGACCGTCTGTTCTATATCGATAACAGACTGTGCGACGATTGCTATTTTAAGTTCGTGAAGACAGTGCGGGAACGCCACCGCTAACACTAATGAAAGATATAAACTAACCTCCGGGCTGGAGTTTTTTGCCATGACAACACCATCCCCCCGAAAAAGCGGTGTGCTCATAAGCAAAATTTTCTTTTCATCTGAACTGAGGAATGTACCTTTATATTTTAAATACAATGAGGGTATTGAGATGAATAAACCCGGTGTTTAGAAAAGCCCGCTGAGGAAACTTAAGCGGGCTTTTTATTTATCAGCGCTATTTATCCTTTCGCAAAGTTCGCCTGAATGCGCTGTTGCAGATAGTCTTCGGCGCTGATGGCCGGATATTTCGCCTGCGGCCCCAGAATTTCGACGTCTTTGTTAGCCTGACAGAAAAATGCCAGGCTGTAGCGCGCCCCCTGGTATTCGCCGGGCAGCGGGCTTCTGACACGATGGAAATTTGACGGCAACTGATCGTCGCTCCAGCGCATCAGCATGTCGCCGATGTTACAGGTGATCACGTCCTCACGGGGTTCAATGCTGGTCCACTGCTGACTTTCGCGATCTTTACCCGGACAAACCTGCAATCCGCCCTGACCGGGACGCTGGAAAAGCAGCGTCAGGCAATCGAAATCCGTATGCGCACCGGCGCGCCACATCCCCTGCTCCGACTGTTCAGTGGCATAGTAGTGCAGCATACGCAGCGTACTCTGGTAGGTTTGCTGATCCGGATTATGGGCCTGTTCGAAAAAGTCCTCAGGGAAGCCCAGTTTGAGCGCAAAACAGGAAAGCAATTTCATGCCCAACTGCCAGCACCGGGATTCAAAGCCCAGCATGGTTTGTTTAAACGCCGGCAGTTCCTGTTCACTCGGCCACAGCGGCTGCATCAGCGGACGGGTAATCTGGTAAGACTCTTTCTGATCCGGCGTTCTGGTTGAGGGGCGCACCTGAGACTTATTCTCCCAGCCGGCGTTACGCGCCAGCGGATATTGCGCTTTTACCCCATCGGGCAGCGAGAAGAAATCTTCTGTCATGCTGAAGGCCTGACGGATATCGCTCAGCGCAATGCCGTGATGGCTGACCTGAAAAAAGCCAATTTCCACGGCGGCACTCCAGAGCGCATCAGCGATCTCGCTTTTACGGTTTTCAAAATCTGACAAGTCGATGCAACGAACTTCGCGGGCAAACGTCTCTTCACCCATTGCGCCCATTCCCGCTTCTTTTTCCAGTTCCTGCAAGGCATAGCCTTCTGTTTGAATTGATTGCGTCATTTTTCTTATCCTTCCTGATCAATAGGGTTAGCGCGCAGCGCGCTGTTGCAGGGTGCGGACGGCGGACATCGCCTCATGGCGCAGGGTGTCCAGATCGAGGCCGGGGATGACATCGTTTTCGACGATGACCCGACCGTTAACCATCAGCGCCTTCAGCGACGCGCGCCCCCCGCAGGCCACCGGACCGATCGCCATATCGTGCAGGCCGAAGTAGCGCGGGTCATCCAGCCGGTAAATGGCGATATCTGCCAGCATACCCACCTGCACGCTGCCGCTTTGTTGCAGGCCGAGGATCTGCGCCCCGCCTGCGCTGCCCCAGCGCACCACGTCTTCAATGGATGCGGCATCACCGCCGCCTTCAAAAGTGCCGCCGTCATAACGCGGTTTCGCCAGCATGCCTTTTCGGGCGCGCTGCAAAAGCCACGCGGCATGTGCTTCACTTTGCATGTCAGCGGCTTCGTTCGATGCCGCACCGTCTACGCCCAGAGAAACCGGTACACCCGCCTGTTCCAGCGCCAGCAAATCGGCGATCCCGCTGCCCAGCCGCCCGTTACTTTGCGGACAGTGCGCAATGCCGGTGCGGGTCTGGCCCAGCATCGTGATTTCCTGCGGCAGCAGTTTCACCAGATGCGCAAACCATACGTCGTCCCCCAGCCAGTCGTGTTCCGCGCAAAACTGCACCGGCGTCATGTCAAATTTGGCGCGCGCCACATCGAGATAATCCACGGTTTCCGACAGATGGCTGTGCAGCCGGATACCCAGACTGCGCGCCAGTTTGGCCATTTCGCGCAACTGCGCACCGGGGGCCGAATGCAGCAAGGTGGTCGGTGCCATCACTATGCGGCGCAGGGACGTTGGTTTCGGATCGTGATAACGGCTCACCAGCCGTTCCATATCCGCCATGTAATCATCGAAGTTTTCCGGGCGCAGTGCCTGCGGTAAATCTTTTTCAATCGTCCGCCCCTGCGTTGCGCCACCCCGGCACAGCACAATGCGCATTCCCAGCTTTTCCCCTTCACTGAAAAGGATTTCTGAAGTATCGAAGGGCATATCCGGCCAGTAGAGATAGTTGTGATCCGCCACCGTCGCGCAGCCGGAGCGCAGCAGTTCGGTCAGACCAATACGCACCGCGAGGCGAAAAGTCGATTCATCGAACGCGGCGCGAAAGCGATAAGGCGTGGCACTTAACCACGCGGTCAGGCTTGTGTTCAGCCCCTGAGGTTCGCCTTTTAACAATGACTGAAACAGATGATGATGCGTATTCACCCAGGCGGGATAAACCACGCAATCGCGGGCGTCGATCAGCCGTTCGTCGGGCATTGCCGTCAGGGAACCGATCGCCTCAATAACGCCCCCGCGCACACGAATATCCGGCCCGGCGTGGCGTGCCGCGTCTCCCGGTAAACCGGTCAGGATCGCGTGCGCATTTTTAATCAGTAAAGAGTCAGATGACATCACAACGCTCCTCAGGGTTTAACCTGCATGTGATCCACAAATTCAGTGGTATACGCCTGCTTCCAGTCGGTATCCGCGTTCAGCATTTTGGCGTTCACCATGAAATCACGGGTTTTCTGCCAGCGGGCTTGCGTCATCGTGCCCCAGCCCTTCGTTGCCGCATCACCACCGTCAATCAGATGATGCGCTTTGATTTGCTCAACGCCCCAGGCCAGCAGGTCGTCCGTCATCTTCGGATTATCCTTTTTGATCAGCGCATTGCCCGCCGCCGGATTTTGCAGATAACTCACCCAGCCTTCCATCGACGCCTGAACAAACTTAGCCATCGCCTCTTTCCGGCTGCTGATAAGATCCGGACGGGTGATCAGAATGCCGCCGTAAGGAGGATAGCCGTGCTCTGAAAAGAGGAAGAAATTCGATTTCACCCCGGCCTGTTGCGCCTGAAAAACTTCAGAACTGACATAGGCTTGCTGCGCCACATTTTCGTCTGCCACAAAGGGCTGGATGTTGAAGGTGTAAGGACGAACCTGGGAATCGCTGAGCTGATAGCGGGCCTTAAGCCACGGCCACCAGGTCGATTGCCCGGAGCTGGAGACTAAAAGGGTTTTGTCTTTCAGACCGTCGAGGGAAGTGACGGAATCGTGCGTCAGCAGCCCCTGTGGATCGAACTGGAAAGGGGCGGCAATGGCTTTGGCCTGAAAACCGCGCTGCACTGATTCGAGCAACTGGAGATCATAACCGATGATTACGTCGGCGCGCTTTGCCAGCAGTAACTGCATGCCGTTGACCTGCGGACCGCCGGACTGAATGCTGACATCCAGCCCGTAACGTTTGTAAATGCCTGTCGCCAGCGCCTGATAATATCCGCCCTGTTCCGCCTGCGCGTACCAGGATGTCAGCAGTGCAATTTTCTCATCAGCCTGTGCTGCCAGTGAAAATGCGCCCGGAATCAGCGCGCTCAGCACGCAGCAAGACAGGGGAATGCGGGAAATTAACTTCATTGCTCCTCTCCTAATCATCGCCGGAGGGAGAATGAGCGAATGCGGCTCAGCCCCCCTGACCGGCTCAAAATGAACCGCGAAATGGTTGCTGAGCAATGTCCCGCGCAGTTGCCTGCACTGACCGCTTCTACTCACGTTTAGCTATACAAGAAAGATGCCAACTTAGCGGATGGGCTTTCCCTGCGCTTTATCGGGGGATTTATCGTCTTACGCTCTGCAACCTTTGATTCATGACAGAGCGTTGCGCACCATAACCGTGCAAGTCAGTGCCGGTCACGCCCCGGCGTCGGGATCTGGCTGA
Source organism: Rahnella sikkimica (assembly GCF_002951615.1). GTDB lineage: Bacteria > Pseudomonadota > Gammaproteobacteria > Enterobacterales > Enterobacteriaceae > Rahnella > Rahnella sikkimica. The sequence continues at coordinate 901,393 of NZ_CP019062.1, read as the reverse complement.
ACAACATCTCCAGCTGTTTGAGCATCATCGAGGCGGCCAGCGAAAGCTGTCTTGCCGGGGCGACGCACAACGAAAGCGTGAACGTTTTTAACTGCGGATCGGTCAGCGGAATAAACTGCAGCTCATCGCTTTCCACCTCATCCATGATGTCGAGCCAGCACAGAATACCGATGCCCATTTTCTCTTTAATCAGCGAGCGGATCATGTGGATGTTATTGGATACCGCGACTTCGTTAATCATGTCGCCGTTGATATTCATCAGCGCCCGGACAGGTTCGGCCAGCATCAGCGGCGCAGCAGGCAGGATAAACGGATATTCCATGCACTGATTAAAACGCACGCCGCTTCTGCCGCCGAGCGGATGCCCTTTCGGCACCACAATACCCAGTTCGATTTCTGCAAAAGCGCGCACCTGCAACTCACGTGAGCTTTGCGGATTCAGCATCAGCCCGAAGTCGGCATCGCCGGACATCAGCGCCTGCTGAATATCCACGTTGTTCATGGTGGTCAGCGTGAAGGAGATATTCGGGTAGTCGGCATGCACCTTCCGGAGCATCGCCGAGAAAAACTGCCGGTTGATGGCGTCGATGGTGGCAATCCGCACGTGCCCGCGCCGCAAACCGCGCAGGTCGTCGAGCTGCTCGCAGACACGGGAGAAATCCTTTTTCCAGTTGTTGGCCGAATGTAATAACAGCTCGCCCGCTGCGGTCAGCCGCAGCCCGGTGGGGTGCCTTTCAAACAGCGGCATCGCCAGTTCTTTTTCGACCCGCAGGATCTGCCGGTCAATCGACGACGCGGCAACATGCAGGGTTTCGGACGCCTTGCGAAACGATCCCTGGCGGGCAACTTCAGTGAAGTACAGCAAAAAACGGGAGAATGCGAACATAGTGGAGTGCTCTCTTTTATGCAACGGGATGTGCGAATCAAAGCGCTGGACGCAACAGTTTTATAACAATAACGTAGCTTTCATTGCAACGGGAACAATCGTTTCATCGCGCGTAAAGTTCGCCCTGCGCTGTTTCAGCGACGGATGGCAGCGGATTATGCGGTGAAGAAGTGGAAATTCCTTTTTACGAATGATTCATCAAAATGAATACGGTAAATGACGATGAAAGATACCGGATTAATTCCTGTCACGATCAGGGCGATCGGTGTAAATGGTGAAGGGAATATTTCACTGCAACTTATTGCGCAGCAAGGCGGGTTATTACCGGCTTATTTACCCGGCGCGCACATTGACGTTTTCATTCCTGAACGGGGCCCCCGTCAGTATTCTCTCTGTACCGAAAATCACGACGGAGAATATTATGAGATCTGCGTAAAACTGGCGGAAAACTCCACGGGTGGATCGCACTTTATTCATCATCATTTCAGCGCAGGCGACACGCTGAGCATCTCGACGCCACGTAATCATTTTCCTCTGCCCGCCGCCGGGCGCTTTCTGCTGTTTGCCGGGGGATCGGCATCACGCCGCTGCTGACAATGGCGGAACAATTGGTGCAGCAAGACATTGAATTTGAACTGCATTACTACGTTGCAGACCCCGATAAAGCGGCGTTTATCCCGCGTCTGAATGCGCCCGAGCTGGCAAAACACGTCTTTTTGCATGACAGCGGCGCAAACGATTCCCTGCGATACAATACGCCACTGAGCTTGTGTCAGCCGGATGAGCATACGCAGGTGATGGCCTGTGGTCCGGACGGGTTTATTCAGCGCCTGGAAGACATTATGCAAACCCATCACTGGCAGAAAAATCAATTGTCTTTTGAGCGGTTCAGCAACGCGAATATTAACAATAACACCGGCGGGCAGGCATTCCATATTCAGCTCAACTCCACCGGACAACGTTATTTAGTCGGCCCAGACCAGAGCATTGCAGAAGTCTTATTAAGGGCCAAAGTCGATATTATGCTGTCGTGCGAACAGGGTATTTGCGGCTCGTGTATTACTGACGTCATCGACGGTATTCCCGACCACCGGGACTGCGTGCTGACAGAAGAAGAGAAAGCGGAGAACACGCAGATTACGCTGTGCTGTTCTCGCGCCAAAAGTCCCGTTCTGGTCCTTGACCTGTAATGCCAACGCGGAGCCTCAGCATGAACTTTCCAACCCCCGCCTCACCGCTTAAGGGCATTGCCAACGTTCGCCTCCCCGCATGGTTGCTTCCCGCCGGATGGCCGGTGCACAAAGGCGAACCGGTGACGGCTGATCTGCGCTTTGATGCAGGCAAAATTGCCTCCGTGATGCCCTGTCAGCCAGAACAAGATGATTTGTGGGACGCACACGGCGCACTGGCGTTGCCGGGGCTGACCGAACCTCATGCGCATCTCGATAAAACCTTCACCATCGGCCGCAGCCGTCCGTCAAAGCCGGGTCTGCTGGCCGCTATCGAAACAATGCATCAGGATCGTCAGCACTGGACTCCGGCCGATCTTCATCAGCGTGCCCGACGGGGAATGGCCTGGGCCGCGGCCAACGGCGTGACCCGCCTGCGCACCCATATTGACTGGTTCGATGACACGCCGCCGCTGGCCTGGACGGCGCTGGCCACGATCACGCAGCCGGGCGTCACGCTGGAGCGGGTCGCACTGGCTCCGCTGAGTTTTTTCGCGGATGCCGACGTGGCTGACCGTATCGCCCGGGCGGTAGCGCTCAGCGGAAACCACTACCTGCTGGGCGGGTTTATCCACTCGTCCAACTGGGATCCGACAGCGATGACCCACCTGATGCGCAGCGCCTCGCGCTGGCAACTGAATCTGGATTTGCACATTGACGAGGAGCTTTCGCCGGTGGCACACGGCCTGAGCTGGCTGGCGCATTACCTTTCAGAAAATCCATTCAGCGGCCACATCTGTTGCAGCCACGGCTGCGCGCTGGCCTCCGGCAGTGAACAACAGGCGCAGGAGGTGCTGAGCGTACTGGCGGCACAGCGCGTCACACTGATTGCGCTGCCGATGACCAATCTGCTGTTGCAGGACGCGGTCACCCACCGCACGCCGCGCCAGCGGGGGATCACCCTGCTGAAAGAAGCGCAGACGGCGGGCATTCCGGTGCTGCTCGGCTGCGACAACGTGCAGGACGCATTTTGTCCGGCAGGCAGTTATGACCCGCTGGATACGCTGGCCTGCGCCCTGTTCGCGCTTCAGCTCGATAACGTTTTTGATCAGCAGTCACGGCTGATTTGCGATGTCGCCGCCCTGACCGGCGAGGCGCAGCCCGGCCTGCCGCTCGCCTCCGGCAGCGAGGCGAGTCTGGTTCTCTTTCCGGGCAGCGACAGCCTGACCTGGCCTTTAAACAGCGCAGCCCGTCTGGTTTTCCACCATGGCAGGCTAACCCACCAACGTACCTGGAATCAGGAGTTATCCCATGAGTCTTGAAGCCGGAGCGGGTAAACCGCTCGCCAGATATGCCGCCTGGCGTCGCGCCGGTGATTTTGTTTTTCTCTCCGGCATTATTCCCGTCAATCCGCAGAGCGCGACAATCGTGCGCGGTTTTCAGGATATCCCCGCCGAAGCCCGTCTGCTGCTGGGCGAAACCGGCGAATTCTCCACCGACGCCAAACAGGGGCCGATCCTCGCCCAAAGCTGGTATGTGCTCGAAAGTATCCGCCACACCATTGAAGACGCCGGCGGGCAGATGAGCGATGTGATCAAGCTGGTGCAGTATTTTCGCAATCTCGATCACTTCCCGTATTACAGCCGGGTCAGAAAGCTTTTTTATGCCGGGCAACCGCCGGTTTCTACCGTGGTTCAGGTCAGTGAAATGTTACCCAGCGCCGAGGTGCTGATTGAAGTGGAAGCGACCGCCTGGTTACCGCAATCCCGCTAAACCCAATTATGTCCGAGCACGAGGCACAGCATGATTAACGGCTATATTCCCGCAGAACGTTTTCTCCCTTTTCTGAGCTGGCCAGCCATCGCTGCCCTGCCCGACAAGGCCAACACCGTGATCGTATTGCCGACCGGCGCGATTGAGCAGCATGGCCCGCATCTGCCGTGTTCGGTGGACAGCGTGATCTCCTCCGGCGTGGCAGGTCACGCGCTGGCACGGCTTTCAAAAGACATTCCGGCCTACGGTATTCCCCCTATCACTTACGGCAAATCAGACGAACATCTGAATTTCCCCGGCACGCTGACCTTAACCGGCGATACGCTGCTGCAAACTGTTCTGGAAATTGCCGAATCCCTGTACCGCGCCGGGTTCCGCAAGCTGCTGATGATCAACGGTCACGGCGGACAACCCCAGGTGCTGCAAATGGCATCGCGGGAAATGCGCCTGCGTCACGGCGACATGATCATGATCCCGCACGATGTGTTTCGCGTGCCGAATGTCGAAAACCAGTTCCTGAGTCCGCTGGAGCAAAAAATGGCCATGCACGCCGGTCACAGCGAAACCGCGGTGATGCTGGCTCTGGCACCGGAATGCGTTCACCTCGAGCACGCCGTCGCCAATTACCCGCCGGAATTCCCCTGCCCGACCCTGTCATCAGGCCGCCCTGCCGCTGCCTGGGCGTCCTATGATTTTGGGCCGAGTGGCGTCATCGGCGATCCGACCGGCGCGACCGCCGAACAGGGTCACGCGATCCTTGATTCGCTGGCGGCAAGCTGGGCGCAGGCGATCACCGAAATTCACCTCATGGAATGGAAAGCCCGCAGCGAACCGACCTGGGGCAAACACCACTGGAACGGGTTTGTGCAAACCAGCTTCACTCCTCCCTCGTCTTCTTTGGTCTCTAAATAAAGGAATTCTCACGATGAAAATACGGCGTTCAGCGACTTACACCCTGCTTGCCCTGCTGGCCGGGGTTTCCACCGCCAGCATGGCGGAAGAGAAATTTACTTTCCTGACCAACTGGTACGCGCAGGCGGAGCATGGCGGATTTTACGAAGCCCAGGCCAAAGGGTTGTACAAAACCGCCGGTCTGGATGTCAGCATCAAAATGGGCGGCCCGCAGGTTAACGTGATGCAACTGATGGCCGCCGGTCAGGCTGACTGTACGCTCGGCGACAACGGTCAGGCGCTGGAAACCTGGCAGGCTGGCGTGCACGCCGTGACCGTGGCGACGGTGTTCCAGCATTCGCCGACGGTGTTTATCAGCCATGACAAAGTGGAAAAAGGACAGGAGCTGAAAGACAAAACCTTCCTGCTGGCGACCGAGGCTTACACCTCTTTCTGGCCGTGGGCGAAGAGTGAACTGGGGCTGGCGAGCGCCAAAATCCGTCCGTACACCTTCAGCGTGCAGCCGTTCCTCGCGGACAATAATCTGGTGCAGCAGGGTTATGTGACGTCCGAACCTTTCTCCGTTGAAAAAGGCGGCAAGCCGTTCTACGTCTACATGCTCAGTGACTGGGGCTACCCGCCGTACGGCAACTCGATTATCTGCATGGCCGACACCGTGCAAAAACGCCCGGCGGCGGTGGCGGCGTTCGTGAAAGCGTCCATGCAGGGCTGGAAAGAATATTTGCAGGATCCGACGGCAGGCAATGTGCTGATCACCCAGGCCAACCCGCGTATGGGCGCCGACCAGATTGCTTTCGGCATCGCGCAGATGAAAAAATATGCGCTGGTGACCGGCGGCGACGCGCAAACAGAGGGTATCGGCATCATCACTGAACCGCGCCTGAAAAAGACCTGGGACATGCTGGTAAAAAACAAACTGATCGACGCGGCGAAAGTGCCGTTTGAGCAGACGTATACCCTCGATATGATCAAAGACGCGAAGGTCATGCCATGAATTCAGCCCCGAAACTGACCGTAATGAGCGATGTCCGCTCAGCCAATCCTCCGCCAATTCCGGCTATCGAAGTGTTGTCGGCGGAGAAAATTTACAGCAACGGCACCCGCGCCCTTCTGCCGGTCAATCTGACCATCAATCAGGGCGAATTCGTCACCCTGCTCGGCCCGTCGGGATGTGGCAAAAGTACGCTGTTAAAAATGGTCGCCGGGCTGACGGAACCCAGCGACGGCAAGCTGGTACTGTGGCGGCGGGACAGCCGTGAAAAAGCGCAGGTGCCGTTGTCTTTCGTGTTTCAGGAAGCCACGTTAATGCCGTGGAGCACGGTGCAAAATAACGTGCGCCTGCCGCTGGATCTCGCGGGCGTACCCCGCGCTGAAGCCAATACCCGTGTCAGTGAAGCGCTGGAACTGGTCGGGCTGGGAAAATTTGCCAATGTTCTGCCGCGCGAACTGTCGGGTGGTATGCAGATGCGCGTTTCAATTGCCCGCGGGCTGGTCACCCGCCCGAAGCTGTTGCTGATGGATGAACCTTTCGGCGCGCTCGACGAAATCACCCGCAACAAACTCGACAGCGACCTGCTGCGCCTGTGGCGGGAACAGGGGCTGACGGTGGTGTTCGTCACCCACTCGATCCACGAAGCGGTATTTCTGTCACAGCGGGTGATCATGATGGCCGCGCGTCCGGGGCGTGTGGTGGAAGATATTGCCATCACCGAACCTTTCCCGCGCAGCGAAGATTTTCGCGTCAGTCCGGCCTTTTCACGCTATGCGAAGCAGTTGCAGGACAGCCTGCTGCAAGCCAGCCAATCGGGTATGGAGTAACGGTATGCAAACTCAAAAAGCTTCTCCGTGGATCAACAACCCCACGTTTCGCAAAGTGCTTTATCCGGCCGTGGTCGCGGTGGTGGTGATCCTGCTGTGGCAGGGATGGGTGAGCTATTTCAAAATCCCCGTGTTTCTGGTGCCGTCGCCGTTGGTGATGCTGCAAAGTCTGTGGACCCATTTCGGTTCCCTGATGATGTCGCTGCTGTTCACGCTGAAAATCACTCTGATTTCGTTTTTACTGTCGATTTTCATCGGTTCGCTGGTGGCTTTCGTGCTGGTGCAAAACCGTTTTGTTGAAACCGCGCTGTTCCCGTACATCGTGTTCTTACAAGTGACGCCGATTGTCGCCATCGCGCCGCTGATCATCATCTGGGTCAAAGACACCACGCTGTCGCTGGTGGTGTGTTCGACGCTGATGGCGGTGTTCCCGATTATTTCCAACACCACGCAGGGGCTTCGCAGCGTGTCACCGGGCTTGCTGAGCTATTTTCAGCTCAATCACGCCAGCCGCTTGCAGATCCTCATCCGCCTGCGCATTCCTTCCGCCCTGCCGTATTTTTTCGGCGCGCTGCGTATTTCCAGCGGTCTGTCGCTGATCGGAGCCGTGGTCGCTGAATTTGTTGCCGGCACCGGCGGCAGTAATACCGGTCTGGCCTACCAGATCTTGCAGGCGGGATACCAGCTGGACATCCCCCTGATGTTTGCCGCGCTGCTGCTCATTTCACTCACCGGCATTGCGCTGTTTGGGGTGATGTCGTGGATTTCGAGACGCGTCCTGAGCGCCTGGCATGAAAGCGAAGCCGTGCAATCTCATTAACCTGATTCATTTAAAGGCAGGAAGAATATGGACAGTGAACAACGTCAGCACGCGCTTGCCCTGATACAGCAGGCGCTTCCCGACCTCGACTGGACCTTGCAGGCAACCAAGGTCAAACGCCTTTCACGCGATTTTCACTGGTTCAGTCCGGTGCTCAAACAACAGCTGGAAGATAAACAGGCTGATGCCGTGGTCAGACCGCGCAGCGAAGAAGAGCTGAGTCTGGTCGTTAAAGCCTGCGTCCAGCACCAGTTACCGCTGATCCTGCGCGGCGGTGCGACCGGCAACTACGGGCAGCTGGTGCCGCTGGAGGGCGGAATTCTGGTCGATATGACCGGATTCAATCAGATCTGTGAATATGGCAATGGCGTGGTGCGGGCGCAGGCGGGGATCCGGCTGGCTGAAATTGAAACGCTGACCCGTCCCGCAGGATGGGAACTGCGCTGCATGCCCTCTACCTACCGGCTCGCCAGTCTGGGCGGCCTTTACGGCGGCGGGTTTGGTGGTATTGGCTCCATCAACTACGGGCCGCTGGGCGCACCGGGCAATGTGCTCAGCGTCAAAGTCATGACCATGGAAGCCGAACCGCGTATCTTGCAGGTTCCTGCTCCGCAGGCGTTGTTGCTGCATCACGCCTACGGCAGCAACGGGATTGTGCTCGAGGTTGAACTGGCGCTGGCACCGGTTCATCAGTGGATTGAACGGCTGGACGTGTTTGATGATTTCACCGACGCGCTGGATTACGCCAACGCCTTTGCCCGTTCGCCGGGATTGGTAAAACGTCAGCTTGCGCTGTTCGCCGCACCGATCCCCTCCTGGTTCAGCCATCTGAACGGGCATTATCAGGCCAGCCAGCACGCCGTGATCAGCGTGATTGCGCAGGAAAGCGAAGGATTTTGTTCCCCTCTGCTGGAAAAATATCGCGGGCACAGCGCCATACGTCAACCGGCAGACGAAGCCCGCGAAGCCAATGCGTCACTGATGGAATATTGCTGGAATCACACCACGCTGCATGCGCTGAAAATCGACAATTCCCTGACGTATTTACAGACAGCGTTTAATTGTACGAATTATCGTCAGCAGATTATCGACATGGCCAATTTATTCGGTGACGAAGTCATCTCGCATATTGAATTCCTGCGCGACAATGACGGAAACATCACCGCCAGCGGTTTACAGATAGTGCGTTATTCCACCGAAGAAAGACTGAACGAAGTCATGGCCACCTTTCGTGATCATGACGTCAAAATCAATAACCCTCATGTTTTTCAAATTGAAGATGGCAAACAAGGGGAAATTAAACCTGACGTCGTTTCCGTTAAAAAATGCCTTGACCCCAACGGATTACTGAACCCCGGCAAGCTGCGGGGCTGGGAAGTCCGTGATACACTGGTATTAGATAATGATCCCCTTTTATTGACTGACAAATAACAATAACGATTACCCTCATGTAAACAATCACCGGCAGTTTTGCTGCCGGATAAAACCCCGGACGTCTGTCTTAACCTGCGCAGCAGGCCCTCTGACAGAGCCTCTAAATGCTGCTGGCTAAACTTGACGCAGGAGAATCACGATGAACAAAAGCGAACTTCCGACAAAGATTTGTACAGTATGCGGACGCCCGTTCAGCTGGCGCAAGAAGTGGGAAAAATGCTGGGAGGACGTGCGTAAGTGCTCTGAGCGTTGTCGGCGTAAAAAATAGATATAGAAATAGTCCCTATAAAACAATTAATTATGCAATATAAACCTCCCCTTAAAATGGATTTACAGCGCCCTGTTGTCCTGTTTTTGTATTGCTGTCCGTTCAGGATTGATGGGTAAGCTTTTCCACAGTGACACTCGTCATCTGAAATACGTCAGAGATGTTCTTGCCCGGTGATTAAATAAGAAAGTTCTCAGTCGTAGCCTGACGGGGGGTTTATATTATCGCTGTAAATAAAAACATGTTATTAAAAACAGTATTGACACTGTTTTCAAAATCCGTAAATTAGCTTTCAACGGCGGTAAACGAAAGCCTGCTGTTAAGTGAATAGGTTGAGTAAGGTACGAAGAAGTAATTTTGCGATAAAGGCCACGTAGTTTGTTGTATGTGATAACCGACAATAAGATGAACATTTCTGTGTCGGAGATTTTCAAGGTAACGCAGTACAAAGAGTTAATCGCAAATGAGTGTAGATAGCGCGACGATGTAAGGCCATGTTTTAAGAGTAATTGCTTGCGATTGGGTAAGGTAAATCAGTAGTGTTAAATTATCGCAACGAAAGTAAGGCCATGCATCAAATAGTTTATGTCGCGAGGGGAGATGTACCTGTTTAATGTGCCATCAGTTCATGTTAGTAAGATGGCGAAATAGATTACATAAAATAGCGGGAGGTTTATTCAGTAGCAGTACCCAATATTATCTGTGATAAACGTGTACATTTTTAAGCAGTATCATGAGCAGTACCCATATTAAGACCATTAATGTTAAACCTTAAGTCTGTAGTACCTTAAAAGCCCTGACTGCAATGGTCAGGGCTTTTATTGTATCTGCGTTTTAACGTCGTGAAAGAAGCACCAGACACCCCATTTTTACTCATACCAGAAAGCGTAAAAAATACCCCTCCCCCTCTAAAGCTTATCCCGGAAGTGCCGATAACATTGCAAGAGTTCATTTTTTTGATTGCACTGAACAGGAGAACAAAATGGATGTATCGCAAATTGCCTCACTGGCGACCGGTCTTGATAATCTGGATCTCAGCAACAAGGTGAACACCCTGATGCTCAAAAAAACGCTGGATAATCAGCAGTCAGCGGCTGCCAGCCTCATCGAATCAATCCCGCAGTTGCCTGCTAATCCGGCGATTGGGCGGAATATTAATATCGCCGTCTGAGCAGTGATTTCAGATGCAAGGGAATGCCTGAGCAGAAGTAAAAAACTTAACTCAACCCCTGAACCAAAAAAAGCCCACCCGGTCACCCAGGCAGGCTTTATATCGACTACATCAACTCAACACATCTCAAATATCAAAACGGTCCAGATTCATCACTTTGGTCCAGGCGGCGACGAAGTCTTTAACGAATTTCTCTTTCGCGTCGCTGCTGGCGTAAACCTCGGCGCTGGCGCGGAGAACGGCATTCGAGCCAAACACCAGATCGGCGCGGGTGGCGGTGAATTTGGATTCTCCGCTGGCGCGGTCACGGCCTTCGAAACGTTCACCGGTGGAATCAGTGGCCTTCCATTCAGTGCGCATATCCAGCAGATGGGTGAAGAAGTCCGCGTTCAGCTCGCCGGTTTTATCGGTGAATACGCCGTGCTGGCTGCCGTCGAAGTTGGTTCCCAACGCACGCAATCCGCCAATCAGTACCGTTAATTCCGGTACGGTCAGCGTCAGTTGCTGTGCCTTGTCGATCAGGAGATTTTCAGTCGAGGTTTTGCCGGTATCGCCGCGATAGTTACGGAAACCATCGGCTCTCGGTTTGAGCAAATCAAACGACTCAACATCGGTCTGATCCTGACGCGCATCCACACGCCCCGGCGTGAACGGCACTTCGATGTCGACGCTGGCCGCTTTCGCTGCCTTTTCCACACCGACGACGCCCGCCAGAACAATCACATCCGCCAGTGACGCTTTCGGATGCGACTGCTGAATAGATTCCAGCGTTGGCAACACGCGCACCGCCGCAGCGTTAACGTCCCATTGTCTTTGCGGCAGTAATGCCAGACGCGCACCGTTTGCCCCGCCGCGTTTATCACCGCCACGGAACGTCGAGGCGGATGCCCACGCCACCGAGGTCAGTTCGCCCGCCGTCAGGCCGGACGCCGCAATCTTCTCTTTCAGTACGGCGAGATCGGCAACGGTCGGATGATAAACCGGCACCGGCAGCGGATCCTGCCAGATTAAGTCTTCTTTTGGCACTTCCGGCCCGATATAGCGTGCTTTTGGCCCCATATCGCGGTGCGTCAGTTTGTACCAGGCTCTGGCAAACGCTTCGTTAAAAGCCTGCGGATCGCTGTGGAAACGGCGCGAAATTTTCTCAAATTCCGGGTCGAAGCGCAGCGTCAGGTCGGTCACCAGCATAGTCGGTTTGCGTTTTTTCGCGGTATCAAACGGATCAGGAATGATATCCGGCGCGTCGGCGGCTTCAAACTGAATAGCGCCCGCCGGGCTGCGCGTCTGTACCCAGTCATATTTGAACAGGTTTTCGAAGAAGTAGTTGCTCCACTGCGTTGGCGTCTGCGACCAGATGACTTCCAGCCCGGACGTAATGGCATCCGCACCGGCACCGCTGCCGTAGCTGTTTGCCCAGCCCAGCCCCTGCGCTTCAATCGGTGCAGTTTCCGGGTCAACGTCCACATGGCTGGCTTCTGCCGCGCCATGGGTTTTACCGAGCGTATGACCACCGGCAATGAGCGCGACAATCTCTTCGTCGTTCATGCCCATATTGCCGAAAGTGGCGCGGATGGCCGGTGCAGCAGAGGCCGGATCGCCGCTGTGGTTCGGGCCTTCAGGGTTGACGTAAATCAGCCCCATTTCGGTCGCGCCCAGCGGGGATTTGGCAAGATCTTCGGGATGACGATGTTCCAGCCACGTAGTTTCGTCGCCCCAGTTCACATCCAGATCCGGTTCCCAGACGTCTTCACGCCCGGCACCAAAGCCAAAGGTGCGGAAACCGGAATTTTCCAGCGCGACGTTACCCGCCAGAATATAGAGGTCGGCCCAGGAAATTTTTTGACCGTATTTTTGCTTCACCGGCCAGAGCAGGCGGCGGGCTTTATCGAGGCTGACGTTATCCGGCCAGGAGTTAAGCGGGGCAAAACGTTGCTGACCACGCCCTGAGCCACCGCGCCCGTCAACGGAACGGTACGTCCCGGCGCTGTGCCATGCTAAACGGATGAAAAGACCAATGTAGCTGCCCCAGTCGGCAGGCCACCAGGGTTGTGACTCGGTCAGGACGCCTTTGATATCGGCTTTGAGTGCGGAATAATCTAATTTGGCAAATTCTTTACGGTAATCAAACGCCTCGCCCAACGGGTTTGAGCGGGCGGAATGCTGGTTCAGCAAATCGGTTCTGAGCTGGTTAGGCCACCAGTCGCGATTGCTTGTCCCGCCGCCGGACGTTTCATTGGATTTTCCTGCATGAAAAGGACACTTACCGCCGGACGCTTCGCGATCTGCTTCAACAATCGGCTTTGCGTCGTTTGCTTCTTCATCAATAGTACTGCTCATGCTCACACTCCTTTTTTATAGTCTCATTGCTACTCTATACGCGGATTTAACCCAGTCACATCTGGAACACCCTATGTATTTGATAGACCTTCCCTTCTGTTCTCAGCGTGCGTTCTGTGAGTTTCCACCATTTCTGAATCCCGACTCTGATTATAGAATAGCCCGTTAAAGTGAAAGGCTTCTCTTTCGGCGTCGCAAAATGAAAAAAGCCCGCTCAGATTTTCTGAAGCGGGCTTTTTTCACAGAGAAACTCAATGTCATGCGTGCACAACGTTCCGCTTATCCAGCGCTTTACGGATCGCCGCTTCGAGTTCGTTGATTTCGAATTTCGCCACATACCCGTCGGCACCGACTTTGCGGACGTGATCTTCGTTGGCGCTGCCCGAGAGCGAGGAGTGGATAATCACCGGAATATTCTTCAGGAATTCGTCGCGTTTGATATTGAGCGTCAGCGTGAAACCGTCCATTTCCGGCATTTCCAGATCCGTCAGGACAAAGGAAATCTTGTCTGAAATCGGCACGCCTGCGGCTTTGCACTCTTCGGCCATTTTGCGGATTTTATTCCAGGCTTCCAGACCAGTGACGTGCATCTGCGCCGGGATCTCCATCATGTTCAGGCCTTTTTCCAGCATCTGACGCGCGACTTTGGAGTCTTCCGCGACAATCGCCACCGTTCCTGGTTTCATCTTGAACGAGCTGGTTTTCTTCTTGTCCATGTCGATATTGTTGTTCGGGATGATGTCGTGCAGGATTTGCTCGACGTCCAGCACCAGCGCCAGACGGTTGCTGGATTTGTCGTTATCCAGACGCGCGATACTGGTGATGTTACGGCTCTTCACGCCGGATTCTGCCGCCAGTACCTGGCTCCATTCCAGACGAACGATATCGTCCACCGATTCCACCGCAAACGCCTGCGTGCTGCGGGCATATTCGGTGACCAGCAAAATATTCAGCCCGGTTTTCGGCACACACCCGACGACCGCAGGCAGGTCAATCACCGGAATAATTTCACCGCGAATATTGGTCATCCCCATCATCGGCGATGACATTCCCGCCGCTTTGGTCAGCGTCGGCATAGGGACAATTTCACGCAGTTTAAAGACGTTGATGCCAAATAATTCTGACTGATCTTCGTCAGGCGATGAGCCCAGACGGAACAACAGCAATTCAAACCGGTTAGACGACGTCAGATTTGTTCTTTCATCAATTTCTTTCTGAAAATTATCCATACTTTCCCCATGCGTATTTTTATTTGAGTGTGTTTGCGCTGCAATATGAGTCATTTGGAAAATAAGGAATCATTTTCTCAGACGAACAAGGTATTTATCGGCCGAACGCGGGGAATTCTTTATAGAGGAAGAAAAAATGAACGGGTAAAGCGCCCGGCCACCCTGAGGATGCCGGGCATGGCGGTTAACCGGTGATTTTCACCAGCGTTCTGCCCTGAATTTTATTATCGAGGAAATCTGCCGCCACGACCGGAGCCTGTTCCAGCGTGATTTCAGTCGCCGCCTGCTCGTAGAAACTCTGCGGCAGGGTTTTCAGCAGACGTTCCCAGACGGCAGAACGGCGGTCAGCCGGGACAGAAACGGAATCGACGCCCTGCAAACGCACGTTGCGCAGAATAAACGGCATTACGGTGGTCGGCAGACCAAAACCGCCCGCCAGCCCGCAGGCCGCCACGCAGCCGCCGTAGTTGGTTTGCGCCAGCACTTTGGCCAGCACTTTGTCACCGACGGTATCCACCGCGCCTGCCCAGATTTGTTTTTCCAGCGGACGGGTTTCGGCGAAATCATCGCGGGAGAGAATTTCGCTGGCACCCAGTTTACGCAGGTAATCGTGGGTGGACTCGCGGCCAGTAACGGCGGCAACGGTATAACCGAGCGTATGCAGCAAGGCGACAGCCGTGCTGCCCACGCCACCGCTGGCACCGGTCACGACGACGGTTCCGCTCTCCGGTTTAACGCCCGCCTCTTCCAGCGCCATCACGCACAACATGGCGGTGAAGCCCGCCGTGCCGATGATCATCGCATTCCGCGCCGCCAGCCCTTCCGGCAAAGGCACCAGCCAGTCGCCTTTCACGCAAGCCTGTTCTGCCAGACCGCCCCAGTGTGTTTCGCCCACGCCCCAGCCGGTGAGAATAACCGGCTGACCAACGGTGAAACGGGCGTCATTGCTGCGGCTGACGCGGCCGGAAAAATCGATCCCCGGCACCATCGGAAACTGACGGATGATTTTGCCTTTGCCGGTGATCGCCAGCGCGTCTTTGTAATTTAGACCAGACCAGCTGATATCCACCCGCACATCGCCTTCCGCCATTTCCGGCAGTGCGATCTCTTTAACTTCGGCCAGTGTGGCTTTGTCTTGCTGTTCCAGAACCAGTGCTTTCATTTTTTTCCCTTAATTATTCAGGCGTTCGAAGAGTTGTCGTTAGAAATGCGATGACTAACGTAATGATTGCAGGTGCTATTTTTGAATTTCTTATTGAAGGCTTTTCTGAAAATAGGCCCAAAACTGATTCAGGGGCCCGGCTGAACGGAACAGTTTGGCGCGCATCACCGCGCCTTCCCAGCCCGACCAGAAGATCTCCGCCAGCTGCGCCGGTGGCGTGTCGGCGTTTATGTCGCCCGCCCGCTGCGCTTCTTCCAGACAACGCGCCACGCGGCATTCCCATTCCTGCAAAATCGCTTTCAGCTTTTCCGGGAAATCATCGGGAAGCAGCGGTGATTCCTGTAATAAATTGCCGACCAGGCAGCCGCGTTTAAATTCAAATCTCGCCATGCCCTGACCTGCGTTTTCGACAAACGCACCGATGCGTTGCAGCGGCAGCAATGCGTCGTTGAGTAAAAATTTGTCGAGCTTGTGGGCGAAAAACGCACCGTAGGCCGTCAGCACCGTCATGCCGAAATCCTGTTTACTGGCGAAATAGTGGTAGAACGATCCTTTGGGCACGGAGATGTTTTTAATCACCGCATCGATGCCCGCAGACAGATAGCCCATCTCCGTGATGACTTCCAGACCTGAGCGGATCAGCGCTTCACGCGTATCCGCAAACTCGCGTTCGGTTTTCGGCGGACGGCCACGGCGGGGCTTTTTAGCCACCTCTGGCGCGGCTTCCGGTGGAATTGTCATTGCATCACGCATAATTTAGACCGATCGTTTTTTAATTGCCAAAAGCCTACGCCCAATTCCCTGCGCAGGCAACCCCGTCATCCCCTGAACAGCAAAAAGCCCGCCGCGGCTGAACCGGGCGGGCTGTTATAAAAAATGAGTATGTTGTAACTATTTCGCGCTCACTGCCTCACGGATGGTTTCCTGCACGCTGTAGCGGTTGGTTTTGAACGGAATGTCCAGACGTTCGCGCAGCGTATGCGCTCCGGAAGGATGCCAGTAACCGCGCGCAGCCAGCACCGGCAGCACCAGACGGGTGATGTCGTCGAGCGCTTCGGTCAGCACCGGTCCGCTGATGATAAACCCGCTCGCACCGCCCTCTTCCACCCAGCGGATCAGCCTGTCGGCGACCTGTTCCGGCGTACCGAAAAACTCACCGCGCGGCAGCGTAGTCTGATACGCCACTTCGCGCAGCGTCAGGTTTTCTTCTTTCGCCTGTTTCTTGATGCTGTCGGTGGTGGAACGGAATGTGTTCTGGCCTAAATCGCCCAGCTCCGGGAACGGGCCATCCGGCGGATACTGGCTGAAATCGTGATGGTCAAAGAAGCGACCGAGATACGCCAGTGCATCGTCGAGCGACAGCAGCGAAAGCAGATACTGATATTTGGCTTCGGCTTCCGCTTCGGTTTTGCCGACAATCGGGCTGATACCGGGGAAAATCCCCACCGGATGACGGCCATTTTTTGCCACCTGCGCCCGGAGTTTGGCGGAGTATTCCTGCGCCTCTTCCAGCGTGCGGGCATTAGTGAAGACCGCATCGGCAGATTTCCCCGCCAGCGCGATACCCGCATCAGAAGCCCCCGCCTGGAAAATCACCGGCTGCCCCTGCGGCGAACGCTGGATATTCAGCGGACCTTCGACGGAGAAGAACTGCCCCTGATGATTGAGTTTGTGCAGTTTAGCCGCATCGAAAAACACACCGCTTTCGCGGTCACGCACAAACGCGCCGTCTTCCCACGAGTCCCACAAACCCTGCACCACGTTGATGTACTCTTCCGCAATCTGGTAACGCAGCGCGTGCTCAGGGTGATCTTTGCCAAAGTTTTTCGCCGAACCCGCCAGCGGCGACGTCACCACGTTCCAGCCCGCACGTCCCTGACTGATGTTGTCAATCGATGCCAGCTGGCGCGCCACGGTAAACGGATCGCTGTACGACGTCGAAATCGTCCCGGCCAGCCCGATGCTATGGGTAGCCGATGCCAGCGCCGACAGCAGCGCAACCGGTTCGAAACGGTTGAGGAAATGCGGCAGCGATTTTTCGTTGATGTGCAGACCGTCGGCCACAAACAGGAAATCAAAACCGGCGGCTTCGGCGCGCAACGCTAAATCGCGAAAATACGGAAAATTCACGCTGGCATCGGCAGGCGCTTTTTCGTGACGCCACGAATTCATATGCCCGCCTGCTCCGTGCAACATCAGACCGAGCTTGATACTTTTTGAATGGCTCATGAGATCTCCTTACAGCTGGCCAGCCAGCAATTCGATGGACTTCAGACGCACGGCGGCATCTGTCAGTGGGGTATGAATGACAAATTCGTTAACGCACAGGCGGCGCTGAATGTCGCGCAGCTGTTCATGAATGTCGGCGGGTGTGCCGTGCAGCACGCTGATCTGCTGCTGTTCAATGCGGTACTGCGTTGCCCCGGCCTGCCGGACAAACGCTTCGGCCTGCTCGCGGGTGCCGACGGTCACATGTTTGTCGCCGACGGTGACGCGGAAATTATGTTGTTCCGCCACCAGTGCGGCGGCTTCTTCCCGCGTTCCGGCGGCCAGCACCGCAAGACTGACCAGCGCCTGCCCCTGTCCGGCAGAATATTCGTGGTACGCCAGCACCGATTCGGTCATCACGTCTGCGGACGTGTTGATGAAACCGGCGAAAACAAAATTCCAGCCCAGCGACGCCGCCAGACGGGCGCTTTCTTTACTCGCACCCAGCAGGAAACGCTGCGGCGCAACCGGCGGCTGCGGCAAGGCGCGGGCTTCGACACCGGCCAGACTGTCATCGAGATGGGTCAGATAATGTGTCAGTTGTTGTAACTGCGCGGGGAAACCGGGGGCGGATCCCGCAGGCGCATGGCCCCGCAGTGCTTTGGTCGAAAGCGGTAAACCGCCGGGCGCTTTGCCGATGCCGATATCCACACGATCGGGGGCCAGCGCGGAAAGCAGATGGAAATTTTCCGCTACTTTGTACGGGCTGTAATGTTGCAGCATGACGCCGCCCGAGCCGATTCGCAGCGTCGAGGTCTGCGCCAGCAGCCAGGCAATCAGCACTTCCGGCGAGCTGCCTGCCAGCTTTTCTGTATCGTGATGTTCGGAAACCCACAGGCGGTGATAACCGAGTTTTTCCGCCGTTTTCGCAAACGTCAGCGTCGCCTGCAGTGCCTGTTCCGCACGTTGTCCTTCATTAATCGGGCTTTGGTCTAATAAGCTCAGTCGGTAATTCACTCGGTGTGTTCCTTTTATCCGCAGGTTTCAATTCATGAAAAAAAGTCAGTTCATGAGAAAAAGAGTTCCACGAAGTGAGGACAAAGCTAAATAATTAAATTGCGTATCGATAGCCATTATTTTGCTATGCGTAGTAATAACCAAACTGCTTATAAAATATAGCCAGTGAGTCTTTCGCTAAAAAGACTTTCCTGTCTACGATGAAATGACTGCGAACCTATCTTATAAAAGGCTACGAATAATGAGCATTTCACTTGCCAATGACGAGCGCACCCATACGGTGTCCGGCTCATCAGAATTAGAAAAAAAACTCATCGCCCACCGACGTGAATTACACCAAAACCCTGAATTGTCGAATCAGGAATTTGCGACCACGCAAAGAATTACTGACTGGCTGAATGCGGCCGGTGTACGGATTTTGGATCTCGGGTTGAAAACCGGCGTCGTGGCTGAAATCGGCCCGCAGCATGGCCCTGTTGTGGCGCTGCGCGGTGATATTGACGCGCTGCCGATTGAAGAAGCGTCCGGCGTGCCTTTCAGTTCGCAACATCCCGGCGTGATGCACGCCTGTGGCCACGATTTTCACACGTCCGTTATTCTGGGTGCCGCGTATTTACTGAAAGCGCGTGAAGACCAGCTTCCGGGCCGCGTGCGTCTGTTTTTCCAGCCTGCGGAGGAACGTTTTGGCGGCGCATCGCAGCTGATTAAAGCCGGTGCGCTGGAAAATGTGGATGCGATATTTGGCCTGCACAATGCGCCGGAACTGCCGGTCGGCACTTTCTCCACCAAAGGCGGCGCGTTCTATGCCAACGTTGACCGTTTCAGTATCACGATCACCGGCAAAGGTGCGCACGCCGCGCATCCCGAGGAAGGCGTCGACAGTATTGTCACCGCCAGCCACATTGTTTCGGCGCTGCAAACCGTGGTGAGCCGCAACGTCAGCGCGCAGGAAGCCGCCGTCGTCAGCGTCACGCGTATTGAAGGCGGCAACACCTGGAATGTGCTGCCGCAAACCGTCGAACTCGAAGGCACGGTGCGCACGCATAACGACGCTGTCCGCGAACAAATCCCGGAACGTATTCGTCAGGTGATTTCAGGCGTGGCTGCCGCACTGGGCGCGAAAGCCGAACTGCACTGGTTTGGCGGGCCACCGGCGGTGGTGAATACGCCACGCTGGGCGGATTTCAGCCTGGAAGCGGCGGCGGAATTTGGCTATAAAACAGAGGTTGCGACGGCGCAAATGGGCGGCGAAGACTTTGCTTTTTATCTGCATCACGTCCCCGGTGCGTTCGTCAGCATCGGCTCTGCCAGTGCATTTGGTTTGCATCATCCGCAATTTAATCCTGATGAATCCGCGATTTATCCGGCAGCCGCTTATTTCCAGCAACTGGCTGAAAAAGCCCTGCGGGAATTAACCGGGAATTAACCGTCATTAATTCCCTCCATATTGCAATGCCCGGTCATCCGGGCGTTTTGCGTGGTTATTTCAGGCATGCCTTTATTCCCACTTTATCTCTTTCATTATTTAATTTTGTTGTTTTACATCCCTGTAACACTCGGGAATAGTGAAATTGTCGTCTCACTGTCATCACCACATACAATAAGAATCCATGAAGGGTATATACAATAATGATGAAACACAGCGTTAAATTAACCACCATCGCGGCTTTATTAAGTCTTTCAGCACTGGCACAGGCCGCACCGGGTATCGACCTGATTGCGAATGAAAAACCCATTAACGCGCCGAAAAGCCCGGAAGCTGTGGCAAAAATCCCGGCTAACTTTAAATTTGTTGAACCCGGCACGCTGACCGTGGCGCTCGCCGTGCTGGGCAGCGCCCCGCCGTTCGGCCTGTATGCCCGCGATAATAAAACCGTGATCGGCAGCGAAGCGGATATCGCCCGTCTGGTGGCCGACGGTTTGGGCCTGAAACTGAAAGTGGTTCCGGCGTCGTGGGAAGACTGGCCGCTGGGCGTGACCTCCGGGAAATACGACGCCGCCATCTACAACATTACCGTCACCAAAGACCGCAAAACCAAATTCGATTTCGCCACGTATCGCGAAGATACGCTGGGCTTCTACGTGAAATCCGACAGCAAAATCACCTCGATTCAAT
The DNA here is from genome assembly GCF_002951615.1 of Rahnella sikkimica. Taxonomy (GTDB): domain Bacteria; phylum Pseudomonadota; class Gammaproteobacteria; order Enterobacterales; family Enterobacteriaceae; genus Rahnella; species Rahnella sikkimica. The sequence goes on along the minus strand of NZ_CP019062.1, from coordinate 881,073 downwards.
CCGCGCCGGATATCGCCGGTAAACGCATTATTGTCGGCTCCGGCACCAATCAGGAAGCCGTGTTGCTGGCGTGGGATAAAGAGAATCAGGCCAAAGGCTTACCGGCGCTGAAACCTCAGTACGTCACAGACGACGCCGCCGCAACGCTGGCGATTCAGTCTGGCCGCGCCGATGCGACCTTCGGGCCGAACGTCACCGGTGCCTACAAAGCGCTGTTAACCGGCAAAACCAAACTGGTCGGCACCGTGCCGGGCGGCTGGCCGAAAACTGCAAACATTGCCGTGACGCTGAAAAAAGGCAACGGCTTAGTGGACGCAGTTCAGGCATCGCTTAACAGCGCCATCGCCAACGGCACCTATTTGCAGGTGCTGAACCGTTGGGGCGAAAGCGTTGAAAAAATCGACCACTCCGAAATTAACCCGCCAGGACTGGGCGACTGAGTAATGAGGACTCCATCATGAGTGATGACGTTTTTATCCAGACCGTGCCGGAAGACCCGCTGATTGCGCCGTTCATTCAGGGCTTGTTTGGTGAATATCGCGAGCGCTACGGCGAGTATTTTTCCAGCCAGCCGCCGGAAGATGACAGCGTATTTTCCGCGCCGGACGGCACGTTTATTGTCTTGCTGAGAAACGGAGCGCCCATTGCGATGGGCGCGTACAAACGCTACGACGAGAAAACTGCGGAGCTGAAACGCATCTGGACGCACCGTTCGCTGCGCCGTCAGGGGCTGGCGCAGAAAGTTTTACTCGAGCTGGAACGCCGCGCCGCCGAATACGGGTATCAGGAGGTTTTCCTCACCACCGGTTTTCGCCAGCCGGAAGCGGTCGGGCTGTATTTGTCCCACGGTTATCAGCCGTTGTTTGACACGCGTCTCGACCCGGATGTCTATTCCCGCCCGCCGTACGACGGTCGCCTGCCGTTTACCAAGGCGCTGACCGCTGACGTCCCTGTCACCTGAAATTGCCAGAAGAAAGAGAACACCATGAGCGAAAACGCCCCGACGTCCGTGAATCATCCGCCGCTGAAAGTAGTCCCGGCACGCTATCCGTGGCGGGTGGCTGGCGCGATATTTTCAGTTTTTATCCTGCTGGGCATCGTTGAGTCGATCGCCACCAACGCCCGCTGGGAATGGGGCGTTTTTCGCCAGTGGTTCTTTGACCCGGTCATTCTTTCCGGGCTGGGGAAAACGCTGCTGCTGACCTTACTGGGCACGCTGTTTGGCATCATTTTAGGGACGGCACTGGCCCTCGCCCGACTGTCCAAATCGTATCTGATGAATTCGCTGGCCTGGGGATATATCTGGCTGTTCCGCTCCCTGCCGCTGTTGCTGGTGTTGATCATTCTCTACAACTTTTCGTATCTCTACGACAACCTGTCACTCGGCATTCCGTTTACGTCCATCTCCTTTTTCAGCACGCCAACCGTGAATTTGCTGGATCAGTTTTCGGTCGCGGTTCTGGGGCTTTCGCTGGTGCAGTCGGCGTATACCGCAGAGATTATCCGTGGCGGGATTTTAGGCGTAGAACACGGCCAGCACGAAGCCGCTGCCGCGCTCGGTTTACCGGCCTACCGCCGGACATTCCGCATCATTTTGCCTCAGGCGTTGCGCTCGATTCTGCCGACCGGTTTTAACGAAGTGATCAGCCTGGCAAAAGGCACATCGATTGTTTACGTGCTTTCCATGCCGGAGCTGTTCTACACCGTGCAGGTGATTTACAACCGCACGCAGCAGGTGATCCCGCTGCTGATGGTGGCGACGGTGTGGTATCTGCTGATCACGACCGTGCTGTCGGTGTTGCAATATTACGTCGAGCGTTATTTCTCACGCGGCACCGTGCGCCAGGTTGCGCCCACGCCGTTGCAGCGTCTGCGCCAGTGGCGTGTCGCCCGTTGATCATTCTGGAGAAATCTATGTCTGAAGCCTTTGATTTATTCGTAAAAACGCCGCATGACGCGTCCGTTGAACAGTTGTTTCCGCGACAGCCGCAGGCCGCCACCGTCGGGCGCATCGAGATCAATAACCTGAGCAAATTCTACGGCGCGCACAAAGCACTGGACAACGTCAGCCTGAGTATCGAACCCGGCACGGTGACGGTCATTCTCGGCCCGTCCGGCTCGGGGAAATCCACCCTGCTGCGCACCATCAATCATCTGGAACGCGTCGATGAAGGGTTTATCCAGATCGACGGGGATTACATCGGTTACCGTCGCAAAGGCGACACGCTGTACGAGCTGAAAGAACGTGCGATCCTCAAACAGCGCACTCACGTCGGGTATGTTTTCCAGAATTTCAATTTATTCCCGCACATGACGGTGCTGGACAACATTATCGAAGCGCCCGTCGTTCACGGTCTGCTGAACCGTAAACAGGCCATTGCCCGCGCTTTTGAGCTGCTGGATACCGTCGGTTTACGCGAAAAAGCCCACGCCTGGCCGCGTCATCTTTCCGGCGGCCAGCAGCAGCGCATCGCCATCGCCCGCGCCTTAGCGCTCAACCCGAAAGTGATGTTGTTCGACGAACCCACCTCCGCACTCGACCCCGAGCTGGTGGGCGAAGTGCTGGACGTCATCAAAAAACTGGCCCAATCCGGCGTCACGCTGGTGGTGGTAACGCATGAAATCGGCTTTGCGCGACAGGTCGCCGATCAGGTGGTGTTTATGGTGGACGGCGCGATTGTCGAGAGCGGAAGTGCAACGCAGGTGCTGGACCGGCCGGTGCATAAGCGGACGAAAGCCTTCCTGGAGAAGGTGCTTTAAGATTGGCAAATTTTGGTTTTTCTCACTTGCAGTGAGGGCTTAACTCAGGTCAAGTTCAAGACCTTGGGGTTGCCATCCAAACTGGCTCTAAGGTCAAGTTCAAAACCTTGGGTTGCCACCCAAACTGGCTTCAAGGAGCGCCTGTCGCCGCGCCCCTTGAAAATCCCGGGCTCTTTCACTGCGCGCTATCGCTCGCCGGCTATGTTTCAGCGGCTCTGGTTAGTGCCGCGAAAACTTGCCGCTGTGCGGTTCCTTCCCGTCGGATTACAAACCGCGCGAAAAGATACGCGGTTTTCCACCTCTCCTTTCAGCGTGATTTTTGAAAGCGGCCACTGGCTATGTAATTCGGAAGATTGATGCCGGTGGTTTTTGATTTGCTCCTTCCCCTATCACGAGGGGAAGGCCGGGATGGGGTGTTGGTTTTGGCTACTCATTGGCCTGCTAAACCCCCTCCCAGCCTCCCCCTTCGCAGGGGGAGGAGCAAACCAACAGATTGTTATATATGAAAAAGTCAGTGGCCGCTTTCAGAAAGCTTGCCGAGTGAAGTGTTTCGAGACCTATGGCTCGAAACCGAGCAAGGGAACCGCGCAGCGGCAAGTTTTCGCGGCAATAACTGTAGCTGCTGAAACATAGCCAGCGAGCGATAGCGCGCAGTTAAAAAGACGCGGAGATTCAAAAGAGGGCTCGTCATAGCCCTCTTTTGTCGGTTTCGGCGCAGGGAGTTAATTGATCACAGTTATTGAAAAACCGAAACTTTCTCGGTCGTCTTCCAGCCCTCACGGCGAGTGAAAAACCGAAACTTTCTCGGTCATCTGCCAGCCCTCACGGCGAGTGAAAACCGAAACTTTCTCGATCATCTGCTAGCCCTCACGGCGAGTGAAAAACCGAAACTTTCCCGGTCATATTCATGTCAGGGTGATTGAACGCCCCCCGTTCAGCCTACTTCACACTCGCCATCGGCGGATCCATCGCGACTTTGCCTTTCACGGCTTTATTCTTCACTCTCCGCGACCACATCGCGGTCAGAATCGGCACCAGTATTGAGGTGACAATCACTGACGTGGCGACCAGCGCCGTCGCAGCCGGAGCGACGGGTTTGAACTGTGGCACCATTTCGGCAATCAGCACCGGCGTGGCAACCGCGGCACCCGCGGAACTGGAGGCGGCAATGCCTGCGGTTCCGTCGCCGCCGCCGATGAATTTATCGGCCAGAATCAGCGGAATACCGGTCAGGATAATGACTGACACACCCAGCAATACACCTAACAAACCGGTTTGTGCGATGACAGTCAGGTTGATGGTGTTACCCAACGCAAATGCGAAGAACGGGATCAGCGTCTGAACGGCTTTGCTGAAGAATTCGCGTAATTCCGGGTCGAGATTCCCCAGACCAAATCCAATCAGGAAGGGCAGGACGGCACCGACGAAAACGTGCGGTTCAAACGAGGCAATGCCCGCCGTCCCGAGGATGATCATGGTCATCAGCGGGCCGGATTCCAGAGACATCAGCACAAATGCGCCCGCCTCTTCTTTCGTACCGTATTGCTGCATAACTGAGGCGTACAACCCGCCGTTGGTCATGTCCATGGACGCGACCAGCGCGAGCACGGAAAGCCCGGCGAAGAAGCCAAACTCGACGCCGTTTTCCGGCATAAAGCGCGAAGCTACCGCCGCAACAATCCAGGCGACGGCAATTTTTGTCACCACCAGCGTGCCGGATTTACGCAGAACCGTCCCGGTGGCGCTCAGTTTTATCGACGCCCCCATGCAGAAGAACCAGACGGCAAGAATCGGCACGGTGCCGGTGATCAGACCGTTGGTGAAGGAGCCAAAATATTTACCGGAATCAGGCGCAAAGGTATGGCAAAGCGCACCAATGAAGAGAGGCACTAACATCATCCCGCCTGGGATTTTTTCTATTGCTCGTTTAATGTGCATAATTTTTCACCTGATTTAAAAGTAACGGACATTCAGAATGTCGCTACGTTATCCATTTCTCAGGGTGATAAAAGTGATGCGACTCATAAATTGAAACGTTGTTTCTATTTTTTAGATCTGTAGTTTTAATAAAAATTCTCGTCAATATTTAATTTCGGTGCGAAATCACAAATTCGGATTTTTCTACGGCACAAAAACAAAAAAAACCGCAGCAGTTGCCTGTGCGGGTTTCTGAAATGCCGGGAATTTTTAGCTTATGGACGTCGTGCCGAACGCCTGCTGCCAGTCGGCATCAAACTTTTGCACCGCCGCCTGAACCGCAGGCGTGCCGAGAAGCTGCTCGGCGACATCCACTGGTAACGTAATGGACTGACAGCCCGCCAGCAGGCAATCCACCGCCTGACGCGGCGTTCTGAAACTGGCCGCCAGCACTTTTGAGTGCGGCGCGTGCAGGCTCAGCAGCGTCTGTAATTCTCTGACCATCGCAATGCCGTCGCCGCCCTGCGCGTCCAGACGGTTCACGTAAGGCGCAACGTATTCGGCTCCCGCCAGCGCGGATAAAAGCCCCTGACCTGCACCGTAAACGGCCGTGCCGAGCGTCGGGATATTCATCACTCTCAGCGCTTTAATTGCCGCCAGACCTTCCGCCGTCACGGGGATTTTCACCACTAAACCGGGCACGCGCTGCGACAGTTGCAGGGCTTCGGCGATCATCTGTTCTGCATCCGCCGCCATCACCTGGGCAAACAACTTGCCGGTTCCACCGAGCGCGTCTCGCAGCGCAGGCAACACTTCCCAAAGGGATTTCCCCTCTTTCGCCACAATGCTCGGGTTCGTGGTGACCCCCTGCAACGGCAGAATGCGTGAAAGACGTTTCACCGCAACGACATCGGCAGTATCGAGATACAACTCCATAACCTTCTCCTTAAAACCTGTGAGCGAATGCAAAGTATCGGAGAGTGTACCCCCGCAAGCGGCAGATTTATTGATCATCATCAAAATGACTTTCGAATGAAAGTATTTTAATTGCGAAAGAAAATATTTAAGGAAGCATCGCGATGATTTTTAATGTGCAACGTTATTCCACCCACGACGGGCCGGGGATCCGCACGGTGGTTTTTCTCAAGGGCTGCTCACTGCGTTGTACCTGGTGCCAGAACCCGGAAAGCCGTTCAGAGAAACCCGACGTGCTGTTTGATACGCGTCTGTGTACCGCCGGTTGTCAGCACTGCGCGCAGGCGTTTCCCCACGCGGTGTCCGCAGAAAATGGCGAAATTCGCCTGCGTCGCGAGGCGTTCTCTGCGCAGGATTTATGTCAGATGGAACAGGTTTGCCCTTCCGGTGCGCTGAGCGTTTGCGGCGAAGAGGCCGGTATGGAAAGCCTGATGCAGCAGATTTTGCGCGATAAGCCGTTTTATCAGCGCACGGGCGGCGGCGTTACGCTTTCCGGCGGCGAGCCTTTTATGCAACCGCAGACGGCGCTGAATTTGCTGCAACGCTGTCACCACGAGGGTTTGCACACGGCGGTAGAAAGCTGTCTGCACGTTCCCTGGAAATATATCGAGCCTTCTCTCGGCGCGCTGGATTTGCTGCTGGCGGATTTAAAGCACGTCGCTGATGCGCCGTTCCGACGGCTGACCGGTGGCTCGGCAAAACGGGTGATGGACAATTTCAGACGTCTGGCCGCTGCCGGTCAGAAGCTGATTGTCCGTGTCCCGCTGATCCCCGATTTCAACGCCGACCGTGCGTCCATCCGCCAGATTGTGGATTTTGCCGCAGCGGAAACCGGCTGCGAAGCCATCCACTTTTTGCCTTATCACACGCTGGGCATCAATAAATACCTCCTGCTCGGCGAACCCTATCTGGCCCCGCGCCAGCCATTAAATGACCCGGATCTGCTGACGTTTGCCGAAGAGTACGCCGCCGGAAAAGGTCTTTGTGCCCAGTTAAGAGGATAAAAATAATGACGACATTGAATCTGAATACCCTCTCCGCCCGCATCCGCGCGCATAAAAACGCGCTAATCCACATCGGGAAACCGCCGGTATGTACCGAACGCGCACAGCATTACACGCAGGTTTATCAGCAACATGCGGATAAACCGCTGGCCGTCCGCCGCGCGCTGGCGCTGGCTGAACATCTCAGACAGCGGACGGTCTGGATCAAACATGACGAGCTGATCGTCGGGAATCAGGCCAGTGAAGTGCGTGCCGCGCCGATTTTCCCGGAATACACCGTCGGCTGGATTGAAAACGAAATCGATGCGCTGGCCGACCGGCCGGGTGCCGGTTTCGCGGTGAGTGATAAGAATAAGAATGTCCTGCACGAAATTTGCCCGTGGTGGCGCGGACAGACGGTGCAGGATCGCTGCTACGGCATGTTTACCGATGAGCAGATAGCACTGCTCGACAGCGGCATCGTAAAAGCCGAAGGCAATATGACGTCCGGCGATGCCCATCTGGCGGTGAATTTCCCGCTACTGCTCGAACTGGGGCTGGACGGGCTGCGCCATAAAGTCGATGAACGCCGCAGCCGCATTAATCTGACCGACTGGGAAGATTTGCATAAAGAGCAACTGCTGAAAGCGATTGATATCACGCTGGCCGCCGTCAGCGATCATATCGTTCGCTTTGGCGATCTGGCGCAGGAAATGGCCGCCGCTGAGCCGCGCGAGAACCGCCGCGATGAGCTGCTGGCGATTGCCGCAAACTGTCACGTGATTGCCCGTCAGCCCCCGGACAGCTTCTGGCAGGCGTTGCAGCTGTGCTATTTCATCCAGCTGATTTTGCAGATCGAATCCAACGGCCATTCCGTTTCGTTTGGCCGCATGGATCAGTATCTGTATCCGTTCTACCGCCGTGACGTCGAACTTGAGCAAACGCTGGAGCGCGACCACGCCATTGAGTTGCTGCAAAGCTGCTGGCTGAAACTGCTGGAAGTGAACAAAATCCGCTCCGGTACGCATTCCAAAGCGTCGGCGGGCAGCCCGTTGTATCAGAATGTCACCATCGGCGGCCAGAAACTGCATCACGGCGTGGCGTCCGATGCCGTTAATCCGCTCTCCTACGCTATTCTGGAATCGTGCGGTCAGCTGCGCTCCACGCAGCCCAACCTCAGCGTGCGTTATCACGCGGGCATGAGCAGTGATTTTCTCGATGCCTGCGTGCAGGTGATCCGCTGCGGTTTCGGGATGCCCGCGTTTAACAACGATGAAATTGTCATCCCTGAATTCATCAAGCTCGGCGTGGAGAAAGAAGATGCCTACGATTACGCCGCCATCGGCTGCATCGAAACCGCCGTCGGCGGGAAATGGGGCTACCGCTGCACCGGCATGAGTTTCATCAACTTTGCCCGCGTCATGCTCGCCGCGCTGGAACAGGGACAAGACGCCAAAAGCCAGTCGCAATTTCTGCCGCAGGAACGCGGGCTGTCTAAAGGCAACTTTGAAAACTTTGAGCAGGTTTTCGCGCAGTGGGATGAACAGATCCGCTATTACACGCGTAAATCGATTGAAATCGAATGCGTCGTCGATACCGTTCTGGAAGAAAACGCGCAGGATATTTTGTGTTCGGCGCTGGTCGATGACTGCATCGAGCGCGGCAAAACCATCAAACAAGGCGGCGCGAAATATGACTGGGTTTCCGGCTTGCAGGTCGGAATTGCCAATCTCGGCAACAGCCTGGCGGCGGTCAAAAAGCTGGTCTTCGAACAGGGCTCTGTCGGGCAGCAGGAACTGGCGGATGCGCTGGCGTCCGACTACGACGGACTGGACGGCGAGCGTTTACGTCAGCGGCTGATCAACGGCGCGGATAAGTACGGCAACGACCATGACGGCGTGGATACTCTTCTGGTACGTGCCTACGAGTGCTACATCGACGAGCTGTCGAATTATCACAACACGCGTTTCGGACGCGGCCCGGTTGGCGGCACGTATTACGCCGGGACGTCGTCGATTTCCGCTAACGTGCCGTTTGGCGCGGCGACCACGGCGACACCGGACGGACGTAAAGCGTTCACGCCGCTGGCCGAAGGCGCGAGCCCGGCGTCCGGAACGGATCATCTGGGGCCAACGGCGGTGTTTAACTCGCTGGGGAAATTACCGACCGGGGCGATTCTGGGCGGCGTACTGCTGAATCAGAAACTCAATCCGGCATCGCTTGAAAATGAAGCCGACCGCCAGACGCTGATGCTGATGTTACGGACGTTCTTTGAGGATCATAAAGGCTGGCACGTGCAGTACAATATTGTGTCCCGCGAGACGTTGCTGAAAGCGCGTGAGGAACCGCAAAACTACCGGGATCTGGTGGTGCGCGTGGCCGGTTATTCGGCGTTCTTCACCGCTTTATCGCCGGAAGCGCAAGATGATATTATCGCGCGAACGGAACATACGTTGTAATCTTCGAAACAGAATTCACTTCAGCTGACGGGCAGCCTGCGCTGCCCGTATTTTTGGGCATTTATGAACGACAGACAGCAAATTATTTTGCAATGGGTAAACGATAAACAGCGGATCAGCGTGAGCGAGCTTTCACAGATTTGTCAGGTTTCAGAAGTGACGATCCGTCACGATCTCAATCAGCTGGAGCAGCGCCATTACCTGCGCCGCGCCCACGGATTTGCGGTTGCGATCCAGACGGATGACGTCGATACCCGAATGATGTCGAACTTCGCACAGAAGCAAAAACTGGCCAAATTCGCGGCGTCGTTAATCCACGATGGCGAAACGGTATTCTTCGAAAGCGGCAGCAGTATCGCCCTGCTGGCGCAATATCTGGCGGACAAAAAGAATCTTACGGTGATTACCGTCAGCAGTTATGTGGCGTCGTTACTGAAAAGTATGCCGTGTGACGTGGTGCTGCTCGGCGGGATGTATCAGAAGACCAGCCAGACGGTGGTCGGCCCGCTGACCAGGTTGTGTCTGCAGCAAATGAATTTCAGCAAAGCCTTTATCGGGATTGACGGATTTACTGACACCACCGGTTTTACCGGCCGTGATATGTTGCGCGCCGACGTGGTGAATACGGTTGTGGCGAAAGGGGCGGAAAATATCGTGCTGACGGATTCTTCGAAATTCGGCCAGATCAATCTCAATCCACTCGGTCCGGTCGGCGCTTTCAGCCATGTCATTACTGACGAAGCACTGCCGGAAACGTTCCGGCAGCAACTGACGAATTCAGGCATTAAAGTCAGTCTGGTAGGCTGAATTACTGGCCGTAATAGGCATTCTTGCCGTGCTTGCGCAGATAATGTTTATCCAGAAGTTGCGGCTGCATATCAGGCAACTTCGGCGTGAGCTGGCGGGAGAAAATGCCCATGTAGGCGATTTCTTCCAGCACCACCGCGTTGTGTACGGCGTTATCGGCATCTTTCCCCCAGGTGAAAGGCCCGTGTGAATGCACCAGCACCGCCGGGATATCCGCCGGATCGAGATTGCGTTCCGCGAACGTTTTGACGATCACTTCACCGGTTTCCCACTCGTAGCGCCCGGCGATTTCCGCTTCGGTCATTAGCCGTGTACAGGGAATGTTGCCGTAGAAATAATCCGCATGCGTAGTGCCCCAGGCCGGGATATCAATGCCCGCCTGCGCCCAGATAGTGGCGTGGCGCGAGTGCGTATGCACAATGCCGCCCGCCTGCGGGAAGTTGAGGTAAAGCACGCGGTGGGTGTCGGTATCCGAAGAGGGCTTTTTGCTGCCTTCCACAATTTTTCCGGTTTCCAGCTCCACCACCACCATGTCACCGACGCCCATATGATCGTATTCCACGCCCGACGGTTTGATGACGATCAGCCCCTGCTGGCGATCCACGGCGCTGACATTTCCCCAGGTAAAGGTCACCAGATTATGGCGTGGCAGTGCCAGGTTGGCCTCGAGCACCTGCTCTTTCAGTTGTTTAAGCATCTTGGTTTCCTCATCTGTCGGGGCTTTATTGTCTGGTTGGCGGGCAGGTGCCGGTATGGGGCAAATCGCTAAAGAGTGCGTAAGGATCTGCTGCAAATGCGAAAGTGCCCGTTTATGCCACATTCATGGAGAGGGGATGCGCTGCTTTAGTTAATTGTGTGGTGAGAGTGCGGCCCGTTGGTGAATTAAGATTATTCACCTAGTGAATGAATACTAATTTCACTATTTTAAATTAACGGTTGCAAAAATGCGTCCGGATGAGTCGAATTATGAATAAAGGTTCGGAACAGCTCAGAAACTCATAAGTGCGTGAGGGATCACAAGGTGAAATACAGTGAGAACGCTGCATGTTACCTATACTTACTGATGATGCTGAACGTTAATCCTTTGAGGAAGATAACTATGATGCTCGTAAATAAACGCGTTGCCAGTATTGCACTGGTTCTGACTCTTGCGATGTCTGTTACCGCGTGTGGTAACTGGTCTAAACGTGACCGTAACACGGCGATTGGTGCCGGTGCCGGTGCACTTGGTGGTGCGATTCTGACTGACGGAAGTACATTAGGTACGTTAGGCGGCGCAGCAGTGGGTGGTATTGTGGGTCATCAGGTCAGCAAATAAGAACAGAAAAAAAACAGTCAGACGCTGCGCTTATCACAGGCGCAGCATCTTGTTTCATCAGCCGCCCGCCAGTTTGACTTTCATGCCTTTCGCTTCAAGCAGTTGTTTCAGCAAATCACGCTTATCACCCTGAATTTCGATGACGCCATCTTTAACTGCGCCACCGCAACCGCATTTTTTCTTCAGTTCGGCCGCCAGTTTTTCCAGCGCGGCATCATCAATATCGACGCCGGTGATTAAACAAACGCCCTTCCCTTTACGGCCGCTGGTCTGACGTGCGATACGAACAATGCCGTCACCTTTCGCGCGCGCCACAACGGCTTTCGGCTCGTCGATTCTGCCGGTGTCGGTGGAATAGACTAACCGGCTGTTATTGTCATTACTCATAAATTCTCCTGCTTATCGCAGTGATGCACGGATATCACGCAGCGTCTGCGCCGGGTCGGCGGACTGCGTAATCGGACGGCCAATCACCATGTAATCCACACCTGCCGCCAGCGCTTCCTGCGGGGTCATCACGCGGCGCTGATCGTCAGCTTTGCTGCCCGCCGGGCGAATTCCCGGCGTGACCAGTTTGAATTCCTGGCCCAACGCGGCTTTAAAGCGCGTGGCTTCCTGCGCGGAGCACACAACGCCGTCCAGCCCGCAGTCACGGGTCAGGCGCGCCAGACGTTCGGCGTAATCCGCCGGAGACAAGGTGATGCCCAAATCAGCAAGATCGCTGCCTTCCATGCTGGTCAGCACGGTGACGGCAATCAGCAACGGCGCGTCTTTGCCAAACGGCTGCAACGCTTCTTTCGCTGCGGTCATCATGCGCGCACCGCCGCTGGCGTGTACGTTAACCATCCACACGCCCAGCTCCGCCGCAGCGGCAACCGCGTGTGCCGTGGTATTCGGAATGTCGTGAAACTTCAAATCCAGAAAGACGTCAAAACCGCGACTCTGCAAATCTTTCACCATCTGCGGGCCGAAATGCGTGAACATCTCTTTACCAATTTTCAGGCGGCAATCGCGGGGATCGATTTTGTCTGCAAAAGCCAGCGCGGCAGATTTATCAGCGTAGTCGAGGGCGACAACAATAGGTGATGAATTCAAGTCGTTGTTGTTAATGTTATTTTCTGACGTCATGTCTTCAGCCTCTGGTGTATTTTCATTTCAGGAAGGGAAAGCCTGTTTTCTGCCGCCCGCATTTTACATGGCAAAAGGCTGAATTCACAGCTACACATAATGTGACAGTTTTATTAAATTTTTGTGATGCACTAGACGCCGACACAACGCTGGCATAGCTTGTAACTTTACTCTAAGGAAAGGCTGAAAAATGAGTGAGATAACAACCCTGACCGTCAAAATTCCGGTTGAATTAAAAGAACTGATCAAGAACGCCGCCGCTGAGGCAGAGCATTCTTTAAGTGCGGAAGTGGCTGCACGTCTGGAAGAGAGCTTTAATCCGGCGGCGCATAAGGGGAAAAAGGCGGCGAAAGCCACCGAGCATGAGATTGATAATCAGCATCTTGAAGAAGATTCTGAACCGGCGCTGACCGCAAAAGAAATCAAGAAACTGCGTACGTTACTTAACGCCCGCAAAGCCACCGGTAAGAAGAAGTAATCCCCTCTCATTTCCCTGAATAATTCGCGTTGCAGCAAGGTGATAAAGGCACCTGCAACGCGAAGTATGACGGGAAAAATTACTGACCGTCGAGACCTCGTATAGGCTTGATGGTCGCCCAGCCGCGGCATGACGGGCAATGCCAGTACAGCGAATGCGCGGTAAATCCGCATTTGTGGCAGCGGTAACGCGGTTTCGTGCGGATCTGCTCGCCCACCATGTCCCGAAGTAAAACCAGACTTTCTTTCGCCCTGCCTTCTTCCGCATCGGCCAGATGGTAATCCATCAGGTGATGGAACACGCGCATGGTCGGATGGCGTTGCAGCTGGCGGTTAATGTAGTTCTGCGCCGTTTCACGCCCTTCTTCCTGCTGGATGATTTCCGCCAGCATCAGTTCGGCTGTCGCACCGGTGTTTTCATCGACACAGCGTTTGAGGAATTCAGCCCAGCCCAGCGTATCTTTAAGGTTCTGGTAGCATTCCTGCATCATCGGCAGCGCTTCGCTGACCAGCTCTTTATCCTGCTCGAGAACGCGTTGCAGTGAATCGACCGCTTTACGGTATTCGCCCTGCGCCAGGAAAATACGGCCCTGCATGATAGACACACGGGCACAGAGTTTATCCGCCGATGCTGCCTTTTTCAGCAGGCCAGTGGCTTTATCAAAATCGTCAGCAACGATCGCCAGCAGCGCCAGTTCGCACCAGAAATGCGCGATTTCTTTGCGGCGGTTTTCTTTGCCCAGTTTGACCAGTCGCTCGGCGACATCGATAGCATTCTGCCAGTCGCTGGTCGCCTGATGGATGATCAACAACTGTTCCAGCGCAAAGAGCTGGTAATCCTGCTCTTTCACGAGCTGATTGAACATGTCTTCCGCGCGGTCATAAAAACCGGCGGCCATGTAATCGCGCCCCAGTTGCTGCACGGCGAGCAAACGCTGTTCAAAGGTCAGCGAGGCACTTTCCATCAGCGACTGGTGGATACGAATAGCACGATCGACTTCGCCACGGGAGCGGAACAGGTTCCCCAGCGTCAGGTGCGCTTCGACCGTACTGCTGTCCTCTTTCAACATCTCAAGGAACAGGTCGACCGCTTTATCCTGCTGGTTGGAAAGCAGGAAGTTAACCCCTGCTACGTATTCACGCGACAGGCGGTTAGCATTTTCCTGTTTGTCCTGCTGAGAACTTCTGCGCCCCATGTACCAGCCATAGGCGGCCGCAACGGGCAACAACAGAAACAGCAGTTCTAACATAGAGGGTTATTCCTTGCTGACATCATAAGATGCTGCTGGCGGCGTAACGGCAGCCGCGGGTTCAATTTGTTGTTCAAGGCGTTTGATTTTCCGCTGGGCACGCCCGAGAGATAAACGGACACGCAGGTAGAACAAACCGCAGATGACCCAGCCCAGGATAAAACCGGTGGCAAAGAGCACGGCAAGCAGTGTGGAAACACGATAGTCACCCTGTGCCAGCAAATAATTGAAGGTCACAGTCTGATCGTTATGGGCACCCAGAGTGATAGAAATCACCACGATGACCAGCAAAAATAAAAAATCAGCAGATATTTCACATTCATTCCTGTAATGCCGGATGTACCGGATGAATTATGCCAAAAACTCTCGTCCCGACCTAATAAGTTAGCATTTCCAAACAAAGCTGGGAAACATTGCGGAGGCTTTACGTGCAGGTTGTTGGATCTTCGTGCAGCTTTTGCGGCGTGTCGCCAATATCGCTGCAATTTACGCTATGGAAGAGATATGGGGGCGGAAAGCGATGAATTAAAGGGGTTTTGTCAAACCCCTTTGAAATGACCGGTGTTTATTCCCCGTCGCGTTGGGCGATTTCCTGATTTTCCGCCTGTGGGGGTGTCAGCGGCCCGATAAAGCGTTCGGTCAGCCAGCAGGCCAGCGTGACCAGGATCCAGCTGATACCGACAGACGCCATCAGGTCACGCGGCCAGTGCATGCCCAGCATCAGACGGCTGCCCATCACGGCAACAGCCCACACCATCAGGAAGGTGACCGTTTTGTAGTGTTTACGACGCCATAACAGCCCGATGCCTAACAGCGCCCAGGTCGCGGCGAACATAGTATGGCCGGAAGGAAACGCGTAGCCGGTGTCGTTTTGCCAGCTTTTGTTCAACCAGTGCGGGATCTGCACGTTATCGCCGAGAATGTCTTTCACCTGCTGGCTGCGCGCCTTACGTTTCAGACCGTAAAATTCCTCAACGTTCATCTGATGGTCAGTACCCAGCCATGCCACGTAAGGCCGGGGTTCGCGAACTTCACTTTTGATGTAAGTCTTTGCAGACTGGCCGATCAGGAGCGCCACAGAAATCATCAGTACCAGCCCAATCGCCGATTTAAGTCGAAAACGCAGGCACCATAAGAACCATCCGCACAGGATCACCGTGGTTAAAATCCCCC
Source organism: Rahnella sikkimica (assembly GCF_002951615.1). Taxonomy (GTDB): domain Bacteria; phylum Pseudomonadota; class Gammaproteobacteria; order Enterobacterales; family Enterobacteriaceae; genus Rahnella; species Rahnella sikkimica. Next base: position 865,826 of record NZ_CP019062.1, on the reverse strand, counting down.
AGGGCTGACTGACCGTTTCGGTGACCCAATACAGCGGGAGTAAAATCGATGGATTACCGCCCGGCGTCCATAACCAGCCACTGAGCCATACCGCTGCGGGCATCAGTAACAAAAGAATAGCCCCGAATGCGGTGCGTCTGGCGATATCAAACATAGTCGTCCCTTCCGTCATTGATAAAAGAGTTGGAGTGTAGCAACGTTGTTACCGCTTCACATTCCTAAAGCGGGAATTGTTGAAGAAGCGGTTATAATTCATAAGTTATGAACTAATCGTTCAAATATTCGCGCTAAAAAGTAAACCAAACTGTGGCAAAATAGTGCCCTGTCGTGATGGAAAGGCACCGATTCCCTATCCAGAGGCCGCATCTGAACGTAGGATGCGCATCAACAAGTAAAATACTCACTGTAAATCAAGACACTTTGTGGTTTTTTTGGAGCGTAAAATGCAGCTGAAACGGGTGGCAGAAGCCAATCTGCCAACACCTTGGGGCGATTTCCTGATGGTGGGTTTTGAAGAATTGGCCACCGGGCACGACCACCTGGCGTTAGTTTTTGGCGACATCAGCGGTGAAACACCGGTTCTCGCGCGTGTTCACTCAGAATGTCTGACCGGCGATGCCTTATTCAGCCTGCGCTGTGACTGCGGTTTTCAGCTTGAAGCTGCACTCAGTCACATCGCCGAAGAAGGCCGTGGCATTCTGATGTATCACCGCCAGGAAGGCCGTAACATCGGTTTGCTCAACAAAATCCGCGCTTACGCTTTGCAGGACAAAGGCTACGACACCGTCGAAGCCAACCATCAGCTCGGTTTTGCGGCTGATGAACGCGACTTCACCCTGTGCGCGGATATGTTTAAGTTACTGGGCGTGGATTCTGTCCGCCTGCTGACCAACAACCCGAAAAAAGTCGAAATCCTGACCGAAGCTGGCATCAACATCACCGAGCGCGTACCGCTGATCGTGGGTCGTAATCCGGAAAATGAACGTTACCTGTCGACCAAAGCCGCCAAAATGGGCCACCTGCTCGATAAGTAATTTTTTCAGGGTATGACAGAAATATTAAGGGCATCTTAACGATGCCCTTTTTCATGGATTTTTGGCGGGGAATGGATTCAGAGCATTTTGCGGATCACATAATGCAGAATGCCGCCGTTCTGGAAATACGTCAGTTCGTTGCCCGTATCAATACGGCAGCGTGCGTTGACCGTTTCCGTATGCCCGTCGGCGTAGGTGATGTGTACAGCCACATCCTGCCCCGGCGTCAGGGTTTGTAATCCCCGGACGCTGATCTGCTCATCGCCGGTCAGTTTCAGCGTTTTGCGGGTCACGCCCTGCGGAAATTCCAGCGGTAAAATCCCCATGCCGATCAGGTTGGAACGGTGAATACGTTCGAAAGATTCCGCAATCACCACGCGAACACCCAGCAAACGCGGCCCTTTCGCCGCCCAGTCACGGCTCGACCCGGAACCGTACTCTTTACCGGCAATCACTGCCGTCGGCACGCTTTCATGCTGATAACGCATCGCCGCATCGTAAATCGCCAGCTGATCCTGCGACGGAATATGGCGGGTAAATCCGCCCTCCACGCCCGGCACCATTTCGTTTTTGATACGGATATTGGCGAACGTCCCGCGCATCATCACTTCATGGTTACCGCGCCGCGAACCGTAGGAGTTAAACGCCTTGGGCTCCACGCCGTGCTGTTTCAGATATAATCCCGCCGGGCTTTCGGCTTTAATATTCCCGGCGGGCGAGATGTGGTCGGTGGTAACAGAATCCGCCAGAATCGCCAGAATACGCGCGTCGTTGATGTCTTCCAGCGCGTCCGGCTCCGCTTTCATGTCACTGAAGAACGGTGGATGACGGATGTAAGTCGAATCTTCCTGCCAGGTGTATGTCGGTGTGCCTTCGACCTGGATCGCCTGCCAGGTAGCGTCGCCGTTGAACACTTCCGCATATTCTTTATGGAACATGGCCGTGGTCACCTGCCCGACCGCGTTGGCAATTTCTGCCGCCGATGGCCAGATATCTTTGAGATAAACCGGTTTGCCGTCCGCATCTTCACCCAGCGGATCCTGAGTCAGATTGACATTCATGTTCCCGGCCAGCGCATACGCCACCACCAGCGGCGGTGAGGCCAGCCAGTTAGTTTTGATCAGCGGATGAATACGGCCTTCGAAGTTACGGTTACCGGAGAGCACCGCACCGACGGTTAAATCACCGGATTTAATCGCGGATTCAATCGGTTCCTGCAACGGCCCGGAGTTACCGATACAGGTAGTGCAGCCGTAGCCCACCAGATTGAAGCCGAGTTTTTCAAGGTATGGCATCAGACCGGCGGCATTCAGATAATCGGTCACCACTTTAGAGCCCGGTGCCAGCGAGGTTTTTACCCAAGGTTTGCGGGTCAGCCCTTTCTCAGCGGCATTCTTCGCCAGCAAACCCGCTGCCATCAGCACGCTGGGGTTAGAGGTGTTGGTACAAGACGTGATGGCCGCAATCACTACCGCGCCGGTCGTGAGCGCGTAATGCTGCCCTTCCAGCGTGAAGCTTTCTGTGTCGCTGCGCCCTGGCTTGCTGTTGCCCAGTTCAAGCTCCGTAGCCGCTTTAAACGCTTTCGGCACATCCGGCAGCGCCACGCGATCCTGCGGGCGTTTCGGGCCAGCCAGACTCGGCTCCACACTGCCCATATCCAGCGACAGCGTGCTGGTGAATACCGGCTCGTCGCCCGCGTTTCGCCATAATCCCTGCACCTGCGAATACGCTTTGACCAGTTCGATTTGCTCGTCGCTGCGGCCGCTCAGTTTCATGTAGCCGAGCGTGACGTCGTCCACCGGGAAGAACCCGCAGGTCGCCCCGAATTCCGGCGACATATTGGCGATCGTAGCGCGGTCTGCCAGCGGCAAATCCGCCAGGCCGTCGCCATAGAATTCAACGAATTTGCCGACCACGCCGTGCTTACGCAACATCTGCGTGACGGTTAACACCAGATCGGTTGCGGTGATGCCTTCACGTAACTTGCCGGTCAGCTTGAAGCCAACGACGTCAGGGATCAGCATGGACACCGGCTGGCCCAGCATCGCCGCTTCTGCTTCGATCCCGCCGCAGCCCCAGCCCAGAATGCCCAGACCATTGATCATGGTGGTGTGCGAATCGGTGCCGACCAGCGTGTCCGGGTAAGCGATGGTTTTACCGTTCTGCTCTTCGTACCAGACGGTCTGCCCGAGATATTCCAGGTTAACCTGATGGCAAATGCCGGTGCCCGGCGGCACGACGCGGAAGCGGTTAAAGGCCTTCTGTCCCCAGCGGAGGAACTGATAGCGTTCGTTGTTACGCTCCATTTCCAGCCGGACGTTTTCATCAAAGGCTTCGTCATCACCAAATTCATCCACCGTCACCGAGTGGTCGATAACCAGATCGACAGGCGATAACGGGTTCACCTGGTCGACATTACCGCCGAGACGTTTTACCGCCTGCCGCATGGCGGCTAAATCCACCACCGCCGGCACGCCGGTAAAATCCTGCATCAGGACGCGCGCAGGCCGGTAGGCAATTTCACGATCGGCGTGGCCGCTTTTTTGCCAGCCGACCAGTTCACGCAAATCGCTTTCCGTTACAGTGTCACCATCAACATGGCGCAGTAAATTTTCGAGTAAAACTTTGAGGGATTTTGGCAGGCGCTGAATATCACCCAGCGTTTTGGCTGCGAGCGGCAGGCTGTAGTAATGAAACTCCTTCTTCTGGACTGCCAGTTTATCCAGACTTTTCTCACGAATATCGGACGACATAGCTTCTCCTTTTACTGCTCATTTCTCGCGCCTGCGTGGCCATTCAGGAATAACCCGCAGGCTTGTAAGTGCATAGTTAAACATAACACAAAATATGGTTAACATTTTCATAACAACACGAAGTGTTCATCAGGCAAAAAAAATCCCGCGGCATCGTAAGACGTCGCGGGACGGAGATTTTCAACAATGTGAACCGTTTTACTTCACCGGCAGTTTGATGTCTTTAAACATCTCTTCGATATCTTCGTTTGAGCGCAGGGCAATGGCGGTATCCACCACGTCACGCGTCAGATGCGGCGCAAATCGCTGGATGAAATCGTACATGTAGCTGCGCAGGAAAGTGCTGCGGCGGAAACCGATTTTGGTGGTGCTGTACGTGAAGATATCACGCGCATCGACCATCACCAGATCCGGATCCTGAACCGGATCGACTGCCATGCTGGCGATAACGCCGACGCCCAATCCGAGACGGACGTAGGTTTTGATGACGTCAGCATCGGTCGCAGTAAAGACGATACGCGGCGTCAGCCCGGCGCGGTTAAAGGCGGTATCCAGCTCAGAGCGGCCGGTAAACCCGAAGGTGTAGGTCACAATCGGATACGCCGCTAACTCTTCAATGGTGACTTTGTCTTTGCCTGCCAGCGGATGATCCGGCTGAACCACAACCGCACGGTTCCAGTGGTAGCACGGCAGCATAATCAGGTCGTCGTACAGATGCAGCGCTTCGGTAGCAATCGCGAAATCCGCGTTGCCTTTGGAGACGGCTTCGGCGATTTGCGTTGGCGAGCCCTGATGCATGTGCAGTGAAACACGCGGGTAACGTTCGATGAAGCCTTTGATGACGTTCGGCAGTGCGTATCGTGCCTGAGTGTGCGTCGTGGCAACGTACAATGAGCCTTTATCAGGATACGTATGTTCGCCCGCGACCGCTTTAATCGCATCAACTTTAGACAGCACTTCACGCGCAATGCGGATAATTTCCTGCCCGGCGGGCGTGACCTGCGTCAGATGTTTACCGCTGCGGGAGAAAATCTGGATCCCCAGCTCATCTTCCAGCATGCGCACCTGCTTACTGATCCCTGGCTGCGACGTGTACAGGCCTTCTGCCGTCGAACTGACGTTCAGATTGTGATTAACAACCTCTACGATGTAGCGCAGTTGCTGCAATTTCATATCTCATACCACCCTGGTTTCATACCCTGTCACCCTCCCTGTTCACCCACTGGCTGAACAGACTGGAAATGATTTTTTATTGAATGCCCGAAGTCTGTGAATATATTGCTTTATGACGCTGACGCATTAACTTATTACAAATGTGAATAAAAACAAATTTTATATAACAATTATATCAATAACTGACACATTGTATAGCCAGATAACATAAGGATTACAGCAGGCAGCACTACCCTGAGAAGATATTCGCGAGGAACAGGTCGATGATAGATCTTAATGCAATAAAAAAACCAGCCCGAAGGACTGGTTTTTTACAATCGAATAACAACAGGTTTCAGGCTTCGGCTAAATAATACTACTTCTTGCCTTCGACCCATTTGCCATCGACAAAGAACGCCGTCCAGCCAGTGGCTTTGCCGTCTTTTTCCGAAGACACATACTGCTGCTTCGTTTTACGGCTGAAACGCACCATCGATTTATTGCCTTCCGGGTCAGCGACTGGCGCATCGGCCAGATAGCTCAGTTTTTCCGGCAGACGATCTTTGAAGCGCTTCAGTTCTTCCACCAGCGGCGCACGGGTTTCGCGCGATTTAGGGAAAGTATTGGCCGCCAGGAAAACACCCGCCGCGCCGTCGCGTAAAACGAAATAGGCGTCAGATTTTTCACACTGCAGCTCCGGCAACGGAACCGGATCTTCTTTCGGCGGCGCAACGTCACCGTTACGCAGGATCTTACGGGTATTTTTACACTCGTCGTTGGTACATCCCATGTACTTGCCGAAGCGCCCCATTTTCAGGTGCATCTCAGAACCACATTTCTCGCACTCAACGATCGGGCCGTCATAACCCTTGATACGGAATTCGCCTTCTTCGATTTCGTAGCCATCACATTCCGGGTTGTTACCGCAGACATGCAATTTGCGCTGGTTGTCGATGAGATAGCTGTCCATCGCCGTACCACATTTGCCGCAACGACGTTTAGCACGCAGCGCATTGGCTTCCGCTTCATCACCTTCAAGGATGTTGAGAACTTCAGCATCCGCAATCAGGTTGATGGTGGTTTTGCAGCGCTCTTTCGGCGGTAACGCATAACCGGAACATCCGAGGAACACACCGGTACTGGCGGTACGGATACCCATCGGACGGCTGCACGTCGGGCATTCGATACTGGTCAGTACCATCTGATTCGGGCGCATACCGCCTTCTTCAGGGTCTTTCTCAGCGGTTTCCAACTGTTTGCTGAATTCGGCGAAGAATTCATCCAGAACCGCTTTCCATTCCGCTTTGTTATTCGCGACCTGATCCAGCCCGTCTTCCATGCGGGCGGTGAAGTCGTAATTCATCAGTTCGCGGAAGTTTTGCTCCAGACGGTCTGTGACGATTTCACCCATTTTTTCCGCATAGAAACGGCGGTTTTCAACGTGTACATAGCCACGATCCTGAATGGTCGAAATGATCGACGCATAAGTGGACGGACGGCCAATGCCACGTTTTTCCAGCTCTTTCACCAGGGACGCTTCGCTAAAACGCGCAGGCGGTTTGGTGAAGTGCTGGGTAGGCAGCAACTGTTGTAATTGAAGATCGGTACCCACTTCAATGGCAGGCAGGATACGGTCTTCGTCGCCCTTACGCAGCGCAGGCATGACTTTCGTCCAACCGTCGAAACGCAAAGTACGGCCTTTGGCGCGCAGGGAATAATCGCCCGCTTTTACCGTCAGCGTGGAAGAGTCGTATTGCGCCGGTGTCATCTGGCAGGCCACAAACTGGCGCCAGATCAGCTGGTACAGACGCTGCGCATCCGCTTCCATATCTTTGAGTTGCTCAGAGACTACGGCAACGTCAGAAGGACGGATCGCTTCGTGTGCTTCCTGCGAGTTTTCTTTGTTGCTGTACTGCAACGGCGCTTTCGGCAGGTATTTATCGCCAAAGTTTGTGCCGATGTAGCCGCGAACCATTTCTACGGCGTCCTGGCTCAGGTTGGTGGAGTCAGTACGCATGTAGGTGATGTGACCGGCTTCGTAGAGACGCTGCGCCATCATCATGGTTTTCTTCACGCCAAAGCTCAGACGGGTACTTGCCGCCTGCTGCAACGTGGAGGTAATAAAAGGCGCGCCCGGTTTGCTGCTGGTCGGTTTATCTTCACGATCCACCACCTGGTAACGCGCTTTTTCAAGCAACGAAACTGCCGCATGGGTTTGCTCTTTATTGACCGGCTTGAACGGTTTATCGAGGTGATGCGTCACTTCCATTTGCAGGGCGGTTTCTTTCTTCGCCAGCAAATCAGCGTGCAGCTCCCAGTATTCTTCCGGCACGAACGCTTTGATTTCTTTTTCGCGTTCGACCACCAGACGCACCGCTACGGACTGAACACGGCCCGCGGATAAACCCCGGGCAATTTTCTTCCATAACAGTGGGGAAACCATGTAACCCACCACACGGTCCATAAAGCGACGCGCCTGCTGAGCATTAACACGATCGATATTCAGCTCGCCCGGTTCTTTAAACGCATTCTGAATCGCGTTCTTGGTAATTTCGTTAAATACGACGCGGCTGAAACGTTTTTCATCACCGCCAATCACTTCCCGCAAATGCCAGGCAATCGCCTCTCCTTCGCGGTCAAGGTCGGTTGCGAGATAGATATGGTCAGCTTTTTCCGCTAACGCTTTTAACTCAGCAACCACTTTTTCTTTACCGGGAAGTATTTCGTATTGTGCTTCCCAACCATGATACGGATCGACGCCCATGCGATTAACCAGCGCGGTTTTCTCATCCTTTTTTACTTTTTTCTTTGTTTTTTCTTCGGTTGAGTCGGCGGTCTTTTTAGCAGCGGATCCACTGGTCGGTAAATCACGGATATGACCGACGCTGGACTTAACCACGTAGTCATTTCCTAAATATTTATTAATCGTTTTGGCTTTTGCCGGGGACTCAACGATTACGAGAGCTTTACCCATAATTACCTTTACCTGAATGATTCTTCATCATCTGAAGAAGATTTTGTCTAGTTATGCCGCGGCACAATATCACGTCTTTTTTTATATTGCGGCAGTGAGTCAGAACGTCAACTCATTTCTTTAAAAGAACGAGCGAACTGACTTCCCGAGGTTCAAAACACTGATTCTGCGAGGGATTAACCAGACAGGGCTCAGCAGAATGTGCTCTTTCCTATGTCAAATAATGACCAAGCGTAAACAAAACATTCCAGCTAAAGCCACAAAATCCCACACTCTACCTGATAAAAATCGACACGCAAACTAATTAACACGGAAACGCCCTTTTCGCCAATGTGTTCAATCTTTTCGGCAAACAGGTCAAATAATCACCACATTTTAAAACCATTACCCACAGCCGATTTGCGGTTTTAACAACGGCAGGATTACAATAACGTCAGCAATTATAGTGGGGAGTAAATATCATGCACGAAAATACATCGGCAATAAGTCGCGAAGCTTTACTGGCCGAAGCGAATAAGGTTATCCGTGAGCACGACGAGTATCTTAGCGGAATGACCGCAACCGGGGTTGAACAGAAAGGCAATGTACTGGTTTTTCGCGGTGAATTTTTTATGGATGAAAACGGTTTACCAACCCGAAAAACGACAGCGGTATTTAATATGTTTAAACACCTGGCCCATCTTTTTTCAGAAAAATACCATCTCGAAGATTGAGATAAAAACGCAGCAATAAAAGAAGGCGCACCCGGTTAACTGTAGCGGTAAATCAGCGCGATCAAAAAAGGGACCGAAGTCCCTTTTTCTTTGCACGTTTTATACGGCCGGGCGTTTACAGCAGCGGCTTCTGGCTTCGCTGCAACCAGCGCAGGAACAGACGATCTGCGCTTTCTGCCGCGCTACCGGTGAATCTGTCCATCATGCGTTTACGGCGGGCATAACGCACCGCAATCACTTCATGATTTTTCATCTCTGCAATCAGCAAATCATCACTGGTGCCGATGGCGTCAATCAGGCCATTTTCACGCGCCTGCGTCCCAAACCAGTGTTCACCGGTTGCCACAGTATCGATATCCAGCGACGGACGATTCTGATGCACAAACTCCTTGAACAGCACGTGCGTTTCGTTGAGATCCTCGCGGAATTTCTCACGCCCTTCTTCGGTGTTTTCACCAAGCAGCGTCAGGGTGCGTTTGAATTCACCCGCCGTGTGCAGTTCGATATCAATATCGTTCTTTTTCAGTAAGCGGTTGAAGTTAGGGATCTGCGCAACCACGCCAATCGAACCGATAATGGCAAACGGCGCGGCGACAATACGGTCAGCCACACAGGCCATCATATACCCGCCGCTGGCGGCAACTTTATCGACCGCCACCGTCAGGCGGATCCCGCTCTGGCGCAGACGAACCAGCTGCGAAGCCGCCAGGCCGTAACCGTGAACCACGCCACCCGGACTTTCGAGGCGCAACAGCACTTCATCTTCCGACGTCGCCACCGCAAGTACCGCAGAAATTTCTTCGCGCAGCGAAGTCACTTCATGCGCATCCATACTGCCTTTGAAATCGAGAACATACAGACAAGGTTTGGATTTAACTTCGCCCGCTTTGGCCTGCAGTTTTTTCTGTTTGGCTTCCGCTTTATCCTTTTTCTTCAGTTCTTTACTGCGGATTTTCAGCTCCGCAGGACTCAGACGCGCGCTGCGCATTTCACGCTGCATTTCGCGGTACTGCTCCCCTAAATCGACCAGCTGCAACTCACCTTTCCCGTGAGATTTGCGATGACGAAGGCCGACCACCAATACCACGAGCGCACCAATGGCGATCACTACGGTCACTACTTTGGCCAAAAACAGCCCATAAAGAGAAAGTAAATCCACACTAACCGCCTTTTCGATGTGGTCATAAAACCGTTATGAAAGATGCTGAACATTCTAGACAATCGGCGCTGCGGCGTCTTGTTCGAAGATGACATCATGCCAGAGACCAAAAGTGAGTGCGCCATTGTTCCAATTTTGTTACAAAAGAGCTATTCGTTTTCGGGTTAATCATTGAAACTCCAGCCCATTTGAGGCATATAACCGGTGATCAATTCCGTAAGACGCCAAATTCACGCCAAAATGTCGGACTCCGGTCGAGCGCAATGTCTCCCGTTTCCGGCATTTTTGATACTCAGCGCGCCTGATGTGAAGACGGTAATCGCCGCCACATCCCTCGCCGAACTATGAGGACCGACCATGCATTACCATCCGAAATCTGACCTGCTCAGCAACCGTATTATTCTCATCACTGGCGCGGGTGACGGCATCGGACGCGAAGCGGCGCTGACCTACGCCCGCTTTGGTGCGCAAGTCATTTTACTTGGCCGCACCGAAAGCAAACTGGCCAGCGTTCAGCAGGAAATAACCGCGAAAAATCTGCGTCCCGCGTTCATTTATGCACTCGATTTACTGACCGCGACTGAGCAGGATTGCCAGCGCGTCGCCCGCCAGATTACCGAATGGGTGCCGCATCTCGACGGTGTTTTACATAACGCCGGGCTGCTGACGGAGATTACGCCGATGGCCGACATTGAGTTGCAGGACTGGATGAACGTCATGCAGGTGAACGTCAACGCGACGTTTATGCTCACGCAGGCTTTGCTGCCGCTGCTGCTCAAATCCGCCAGCGCATCGCTGGTGTTCACCACCTCCAGCGTCGGGCGCGAAGGCCGCAGTGGCTGGGGCGCTTACGCGGTATCGAAATTCGCCACCGAAGGCATGATGCAGGTGCTGGCCGAAGAACATAAACACACCGGTCTGCGCGTGAACTGCATCAATCCAGGCGGAACCCGTACCGGTATGCGTGCGTCAGCGTTCCCCGATGAAAACAAAGATAAACTCAAAACACCGGCAGAAATTATGCCGCTGTATCTCTATCTGATGGGCGATGACAGCCGTCGTAAAACCGGCATCAGCTTTGATGCCCAGCCGGGCCGTAAAGCCGGTCCAGCCGAATAACGGAGCCAAAAATGACTGAAGATCGCCACAAACAGCGCCAGCAAAAGCTGAAAGAACAGGTCGATGCGCGTATTGACGCAGCAAAAGAACAACGCGGTATTTTGATTGTGTTTACCGGCAACGGCAAAGGCAAAACCACTGCCGCTTTCGGGACGGTGACCCGCGCCGTCGGGCACGGAATGCGCGCGGCGGTGATTCAGTTTATTAAAGGCGAATGGCCGAACGGCGAGAAGAATTTGCTGGAGCCGCACGGTGTTGAATTCCAGGTGATGGCCACCGGCTTTACCTGGGAAACGCAGAATAAAGAAACGGACACCGCCGCCTGTCAGGCCGTCTGGCAGCACGGAGAACGTATGCTGGCCGATACCTCTTTAGATCTCGTGGTGCTCGATGAACTGACGTACATGGTCAGTTTCGGCTATCTGGATTTACAGGAAGTGATTGATGCGCTGAATGCCCGTCCGGCGCACCAGACGGTGATTATTACCGGCCGTGGCTGCCATCGGGATCTGCTGGAACTGGCCGATACCGTCAGCGAGCTGCGTCCGGTGAAACATGCTTTTGATGCGGGCATTATGGCGCAGCAGGGCATCGACTGGTAACGTCCTGCTTTGCTTTTTAAACGTATGCTTTACAGATTAAATTTCAAAGCGTTATCTGACACTCCGCCAGCGTCGCCATTTCATTGTGAATCGCGCAGGCGGCATCAATCAGCGGTAACGCCAGCGCGGCACCGCTGCCTTCGCCCAGACGCAAACTCAGGTCAAAATATGGCTGCAACCCCAGCGCTTTCAGGGCAATTGTTGTGCCCTGCTCCGCCGAAAGATGTGACGGAATAAGATAGGGTTTCAGCGCCGGTGCAATCTGGCAGGCCGCCAGTGCCGAGGCGTAAGACAGGAACCCGTCCAGCACCACCGGAATTCCGGCCGCCGCCGCACCAATCATCGCGCCTGCCATACCGACCAGTTCAAACCCGCCGACTTTCGCCATCACATCCAGCGCGTCCGAGGCGTCCGGCTGATTCACCGCGATGGCTTTTTCCACCACGCTGATTTTATGCGCCAGCCGCTCCGGCGGAAGGTTTGCGCCCAGCCCGACCGTTTGCGCAGGCGCTGCACCGGTCAGCACCGCGACCATCGCCGCTGCGGGCGTGGTGTTTGCCATACCCAGTTCGCCGACCGCCAGCAGAGAAAGCCCGCTTTCCGCTTTCGCTATCACGCGCTCTGCGCTCCAGACCAGCAGGGATTCCGCCTCTTCACGGGTCATCGCCGGGCCGGTCGCAATATTCCCGGTACCCTGCGCAACTTTGTGGTTGAGCGTGCCGGGAATATCCGGGCCAAGGATCCCGCAGTCAACCAGCGTCACCTGCGCACCGGCGTTACGCGCCAGCACGGAAACACCGGCTTTTCCCTGGACGATATTCACCGCCTGAATCGCAGTGACGACCTGCGGCGAAGGCGTCACGCCTTCCTGCCACACGCCGTGATCGGCGGCCATCACCAGAATCTCTTTGCTGGGGAATTTCAGCGGCGCTTTACCGCGAATCGACGCCAGCTGAATAGCCAGCAGCTCCAGACGCCCGAGACTGCCCAACGGTTTAACCAGGCTGTCCAGACGTTCTGCGGCAGCCCGTGCGGCGTCTGCGTCGGGTTCTGCAATCTGACGGATAATATTTGCCAGCGAAGCCATCGGAGTTCCTTATCGTGATTAGAAATGTTAAATACCGCTGTCGTTAAATCGCTGGATAACGCAGGCTCCCGGACTTAAATCGATTTCGCACAGACAGCCTTGTTTAAACGGAAAGCGCCACATATCGGCGGGCGCGAGTTTCAGCATCATCGCCAGCAAGAGGCTGAGCGAACCCTGATGCGCCACAATGGCCACGTGGTTTTCCAGCGGGCGAAGGTGAATTTGCTGCAACGCCTGACGGATCCGCCCGGTGAATTCAGAGAACGATTCGCCCTGAGGCACGGCGGCTTTTTGCCAGTCCTGACACCATTGCTGATAGCCCTGCGCTTCCGAGGCTTCCAGCTCTTTGTGATGACGCATTTCCCATTCGCCGAACCCCATTTCTTTGAGCAGCGGCTGGGCTTCCACAGTGATGTCACGGCCATTAACAATAAATTCTGCCGTGGCCTGACTGCGGCGCATACCGGAGTGGATCACACAATCGAGCGGCGTTTCCGCCAGCTGGCGTGCAACGTGCTGCGCCTGCGTTTCGCCTTGTGCCGTCAGCGCGATATCGCTGCTGCCGCAGAAAACGCCGTCGACGTTTGCCTGAGTTTGTCCGTGTCGTATCAGATACAGTTTCATTAATTATTTCCGGAACTCAGTGCCATAAAAGGAAGAACAAAAATACCAGTTCGCTTAATTCGCAGGCCGCGCCTAACGTGTCACCGGTTTGCCCGCCAATACGGCTGGCGACAAAGCGGCGGAATGTTAAGGTAAAGCACAGCGTGACCAGCAGGGCAAACAGTGAGGAAAAACCGGCGATGCACAGAACCAGCGCCGCCATCAGCAGCAGCGTCGCATAAAAGCGCCCTTCGCTGATTTTGCCGATAAACAGGTTGCCCATGCCTGATTCACGGGCGTAAGACTGCCGGAACATCATGACGGACATCATTCCCCGCCCGACAACCGGCGTTACGACCAGTGCCGTAAACACCGCCAGCCCGTCGGCGCTTAACTGATAAATCAGCGCAGTGCGCAGTAAAATCGCGATAATCAGCGCCAGCGCGCCGTTGGTGCCAATGCGGCTGTCGCGCATAATTTCCAGAATACGCTCCCGGCTGCGCACCGAAAACAGCCCGTCACAGGTATCTGCCAGACCGTCAAGATGTAGTGCTCCGGTCAGCACAATGTGGGCGAGAACGGCACATATGGCCGCCGGAAATGGACCGACGTGCGGAACCAGAATCCCCCAGACCAGCGCAGAAAGCAGGCCGACAACCAGCCCGACGAAAGGGAAACACGCAATCCCGCGCGGATAATCTTTCATTTCAACGCCGTCGCACCAGCGTTCTTTGACCGGTATGCGGGTGAGGAACTGCAACATCGCGAGAAACAGACGCCACGTCATCATCGTAATATCCTTTTTACGCAGAAGTTTTTACCGGCACCGGGATCCCGGAAACGACCAGATAAACCTCATCTGCCGCAGCCGCCAGTTGCTGGTTCACCCGCCCGGCGATGTCACGAAAGCGTCGCGACAACAGGTTATCCGGCACAATTCCCATACCGACTTCATTGGTGACAAGAATCACTTCCGATTCACAATGCTGCGCGGCGTCAGTCAGATCAGTGATTTGCGCCAGAATATGCTGTTCGATGGCGATGAAATCCATCGCTTCCGGATCAGCTTCTCCGTCCATATCAAACAGCAAATTGGTAATCAGCGTGGTGATGCATTCAATGACGATCGTCGGGAATTCAGCCTGCTTCAGGCGCACAACGTCGGCTAAATCGCGGTGACGTTCAAACGTGTGCCAGTGTGCCGGACGTTGCTGCTGGTGAAAGCGGATCCGCTCGGCCATTTCCGCATCAGTCACCGCAGACGTGGCGATATACAACACGTCTCCGCCGCGCTTTTCTGCGATCTGTTCGGCAAAACGGCTTTTACCGCTGCGCGCGCCGCCGGTAATCAGCATCATAATCGGCTCCCTGTGGATACAAATGAATAATCACCTTTTGCCCTGATTTTCTGAGCAAAAAAAACCGCAGCCGGTGAGGGCTGCGGTTTATGAGCATAACGGTTAGCGGTTCGCTTGTCAGCGATTAACCCCGTTTAGCCGGGCCGGTGGTGCGACGTGCCGGAGCCACAGACGTGTGGCGCTTAACGGCGCGACGGATCTGGTTGGCTTTAACACGACGACGATCGCGCTCAACCGGCAGTTTGCTGACGGTTTCTTCTGTCATATCGACCAGTGTGCGCAGATAGTTGATGTCCGGCAGATCCAGCTCTTTATAGCCGCCGCGAGGCAGGCCTTTAGGCAGGTTCAGATCACCGTAACGCACGCGGATCAGACGGCTGACCTGGACGCCAACGGCTTCCCACAGACGACGAACTTCACGGTTACGCCCTTCTGTCAGGGTCACGTTGTACCACTGGTTCAGGCCTTCGCCGCCCTGGAATTTGATGGAGCGGAAAGCGGCAGGGCCGTCTTCCAGCTGCACGCCACGGCTCAGTTGTTTGATTTTTTCATCATCAACCTGACCGAATACGCGTACCGCATACTCACGTTCCACTTCACGGCTCGGGTGCATCAGGCGGTTAGCCAGTTCACCGTCGGTGGTAAATAACAGCAGGCCCGAGGTGTTAACGTCCAGACGACCCACGGCAATCCAGCGTGAACCGCGCATTTTCGGCAAGCGGTCAAACACGGTCGGACGCCCTTCCGGATCACTGCGCGTACACAGTTCGCCTTCCGGTTTGTAGTATGCCAGCACGCGGCAGACGGTGTCCTGAGACTCCATCACCGACAGCACGTGGCCATCGAGACGGATTTTCGTCCCACCGGTCACTTCAACACGGTCGCCCAGCGTCGCGATTTTACCGTCAACGCTGACGCGGCCAGCCTGGATCATCGCTTCAACTTCACGACGTGAACCGTGGCCCGCACGCGCGAGAACTTTTTGCAGTTTTTCAGTTTGCCCTTCGGTGCTGTCCAGCGCGTTTTTCGGCTTCTGGTACTTCACTTCTTCTTCGTCACCGTTTTCATCAAACAGTGCTTCAGCTTTAGGCTTGGTGCCACGTGGTTTCAGCGGACGCTTTTTATCATCGCGCGCATTTTCCGGACGTGCCGGTTTACCCATGCGGGGTTTTTCAATGCGGGAATCAGAACGTGAATCGCTGCGACCTGCGTCTGCACGCGGCTTATCGGTACGCGGTTTATCAGTACGCGGTTTGTCAGTACGTGGCTTATCGGTACGTGGCTTGTCGGTACGTGGTTTTTCACCACGCTTTTCAGCCCGCGACGGTTCCGGACGGCTTTTCGCTGCGCCGGAATTTCTGCCGCTTTTAGGCTTGTCACCAGACGAACGTGCCGGTTTGGATTTGTCGCTGGTGTGCTTCTGGGAATTATACTTCTCGCTCATTGAGCAGCCTCATTTGTCGCCTTCACAGGCGTCGGGGGGAGCCGGCAGCACAATGTGACCCATTGTCTGCCCGCCAAAATTCGTTTATTACGCTTTAATACAACGACTTACAAAAAAGTCGGCCCGCCATTATACACATTTATCCCCAATTTGTATCCTGCAAAGGGATTTGCGGGCTGATTATTTTTCAAACAGGGATTAACGGAACGGCGTCGGATCGCCAGCGCCTTCGCGAACCACTTCCGGCGATGACTCGGTCAGGTCGATGACCGTGGTCGGCTGCTGCCCCAGCGAACCGCCGTCAATCACCAGATCGACCAGTTTACCCAGACGATCTTTGATGTCTTCCGGGTCAGATTCTGCAAAGTCATTGCCCGGCAGCATCAGCGTGGTGGACATCAGCGGTTCACCCAGCGCGTCGAGCAGTGCAATCGCAATCGGGTTAGACGGCACGCGTAAACCGATCGTCTTACGCTTTTCGCTCATCAGACGGCGCGGTACTTCTTTCGTCGCTTTCAGAATGAACGTGTAGTTGCCCGGCGTATTATTTTTGATCAGACGGAAAGCGGAGTTGTCCACGTAAGCGTAAGTGGACAGCTCGGACAAATCGCGGCAGACCAGCGTGAAGTTGTGGTTACCGTCCAGCTGACGGATACGGCAAATGCGTTCCATCGCGTTTTTTTCTTCCAGACGACAACCTAACGCGTAGCCCGAATCTGTCGGATACACGATCACATTCCCTTTACGCAGTAATTCAACGGCCTGACTGATCAGACGCGGCTGCGGATTTTCAGGGTGAATATAAAAATATTGACTCATTGTTCCTCTCAATTCTTTTCAGGTCTGCCCTTTGTGACGTCATCTTAAAAATGCGTCACAAAGCAGGCATCAGACCCGTTCAATTTCAGGCTTTTCTGCGGCTACCGGCCAGTGTTGCCATACCGGTTCCACGCCTGCGGGAAGCCAAAGTTTTCGCCCCAGCTCAATCCACGAGCAGGGCTGATGGAAATCAGAACCTTGCGAGGCCAGAAGATGATAATCACGGGCATAGGCCGCAAGCTGTGCGCGTTCGTTGGGCGCTTGCTGACATTGCGCGACTTCCATCGCATCACCGCCCTGCTCAGCAAAATAGGCCAGCAGGCGTTTCAGCCATTTTGTCGACAGGTCATAACGCCCCGGATGCGCGACGACGGCCTGCCCGCCAGACTGATGAATGGCCCCGATAGATTGTTCTATTGTACACCACTGTGGCGGAACGTAGCCGGTCTTGCCCTTGGCAAGGTACTTTTTGAAGACCTGCGCGATGTTATCCGCTGCGCCAAATTCGACCAGAAAGCGTGCAAAATGGGCGCGGGTGACGGCTCCGCCCTGCGCCAGACGCAGTGCCCCTTCCCACGCACCGTCGATGCGCGCTTTCGCCAGCCTGTTGCCCATTTCCTGTGCGCGCTGCTGGCGCAGTTCGGCCTGGCTTTTGAGCAAACTCACCATCGCCGGATGTTCCGGGTCAATCCCTAATCCGACGATATGGATCTCGTGGTTTTCCCACAGCGTCGAAATCTCAACGCCGTTCACCAGTTGCAGCGGCAGTTGCAGGCTGGCAATCGCCTGCGCCGCACGCGCCAGCCCTTCGGTGCTGTCGTGATCGGTGATCGCCAGAACGCCAACCCGCATTTCAACGGCGCGGGCCACCAGTGCTTCGGGTGTTAAATAGCCGTCCGATGCCGTCGTGTGGCTGTGAAGATCGTAAATCTTGAATGCAGTGCCGGAAGTCTGATCGTCTGCTGAGGGTGAAGCTGTTGTTGGCGAAGTTATCGTCACGTCGGGGATTTAACCTGTTTCTGAATGCAGCACTTATCATAACGCGTTAGCGCTGTGCACGTTAGGGATGATTTCACCGGCATTTTACGCACAGTTACGGTGCGATAACCCTCTGACTGCGCTAAAGGTGTGAAATCAGCCAAATTGAGGGTTGACTTTGCCTTCATGAACTAGTTTACTAGTACGCAAGTTCACGGAATGATTCAGTAATGAACGGCGTGACAAATGAATTCAGAAAGTTTAGGTTTTAAGAACAAGCCGTTCTTATAAACGCGAACTTTCCCAAACTTAAAAGAGTGTCTGATGATGAAAACTCACATGATGGCGGTTCTCAGCTGGTGGCGTACTTCCCCTTGTCGGGCGGAGTAATCACGCATAGCTGTCATCAGACGCTGCAAGATTTCCGAAGCCCGCTTAACGCGGGCTTTTTTGTGGCCGTCTGTTTGAAAATATTCAGAAAATTTCAGGAAGCAAAATGACTATTCAAAAACCACGTTTAGAATTGCTGACCGCACAGGGATGTTACCGCGGCGATCCAACGGCCATCTTCCATCAGCTGTGCGGCGCACGTCCGGCGACCCTGCTGCTGGAATCTTCCGAAGTGACCAGCAAGGAAAACCTGAAGAGCCTGTTGATTGTCGACAGCGCCCTGCGCATCACAGCGCTGGGTTCCCGGGTTTCCATTCAGGCACTGACCCCGAACGGTGCGTCTTTACTGCCGCTGATTGACAGTGCGTTGCCGTCTGAAATCCGCAATGACGTGCGCCCGAATGGTCGCGAACTGTCGTTCCCGGCGATTGACCAGATGCAGGATGAAGATGCGCGTCTGCGTTCCCGCTCCGTTTTCGATGCCCTGCGCAGCATTCTGACCTCGGTGGAATCGCCGGCGGAAGAACGCGAAGCGATGTTCCTCGGCGGACTGTTTGCTTATGACCTGGTCGCCGGTTTCGAAGATTTGCCGCAGTTAGCCTCTGACCAGCGTTGCCCGGATTTCTGCTTCTATCTGGCAGAAACACTGCTGGTACTCGACCACCAGAACCGCACCTGCCGTTTACAGGCCAGCCTCTTCACGCCGTCTTCTGAGGAAAAACAGCGTCTGCACGAACGTCTGGAACAGCTGCAACATCAGCTGCAATTGCCGCCACACGCCATCCCGCACCAGAGCGTGCCGGAGATGCAGTTAAGCGTGAACCAGACCGATGAAGTGTTTGGTGCCGTGGTTGAGAAAATGAAAGTGGCGATCCGCGCCGGTGAAATTTTCCAGGTTGTGCCGTCACGCCGTTTCTCCCTGCCATGCCCTGCGCCGCTGGCGGCCTACGAAACGCTGAAAAATAACAACCCAAGCCCGTACATGTTCTACATGCAGGACAACGATTTCACGCTGTTCGGCGCGTCACCGGAAAGCGCACTTAAATACGATGCAACTAACCGCCAGATTGAAATCTACCCGATTGCCGGTACCCGCCCGCGTGGCCGTCGTGCTGACGGTTCGCTGGATCTGGATCTCGACAGCCGTATCGAACTGGAAATGCGTACCGACCATAAAGAGCTGGCCGAACATCTGATGCTGGTTGATTTAGCCCGTAACGATCTGGCGCGTATCTGCGAACCGGGCAGCCGTTACGTCGCTGACCTGACCAAAGTCGACCGTTATTCCTTCGTGATGCATCTGGTGTCCCGCGTTGTCGGCACGCTGCGCGCCGATCTGGACGTGCTGCACGCTTATCAGGCCGTCATGAATATGGGCACGCTGACCGGCGCACCTAAAGTCCGCGCCATGCAATTGATTTCGGCGTCTGAGCAAACCCGTCGCGGCAGTTACGGCGGCGCTGTCGGCTACTTCACCGCGCACGGTGATCTGGATACCTGCATCGTTATCCGCTCAGCCTACGTGGAAGACGGCATTGCCACCGTTCAGGCGGGCGGCGGCGTGGTCCTCGATTCCGTCCCGCAGGCCGAAGCTGACGAAACCCGTAATAAAGCCCGTGCCGTGCTGCGCGCCATCGCCACTGCCCACAATGCGAAAGAGGTATTTTAAGATGGCCGACATTTTACTCATCGATAACGTGGATTCCTTCACGTATAACCTGGTCGATCAGCTGCGCTCCAGCGGTCACAACGTGGTGATTTACCGTAATCAGATCCCGGCTGACGTGATTATCGAAAAACTCAGCCAGCTGGAAAAACCGATACTGGTACTTTCGCCGGGGCCGGGCACGCCGTCTGAAGCAGGCTGTATGCCGGAACTGCTGAAACGTCTGCGCGGTCAATTACCGATTATCGGTATCTGTCTCGGACATCAGGCGATTGTG
Source organism: Rahnella sikkimica (assembly GCF_002951615.1). GTDB lineage: Bacteria > Pseudomonadota > Gammaproteobacteria > Enterobacterales > Enterobacteriaceae > Rahnella > Rahnella sikkimica. The sequence continues at coordinate 845,698 of NZ_CP019062.1, read as the reverse complement.
GAAACGTACGGCGGTTTCGTCGGTCAGGCGGGTGAAATCCTGCACGGTAAAGCCTCTTCTATTACACATGACAACGAAGCGATGTTTGCAGGCATGAATAATCCGCTGCCGGTGGCGCGTTATCACTCACTGGTCGGCAGTCAGATCCCGGCAGGGCTGACCGTTAACGCCCGCTACGGCGACATGGTGATGGCGGTGCGTCACGAAGAAGATCGCGTTTGCGGCTTCCAGTTCCATCCGGAATCCATTTTGACCTCACAGGGCGCACGTCTGCTTGAGCAGACACTGGCCTGGGCTTTGGCATAAGGAGAACTGTCATGAAAACGCAAACCATTCCCGGCATTCTTGAAAATCTGTATCAGGCTCAGGCGATGACAGAGGAAGAAAGCCAGCAGTTATTTACCGCCATCGTCAACGGTGAGCTGGAGCCTGCGCAGTTAGCGGCGGCGCTGATCAGCATGAAAGTGCGCGGTGAGCAGCCCGCTGAAATCGCCGGTGCCGCCAAAGCGTTACTGGCACATGCCGAGCCTTTCCCGCGCCCTGATTATCCGTTCGCGGATATCGTCGGCACCGGTGGCGACGGCACCAACAGCATCAATATTTCCACCGCCAGCGCCTTTGTGGCGGCAGCCTGTGGCGCACGCGTAGCGAAACACGGCAACCGCAGCGTGTCCAGCCGTTCAGGTTCCTCGGATTTACTGGCCGCTTTCGGCATTCGTCTGGATATGCCAGCGGAAGAATCCCGCGCGGCACTGGACGATTTGAGTGTGTGCTTCCTGTTCGCGCCGCAATACCACACCGGTTTCCGCCACGCGATGCCGGTGCGTAAAGCGCTGAAAACCCGCACGCTGTTTAACGTGCTCGGCCCGCTGATTAACCCGGCACGTCCGCCGCTGGCACTGATTGGCGTGTACAGCCCGGAACTGGTGAAGCCGATTGCAGAAACCCTGCGCGCGCTCGGTTACGAACGTGCAGCGGTGGTTCACGGCGGCGGAATGGATGAAGTGGCGATTCACTCGGCGACACAGGTTGCTGAACTGAAAAACGGCGAAATCACCACGTATGAAGTGACGCCGCAGGACTTCGGTCTGGACAATTATCCGATCGAATCCCTGCTGGGCGGCGAGCCGGAAGAAAACCGTGACATTCTGGCACGCTTATTACAAGGTAAAGGTGATCCGGCCCATGAAGCCGCGGTAGCCGTCAATGTGGCGATGTTACTGCGCCTTTTCGGTCAGGAAGATTTGAAGCAAAACGCTCAACAGGCTTTAGATGTCATGCGCAGCGGTGAACCCTACCAGCGCGTGATTGCATTGGCAGCAAGAGGATAAGTGATGCAGCAGGAAACCGTGCTCCACAAGATTGTTCGCGACAAGGAAATTTGGGTCGCGGCACGCAAAGAACAACAACCGCTGGCCAGCTTTCAGAACGACATAACGCAGAGCCAGCGCAGTTTCTACGATGCGCTTCAGGGCGCAAGAACGGCTTTTATTCTTGAGTGCAAACAGGCCTCTCCTTCCAAAGGAAAAATCCGCGAGAACTTTGATCCGGTAGAAATCGCCGGTGTTTACAAAAACTACGCATCGGCCATTTCCGTTCTGACGGATGAAAAATACTTCCAGGGCAGCTTTGATTTTCTGCCACTGGTGAGCAAAACCGTCACGCAGCCGGTGTTGTGCAAAGACTTTATTATCGAGCCGTATCAGATTCATCTGGCACGCTTTTATCAGGCCGATGCCATTTTGCTGATGCTGTCGGTACTTAGCGATGAACAATACGTTCAGCTCGCCGCTGTCGCGCACAGCCTGAATATGGGTGTGCTGACCGAGGCCAGTAATGAAGAAGAATTAGACCGCGCGGTCAATCTCAAAGCCAAAGTCGTCGGCATCAATAACCGTGACCTGCGCGATCTGTCGATTGACCTGAACCGCACGCGTGAACTGGCACCCCGTGTGCCGCACGGTGTCACTGTCATCAGCGAATCCGGCATTAATACCTACGGTCAGATCCGCGAACTCAGCCGTTTTGCCAACGGTTTCCTGATTGGCAGCGCGCTGATGTCAGAGCCCGACCTGAATACCGCCGTCAGCCGCGTGCTGCTCGGCGAGAATAAAGTGTGCGGCCTGACCCGCGCGCAGGATGCCAAAGCCGCACATGATGCTGGCGCGATTTACGGCGGGCTTATTTTTGTCGACGCCTCACCGCGCTTCGTGACGCAGCCGCTGGCGAAAGAAGTGCAGAACGGCGCACCGCTGAAATACGTCGGCGTGTTCCGTGGTGCGCAACGGGCTGACGTTGTGCAAACCGCTCAGGCACTGAACCTTACCGCCGTGCAGCTTCATGGCGATGAAGATCAGGCGTATATCGACGCCCTGCGCAGCGAACTGCCTTCTGCGGTGCAGATCTGGAAAGCGCTGAGCGTGAAAGACGCTATGCCAGAACGCAATCTGAATCACGTTGACCGTTACGTTCTCGATAACGGCAAAGGCGGAACCGGTCATCGTTTTGACTGGAGCAAACTCGCCGGGCAAGACCTGAGCAATGTTCTGCTGGCCGGTGGCCTGAGCGCAGATAACTGCGTCGAGGCCGCGCAGCTCGGTTGCGCGGGTCTGGATTTCAATTCAGGCGTCGAGAGCGCACCGGGCATTAAAGATGCGGATAAAATTACCGCCGTATTCCAGACATTGCGGGCTTATTAATTCCCCGCAATGACGCAAAAATTGACAGACAGGATGGAATCACATGACTTTACTTAATCCCTACTTCGGCGAATTTGGCGGCCAGTACGTCCCGCAAATTCTGATGCCTGCACTGGCGCAGCTGGAAGAAGCTTTTGTCAGCGCGCAGCGCGACCCGGAGTTTCAGGCTGAATTTATCGATTTACTGAAAAACTATGCAGGTCGCCCGACGGCGCTGACATTGTGTAAAAACCTGACCGCAGGCACCAAAACCAAGCTGTATCTCAAGCGTGAAGATCTGCTGCACGGCGGCGCACACAAAACGAACCAGGTGCTGGGTCAGGCGTTGCTGGCTAAACGAATGGGTAAAACTGAGATTATCGCCGAAACCGGTGCCGGTCAGCACGGCGTGGCATCGGCTCTGGCCTGTGCCCTGCTCGGCCTGAAATGCCGCATTTATATGGGTGCCAAAGACATTGAGCGCCAGTCGCCGAACGTGTTCCGTATGCGTCTGATGGGCGCAGAAGTGATACCGGTTCACAGCGGTTCCTCCACGCTGAAAGATGCCTGTAACGAGGCGCTGCGCGACTGGTCTGGCAGCTACGAAACCGCCCACTATATGCTGGGAACTGCGGCGGGCCCGCATCCGTATCCGACGATTGTGCGTGAATTCCAGCGTATGATCGGTGAAGAAACCAAAGCGCAAATGCAGGAACGCGAAGGCTGTCTTCCGGACGCCGTAATCGCCTGCGTCGGCGGCGGATCTAACGCCATCGGTATGTTTGCTGATTTCATTGATGACACCAGCGTGAAGCTGATTGGTGTTGAACCGGGTGGTCTGGGTATCGAAACCGGGCAACACGGCGCACCGCTCAAACACGGGCACGTCGGCATCTATTTCGGGATGAAAGCCCCGATGATGCAGACTTCAGAAGGCCAGATTGAAGAATCGTATTCCATCTCTGCCGGTCTGGATTTCCCGTCCGTCGGGCCGCAACATGCGTTCCTCAACAGCATCGGCCGTGCGGAATATGTGTCGATCACCGATGAAGAGGCGCTGGACGCCTTTAAAGAATTGTCCCGCCATGAAGGGATTATTCCTGCGCTTGAATCTTCGCACGCGCTGGCTTATGCACTGAAACTCATCAAGGAAACACCGGAGAAAGAACAAATTCTGGTGGTGAATCTGTCAGGCCGCGGCGACAAAGATATTTTCACCGTACATGACATCCTGACTGCCCGGGGAGAAATTTAATGGAACGTTATCAGCAATTATTCAAGCGTCTGGAAAGCAAAAAAGAAGGTGCCTTCGTTCCCTTCGTGACGCTGGGCGATCCGGGTGTTGAGCTGTCGCTGTCTATTATCGACACGCTGATTGAAGCCGGTGCCGATGCACTGGAACTGGGTATTCCGTTCTCTGATCCGCTGGCCGATGGCCCGACGATTCAGAACGCTAACCTGCGCGCATTTGCCGCCGGTGTGACGCCAACACAATGCTTCAATCTGCTGGCGCGCATCCGTGAAAAACATCCGGATATCCCGATTGGCCTGCTGATGTACGCCAACCTGGTGTTCCATAACGGCATCGAAACTTTCTACCAGCGTTGCGCCGAAGTGGGCGTGGATTCTGTGCTGGTGGCAGATGTGCCATTTGAAGAATCTGCCCCGTTCCGCGCGGCAGCGCTGCGTCACGGCATCGCACCGATTTTCATCTGTCCGCCGAATGCGTCAGACGATTTGCTGCGCGAGATTTCTTCTCATGGACGTGGCTACACCTATTTGCTGTCACGCGCCGGTGTGACCGGGACGGAAAAACGCGCCCTGACGCCGCTCAATCATCTGGTGGATAAACTGCGCGAATATCACGCCGCGCCACCTTTGCAGGGCTTCGGTATTTCTGAACCTTCACAGGTGAAAGAAACGCTGGCTGCGGGCGCTGCGGGGGCGATTTCCGGCTCCGCAACAGTGCGTATCATCGAAAATAATCTGCACCAGCCTTCTGAAATGCTGGCTCAGCTTTCCCGTTTCGTCAGTGAAATGAAAGCCGCCACCCGCGCATAATCACCAGCGCTTCTGCTAACAGAACCTTATTCATACCCCGACTAAGGTTCTGTTTCTTTTAAATGCTTACGTTTTTTTCCCCATTCGATTTGTATAAACCCCATCAATAATCCAAACTAAATTCACTCGGCAAATCAATGGCAATACCGTAGCCCAAGGTATTGTCTGACTGAGTCCTGAACGGGTGATTACAGATCAATCCTTTTGGTTTTATAACAAAGCATGGAGAGTTATTTATGAAGCTATTCAAGACATTGTCCGCTTTCTGCATGGCCGCTGTGGTCGTCATGGCCGTGGCTGCCTGCGCACCAACAAAAAAATCAGAAGGAACGGGTGGTTACATCGATGACACCGTGGTTACGACGAAAGTGAAATCCGCCCTGCTGGCAGATAAAACCATCAAATCCACAGAAATCAGCGTTGAGACCTTTAAAGGCCGTGTTCAGTTAAGTGGCTTCGTGACTTCAACTGCGGATGCTAACCGTGCGGTACAGGTGACGCGTGGCGTGGCGGGTGTGCGTTCCATTGAGAACGACATGCGGGTGAAGTAATCAGGAACGTTTCTGATGAAATGTGAAGAGGCGCTGAAGCGCCTCTTTTTTATATCAGGTGTTTGATAACATAACGTTTGTTGCAATGCGGGCAATATCAGAAACGATAGCCGACGCCAAACATAAAGACCCACGGGTCAATCCGGGTGTTGATGTTTTGCTGCTCGCCGCCCGCTTTGAATTTAACTTCTGTATCGATATCCATCCACCAGACGGACATGTTGATCAGCCAGTTATCATTGAGGTTGTAATCCAGACCCGCCTGCGTTGCCACGCCCCAGGAATCTTTAACGCTCAGATCAGAAAGCCCCGCATCCTGCCCTGTCTGGTTGAATTTCGTATCAAAGAACGTGGTGTAGTTGATACCCAGACCGAGGTACGGACGCAATTTGTCACGCTTGTCCCCGAAGTAGTATTGCGCCATTAATGACGGCGGCAACTGTTTCACTTCGGCGATGGTTCCGGTGCTTTTCAGGCCGATCTTGTGCTGGAACGGCGTCGCGGCCAGCAGTTCCATCCCGATGTTGTCGGTGAACATGTACCCGAACGTCAAACCCATCTGCGTATTGTTATTAATATTAAAAGAACCCAGCCCCAGCACGTTGTCTGAACCTGCGGTTGGACGAACGGTTGCTGTGCCAACGCGAACAATCACATCCCCTGCTTCATGTGCGCTCGCGATTGCCGGAAATGCGGCTGCTGCCACTAATGCCCAATGTGCTGCTTTCATTATCCCTTCCCTTTGTATGGATTATCTATTGACCGCGCGAATGATACCCACTCTTTGGTATGGTTTGATCAATGCGGGATCACATCTTTAAAACAATTTTTCGGAAAATGCATCTTTCTCAATCCGATCTAAATCTCTAAAAACAAAGGAATTGATCTACATCAAAAACGAGGGGATTTTACTGTTTCGCAAAAGCATCAAATTTCGATTGCTTAAAAAAATACCAATACGTAGTTTGCCTGTACCCGGTTGTTTTTGGTTTGGTGCCGTAAGGAGTCGGTAGCTTCCCAAGATGAGCGAAATTAACAATCCTTGTATGACCTGTGGCGCGTGCTGCGCCTATTTCCGTGTTTCATTTTATTGGGCTGAATCTGAAGAAGCTGGCGGCGTTGTTCCGCAGGCACTGACGGAGCAGGTCACCCCTTTTTTGAGCTGCATGAAAGGCACCAACAGCAAGACGCCTCGCTGTGTGGCTCTGGAAGGAGAAGTGGGACAATCGGTTTCCTGTTCTGTTTACCTCAACCGCCCGACAACCTGCCACGAATTTGATCAGTCAGGATTGAACGGTATCGCCAGCCCGGCCTGCGATCGCGCACGGGCGCATTACGGTCTGCCTGCCCTGGACGTGGGTTTACCGGTGATTGATGTCAGCGCTTTCACACCGGCACTGGCGGCGTTCCGTCGGGCTGACTGACAGGAAGTCAGCGCAAAAGTATCGGCGGGGGCACATTACAGGTTACAATCCCCGCCTTGTTATTTTTAGCTTGTGCCAAGGAGCGTCCATGTCTATCACGGCCAGTACGTTGTACCGTGACAGTTATAATTTTATGCGCAATCAGCTCGGTAGCGTTTTTTCGCTTGCCGTTCTGGCCGCATTAATTACCGTCATATTGAGCTGGATTTTAAGCCCGTCAGCCGATCAGCTTGATGCTATCGGGCAACTTATGAACAACATGGCGGGCATGAGCGTCGCCGATATGATGGGTTTCATTGAACAACAGGTGACGCCGGAACAGCAAAGCGCCATTTTCCGTTACAGCATTGCGGCGCTGTTTTCTACGCTGGCAGGCAATGTCATTTTGGTTGGCGGTGTCCTGACCCTTATCCAGCTGGTTTCTCAGGGCGTTCGTGCCAGCGTCACGCAGGTCGTGACGGCTTCGTTGCCGGTTCTGCCGCGTTTAATTATTTTGCTGTTCGTTTTCAGCATCATGTTCCGTCTCGGTCTGGCGCTGCTTTTCGTTCCTGCGTTCCTGATTGCCATTGCCTGGTCAATGTCGCCAATCATTGCCTGTAAAGAACAGGTCGGGATGTTTAAAGCGATGCGCCTGAGCACGCGTCTGGCGTTTACTCATGTGCGGCTGGTGGCACCGGGTGTTTTGCTGTGGATCCTGGCGCAGGTGGTTCTGATGCTTTTCATCGGCGTGTTAAGTGCCCTGAATCCGATGATCAGCGCCGTCATTTTCGGCGCGCTCAGCAATGTCATCACGGCATTTATCCTGATTTATCTGTTCCGTCTTTACATGAAATTACAGGCTTAATAGTGACATAACTTTTTCAAGGGCACTCCGGTGCCCTTTTCTTTTGTCCGGTAAATGATTCCGGTATAGTCATCCCATACATAAAACATGGAATGAAGTATGAAGCAGCTCCTCGATTTTCTTCCCCTGGTTGTCTTTTTTGTGGTTTATAAGCTTTACGACATTTTTGTCGCATCAGGCGCGTTGATCGCTGCCACTGCACTGACGTTAGTCATCACCTGGGTGGTGTATCGCAAAATTGAGAAAATGACGTTAATCACCTTCGCCATGGTGGCTGTTTTCGGCACCCTGACGCTGGTCTTCCATAATGATGAATTTATCAAATGGAAAGTGACGGTTATTTATGTTCTGTTCTCCGGTGCTTTACTGGTCAGCCAACTGGTAATGAAAAAGCCGTTAATTCAGCGGATGCTGGGAAAAGAACTGACGCTGCCTGACCACGTGTGGAATAAGCTCAACGTCAGCTGGGCAATCTTTTTCCTGCTGTGCGGTCTGGCAAATATCTACGTGGCGTTCTGGCTGCCGCAGAATGTCTGGGTGAACTTCAAAGTGTTCGGGCTTACCGTTCTGACGTTGGTCTTCACGCTGTTAAGCGGCATCTATATTTACCGGCATATGCCGGATGAAGAAAAAAAATAAGCATTCTTCTGCACGGGCCTTCTTTTGAAGGCCTTCGTTGTTTTGAATAAAAACATTGATCACTGTGAAGCAATCAAACATGAACGAAAAACAAAGTTTACCCAATGGTGAAATGGTACTGCGCACGCTGGCCATGCCTGCTGACACCAATGCGAACGGCGATATCTTTGGCGGATGGCTGATGTCACAGATGGACATGGGCGGCGCGATCCAGGCGAAGGAAATCGCCAAAGGCCGCGTGGTGACGGTGCGTGTCGACGGCATGACTTTCCTCAAACCGGTCGCGGTAGGTGACGTGGTGTGTTGTTACGCGCGCTGTATCCGCACCGGTAACAGTTCCATCACCATCAACGTAGAAGTGTGGGTGAAGAAAGTCTCTTCTGAGCCTATCGGACAGCGCTACAGAGCCACAGAAGCGGTGTTTACCTACGTTGCGGTAGATGAGTCCGGTAAATCCCGTCAGTTGCCTGATGGCCGCAGCAATTTCAGTGTCGATTCTGGCGGTGTTTCCCAGGATTAACTGAGTTCATACAGCTTCAACGAAAAAGGTCGCCCGAGAGGCTAATGCTGATCGTTTAAGAGAACTTGAACGATCCTGCAGTTAGGCGACAATCTGGCTCAAACATCGTTTGAGCCAGACACCTTATGAGCCTACTTTCCGAACAACTTCAGGTTGCCGCCGCATTTAACTACCCTGAATCTATTGATTCTTTTCAAAAAAATATTCCTCTCGAATGGATTGAACAAGCTCTCAGTCAAACCGGCAGAGCGACTGTTCGCAGACGAAGATTTCCCGCTGAACAGGTCGTCTGGCTTGTCCTTGGAATTGCTTTGATGCGTAACCGTTCTATTTCTGATGTCTGCGATAAACTCGATTTAGCCTTTCCTGACAGCCACGGTAATTTCTCGCCCATGGCAACGAGTAGTCTGGTCAAAGCCAGGCAGCGCCTGGGGTTCGAGCCCCTTCGACATCTTTTCTATTCCACCTCTGAGCAGTGGGACAAAGAAGATACGGAAAAATTTGTATGTGGCCTCAAAGTATTCAGCGTCGACGGAACCCAATTCAGAGCCCCGGATACTCCTGAGAATAAATCCTTTGGTTTTGCTTCCGGTAGTAACTCATTCCCTTCGGTTTTACTCGTTGCGCTTATGTCTGCGCGCAGTCATTTGATCACTGATGTTGCATTTGGGCCGGTAAAGAACAGCGAAATATATTATGCACAACAGTTGGTTAGCTCCGTTCAGGAAAACTCACTGACCCTCTTTGACCGGGCTTACTTTTCCGCAGAACTTTTACTTTCCTGGGAAGGCGCAGGAGCGAATACACACTGGCTAACACCGGTGAAAAGTAAAATGAGGCACAAAGTTATCGAGCAGTATTCTGAATACGATCAGCTTATTGAAATGCCGGTTTCTCCGCAGGCCAGAAAACAGTTCCCGCATCTTCCCCACACATGGTTGGCTCGTAAGGTATTGATAATAAAACCTTCTGGAGAGATAAAAGAATTCATTACATCAATGAAAGACCCTGAAAAATATCCTTTCGAAGACATCATTCAAGTGTACTGGGAAAGATGGGAAATAGAACAAGGTTACAGCGAGCTAAAATGCAGTCAGTTGGGAAATACAAATATCTTAAGAAGCCAAAAACCGGCGGGGATCTACCAGGAAATTTGGGGAATATTAATTAGTTACAATCTCGTTCGATTGGAAATGAGGCGAATGGCTGATGACTTCAATGTCCACCCTTTGCGCATAAGCTTCATAAATGCATTGCGGCTGATACAAGAGGAATTTTTGTGGTGTTCAGGGCGAACGCCGGGAACAATACCTAGAAAACTAAGAGACTTACGAGAGTCAGGTAAGCGATTAATCTTACCTGAAAAACGCAAAAGGCCAGCTTATCCAAGAGAAGTACTGGCTCGCCCTGCAAAGTATCCAACTAAAAAGAAAGCCGCTCGTTCTTAAGCGAGCGGCATTAGCCCGAGAGGCGACCTTTTTTATGGAGCAACGGGCACGATGCCGCTTTATTCGACGGTGGTGCCGCCTTTGATTTTGAACACCAGGTTAACCACTAAGTTGCTGGCCGCCTTCGGTTCGTAACGCCATTTCCCCATCGCCTGTTTTACTTCACGCTCAAACATGTTGCGCGGCTCAGCAGAAAGAACGCGGACATTTTGTACCCGCCCATCGCTGTCCACATCAAACTGAACACGGACGCGCCCTTCAATACGCAGCGCCAGCGCACGCGCCGGATACATCGGTTCGCCACGTTGCAGCGGGCGCGGCCCGGTATTGCTCTGCGCATTGGTTGACGCAGGCGGCTGACTCACGGGCTTCGTGACCGGCTGATTGCTGGTGACGGGCGCGGTTTGTACCGTTTGCAGCGGTTTTTCCACCGGACGTTCAACCGGTTTCACTTTTGGCTTCACGACCGGTTTTTTCACCGGTTTAGGTTTTGGCTTCGGCGGCTCCGGGATCACAACCGCTTCTGGCGGCGGCGGAGGCTCTGGCACCACTTCGGGCTCTGGTTCAGGTTCCGGCGGTGTTGGCTCAGGTTGAGGCGGCGGCGGAGGTGGCGCAAAGTCTGCCGGGTTGACCATCGTCACACTCATGACTTTTTGTTCCTGCGTCGGCAGCTTGATTGACTCACCGACTGCCATGTACAAAACACCCGCAATAACAGCAATGTGCAAACTGACAGAAAGAACGGCAGGCAACGTAACCTTGCGGATAAATCTAAACTTTTTTAGCGGCATAATGATTCATTTTCCCCGTGAAGCCGCAAGTTTAAATGTAAATAGCAATCATATTCAACACCGAGATGACAACTATTCTCAAATAACCTTTCCTTTGATCCCACGCAAAGCGCTTTCCCCAGGCTTCAGGTTTAGCTATGTTAATTCTGCAAAAATGATCGGGTAGCCAGCGGCGGCCTGAAATTGCTCAATAAAAACTCAATAAAGGTGACTCATGCTTTACGTTATTTATTCTGAAGACGTTTCCGACTCACTGGAAAAACGCACGCTTGCGCGCCCGGCGCACATCGAACGCCTGAAAAAATTACAGGAACAAGGTCGCGTCCTGATTGGCGGCCCGACCCCCGCCATCGACAGCGAAGATCCGGGTGCGGCAGGGATGACCGGTTCCCTGCTGGTCGTCGAATTTGAAACCCTGGAAGCCGCCAAAGTGTGGGCTGACGCTGACCCGTATGTCGCCGCAGGCGTGTACAAATCCGTGACCGTCAAACCGTTCAAACGCGTATTCTGATTTCCGGCGGGCAGTTTCGGGCTGCCCGGCTTCCCTTTTGCTGCCCTTCCACACCGCTTTCAGAAATTTTCGACTGAGTAACGCAAAGCATGTGCCATAGCCGAAACCCCCTGGCTCGATTTCCCCAAAGCCGTCACATTGCTTTCATCCGTTGTGTGTTAGGATACCTACCCCTGCCCACGAGGTAAGCATTATGTCATTCTTCGACGGATTGAAGTTTCTAACCAGTACGACCACGAAGGTCACCTGCCCGGAATGCGGTTTTGTTTCTGAACAGATGAGCGCAAAAGTGCGCAAAAACTCCACGCTGGTTTGTAAAAAATGTGGCGCACTTTTTCAGCCCAAATCCCGCTAATCACGCATTCCATTCGTAGTTCACGGCATACAATGACAAACGCTGATGTTGTTGATGATGGATCTGACGAATTCGGTAGATATGACGATAGCGTCTCGACTGACCTTCCAGCCAGCGGCTTCTCCGGCGCTGAGTCTGGCGTAACATGCGCCAGCGGCCGACTTCATTTTTACTGCGTTTCATGCACCTGTGTCCCGTAATGACCGTTCCTGACGGAAGCGTTTCTTAGCCGGAAAATTACTCATCGTAAAAAACTGCGGGGACATTATAGGCCGACGGGGTTGTGATCCAAGTCTTGTTTTTCCCTTATTCAGCGTTATCAGCTAACCTTGATGTCAGGATCGTGAAAGTTTTATTAATCAGCGACACATTTAAGAGGTAGCTGATTGATTGAAGGGATAAAACTGATTAAAAGTTCCCCCCGGTTCCGTACACTTAATTCGATAGCTTGCGAACAGGATTTTTCGCCTTTATGACAACATTTTATACGGTAATCAGCGGACTTCTGGTTTTCGGTTACTGGTTACTGATTGCCGGCGTGACCTTACGCATTTTGATGAAACGCCGCGCAGTGCCTTCGGCCATGGCGTGGCTGCTGATTATCTACATCATTCCGCTGGTCGGTATTATTGCCTATCTTTCATTCGGTGAACTGCATTTAGGCAAACGCCGCGCCGAACGTGCAAAAGCCATGTGGCCTTCAACCGCCCGCTGGCTCAATGACCTCAAAGACTGTAAACGTATTTTTGCCACCGAGAACAGTGAAATCGCCGCGTCTCTTTTCCAGCTTTGCGAACGCCGCCAGGGCATTGCCGGTGTCAAAGGCAACCAGCTGCAATTGCTGACGACCTGTGATGACGTTCTGAAAGCCATGATGCGCGACATCGGGCTGGCACGCAGTAACATCGAGATGGTGTTTTATATCTGGCAGCCCGGCGGGCTGGTGGATCAGGTGGCTGAATCGCTGATGGCGGCGTCACGTCGTGGTATTCATTGTCGTCTGATGCTCGATTCTGCAGGCAGCGTCGCATTCTTCCGCAGCCCTTATCCGGCCATGATGCGCAATGCCGGTATTGAAGTGGTCGAAGCGTTACAGGTCAATCTTTTCCGTGTTTTCCTGCGCCGCATGGATTTACGCCAGCACCGTAAAGTCGTGCTGATCGACAACTATGTCGCCTACACCGGCAGTATGAATATGGTCGATCCGCGCTTCTTCAAACAGGATGCCGGCGTCGGTCAGTGGGTTGATCTGATGGCGCGTATGGAAGGTCCGGTGGCGACGACCATGGGAATTGTGTATTCCTGTGACTGGGAAATTGAAACCGGCAAACGTATTCTGCCGCCAGAACCTGATCTCAATCAGATGCCGTTCGAGCAGGAAAGCGGCCACACCATTCAGGTTATCGCGTCCGGTCCGGGTTTCCCGGAAGATATGATCCATCAGGCGCTGCTGACTGCGACATATTCTGCGCGTGAACAACTGGTGATGACCACGCCGTATCTCGTCCCGAGCGATGACTTGTTGCACGCAATTTGCACCGCCGCGCAGCGCGGTGTCGACGTCAGTATTGTTCTGCCCATGAAGAACGATTCAATGATGGTCGGCTGGGCAAGCCGGGCATTCTTTGGCGAATTACTGGAAGCCGGAGTTAAGATTTATCAGTTTGAAGACGGCCTGTTGCATACCAAAAGTATTCTGGTTGATGGTCAGCTCAGTCTGGTCGGCACCGTGAATCTGGATATGCGCAGCCTGTGGCTGAATTTCGAGATTACGCTGGTCATTGATGATGCCGGATTCGGCGACGATTTGGGCCGTGTGCAGGAAGATTATATTGCCCGTTCGCATCTGCTGGATGTCGAGGCGTGGCTGAAACGGCCTTTCTGGCACCGCATCGTCGAACGTTTGTTCTACTTTTTCAGTCCGCTGCTGTAAAAGCCGCGCCGGGCGTGATGTAATACACCCAGTAGCGGCTTGTATAAGCCTGAACACATTCATCTGTAAACGAGAATTGATATGGACCTGAATAATCGCCTGACCGAAGACGAAACGCTGGAACAAGCTTATGACATATTTCTGGAACTGGCCGGAGATAACCTTGATCCGGCTGATATCCTGATCTTCAATCTGCAATTTGAAGAACGCGGCGGCGCTGAATTATATGATCCGGCAGAAGACTGGGTTGAGCATGTAGATTACGACTTAAACCCGGATTTCTTTGCCGAAGTGGTGATTGGCCTGGCGGATGCAGAAGATCAGCCGATTAATGATATTTTCGCGCGTGTTTTAATGTGCCGCGAGAAAGATCACAAGCTGTGTCACATCCTCTGGAAAGAATAATCTGCCACTCCGCGCGAAAAAAAACCTGCCAATGGCAGGTTTTTTTATGCGTCAGGTTTGCCGCCCGGAATCAGAGCGGATCCACTTTAAGGCAGGAAACCGCATGGCGGAAACTGCCTTCCAGCAACGGACGGGTTTTCGCACATTCCGGCCCGGCAATCGGGCAGCGCGTACGGAACACGCAACCTGACGGCGGGTTGATCGGCGAAGGCAACTCCCCTTCCAGCAACTGGATGGTTTTGTTGCGCTCTTTGTCCGGATCCGGCACTGGCACCGCGGACATCAGCGCACGGGTATACGGATGCTGAGGATTGTTATACACCTCGTCATACGTCCCCAGCTCAACTGCATGGCCCAGATACATCACCAGAACACGGTCAGAAATGTGTTTTACCACCGCCAGATCGTGCGCGATGAAAATCAGTGACAGGCCCATTTCACGCTGCAATTGCTGCAACAGGTTGACGACCTGCGCCTGAATGGAAACGTCCAGCGCCGAAACCGGTTCGTCACAAATAATCAGCTTAGGTTCAAGGATCAGCGCACGGGCAATACCGATACGCTGACACTGGCCGCCCGAGAATTCGTGAGGATAGCGGTTGATCAGGTTAGGCAACAGCCCGACCTTCAGCATCATCGCCTTCACTTTTTCTTTCACCTCGGAACGAGGCATTTTCGGGTTATAGGTTTTCAGCGGCTCGGCAATAATTTCGCCGATAGTCATACGCGGATTCAGGGACGCCAGCGGATCCTGGAAAATCATCTGGATATCGCTGCGCGTGTGACGCCATTCGCTATCAGACATATTCAGCAGATCTTTACCCAGCCAGGCCACGCGCCCGTCAGTGGCTTTAACCAGGCCGATCAGTGCGCGGGCAAATGTCGATTTGCCGCAACCCGATTCGCCTACAACACCCAGCGTTTCACCTTCATAAAGACGCAACGTGACGCCATCTACCGCTTTCAGCGTTTTGGACGGTTGCCAGAACCATTGCTTACCGTCTTTGATATCGAAATGAACTTTCAAATCCGCCACTTCGAGCAGGACTTTTTTCTCCGGCGCGAACGAATTCATTGCCGCACTGTTCATTACTGTATTGTCTGTCATACCAGTTCCTCCAGCGGCTTGTAGCAGGCACGTAAGCGACCATCACCGAAACGCTCAAGCGGCGGCGCAGAGGCACAAATATCCATCGCATGCGGGCAACGTGGCTGGAACGGACAGCCTTTTGGCAGACGCAGCAGGTTCGGCGGGTTGCCCGGAATGGTCAGCATCGCCCCACCCTCGGCGTCCAGACGCGGAACCGCGTTGAGCAGGCCGATGGAATACGGATGGCATGGCTCATAGAAGACGTCGCGTGCGCGGCCATATTCCATAGTACGGCCGGCGTACATCACCAACACTTTGTCGCAAATACCGGCGACCACGCCCAGATCATGGGTGATCATAATAATGGCGGTATTAAATTCAGCCTTCAGCTCGTTGAGCAACGTCATGATCTGCGCCTGAACGGTCACGTCCAGCGCGGTTGTTGGCTCATCGGCAATCAGCAATTTCGGGCGGCACAGCAAGGCCATCGCAATCATCACACGCTGGCGCATGCCACCGGAAAATTCATGCGGGTACATTTTCATACGCTTGCGGGCTTCCGGCATTTTTACCGCGTCCAGCATGCGTACAGACTCTTCAAACGCCTCGCGTTTGCTCATCTTTTTATGCAGCACCAGGACTTCCATCAGCTGTTCCCCAACGCGCATGTACGGGTTGAGGGACGTCATCGGATCCTGGAAAATCATCGAAATCTGTTCTGCACGCAGTTTGTTCAGCTGGCTTTGTGGCAGGTTCAGGATCTCGCGACCGTTGAATTTCGCTGTCCCGCCGATGCGTCCGTTGCTGGCCAGCAGGCCCATCAGGGCAAAGGCGGTCTGGGATTTACCGGAACCGGATTCCCCGACAATACCGAGCGTTTCACCGGCTCGCAGATCGAAGTTAAGGTCATTAACGGCGGTCACATCACCATCCGGCGTCTCGAAGGTGACGCGCAGGTCTTTGACATCTAAAAGAATCGGCGGTGCGTTACCTTCAGTGGCAGCAGGTGCTGCAAATTTAGAATGTTCAATTGTGCTCATGGTCGCACTCCTTAACGATCTTTCGGGTCGAGGGCATCACGCAGGCCATCGCCGATAAAATTGAAACAGAACAGAGTGACAACCAGGAAACCTGCCGGGAACAACAGTAACCAGGGTGAAACTTCCATCGAGTTGGCGCCGTCGCTCAGCAACGCGCCCCAGCTGCTCAGTGGCTCCTGTGTACCCAAACCTAAGAAGCTCAGGAAGGATTCGAACAGGATCATGCTGGGAACCAGCAGTGACGCATACACCACGACAACGCCCAACACGTTAGGAACAATGTGACGCAGGACGATATTGCGCGTATTCACACCACTTACCAGCGCGGCTTCGATGAATTCTTTGCGTTTCAGGCTGAGGGTCTGGCCGCGAACGATACGCGCCATATCCAGCCAGGACACCATCCCGATCGCCACGAAGATCAACAGAATATTCTGCCCGAAGAACGTCACCAGCAGGATCACGAAGAACATGAACGGGAAGGAGTTGAGGATTTCCAGCAGACGCATCATGGCAGAGTCGATTTTACCGCCCAGATAGCCGGACAAAGATCCGTACAGCGTACCGAGGATCACCGCCACCAGCGCCGCAGCCACCCCGACCATCAGGGAAATGCGTCCACCAATCGCCACACGCACCAGCAAATCACGACCAGAAGAATCGGTGCCGAAATAGTGGTGAGAGGCGAAATCAGGCGCGCCTGACATCATGTTCCAGTCAGTGTCATCGTAGGCAAACTGCGACAACATCGGCGCAAATGTCACGAACAGTGCGATAAAGGCCAACACAACCAGGCTGGTGACCGCGGCGCGGTTATGCATAAACCGGCGGCGCGCATCCTGCCATAAACTGCGGCCTTCCACTTCCAGCTTTTCGCTGAGGTTTTCGACGACGTCGCTATTTTTTTTACTTAACATCATTGACGTGCTCCGGCATTAATAACGGATTTTCGGGTCGATGACGGCATACAGCACGTCGACGATTGCATTGAACAGAATGGTCAATGCGCCCACCAAAATAGTCAGGCTGAGAACCAGCGAGTAGTCACGGTTTAATGCCCCGTTAACGAACAGCTGGCCGATGCCCGGCAATCCGAAAATGCTCTCGATAACCATAGAGCCGGTGATGATCCCAACGAAAGCTGGCCCCATATACGACAGTACTGGCAGCAGCGCGGGTTTGAGCGCGTGGCGCAAGATAATGCGACGCAACGGTAAACCTTTGGCGCGAGCCGTACGGATGAAGTTGGAGTGCAGAATTTCAATCATAGAACCGCGGGTGATACGCGCGATACTGGCAATATACGCCAGTGAGAGTGCGACCATCGGCAGGATCATGTATTTCGCTCCGCCGCCATTCCAGCCGCCGCCTGGCAGCCATTTGAGAGTAATCGCAAATATCAGTACCAGTAACGGCGCAACCACGAAACTGGGGATAACCACCCCGGTCATCGCAACGCCCATCACGGTATAATCCCATTTCGTGTTTTGATTCAGCGCCGCAATAACCCCGGCTGATACACCAAAGACAATCGCCATGATAAATGCCGCCAGTCCGAGTTTCGCCGAAACCGGGAACGAGGCCGCAACCAGATCATTAACGGTGTAATCCTTGTATTTGAACGACGGGCCGAAATCGCCTTTAGCCAGCTGTTCTAAATAGTGGAAATACTGCTTATACATCGGGTCATTGAGGTGGTATTTCGCCTCAATGTTCGCCATCACTTCTGGCGGAAGATTACGCTCACCCGTAAAAGGGCTGCCCGGTGCGAGACGCATCATAAAAAACGAAATAGTGATCAGAATGAATAGCGTCGGAATCGCTTCCAGACAGCGGCGTAAAATAAACTTTAACATTGCCCGTACCTGTTTCTAAGCCTGTCACTACAGCTTGATAGTTTATGGCTTGGTCACGACGGCCATCGGGTGATTGCCGTCGTGGTGGCTCTTTGCTTCAGCACGAAAAATTCGCGCTAAAAACTTTACCTTCATCAAAATACAACGAGCAGGACAGCTCGGGGATGCCCTGCTCTGCACTGAATAATTAGTGCTTGATGATGTACAGATCTTTCACGTAGACGTTGTCTTGTGGATCTTTACCGGTGTAGCCGCCAACGTAAGGTTTCACCAGACGCGCGTTCACGTAGTAATAAACAGGCACGATGGCAGAGTCTTTATCCAGCTGAGTTTCCGCTTTCTGGTAAAGCGCAGCGCGTTCTTCGTCAGTTTTCACATTCAGAGTGTCTGCGATGTCTTTATCAAACGCCGGGCTCTTGTAGTGCGCGGTGTTGTTGCTGCTGTCAGACAGCATGGTGTTCAGGAAGGAAGAAGGTTCGTTGTAGTCAGAACACCAGCCCGCACGCGCAACGTCGAAGTTGCCCTGATGACGGCTGTCGAGGAAGGTTTTCCATTCCTGGTTGACCAGTTTAACGTCAACGCCCAGGTTTTTCTTCCAGATAGCGGCCGCAGCGATCGCCAGTTTTTTATGCAGGTCAGACGTGTTGTACAGCAGATCAAACGTCAGAGGCTTAGCAGAGGTATAACCCGCTTCGGCCAGCAGTTTTTTCGCCTGCTCGTTGCGCTGTTCCTGCGTTTCTTTGAACCAGGCCGGAGGCGTCAGTTTTGCGCCATCGGTGTAAGGCGGGGTGTAGCCGTACGCTGGCAGATCGCCCTGCGCTTTTACTTTGTTCACGATGATGTCGCGATCCAGACCCAGTTTCAGTGCTTCACGTACGCGGGAATCGGTAAACGGTGCTTTCTGGTTGTTGATTTCGTAGTAATAAGTACACAGGTACGGGTCAACATGAACTTCAGTCGGGATTTCTTTTTTCAGTTTCTGGAACAGCTCAATCGGCATGTTGTTGTAAGTCATGTCGATTTCGCCGCTGCGGTAGCGGTTTACGTCTGTCACTTCAGAAGAAATTGGCAGGTAAGTCACCTGGTTAATCACAGTTTTCGCGTTGTCCCAGTAAGTCGGGCTGCGTTCCAGAACGATACGTTCGTTGACGGTCCAGGCTTTCAGGGTGAATGCGCCGTTGCTCACGTAGTTTTCAGGCTGAGTCCATTTGTCGCCAAATTTCTCAACCACTTTTTTGTTTACCGGCTTCATCGCGGTGTGAGACAGCATTTTTACGAAATAAGGAACAGGTTCGGTCAGGGTCACTTGCAGGGTATGGTCGTCCAGCGCCTTCACACCCAGAGTATCAGGACTCTTCTTGCCGCTGATGATGTCATCGATGTTTTCGATGTGACCGTATTGCAGATAGCTTTCGTACGGAGAAGCGGTTTTCGGGTCAGCCAGGCGCTGCCAGCTGTAAACGAAATCTTGTGCCGTAACAGGATCGCCATTTGACCATTTAGCTTCCGGACGCAGGTGGAAAGTCCAGACTTTAAAATCTTTGTTATCCCAGCTGGTTGCTACGCCAGGGATTACGCTGCCGTCTTTGCTGTCGGTGTTAACCAGACCTTCGAGCAAATCACGGATTACGTTTGATTCCGGCACGCCTTCAACTTTGTGCGGGTCAAGAGACTGAACTTCAGAACCGTTATTACGCACCAGTTCTTGTTTTGCAGCCAGTGTCACGCCAGCAGGCACATTGGCCGCAAATGCGTTATTAACGGAAATTGAGCCCACTGCAGCCATGATGCATGCAGCCAGCAGATTTTTTTTTGTGATGTTGGTCATTTTTTATTTAACTCCAATTTTTATTATGAACTTGCACGCCCGGGTGCAAGATAAACCCTTGCTGGGTCAATGGGTTTCAAAAGCAGGAACGAATTGCTCAAGAATGGCCCCCCATGTAGTGCCACCCGCAGATGGCTGTCCCCTATTACTGCTTGTTGCTACATCTCAGGTTTGTTGAAACGTCAGGCTGTATTCGCCGTGCGGTTTCCGGGATCGTTAAGGATGATCCCACTCCATTTGATAACCCTGTACGCCACCCCACAATAACCGGTCGCACACCAGGCAATCACATTCTGTTATTTCTGCACTTCGCACGATTATTTTCTTTTAACCCGAATTAAGGCGATAGAAAATCCGTCACAGTTAAGCGCTGTCATTCATTTTAATGAGAAGGAGTACTGAAGATTTTTTTGTTGAGCTGAGAGAGTCAACGCAAGGCGGTTAATTGTCGTCATCTCAATATCTGACTTTCTTATCACAGAAAGCAAACGAGGATAATTTTGTGCTAAGCATGATGACACGACACTCTCCAAAACAAATGAAATTGCTTCAATCTCTTTGTGCCCGGCAAGATTCGTTCTCACTCAGAGCATGACTTTGCACAAAATTCCATTTTTGAAGGCGATTTGAAAATTATCAGAAGCCTGATACCGGCGCCAATAAATTTTGCAAATTTGTTACGTAATTCTCTTTTATGCGTTAAGCGTATCAGAAGCCCCCCCGGCATCTCACCTCAAAAACAGAGCTTAACTCTTTGTTAAAAAACAAGTTAATGCACCATTTCATTCAATTTTTTGCAAAGCGGAGTGTTTAAGAACTGCTCTGACACAATCAGTTAACAATGAGATGATTTCAAGGATAAAGCCCTGTTAACTGCTGTGTTAACACTAATAACATCTCGGTACGGCCTGCACAAGCCTTACAGAATGATGTGGGTAAATTAACGGCAATACGGGCAATAAAGAACGGTATTTAGCGAAGAATTAACTAAGTTTATTCGATTAAATGGAGACTTGGATTAAAAAGGAAGGTGAGATGTGAATTTACGCCACATTAGGGTGCAAGCGCCCTCAATTCAGTCATTAGCTGCACTATATTAATGCATTGGATTATTAGAAGGGATAATAATTCTCACGGATAACGTTAATGTATCCGTGAGAATTTGCAGAGAGAGAATCAGAGCAAGCCGGGGAAAATCGCTTTAATACCGGTCACGATAAACTCAATGCCGAGTGACATCAGCAAAAGTCCCATGATACGGGTAATGACGTTGATACCGGTTTGCCCAAGCAGGCGGACTAATAAAGGTGCCGCACGAAACAACAGCCAGCAGCAAAACGCAAAGAAGATGATTGCAACGGTCAGACCCAGCAGATTCTGCCAGCCGTTATAGCGGGAGCTCCAGACAATCGTCGAGCTTATCGCACCTGGCCCGGCCATCAGAGGTAACGCCAGCGGAACCACTCCCACGTTTTCGCGGATTGCCGTTTCTGACTTTTCCTGTTTGTTCTGTTTATCTTCACCCAGCTTACCGCTGATCATCGACATCGCAATCGTCACCACCAGGATCCCGCCGGCAATACGGAATGAATCAATGGAAATCCCAAACAGATGCAAAATCGCGTCGCCCAGGAAAAGCGCGGTCGACAATATAATGGCCACTGACAGGTTGGCTGTCATGTTGGTCTTATTACGCCCTGCCGCTGCCTGATAGCTGGTCATACTGATAAACACCGGCAAGATCCCCACCGGGTTGACCAGTGCAAACAGACCGACGAAAAATTTGATATACCCTGAAAAATCTAATAAAGATTGGCTCACGCAGAACTCCGCACAACTATGCCAGCAGATGAAGGTTTTGATGGGCGCTAATGTACTGGAATCCCCGTTAAGGTGCCACGCCGTTTCATAGTTTTTATCACCACTTTTTATAATAAAGGCAGTGAATGTCACTTTTGTTAAAATTGAGTTTTTTTATTGATAACTTTAGCTACTAAACTGTATTATCCATGGGTTAATTTGATAATCATTCTCAATAACACCCTGCTGAAAGGTGTCAGCATCAGTATTTAGTGATCCAGATCAATTCACTCTGCCTACAAATAGGTAAGCTCAGTACATAGTCACTCCGCGTTACTTAAAGGTAAACGTTCTGTGACGAAGGTGATTTAAAAGACACCGGCTTTACCCAGTGCTTCACAAATAAAAGCTCTTTGAGCAAATAAAGAGACAAAGGCAACACATTGAGATCCTTAGTATTAATTAGTTTCTCACGGTGACTGATAGCAGGTCTATACTAGTCTTTGGCAGATTATTTACTAAAAGAGTTTAACTTTATCAGGAGAGCATTATGGCTGTAACAAATGTCGCTGAACTAAACGCACTCGTAGCACGAGTCAAGAAGGCACAGCGCGAATATGCCAACTTCAGTCAAGAACAAGTAGATAAGATTTTCGCTGCCGCCGCTCTGGCTGCTGCCGATGCTCGAATTCTGCTCGCCAAACTGGCTGTTGAAGAATCCGGAATGGGTATCGTCGAAGACAAAGTGATCAAAAACCACTTCGCCTCTGAATATATCTACAATGCTTACAAAGATGAAAAGACCTGTGGCATTCTGGGCCAGGATGATACTTTCGGTACCATCACTATCGCTGAGCCAATCGGCCTGATTTGCGGTATCGTTCCAACTACCAACCCGACTTCTACTGCGATTTTCAAAGCGCTTATCAGCCTGAAAACCCGTAACGGCATCATTTTCTCCCCGCACCCACGTGCAAAAAATGCGACCAACAAAGCCGCTGATATCGTGCTGCAAGCTGCTATCGCTGCAGGCGCACCAAAAGACATCATCGGCTGGATCGATGAACCAAGTGTAGAACTGTCTAACCAGTTAATGCATCACCCTGACCTGAACCTGATTCTGGCAACCGGTGGTCCGGGCATGGTTAAAGCAGCTTACAGCTCCGGTAAACCAGCCATCGGCGTTGGTGCAGGTAACACCCCGGTTGTTGTTGATGAAACTGCTGACATCAAACGTGTTGTGGCTTCTGTTCTGATGTCTAAAACCTTCGATAACGGCGTAATCTGTGCATCTGAACAGTCTATTATCGTCGTTGATTCTGCTTATAACGCAGTGCGTGAACGTTTCGCTTCCCACGGCGGCTACATGCTGCAGGGCAAAGAGCTGAAAGCGGTTTCTGATATTATCCTTAAAAACGGCGGTCTGAACGCAGCCATCGTGGGCCAGCCTGCAGTGAAAATTGCTGAAATGGCCGGTATCAAAGTTCCTTCTAACACCAAAGTGTTAATCGGCGAAGTCAGCGTTGTTGACGAATCTGAACCGTTTGCACACGAAAAACTGTCCCCTACTCTGGCAATGTATCGCGCTAAAGATTTCGAAGACGCGGTAAACAAAGCTGAGAAACTGGTAGAAATGGGCGGCATCGGTCACACCTCTTGTCTGTATACAGACCAGGACAACCAACCAGAACGTGTGAACTATTTTGGCAACAAAATGAAAACCGCACGTATCCTGATCAACACCCCGGCTTCACAGGGTGGTATCGGTGACCTGTATAACTTCAAACTTGCCCCTTCTCTGACGCTGGGTTGCGGTTCATGGGGTGGTAACTCCATCTCTGAAAACGTCGGTCCTAAACACTTGATCAACAAGAAAACTGTAGCGAAGCGAGCAGAAAACATGTTGTGGCATAAACTTCCGAAATCAATCTACTTCCGCCGTGGCTCACTGCCAATCGCGCTGGAAGAAGTGGCAACGGATGGAGCGAAACGCGCCTTCATCGTTACTGACCGTTACCTGTTCAACAACGGCTATGCTGACCAGATCACCAGCGTTCTGAAAAGTCACGGTATTGAAACTGAAGTGTTCTTCGAAGTTGAAGCGGATCCAACACTGAGCATCGTTCGTAAAGGTGCTGAGCAAATGAATTCCTTCAAACCAGACGTTATCATCGCGCTGGGTGGCGGTTCCCCGATGGACGCCGCGAAGATCATGTGGGTGCTGTACGAACATCCAAACACTCAGTTCGAAGATTTGGCGCTGCGCTTTATGGATATCCGTAAACGTATCTACAAATTCCCGAAAATGGGCGTGAAAGCAAAAATGATTGCTGTCACCACCACTTCCGGTACAGGTTCTGAAGTCACACCGTTTGCCGTGGTAACTGACGATGCAACTGGTCAGAAATACCCACTGGCCGACTATGCGCTGACACCTGATATGGCTATCGTTGACGCAAACCTGGTCATGAACATGCCGAAATCACTGTGTGCCTTCGGCGGTCTGGATGCGGTCACTCACGCACTGGAAGCTTATGTTTCTGTACTGGCTAACGAATATTCTGATGGTCAGGCTCTGCAAGCGCTGAAATTGCTGAAAGAAAACCTGCCTGCCAGCTACAAAGAAGGCGCTAAAAACCCGGTTGCTCGTGAACGTGTTCACAATGCGGCAACTATCGCGGGTATCGCGTTTGCCAACGCCTTCCTGGGTGTCTGTCACTCAATGGCCCACAAACTGGGTTCTGAGTTCCACATCCCACACGGCCTTGCTAACGCCATGTTGATTTCTAACGTGATCCGCTACAACGCCAACGATAATCCAACTAAACAGACTGCTTTCAGTCAGTATGACCGCCCACAAGCGCGTCGCCGTTACGCAGAAGTGGCAGACCATTTGGGTCTGGGCGCTCCTGGTGACCGCACTGCACAGAAAATTGCAAAACTGCTGAAATGGTTGGATGAGATTAAAGCGGAACTGGGCATCCCAACGTCTATCCGTGAAGCCGGCGTTCAGGAAGCAGACTTCCTGGCTAAAGTAGATAAACTGTCTGAAGATGCGTTCGACGATCAGTGTACCGGTGCTAACCCGCGTTACCCGCTGATTGCAGAACTGAAACAGATTCTGATGGATACTTACTACGGTCGCGAATTCAGCGAAGAAATTGCAGAAGAAGTTGTTGTTGCAGCGCCTAAAGCTGAGAAGAAAACCAGCAAAAAATAATCTGCTGAGATTCTGATAGCAAAAAACCCGCCGAAAGGCGGGTTTTTTATTGCCGGAAACAATTTCGCTAAACGATTTGTCCTGAGGGTAGCATCGACGTCAGAAGCCCTGTACGACCTCACACGGACGTTGGATCATCCTTCGTGTTGATAGCCGCCATCGCCTCTTTGTAATGCTTACGGCATACCGAGACGTAGCTTTCATCGCCGCCGATCACAACTTGCGCGCCATCGTGCAGCGCCTGACCATTTTCATCTAAACGCAGATTCCGGTTTGCCTTACGACCACAGTGGCAAATAGTTTTAAGCTCAACTAATTTATCCGCCCAGGCCAGCAAATATTCACTGCCCTCAAAAAGCTCGCCACGGAAATCCGTCCGCAGCCCGTAACACAGCACAGGCACATCCAGGTCATCAACAACGTCTGTGAGCTGCGATACCTGCGCCTTGGTCAGGAACTGGCATTCGTCTATCAGAACGCAATTCAGACGCTGTGAACGGTTCTCCTGCGCTATCAGGTTAAAGAGCTCTGTGTCATTGTTATAAAGCTCTGCATCAGAAGACAAACCAATGCGGGAGCTGACTTTACCCACGCCAAAACGATGGTCTAATTCAGCCGTTAACACCAGCGTGCGCATACCACGTTCTTGATAATTATATGAAGATTGCAGCAACGAGGTAGACTTTCCGGCATTCATCGCCGAGTAATAAAAATAAAGCTGAGCCATGAAACAGTGACCCCATAATGTATTGGATGGCATAAATTTTCGGCGGGCATTGTACCACACGCCAGCCAGCCTATAACAATAAGTACAACGGGATTATCCCCTTTCGGCCAATGTGTCATTAGTTTTGAAAAAATCACAGAAACTTACAATCACGGATTATAAAAGCATTAGATGATAATTAGTTAACATCAGTCATTACCGGTGCTGGTCCCCTTTATATGTTACAGGTTCGGCATAATTGTATTGTCTATACATTAATGGGTGACGCCCTAAGATTCCTCTGTATAGAACATTCAACGGGCCGGATTTCCGCCCCTTCTTTTGCCATATCTTTACCTAGCATGTCTTCACTTATCCTTTAATTTTGTGAACAATCGCATGCTTATAAAACACCTTATGAAAAGTAACAATAACCCCTGGCAATGTATTGAAACGCTGCCTATACACCCCAATAAATACTGAGCAGGGGCCCAACTATATTTTCATGCGATAAACATTATTTGCTTTAAATGCGTAAATTAAGGTCAGGTAAACAAATTGGCTATTGCAGAATACCAAAGAGCATTCTATTATTAGCCAAACGCCCCCCACCAATATAATTCGAGACTAGTATAATGAGCGAAGCATTAAAGATTCTGAACAACATCCGTACTCTGCGTGCGCAAGCAAGAGAATGCACTCTGGAAACTCTGGAAGAGATGCTGGAAAAATTAGAAGTTGTTGTGAACGAGCGTCGCGAAGAAGATTCTCAGGCTGCTGCTGAGATTGAAGAGCGCACCCGTAAACTGCAACAATATCGCGAAATGCTGATTGCTGACGGTATTGACCCTAACGAATTGCTGCAAACTATGGCTGCTACCAAAGCAACCGGTAAAGCAAAACGTGCAGCGCGTCCTGCTAAATACAAATACGTTGATGAGAACGGCGAAAACAAAACTTGGACTGGCCAGGGTCGTACTCCAGCCGTGATCAAGAAAGCAATCGAAGAGCAAGGTAAATCACTGGACGATTTCCTGCTGTAATTGCCCTTATTAACGCCAATGTTAATCTTAAAAGCCCCTCTTTGTTGATGGGCTTTTTTTTGCTTTTAAAACTATGTACTTTTATCTTTATCAATACCCATTTTTTAACAATACATACGCATAACTTATCCGGGTAAATATCCATCAGAATAAACTGATTCCATAAAAAAAGGCCGCCCGCAGGCAGCCTCAGATAAAGCCATCAGACTCAGACCTGATAGAAATCGCGATACCAGTCGACAAAGTTCTGCACACCCTGCTCTACCGGCGTTTCGGGCTTAAAGTTAATCGCCTGATACAGCGGCGCTGTATCCGCGCTGGTGTCTTTGACGTCACCAGGCTGCATCGGCAGAAGGTTCTTATCCGCCACCTTGCCCAGCGCCTTCTCCAGCGCGCTGATATACGTCATCAGCTTAACCGGGTTGTTATTACCAATATTATAAACAGAGTACGGTGCTGAGCTGCTGGCCGGAGAACCGTTCTCTACCGTCCAGTTTGCATCCGGTTGCGGAACAACATCCTGCAAACGTACAATCGCTTCGGCAATGTCATCAATATAAGTAAAGTCACGGTACATTTCGCCACGGTTATAAACATCAATACTCTGCCCGGCAATCATGGCCCTGGTAAATTTAAACAAGGCCATGTCCGGACGTCCCCACGGGCCATATACGGTAAAGAACCGTAATCCGGTTGTAGGAATGCCATAAAGATGTGAATAAGTGTGAGCCATTAATTCGTTGGCTTTTTTGGTTGCGGCATATAATGAAACAGGATGATCAACGGAATCATCGGTCGAGAAAGGCCGTTTTTTGTTCAGGCCATAAACTGAGCTGGACGATGCATACAGCAAATGTCCGACTTTATTATGCCGACACCCTTCCAGAACGTTAACAAATCCTATGAGGTTAGAATCTGCATAAGCTAAAGGATTTTCGATGGAATATCGGACACCGGCCTGCGCGGCCAAATGAATAACGCGCTCAAAACGCTGCTCTGCAAACAATGCCGCCATGCCCTCACGGTCAGCCAAATCCAGCTTAACAAATTCAAAGCCGTCTTTATTCTCCAACTGAGCAAGCCGCGCAAGTTTCAGGTTGACGTCATAATAGTCATTCAGATTATCCAATCCGACAACTGAATGGCCTGCAACCAGCAATCGTTGCGACACATAGAACCCAATAAAGCCCGCTGCGCCGGTTACCAGATATTTCATGAAGTCTCCTTACAAAACGGGATTGATTGATGCACCACGGCCAATGCCATAGTAAGTAAATCCGCGTTTTTCCAAACGTTCAGGATCGTATAAATTACGACCATCGAAAATGACCGGCTCTTTCAACGTTTTTTTAATGGCATCAAAGTCTGGCGCGCGGAAATTCTGCCATTCGGTACAAATAATCAACGCATCGGCATTTTGTAATGCGGACTCTTTTGTCCCCATCAATTCCAGATCGTCACGCTGCCCGTAAATACGTTGAGTTTCATTCATCGCTTCAGGGTCATACGCTTTGATTTTCGCACCCGCAGCCCAGAGTTGTTCCATTAATACACGGCTGGATGCTTCACGCATATCATCAGTATTCGGTTTAAATGACAGTCCCCAAAGCGCGAACGTTCTGCCTTTCAGGTCATCACCAAAGTGACGCTGAATAAATGCAGGCAGTTTATATTTCTGCTGGTAATTGACCTGCTCAACGGCCTGAAGCAGTTTTGGCTGGTAGCCAATGTGTTCAGCCGTGCGGATCAGGGCCTGAACGTCTTTCGGGAAACAGGAACCGCCGTAACCGCAGCCAGGATAAATGAAGTGGTAACCAATGCGTGAATCAGAACCAATCCCCTGACGCACTTTCTCGATATCCGCGCCCAGCATCTCTGCCAGATTTGACATCTCATTCATAAAGCTGATTTTTGTCGCTAACATGCAGTTTGCGGCGTATTTGGTCAGCTCCGCACTGCGGATATCCATCAGGATCATGCGATCATGATTACGGTTGAACGGCTCATACAACTCGCGGATGGGGTCAATGGCGTCCGGATTATCCGTACCAATAACGATGCGCTCAGGTCGCATGCAGTCAGCCACTGCCGCGCCTTCTTTGAGGAATTCAGGGTTAGAGACCACGTTAAATTCGATATCTACACCGCGTTCTTTCAGCTTTTCAGTCATCACGGCACGCACTTTATCGGCGGTGCCTACAGGAACGGTAGATTTATCAATGACCACTTTCGGTTCGGTCATGTACTCGGCGATGGTACGCGCCACGGCGGTGACATATTTCAGATCCGCAGAGCCATCTTCATCGGGAGGTGTGCCTACGGCAATAAATTGAACGGTTGCGTGCGCCACGCCTTCAGCCGCATTGGTGCTGAACAACAAACGCCCTGCTTCATAGTTCCGCTGAACCAGCGGAGTTAAACCTGGTTCGAAAATTGGGATCTGCCCATTTTTCAGGTTTTCGACCTTTTTAGCATCAACATCGATGCACAGGACTTCATGCCCGACTTCAGCAAGAACCGCCGCCTGAACAAGTCCGACGTAACCGATACCAAAAACTGTTACTTTCATCAGCGAATTCCTATTTGTTATTTATAATCAACGCAAAATAGACAGCCAAAATGCCGAAACGGATTATACCAGTTTCAACCGCAAGTGCCGCTGGAAAGGCATATTTTGCATAAGATAGGTCTTAGAAGAAGGAGATAAAACGGAAAGAGATAATATCGTGCGGAAAAAATACTCAACATAATGAAGGTATTGTTCTTAATACGGCAAACCTGCTCACTCCACAGACAGCATTAATCTCAGACGTCCGCCCGATCCCCACACCTGACACTGCCACGCCTCACATCGCTGGCTGATTTGATTAGAATATGTTGCGCCGGTTGTGCCCAGCGGAACGCCATTACTCAGCTGGATCATATTTGTACCGGTATTCACATTGGCGTGTAATCCCGCAGAAACCAGAATGAGGTTTTTTTGTTCGGCGTGATAATACCCCAACAGCAAGGGAAATTGACCGTCGAGATTGGCTTGTTTGAATAAATGATTCACTTGTTTAAGTAATGTAGACATTTGCGGCAAGCGCTGATCCTGATTACTTAAATGTTCGCGTAACAAACTGTTAAAAATAGCGCGCAGTAATAATGCAGCAAGGACACCATTTTCATTGGCGCGGGTAACATCAAGGCAATAAAACCCCAAATCTTTGGCCGAGAGCGCCGCAATATCGAGCACCAGCCCCGGTGAATCTGCCGTCGTCAGTTGACGGTAATTGATACGACAATGTGCCAGCGTTTGCTGGACGGGGGGTTGTAATTCCTGCAACAAGCGCTGCGCTTCGTTGGGATTACGGCACAGCGCTTCCCAGTCCTGAACCAGCGAGCTTTCTTCCATCGCCTGCGAAGAAAACAGTTTTGGATATAAAGAAGACAGCAACGCCTCGCGAAGGCGTTGCAGATCGGTAATCGGTTTAAGCAACACATCTTCGACACCAAGACGCAGCATCGACGCCACGTCGGTCATTTTATCGGTCGCGGAAATGACCAGAACCGGGATTTTGTTGCCCTGCAATCTTAAGTTTTCGACAAACTCAATGCCGCCCATTTCTGGCATCGCCAAATCGCAGAGGATGAGATCAGGGGGGTAATCTTCGACCAGAGAGAGCGCTTCCAGCCCGTTTTGCGCTTCAGTAAAAGTGGCACCCAGAGAACTTACATAGCCAGCAAGAATTGACCGGAAAACCGCTTCGTCTTCAACGATGAGGATATGCTTGCTTGTAAGTGGCTTGTCCATCAGGGTCCCCCAGAATTTCTTATTTTAATAGTGGCTCATAAAGCCTGTTTTTGCTTGGCAGAATTGTCAGATTCCGGTGAACACATTTTAAGCCGTTCAGAACTGTCTATTTTTTATGAGAGGCAGTAAATGCTCCCTTTGTTTTTCAACGGCAAGGCGTCCGGCCTCAATGGCCTCTTCCGCACGGTGGAAATCCAGCGTCGAAATTTGCGGACAATAAGGCTGAATCAGCACATCCGGTGGGTCTCCCGCCATGCGGTTACGTTTGAGCCGGTTTTCCAGCACCTGAATGGAGGTGGGCATAATCTCCATCGCCGACGGGCTCACATTCGGTTTTCGGGCATTAGGCCTCGTTAACCGCTGCCGTATTCTGTCACGCCAGCTCAGCTCTTTCTCAGTATCCAGTGCTTCGCCGGTGGGTTGAACGGTCAGTAAATCCTGCTGCATCAGATGGGCGTCGTGCTGCAAATCGACGGCAATCACGATATCCGCCCCCAATGCTCTCGTCAGAGAGATGGGCACCGGGTTCACCACCGCACCATCGACCAGCCAGTAGCCGTTATGCCAGACCGGTGCCAGCAGGCCGGGCATACTGCAGGACGCGCGCACCGCCTCGGGCAAATCGCCCTGCGTCAGCCACAGTTCGCGCCCGGTGCTCAGATTGGTTGCCACCGCGCCGAATTTCTTCGAACACTTTTCAAAGTCTTTGATGCGGATAATCTGCCCGACGGCATTAAACACGCGTTCGCCGCGCAACAGACCGCCGCGTTTCCAGGAGAAATCCATCAGCCGCAGCACGTCCCAGTAACTGAACGAGCGCACCCAGCTTTCCATCGACGGCAACCGCCCGCTGACATACGCCGCGCCCACCAGCGCACCGACGGAACATCCGGCCACCACGTCCACCTCGATATCCATGTCTTTCAGGGCATTAATCACCCCGATGTGTGCCCATCCTTTTGCTGCACCGGAGCCTAACGCAAGGCCAATGGTGACTTTTCTGCTCATCTGATGACCTTAATATTGCCCGATAGTGAGAATGGGCCGGGAAGCGCGTTGTCACCCGGCAAGTTTGTTAGGTAACATATCACTTTGGTGCATTCAATAGCGCAACCTGCGCACCGGCAGCCGATTCAGGAGTTCTCGTGTCACAACTTTGCCCTTGTTGCAGCAACCTTTCTTATGAAGAGTGCTGCCAGCCATACCTCTCTGAGACCAAAGTGGCACCCACTCCGTCTGCTTTAATGCGTTCACGGTACACCGCGTATGCAATGCAAAATGCGAGTTATCTGATCGCCACGTGGCACCCGGACTGTCAACCCGAGCAATGGCGCGGCAGTTTACAGGAAGGTTTTGCGAATACACTCTGGCAGGGATTGCAGGTTATCGATTCGCAGAACGGGCGTGATGCCGACGAAGGCTTTGTTGAGTTCGCGGCGCGTTTCACCGGGCCCAATGATGAAAAAATTCATCTCATCCATGAACGCTCGCGATTTCTTCGTTTGAAAGATCGCTGGTACTATATCGACGGAATCAAACCGCAGACAGGCCGCAATGACGCCTGCCCGTGCGGATCGGGTAAAAAATATAAGAAGTGCTGCGGTAAATAAACCGGCTGCTTAATTAATACGAGAATTCGACAGGATCCACACCCTCATGCCGCAACAGAACGTACAAACTAAGGTGTTACGCACCATTTGCCCTGACGCAAAAGGTCTGATCGCCAAAATCACCAATATTTGCTACAAACACGAACTCAACATCGTTCAAAACAATGAATTTGTGGATCACCGAACCGGACGCTTCTTCATGCGTACCGAGCTGGAAGGGATCTTCAACGACAACACGCTGCTCGCCGATCTGGACAGCGCGTTGCCGGCCGGTTCCGTGCGCGAACTCAACACCACCGGGCGTCGCCGCATCGTGATTCTGGTCACCAAAGAAGCGCATTGCCTGGGCGACCTGCTGATGAAAGCCGCTTACGGCGGTCTGGATGTGGAAATCGCCGCCGTTATCGGTAACCACGACACGCTGCAAACGCTGGTTGAACGTTTTGATATTCCGTTCCATCTGGTCAGTCACGAAGGCTTAACCCGTGAACAGCACGACAGCGCCATGATTGCGCAAATCGACCAGTACCAGCCTGATTATGTGGTACTGGCGAAATACATGCGCGTCCTCACGCCAGGTTTCGTCCAGCATTACCCGCATCAGGTGATCAACATTCACCACTCGTTCCTGCCCGCGTTTATCGGCGCGCGCCCGTATCATCAGGCTTACGAGCGGGGTGTGAAGCTGATTGGTGCCACAGCGCACTACGTCAACGACAGTCTGGACGAAGGTCCGATCATCATGCAGGACGTGATCAACGTCGATCACACCTATACCGCAGAAGATATGATGCGTGCAGGCCGTGACGTTGAGAAAAATGTGCTCAGCCGCGCGTTATATCGCGTGCTGGCGCAGCGCGTCTTTGTTTACGGTAACCGCACCGTTATTCTGTAATCCGCGCGCCTGACGGTGCTTTTCGCTCAGAGAAGCACCGTTAAGGGCAAAAAAACCGCAAACGAACTTTTTTATCGCTTTCAGCGCTTTACACATCCGTTTCATTTGGTATTATGCGCCCCGTTCGCAGCTAACCGCTGTAACGAGAAATCATCCATGTAGCGCATGATGATTTTAAAAGAGTAAAGACCACGAAAATTGTGGTGGGGTTCCCGAGCGGCCAAAGGGAGCAGACTGTAAATCTGCCGTCATCGACTTCGAAGGTTCGAATCCTTCCCCCACCACCATCTCAGCAGCATCAGCCGCTGAGTTCCTTCTGATAGCCCCCCCTGATTCAAATTCAAACCTGAACAAAATGTCCTGCTGATACTTCCTGATAATGCCTTTGCGGGGAAATATAACCGTTATCGCGCACCGGACTTTTCAGCTCATCGACCTGCATCTGCCGTTTCAGCAATCTGCGCGACGGATCCGGCACCGGCACTGACGCCATCAGTTTGCGCGTATACGGATGCTGCGGATTATCAAATATCGCCGCACGCGGGCCGATCTCCACAATTTCCCCCAGATACATTACCGCCACGCGATGACTGACCCGCTCGACCACCGCCATCTCGTGAGAAATAAACAGATACGACAGATTCATGCTTTCCTGCAAATCGAGCAGCAAATTCACCACCTGCGCTTTCACCGACACATCCAGCGCGGAAACTGACTCATCGGCCACAATCACTTTCGGATCTAACGTCAGTGCGCGGGCGATACAAATTCGCTGACGCTGACCGCCGGAAAATTCATGCGGAAAACGCCGCAGCATATCCGGCGACAACCCGACCTTTTGCATCAGCGACGCCGCTTTTTCCCGCGCATCGCTGCGGTTATGCAGTTTGTGTTGCAGCATTGGTTCGATCAGTGCATCGCCAATGCGCATACGCGGATTCAGGCTGGCAAACGGATCCTGGAAAATCATCTGGATGCGCTGACGCATGTGTAAAATATCGCGCTTGCCGATGTTCATCACGTCGAAACCGTCGAAATCTATCTCGCCGCTGTATGGCTTGAGTAAACGCGTCACGGCGCGACCGGTTGTCGATTTTCCGCAACCGGATTCCCCGACCAGCGAAAGCGTTTCGCCCTGGAATAATTCGAAACTGATATTTTCAACGGCATGAACCGCGCCCACCTGACGGCTGAATACGCCGCCATACACCGGAAAACGTGCGCTCAGATTCTTCACCGAAAGCAGCGGTGTCAGCCCGGCACAGACCGTTCCGGCCACTTCCTGCGGCGTATTCGCCTCACCGGTTTGCAGATTTATTTGCGGGAAACGCAGCGGCCAGTCGCGGCCACGCATCGATCCGAGCTTGGGCACGGCGGCCAGCAGCGCGCGGGTATAAGGATGTTGCGGGCGATGAAAAATATCCTCCGTCGCGCCGCTTTCCACCGCTTCGCCTCGATACATCACCAGCGTCCGGTCGGCGATTTCCGCCACTACGCCCATATCGTGCGTGATGAACAAAACGGCCATGCCCTCTTCTTCCTGCAACGTCTTGATCAAGTCCAGAATCTGCCCCTGAATCGTCACGTCCAGCGCCGTTGTCGGTTCATCGGCAATCAGCAATTTGGGTTTCAGCGCCAGCGCCATGGCAATCATCACGCGCTGACGCATCCCGCCGGAAAACTGATGCGGGTATTCATCAAACCGTTTTGCCGCATTCGGAATGCGCACTTTCTCCAGCAGTTTCAGCGTTTCCGCCCGCGCCTTCGAAGCCGACATTCCCCGGTGGCGTTTCAGGCTTTCGGCGATTTGCCGCCCGATGCTGAACGTCGGATTGAGCGACGTCATCGGTTCCTGGAAAATCATCGCCATCTCGTTGCCGCGAATATCGCGCATTTCCTTTTCCGGTAACACCAGCAAATTGCGCTGATTCAGCCACACCTCGCCCTCAATGCGGCTGCTTTGCGCTTTGAGCAAACGCATCACCGACAGCGACGTGACGCTTTTTCCCGAGCCGGATTCACCGACAATTGCCAGCGTTTCGCCGGGATAGACGTCAAACGACAAATCACGCACCACCGGCAGCCAGTCGTCTTCCCAGCGAAAGGACGTGGTGAGATGCTTAACGCTCAGCACGGGCTGACGGTTTTGCGGCTCGTTCATCTTATTTGCTCCTTGCCGACAGCTGAACCTGTGGCGCATAGCTGAAATCGCGGTCAAACGGGAAGGTTTTACGCGCCTTGCGGTTACGCGGCAGACGCTCGACGAACTGATCGACCACGCCGTTCGACAGCGCCATCAGGTTCGGGCTGGCAATCGGGGCCAGTTCCGGCGACAGATAACCGGATTTCACCACCACGATATCGGCGGTATGCGGATCCAGCCCCAGCACAGTGAAATCGCTGATGTTGTGATACGGACGACGGCGCGCCGACACCACCACGTCAATGCCGCCAGTGCGCAATACCGCCTGACGGTCAGCCGGTGCCAGCGCATCGAGCAGGAAAATCACCTCGAACTCGCCTTTCACCTGCGGGCTGGCGTGATCCAGCGAAGCGCCCAGCGTCAGCGTTAATACCGACCCGACACCGGCGTTAAACGCCGCATCGGTCGCAGGCGCGTCAGCGATTCCGGCCACCACCACATTTTGCGCATACTGCTTAATCAGTTCCTGCAACACGTCTGCGCGGTCACCGACGCCGCCACCGGTCGGGTTATCGCCGGAATCTGCCAGCACCACCGGACGGGTTTCGCAGGCAATCGCCTTGCGCACGCAGGCTTCCACGGTGTCGGTTTCACAACCGAACACGAAATCTTCACGCGCATCCCAGTAAGCCTGCGCCAGTTTTGTGGCCTGAACTTCGAGCGCCGCACGGTCAGTACCGGTCATGATCACCGCCGCCGTCGCACGCGGTTCATCGGCCCAGACGTAACCGACCATCAGCGAGCTGTCCCACACGCCGTCTACGTCATCCATTTCCGGCAAACGGGCGTACAAACTTTTCGCCGGTTCATCTTCCGTGCTGGTGCGTTCGCCCGGCAGCACAACCGGCACCGGCACCCACAGCAGCGTCGGTTTTTCACCGGTTTGCAGATGCTTCACTAACATGGCCACCGAGCGGCGCATGGTTTCTTCCACATCAATGTGCGGCGCGGTGCGGTACGTCGAAAACATATCAATGGCGTCGATAATTCGCTGCGAGACATTGCCGTGCAAATCATAACTGACGCTGATCGGGCAATCCGGCCCGACGGCTTTGCGCGCAGCCGCAATCCAGTCGCCTTCCGCATCTTCCAGTCCCTCGACATACATCGCACCGTGCATCGCCAGATACAGGCCATCAAACGGTTTTTGCGCGTCCAGCCCGGCCAGCATTTCCGCTTTGAATTTATCGTAAGTTGCCCGCGCGACCGGCCCGCCGGCAATGGCGCGGGCGTGGATTGTCGGCAAAAATGTTGCCGGATAATCCTGCAGAAAACGAAAACGCGGCGACGCCAGCAACTGCCCGTCACGAACCACGGTGAAATCCTTTTCCTCGTTCAGAACCGGGTTATAGGTGCTGCATTCAATATGGATACCGCTGACAGCTATACGCATGTTGATGATTCCTCAGACTGGCTTCAGACCGACAAGAAAGCGGTGCGCAGCAATGCTTGCCGCCGCGCGCGCCCAGATGTCGTCGTTTAGGGTGAAAGTGCGTACCGGCGTTTTCCCGGCGTTACCCGGCAACACGTTGGCTTCGATAGACTGCTGAACGACGGTGCCGAACAGACCGGAAAAATCCGCATCCTGATGGGCGATCAGGATTAAATCCGGATCGTTAATCTGAATAAGAAGGGATATCGCTAAACCCAGCGCAGAACCGGCGCGGTGTAAAATACGGATCGCCGCCGTTGTGCCCTGCATGGCCAGTTGTTCCAGCCCGCCGATGGTGGTGGCGTCCAGCCCTTCAGCTTTGGCCATTTCCGCGATGGCATTGAGCGAGGCCAGCGTATCCAGACATCCGCGTTTTCCGCAGCGGCACGGCGAGCCGTTCAGTTCCAGCGTACAGTGGGCGATTTCCCCAGCACCGCCGTGCAGCCCGCGGTGAAGTTTCCCGGCGATAAAATGTGCGCTGCCGATCCCCGCGCCGTGGCTGACCAGCGTGAAACTGCTGAGATCACGCGCCTGACCAAAATTTTTCTCACTCACCGCCAGCGCCTTGGCATCGTTTTCAATCGCCACGTACATGCCGGTGGCCTGCGAAATCAGCTTTGCCAGTGGCACATCGCGCCAGCCCAGCAGCGCCGACTGCACGCAGGTGGACTGATGTTCATCAATCAGGCCCGATAACGTCACCCCAAGCCCGACCATTTTTTTGGCCGCTTCCGGGTGTGGTTCAAGCAGCGCAGGCAGCGCCAGGGCGATATTTTCCGCCAGCCGCTGCGGGTCAGAATCGGCCGCAAAAGACACCCGCGAGAGAATTTCACCGTGCAGATTGATCAGCGCCATCTGCGCCGGATTTTGCAGCAAAGAAACGCCTGCAAACCACGCGCCGTCCGGGTGAACCACCAGACGCACCGACGGCCTTCCCTGCCCGCTGCCGGGCACCGTTTCAGCTTCAAGCAGGAAACCGGCATCAATCATTTCGCGAACCACGCCGCTTATCGCCGCCTTGCTCATCCCGCAATATTGCGCGAGTTCTGTCCGGCTTAAATTGCCGGACGCATTCACCGCACCCAAAATCTGGCGTTGCATGGTTGTTAACATATTCGTTTTGCCGCTCTCAGTTTTGGCTCATCTGCATTGACATTAAACGGTAGAAATGGATATATCAATGCTAATTAGTTCACAAAATAAACTAAATGTTCCGACATAAGTATTTCATATGAACTATTTGTTAAAAAATGTCTTGTAATGAGATCCGTCGAATAACCCAACAAAACGACATAGCCAGAGCCACTTAATCCGATTTTTCACGCAGAGGGCAGAACATGAAGATTACCCGTTACATCCGGCGTCCCGTGCAGTTATCACTGCTGAGCAGCGCCCTTCTCGCCGCGTTTTCGCTGCCGGTTTTCGCCGCCACGCTGAACGTGATGCAAAACGAAGCGCCGCGCAGCATGGATCCGGGCAACCAGACCGCCACGTTTACCGGCACGGTGTTGGATCCGATGTACGAAGGTCTGCTGCGCATGTCGCCTCAGCTGAAACCGGAAGCCGCGCTCGCCACCTCCTGGAGCAGCGATGAAAGCGGCCTGGTCTGGACATTCAAACTGCGCAGCGGCGTAACATTCCACGACGGCACGCCGTTTAACGCCGACGCCGTAGTCGCCAACTTCGCCCGCCACCTCGACACCCGACGCGGACTGGCCGCCAGCGGACGTCTGCGCACCTTCCTCGACAGCGTGACCAAAACCGACGAATCCACCGTTGTCTTCAAACTGAAAAAACCGTATCCGGCCTTCCTGAATTTACTGACCACAGGCGCGTGTCTGATGGTCAGCCCGGCGGCAGATAAAATCGGCACGCTCGACAGCAAAGCCGTCGGCACCGGCCCGTACAAAATGGTGCAGTACAAAACCGGCGAATTCGTGCTGGAAGAAAAATATCCGGGCTACTGGGGCGATAAAGCCGCCGGGCCGGACGACATCAAATGGACGTGGAGCGCCGAGCCGTCAGTCATGAACATGGCGTTGCAGGCCGGTGAAGCCGACGTCATCAACCCGGTGCCGCCGCAGTTCGCCCGCGTGCTGAAAAACAACCCGAAATTCAGCCTGCACGAAAGTCCGGGTGCCGCCGTGTTCTGGGTAGCGCTCAATACCGATCTTAAACCGCTTAACGACGTTCGCGTCCGTCAGGCGCTGAACTACGCCACCGACCGCGACGGGCTGGTGCGCGCCATCATGTCCGGCTTCGCCCAACCGGCGAACTCCCCGCTGGCACCGGTCACCGCCGGTTATGACAAAACGCTGAACCCGTATCCGCTGGATCTCGTTAAAGCCAAAGCGCTGTTAAAAGAAGCCGGTGTCGCCGACGGATTCAGCATGTCGATTGCGGTACAAGGTCAGGACGCGCGGATCGGCCAGGTGCTGCAAAGCATGTGGGCGAAAATTGGCGTGAAACTGGACGTGCGCATTATGGAAAGCGGCGTATGGACCAAAGCCGCGTTTGCCGACGAGGCCGGTAAGAAAGCCGATAACACCGGCGCAATTCTGGCGTCATGGTCATCCGGCGCGAACGGCGCAGACCTGCAACTTCGTCCGCTGTATTACAGCAAAAGCTTCGCACCGGGCGGCGCAAACCTCGGCTTCTTTAACGATCCGAAACTCGATGAAATGTTAGATAAAGCCGCGTCAACGCGGGATGAAAATACCCGCAACGCGATTTACGTGGACGCGCAGAAAGAAATCAACCAACAGGCACCGCAGGTCTTGCTGTATTACCAGAATGATTTGTACGCCACCGGCACCGGAATTTCCGGCGTGACCATGATTCCGGGCGGTCAGATCGTGGTCAAAGACGCACAGAAAAAATAACAGCGCCATTTACAGTGGGAAAGAGCTATGAAAGCCTATCTTGCCAAAAAACTCATCGCGTTCCCGATCATCCTGATCGGGGTTTCGATGCTGATTTTTGTGTCCATCCGCGCGCTGCCGGGCGATCCGGCACGCCTGATGGCCGGGCCTGAAGCCACTCAGGAAGCGGTCGATGCCATGCGCGTTCGCCTCGGCCTGGATCAGCCGCTGGTGACGCAATACCTGCATTTTGCCGGTAACGTGCTGCACGGCAATCTCGGCGTCTCGTTGCAGTCGCAGCAGCCAGTGACGCAGGAAATCGGCGAACGTATGCCGTACACCCTGATGCTCGCCGTGCTGTCGTATTTTCTGGCGGTAGCGGTTGGCGTTCCGGCGGGCATGATAGGCGCGGTTTACCGCAACCGCTGGCCGGATTTTGGCGTGATGCTGCTGGCGATTGCCGGTGCGTCTATCGCCAATTTCTGGCTGGGACTCATGGCGATGAACACCTTTTCGGTCAATCTCGGCTGGCTGCCGCTGCTCGGCGCGACGTCATGGAAAAGCTACATTCTGCCCTCGGTTACGCTGGCGGTTTTACCGATGGCCGTGATGGCGCGCATGACGCGTTCGAGCATGCTCGACGTCTTGTCGGAAGATTACATCCGCACCGCGCGCGCCAAAGGGTTATCCGCCACCACGGTGTATTGCAGCCACGCCTTTCGCAATGCGCTGATCCCGATTGTCACCATTGTGGCACTCAATTTCGGCAGCCTGATTGGCGGAGCGGTGGTCACGGAATCGGTCTTCAACTGGCCGGGCATTGGCCGTCTGCTGGTCGATTCCGTGCGCTATCGCGATTATCCGGTGATCCAGGGCGTCGCGCTGGTGGCCGTTTGCGGCGTGGTGGTGATGAACCTGCTCGGTGAATTACTGATAGCCTTCCTGAATCCAAAAATAAGGTTCGACTAATGTCTGCCATTATCACGCAATTACCCCGTCGCAAACCGCGCACGCTGCGGTTGTTCCGCTGGTTCTGGCGTCATCCTGCGGTGACGCTCGGCGGCCTGATTGTGAGCCTGATCGTCCTGATGGGGCTATTCGCGCCGCTGATTGCCCGCCACGATCCTTATGCACAGGATCTGATTGATACCCTGCTCGCACCGAGCGCCGGTCACTGGTTTGGCACCGACGATTATGGCCGCGATATCTTTGCCCGCGTCATCTACGGCGCACGGATTTCCATTGTCGAAGTGGTGCTGAGCGTCGGACTGGCGATGATTATCGGCATCCCGTTAGGGATTATTGCCGGGATGGCCGGTCGTTATACCGACATGATCATCATGTGGTTTATGGACATGCTGTTTGCGTTTCCGGGCATCGTGCTGGCGATACTGGTGGTCAGCATTCTCGGCGGCGGGCTGCTCAATTTACTGATCGCCATTTCCCTGTTTGCGATACCGGTGTATGCACGTCTGAGCCGTAATCTCACGCTGGGTTTAAAACAGATGGAATACGTCGAAGCCGCGCAGGCGCTCGGGTTGTCAAATTACCGGATTATCGTGCATTACATTTTGCGCAACGCCATCGGCCCGATTATTGTGCAATCGACGCTGACGGCGGGCACCGTTATTCTCGCCGCCGCCAGCCTCTCATTTTTAGGTTTAGGCGTGCAACCGCCGATGCCGGAATGGGGTACCATGATGAGCGATGGCCGTAACTTCCTCGGCATAAATATTTACCTTTCGCTGTTCCCGGGTCTGGCCATTATGCTGACCGTGCTTGGTTTTAACGTACTGGGCGACGGGCTGCGCGACTTACTGGACACACGCTCATGAGTTCTGCGGTTTTCTGCGCCGATATCGGCGGTTCATTTATTAAGTTTGGCGTTTCACGTGCTTCCGGCGAAGTGGAAGAGTGCGGCAAAGTGCCGACACCCGTTTCGTCATGGGATGATTTCGTGGCGGCAATGCACAACTTCATCACGCAGTTTGGCGGCGATTTACCCGCGTCTGCCCCGCTGGCGATTTCCACCGCCGGGCTGGTTTCTCCGCAAACCGGCGAACTGCTGGCGACCAATATTCCGGCCTTCACCGGACGTTCACTGGCAAAAGATCTGAGCGCGGCGCTGAACCGCCCGGTCACCGCCGCCAACGACGCCGACTGTTTTGCACTGGCCGAAGCCCACGCCGGAAACGCGCAAAATCATGCGGTGGTTGTGGCGATTATTCTGGGTACCGGCGTCGGCGGCGGCGTGGTGATTAACGGCCATCTGGTTCGTGGCCACGGCGGCGTCACCGGCGAATGGGGACACGGTGCCATCACGCGCACCGACGTGTTGATTGACGGCGAAACCTACGCGGTTCCGCGTCTGAAATGCGGCTGCGGCCAGACCGGTTGCCTCGACATGCTGGGTGCCGCACGCGGCCTTGAGCGCCTGCATAAGCATTTCCATCAGCAGGATAAAACCAGCCTGGAGATTGTTAACGGCTGGCAAGCCGGTGACGCGGCATGCGGGCTGACGGTCAATGCCTGGCTGCAAATCGTATCCGAACCGCTGGCGTTGCTGGTGAATATTCTCGGCCCTTCACGGATTGTCGCGGGCGGCGGTCTGGCGTCTGCGACGGCGCTGATTGCGGCGCTGGATCAGGCGGTGCGTAAAGGGGTTTTGCATACTTACGCCGGCCCGCTGCTGGTGCCGGGGAAATTTCTGACGACTGGCGGGCTGGTAGGGGCATCGGTAATGGGGAGGATAGAAGGATAGTTTTTGCTCCTCCCCCTGCGAAGATGGTGTTGCCCGTAAACACCTCATCAGAGCATGCTTCAACTTTTGATTATTCTTTAATACCCCACCCCAACCCTCCCCTTCGCAGGGGAGGGAGCCGACCGAGCTGTTTCAGATTTTGTTTTGCTCCTCCCCCTGCGAAGGAGAGGGAGCCGACCGAGCTGTTTCAGATTTTGTTTTGCTCCTCCCCCTGCGAAGGAGAGGGAGCCGACCGAGCTGTTTCGGATTTTGTTTTGCTCCTCCCCCTGCGAAGGAGAGGGAGCCGACCGAGCTGTTTCGGATTTTGTTTTGCTCCTCCCCCTGCGAAGGAGAGGGAGCCGACCGAGCTGTTTCGGATTTTGTTTTGCTCCTCCCCCTGCGAAGGAGAGGGAGCCGACCGAGCTGTTTCGGATTTTGTTTTGCTCCTCCCCCTGCGAAGGGGGAGGCCGGGAGGGGGTTTAGCAACGAACTCCCTGGCTAAAAACCTGATGCATCCCGCATACGTTTTTTTTCATCATTTCACGTGATGACGCGAAAGCCGGTACAAGCAATGCTCCTCGAGCCAATTACCCTTCTCCACCGCCGGATGGTTGAAGTTTTCGCTGATATCACAGGTCATCCCCATTTTCTTCATCACGGCCTGCGAACGCACATTCGGCAGCGCCGTAAAAGCGACGATCTCTTCCAGACCAAGCTCAGTAAACCCGGCATCCAGCGCCGCACGCGCCGCCTCGCTGCAATAGCCTTGACCCCACACGTCGGCACGAAGTCGCCAGCCGATTTCCACACATGGCGTAAACGGCAAAGCATAGCCCGGCGTATGCAGCCCCACAAAACCAATAAATTCACCGGAGTCACGCAGCTCAACCGCCCAGATCCCCCAACCGCGAACCGCAATCAAATCCCGGCAACGGGTCAGCATTTCGTCGCTT
Source organism: Rahnella sikkimica (assembly GCF_002951615.1). Taxonomy (GTDB): domain Bacteria; phylum Pseudomonadota; class Gammaproteobacteria; order Enterobacterales; family Enterobacteriaceae; genus Rahnella; species Rahnella sikkimica. The sequence goes on along the minus strand of NZ_CP019062.1, from coordinate 802,465 downwards.
TTCTCGCGGGTCATGGTTGACGGAAAAAACTCCATCACCTGCGGGTCAGCATTCATTTCGGCAAACGGATCGGCGTCGCTGTCCTTCCACTGACGGAGGATCAGACGCGGCGTCTGAATATTTAGCGGCGGGGAAGCGATGGGAACGGTAAATGCATCCATCAGTAACTCCTTGTACACGACGATATTTCAAACAGGGGAGAATGTTTTTTAACATACCAAGGATTGAAATATAAACAAATTCTGATTAAAACTATCCGGATCATATCAATTATGAATTCTTCGAGAACTGCCACTATGCTTTTTCACCGCTATCACGGGCTGGGTAACGATTATCTGGTCTGCCATCACAGCGTCGCCAGCCTGCTGACAAATCAGCAAATTCAGCGCATCTGCGATCGCCATTACGGCATCGGTTCTGACGGATTACTGATCGACTTCGATGACGCAGAAATCCCGACATTGCGCATCATCAATCCCGACGGCTCCGAGGCGGAGAAAAGCGGCAACGGCCTGCGCATCTACGCCCGTTATCTGTTTGATATTGGCCGTGTCGGGCACGCGCCGTTTCTTGTGAATACGCCGGGCGGTCAGGTGCGCTGCGAAGTCACCGAAGGCGCGCATCAGGTGATTGTGGATATGGGGCAGGCAAAATTTGCGCCGTCGGCGTTACCGGCGAGCGTCGAAGGCGACGATGCGCTGGCGTTGCCGCTGGTCGTCGGCGGCCATCAGCTCAGCGCCACGCTGGTGTCGATGGGCAATCCGCATTGCGTGATTTTAGTGAAAAAGCTCGACCTGGGTTTAGTCAGACAACTGGGCGCAGAAATAGAAACACTGGCGATTTTCCCGAAACGCACCAACGTACAGTTTGTTGAAGTGCTGGACCGCAACAACATCACTATCGGGATCTGGGAACGCGGAGCCGGTTACACGCTGGCCTCCGGCAGCAGCAGTTGTGCCGCCGCCAGCGCCATGCGCAAACTCGGACGCGTGGATGACAACGTCACGGTGCATATGCCGGGCGGCACACTGGCGATCAGCTTCAGCGGTGATTTTCAGGTCAACATGCGCGGGCCGGTGCAAAAAATCGCCTCCGTCACGCTCGATGACGACTGCTTTTGGGACATGCCGGAATAATCTTTCCCGACCGCCCTCTTTTCATTTTCGCATTAACGTTCCCCGACGGCAGCCTGTCTGCCGTTCTTCAGTAACCTGCCGCGATAAACAAAACTCATACCTGCATAATGATTTTATGGCAGACAGCGCGCTTTCCAGCCCCTAAGTTGGTTATCAGGCAGTACCGCAATGAACAACCAACTCATTGTTTAATAAATAAAATAATTTTAATAACACTCCCTCACGGCACGCCGGTGTGCGCCGGAAGTCAGTGAGTATTTTTTCAAAGTTTTAATCCGATCACATATTAATAAAAAAAACAGAGAGCGTACCCTATGAGCAACAACACCATCGTGGATGTTAAAACATGGATAGACGAACGCCCGATATCGAAATATCAATGGGTGGTTCTGGGGCTGTGTTTCATCATCATCATGTTCGACGGCTACGACGCGGCGGTGATGGGTTTTATCGCCCCGGCGCTGATTGAAGACTGGGGCATCAGCCGCGCGGAAATGGGGCCGATCCTCGGCGCGGCCATGTTCGGCGTCGCCATCGGCGCGCTGATTGCCGGGCCGAACGCCGACCGCTTCGGGCGCAAACGCGTTCTGATGTGGTCGATTCTCTGCTTTGCCCTGTTCAGCCTGCTGAGCACGTTCGCCCGCACGCCGATGGAAATGGCCATTTTACGCTTTCTCACCGGCCTCGGTTTAGGCGCAGTCATGCCCAACACCGTCACGCTGGTCTCGGAATACATGCCGGAGCGCCGCCGCAGCCTGATGATCACCGTGATGTACAGCGGCTTTAACGTCGGTTCCGGTGCCGGTGGCTTTATCGCCGCCGGTCTGTTGCCACATTTTGGCTGGAAAGCGGTGATCTTCGCGGGCGGGGTTTTACCGCTGCTGATGCTGCCATTGCTGATGTGGATTTTGCCGGAATCGGCGATGTACATGGTGGTGCGCAACGTCGCGAAAGAGAAGATTGCCAAAGTGCTGACCCGCGCCGGTGGCCTGTTCAGCGCGGAAACCAAATTCGTACTGAAAGCGCCGGTCATTCAGAAAAAAGCCAAAGTCTTCCAGCTGTTCGCCAACGGTTATGCCAAGGGCACGATTGTCCTGTGGGTGACGTATTTCATGGGGCTGTTCGTGATTTACCTGCTCAACGGCTGGCTGCCGACCATTATGCGCAACGGCGGTTTCTCGCTGGAACGCGCCGCGATTGTCGCCGGTTTGTTCCAGCTCGGCGGCACCTTCGGCGGCCTGATGGTCGGCGGATTAATGGACAAGTACACCGCGAAACGCGTCATCGCCGGTTTCTACATCATGGGCATGGTCAGCCTGCTGTCACAGGGCATCGGCAACTTCGGCCCGGACGTGCTGGCGCTGCTGGTCTTCATCAGCGGTGTCTGTATTAACGGCGCACAGACCGGACTTCAGGCGTTTTCCCCGGCCTTCTATCCGACTGAAATGCGCGCCACCGGCGTCTGCTGGATGCACGGCATTGGCCGCAGCGGTGCCATTATCAGCTCATCAATGGGCGGCATCCTGCTGGGGGTTTTCTCCGGCGAGAACATGATCTTCATTATTCTGGCGCTGCCTGCCCTGCTGGCTGGCCTGAGTATTCTTTTGCACCGCGCGGCACACCCGGCCGAGATGATCAAAGGCGTTGATATTACTGACATCCCGGAGTTGTCGCGCACCCTGAACATCCGCTAACCTTGCGTTAGCCTCCTGATAATTAGAAACATCAATACACTGCCGCAGCGGCTGCGCTGCGATTACCCTGCAAAAAGTTCAGAGGATTCAAGATGGCTAAGATCATAGGCGGTTTGGCGGTTTCACATACCCCGACTATCGGTTTTGCAGTAGATCACAACAAACAGGACGAAAGCGCCTGGGCACCGATTTTCGAGAGTTTTGCGCCGATGCAAAAATGGCTCGAAGAAAAGAAACCCGACGTGCTGGTGTACGTCTTCAACGACCACGTCACGTCCTTTTTCTTTGATCACTATTCGGCGTTTACGTTAGGCATTGATGATCACTATGAGGTCGCGGATGAAGGCGGCGGCCCGCGCGATTTACCGCCGGTGAAAGGCCATGCGGCGCTGTCTCAGCACATCGGTGCCAGCCTGATGGCGGACGAATTTGATATGTCGTTCTTTCAGGACAAACCGCTGGATCACGGCCTGTTCTCGCCGCTTTCCGCGCTGATGCCGCATGAAGGCGGCTGGCCGACGCAAATCGTTCCGCTGCAAATCGGCGTGTTGCAGTTCCCGATCCCGACAGCGCGCCGCTGCTACAAACTCGGTCAGGCGCTGCGCCGCGCCATCGAAAGTTTTCCGGAAGATCTGAACGTGGCGATTGTCGCCACCGGCGGCGTTTCCCATCAGGTTCATGGCGAACGTTGCGGTTTTAACAACCCGCAGTGGGACGAACAGTTTGTCGATATGATTGTGAATGACCCGGAACGTCTGACCGAAATGACGCTGGCGGAATTCGCCACGCTCGGCGGGCTGGAAGGTTCGGAAGTCATCATGTGGCTGGTGATGCGCGGCGCGCTTTCCGCCAACGTGAAAAAACTGCATCAGGCCTATTACCTGCCGTCGATGACCGGAATCGCCACGCTGATCCTCGAAAACCAGTCCCGCGAAGCGCCGGTGGACGTGCAGCAGCGCCAGCGCGACAAAATCGCACAACAGCTGGCAGGCGTGGAAAAACTGCCGGGCACCTATCCGTTTACCCAGGCGCGCAGCCTGAAAGCGTTCCGCATGAACCGGTTCCTGCATCGCCTGATCCAGCCCGCGTGGCGCGAGCGTTTCCTCACTGACCAGAACGCGATGTTTGCCGAAAACAAACTGACCGCTGATGAACAAAAACTCCTGCGCGAACTCGACTGGCGCGGGATGATTCATTACGGCGTGAGCTTCTTCCTGCTGGAAAAACTCGGTGCCGTGGTGGGCGTGTCCAACTTACATATTTATTCTGCGATGCGCGGTGAAACGCTGGAAGAATTCCAGAAGACCCGCAATCAGCAAGTTATTTACTCAGTAGCAGGTAAAGCGAAAGCATGACGATTTTTGAGCAACCCAAGATCGACACCCATCATCACGTGTTTGATCCGGCGCGCTTCCCGTACCTTCCGGACACGCCGTACCGTCCGGAAGGGCACGAGATTGGCACCGCCGATTATTACCGCGCGGTGATGCAAGCCTATAACATCCGCCACTCCCTGATTGTCGGCCCGACGTCAGGGTACAACACCGACAGCGCCTGCCTGCTGGATGCGCTGGCAAAAGGCAATGGCCGCTTCAAAGGCATCGCCGTGGTGCCTTTTGATCTTCCGCTGGAAAGACTCGCCGCACTGAAACAAGCCGGTGTGGTCGGCATCGCCATGAATGTGGCGATGCTCGGCACGGCACCTTTTTTACACCTCGACGCCCTGATGGAACACCTGGCCGGGCTGGACATGTTCGCCGCCATTCAGGTACAGGACGACCAGTTACTGGCACTTTTGCCGCTGATCAACCGCACGAAAACCCGCCTGCTGATTGATCATTCCGGTCGTCCGGATGTGACGCAGGGCTTGCAGCAACCGGCATTTCAGGCGCTGTTGCAGCTTGCAAGCCAGCAGCGTACCTGGGTGAAGTTGTCCGGTTTGGCGAAATTCAGTCGCCAGCCTTTTCCGTATCAGGACGGTCACGCTTATCAGCACGCGCTGCTTGACGCGTTCGGTGCCGAACATTGTATGTGGGGCTCCGACTGGCCGTTCCTGCGCGCGGAACACCGGATGGATCTCGGCACGTTGCTGATGCTGGTGGAACAGTTATTCCCCGATGAGAAAACGCGGCACCAGATCCTGTGGCAGACGCCAAAAGACCTGTTTGGTTTTGCAGATTACTGAAGAAAGGAAGACCCGATGACTTACAAAATTGCCGTTTTTAACGGCCCGAACCTGAATCTGCTCGGCACACGCGAGCCGGAAACTTACGGTTATGACACCCTGGCAACTATCGAAAAACTGTGTCATCAGACCGGTGAAAGCTGCGGTGCAGAAATCGAATTTTTCCAGACCAACCATGAAGGTGATTTGATCGACCGTATTCAGGGCTGCCGCGGTAACACCGATGCCATTGTCCTGAACGCCGCCGCCTGGACCCATACGTCGGTCGCTCTCCGAGATGCGGTCACCGCCGTCAGCCTGCCGCTCTACGAAGTGCATATCACTAACGTGCATAAACGCGACGCCTTCCGCCACCACTCGTTCCTCTCCGACGTGTCCGTCGGTGTGATATGCGGTTTCGGCATTCAGGGTTACGAGTACGCTATCCGCCAGGCGGTGGTGAATCTGAGTAAATAATGGCCCGCTAACCGCACACCCGCCGGATTTCCTCCACCAGCGCCTGTGCGGCGGGGGAAAGCAGGCTTCCGGCGCGGAAGGTCAGGCCGATGGCGCGGTGCGTGTCGGCCAGTTCCAGCGGCAGTCTGACCAGTTCGCCGCTTTCCAGTTCGTGCTCAAGCTGGCGGGCAGAAACGGCCGCCAGCATATCCGATCCCAGCAGAAGCCCGCGCACAATCCCCAGATCGCCGCTTTCCACCACCGGATCCGGCGGCGGCATATCCATCGCGTGAAAACTGTTATCCAGCAACCGTCGCGACGGCGTGTCTGCGCGCGGCAAAACCCAGCGCGCCACGCGCAACTGCGCCTGCGTCACCGGTGCATTCAGCAGCGGATGCCCTTTTCTCGCCAGTATCACCATGCTTTCGGTGAACAGCGTTTCCGTCACCATATCTGCCGCGTAATCACTGGAACGCAGTGCGCCGAAGATAAAATCCACCTCGCCGGAACGCAGTTCGGACGCCAGCGCGCTGAACGCACTTTCATTGGTAATGACTTTTACGCCGCCATACCGCTGTGTCAGCCCGATGATCGCCTGCGGCAGCAAACGCGTTCGACCCAGCGGCAATGCGCCGACCTGCACCGAGCCTTCCAGCACGCCACGACGGGCGGCGATATCCGCCGGAATATGCCGCAGTTCATTCAGCGCACGGCGCAAATTCGGCACGATATCCTGCCCGGCCAGCGACGGCATCATGCCGTGTGGTGTGCGTGCCAGAAGCGCCAGACCCGCCCCGTTTTCCAGCACTTTTAACGCCGAACTGACCGCTGGCTGACTCAGCCCGAGCAACGTGGCGACCGTCTGCATATGCCGCGTTTTGCACAGCGAAATAAATATTTGCAGGCGACGGACGTTAAACAGATAAAGCGGCTCGGTTTCGCTGCGCGTCTGCCCCGCCTTGCCCTGCAATTTCGCCAGCTGTGACGGGATCAGGCGTAATTCGGCAATCGCGCGCCGCGCACGCGGCAGCACGCATTTACCGAAATCGGTCAGCAACATGCCGTTGGCATGACGCTCAAACAAAGGCACGTCGAGCGTCTGTTCCAGGTCGCGTATCGCCCGCGTCACCGCCGACTGCGTGCGGTAAAGCTCGTCGGCTGCGCGCGATACGCTTCCCTGATCGACCACCTGACAAAAAGCACGTATTTGCATCAGGTTACTCAGCATCTCGTCTTGCGCCATCCCCTTCTCCCGTCAGGTTTTTTTTCGTGACATCCCTCAGCAATATAAATAAAACGCATACCCCCTGCAATCAAATGAATTACCCGCCACCGGCACGGACTGACAGCATGGAACGCAGGCAATCTGATCACCCTAAACCCAGGACATACTCATGACTCAGCCCAAAAAAGATGAAAGCAAAAGTGCATTAGTCGTCAGCGCCCACTCCGCCGATTTCGTCTGGCGTGCAGGCGGTGCCATCGCGAAACATACGCAGGCCGGATACGCCGTTCACATCGTTTGCCTTTCTTTCGGCGAACGCGGGGAATCCGCCAAACTGTGGCGCAAAGGAGGCAATATGACCGAAGAAATTGTGAAAGCGTCACGCCGCGAGGAAGCAATGGCCGCCGCTGAAATCCTCGGTGCCACCGTCGAGTTTTTTGACATGGGCGATTACCCGCTGCGCGCCGATAAAGAATCACTGTTCCGCCTGGCCGACGTTTACCGCCGCGTGCAGCCGCATTTCGTCCTGACGCACTCCCTGAAAGATCCGTACAACTACGATCATCCGATGGCAACCCATCTGGCGCAGGAAGCGCGGATTATCGCCCAGGCTGAGGGCTATAAACCGGGTGAAACCATCGTGGGTGCACCGCCGGTTTACTGTTTCGAACCGCATCAGCCGGAACAGTGCGAATGGAAACCCGACGTCTTGCTCGATATTACCGACGTCTGGGACAAAAAATATCAGGCGATCCAGTGCATGGCCGGTCAGGAACATTTGTGGGAATACTACACCCGCGTCGCCCAGCAGCGCGGCGTTCAGGCCAAACGTAACGTCGGCATCACCAGCACTAAAAACATTGTCTATGGCGAAGGTTTTCAGAGCATATTCCCGCGCGTGACGGAGGATTTAGCATGAGCGTAACCGGCAAAAAAGGCGTGGTGGTACGCCATATTCCACGGGCGAACTCTGCGGATGTCACGGCGCTGGCGGCGTTTGGCGTGGCCACCGTTCACGAAGCACAGGGACGCACGGGTTTGCTGGATCCGGCCATCCGCCCGATACAGCAAGACTGTGCCATTTCCGGCAGCGCCGTTACCGTACTCACCGCACCGGGCGATAACTGGATGTTCCACGTTGCCGTCGAGCAATGCCAGCCGGGCGATATTCTGGTGGTCGCGCCGACGTCACCCTGCTCCGACGGATTCTTCGGTGATCTGCTGGCGACCTCGCTGAAAGCGCGCGGCGTGGTCGGGCTGGTGGCAGATCTGGGCGTGCGTGATACCAAGACGCTGCGCGATATGGGCTTCCGCGTGTGGTCGCGGGCGGTGTTCGCACAGGGCACGGTGAAAGAAACGCTCGGCTCGGTCAACGTGCCGGTGGTCTGCGCCGGACAACTGGTGTATCCGGGGGATGCGATTGTGGCAGACGATGACGGCGTGGTGGTGGTTCGCCGCGAAGACGTCACGCCGGTGCGCGAGGCCAGCCGCCAGCGGGAAGCACTGGAAGAGAGCAAACGGGCGCGGATGGCCGACGGCGAACTCGGGCTGGACATCTACAACATGCGCCCGCGTCTGGCCGAAAAAGGGCTGAAATATTTCGACTCCACCGCCGAGCTGGAACAGGCCGAACAACGCTGAGGAACCGCTATGCCACAGACCCGAATTCCCTGCCTGCTAATGCGCGGCGGCACGTCCAAAGGTGCCTTCTTTCTGGCCGACGACCTGCCGCAAGACCCGGCTCTGCGCGACCGCGTGTTACTGGCGGCCATGGGTTCGCCCGATCCGCGCCAGATTGACGGGCTGGGCGGTGCCGATCCGCTGACCAGCAAAGTGGCGATAATCCGCCCTTCTGTCCGCACTGATGCCGATGTCGATTATCTGTTTGCGCAGGTTAACGTCGACAAAGCCGTAGTAGATTACGGCCAAAACTGTGGCAACATTCTGGCGGCCGTCGGCCCGTTCGCCCTCGAACGGAATCTGATTGCCGCCCGAAACGGCATCACGCCGGTGCGTATTTTCATGGAAAATACCGGTCAGATTGCGACCGCGTATGTTCCGGTTGAAGACGGACAGGTTTGTTATCAGGGCGATTTACGCATCGACGGCGTACCCGGCACGGCGGCAAAAATCAGTGTGGAATTTGCGGATATCGCCGGTTCCAGCTGTGGCGCATTACTGCCCACCGGCCATGCGCGGGACGTTTTCGACGGTACTGACGTCACCTGCATCGACAACGGTATGCCGGTGGTTTTGCTGCGCGCCGCAGATTTAGGCCGCACGGGCTATGAAAGCCGCGAACAGCTCGACGCCGATTCTGAACTGAAAACGCGCCTCGAATCGATCCGCTTACAGGCCGGTGTAAAAATGAATCTCGGCGACGTTTCACAGCGCACGGTGCCGAAAATGACGCTCATCGCGGAACCGCGAAACGGCGGTGCAATCTCCAGCCGGACGTTCATCCCGCACCGTTGTCACGCCTCGATTGGCGTACTCGGTGCCGTCAGCGTCGCCAGCGCCTGCCTGATCCCCGGATCCGTAACCGAAGGATTGGCGCACACGCCTGCTGGTTCAACACCGCTTATCAGCGTGGAACATCCGACCGGCGAATTCAGCGTTGAATTGAAACTCGACATGGAGAAATCAGGCGCAGGGCGGCTGGCCGGATGCGGGTTGCTGCGGACAGCACGGTTGATATTTGAAGGCGTGGTGATGGTATCGGGGGAGATATGGGAGGGGGAATGAACCGGAAAATTTCGGTTTTTCACTTGCAGTGAGGTGCTTCACTTGCAGTGAGGTGCTCACGTCTGACCGAGAAAGTTTCGGTTTTTCGATTGCGGTGATCGCTCAACTCAGGTCAAAACCTTGGGTTGCCACCCAAACCGGCCTCAAGGGTGGTCTATCGCCACCACCCTTGAGAATCCCGGGCTCTTTAACTGCGCGCTATCGCTGGGTCGACGGACGTGTTCTGGCATATCGGCATGTGGCGCGAAATCTTGCCGCTGCGCGGTACCTTCCCTACGAGCTTCGAGCCTTGCGGTCTCGAACTCTCGGTCAGCAAAATTTCTGAGCGCGCCAGCTTGCCTTTCTTAAAGATAAAACCAGTCCGCTTTTGAATTGAAAAAGCCATTGGCCGCTTTCAAAACGACGTCGAATGAGTGATGAGAAACGGCGAGAGTCTCTTTTCTCGCTGGTTCGAATCCGAAATGAGAGTACCGCACAGCGGCGGCGTTTGCGGCACTAGCCGGAGCTTCTGGAACATAGCCAGCGATCGGCAGCGCGCAGTTAAAAAGCGCGGGTGTCCAGAGGGCGCGCGCGTTAACGCGCCCTTTGGGCCAGTTTGGGCGGCGAGCCCAAGGTTTTGCCAGTTTGGGTGGCAACCCAAGGTTTTGATGTTTATTGCGGTTACAAAAGCGCTGTTATGCCCGCTCCGGCATAACCCGGTGACATCTCACCACCACCTCGTTTGCCCCGCAAACCAGATCCTGCGGCATCTGGCATCCATCCCCCGCCAGCGGGCATCGCTCGCGAAAATAACACCCCATTGGCAGGTTCCGGTTGCCCGGCAGTTCGCCTTTTTTATCAACGACGCCGTCATCCAGCAAACGCCCCGCACGCGGAACAGAATCCAGCAGCAAACGGGTGTACGGATGCTGCGGTTCTGTCAGCACTTTTTCTGCTGCGCCCAGTTCGACGATCTGCCCGAGGTACATTACCGCCACTCGGTCACTCATGTGGCGCACGACGGAAACGTTATGGGAAATCAGCACAAACGTCAGGCCGCGCTGGCGTTGCAGTTCCACCAGAAGATTGAGGATCTGAGCCTGTACGGAAATATCCAGCGCCGAGGTCGGTTCATCGAGCACGATGATGTCCGGCTCTGACGACAGCGCGCGGGCGATGGAAATACGCTGGCGCTGACCGCCGGAAAATTCATGCGGTAAACGGTCCAGATACTCTTTGCGGATGCCGACCTGCTCAGCCAGCGTGGCGGCGAGTTCACGGCGTTCGCGGCTGCTGTTGTGTTTCTGCACAAATACCGGCTCGGTGATAATCCGCCAGACGGGCAGACGCGGATCGAGCGACGATTGCGGATCCTGAAACACCATCTGCATACCGGAACCAAACCACGAATTATCATGGCGTGCACGGTGGATCTCTCCGCTACTCGGTTTTTGCAGTCCCATCAGCAACTGGGCCAGCGTGCTTTTTCCGCAACCGGATTCGCCGACAATCCCCAGCGTTTCGCCGCGAATAATATTCAGATCCAGCCCGTTGAGTGCATGGACGTAACCCGTCGGTTTGCCGCGCCAGTTAAAACTGGCGGGGAAACGCACGCGGATATCCTGCAATTCGACTAATGCTTCAGCAATCATCAGGAAAGCTCCTCAGTGCGTTGAACGGGGATCTGCGGATGCCAGCAGGCCACCGACTGACGCGGAAATTGCGGCAACGGCGTGAGTCCCGGCGTTTGCATACAGCGGTCATCGGCGTGATTGCAGCGTCCGCGAAAGGCACAGCCCTGCGGCAGTTTCGAGAGATTCGGCACGGTGCCGGGAATGGCTTTGAGCAGGCTGCGCGGCTCGCCGTTTTCCGGCGCGGCCTGCAACAGGCCGATGGAATACGGGTGCGACGGCGCGTCGATCACGTCCGTCGTATTGCCGCTTTCAATCACATGCCCCGCGTACATCACGTAAACGCGGTCACAAAGTTGCGAAACAACCGCCATATCATGGGTGATAAATAAGACGGCGGTGCCGCTGGCGCGGGCTTTGCGCTGCAACAGGCGAAGAACCTGACGTTGCACGGTGACGTCCAGCGCGGTAGTCGGTTCATCGGCGATAATCAGTTCGGGTTCGCAGGAAAACGCCATCGCAATCAGCACGCGCTGGCGCATACCGCCGGAAAGCTCGAACGGATAACGCGACATCACCTGTTCCGCGTCGGCAATCTGCATATCTTGCAGCAGGCCGGTGGCTTTTTTCCACGCCTGCGCCTTGCTGATTTTCTGGTGCAGGCAGATCACCTCGCACATCTGCCGCCCGATTTTGCGCGTCGGGTTCAGCGCATTCATCGGTTCCTGAAAAATCATCGCCACCCGCGCGCCGCGCAGTTTCCGCATCTGTTCTTCACTGGCGTGAACCACGTCGGTGCCGAGCAGTCGTAATTCACCGCCGGTCACGGTAAAACCATCAGGCGGCAGCAGGCGCATCGCCATCATCGCCGTGACCGATTTGCCGGAGCCGGATTCACCGACCACACCGACAATTTCCCCGGCACTGACCGACAGCGACACCTGATTCAGCGCTTTCACTTCGCCGCCGTAAACCGGGAAGACCAGTTGCAGGTTGTCGATTTCCAGAACCGGCGCGTTGTTTTGTTCAGCCATTTCAGCGCCCTCTGCTTTTCGGGTCGAGCAGGTCACGCAGACCGTCGCCGAACAGGTTAAAACCGGTGGCGGTGATCAGGATCGCCACGCCGGGGAAGGCGGAATACCACCACTGGTCGAGAATATAATTGCGGCCATTCGAGACCATCGCGCCCCATTCGGCGGTCGGTTGCTGTGCCCCGAGGCCGATGAACCCTAAGGTCGCGGCCATCAGAATCGAGGTGCCGATATCGAGCGAGGCCTGCACCACCAGCGGCGGCATCACGTTACGCAAAACGTGCCAGGTAATAAGATGCCAGCGCGATGCGCCAAAGGTGCGCGTGGCCTGCATATACGCCTGATGACGCAGCATCAGCGTCTGTCCGCGCGCCAGCCGGACGTAAAACGGAATGCGCACAACGGCAATCGCCAGCATCGCGTTGAACAGACTCGGCCCGAGCGCCGCCGCCAGCGCCATTGTCAGGACCAGCGACGGCACCGACAGCATGATGTCCATGCAGCGCATTATCAGCGTGTCCACCACGCCGCCGACCACGCCGGAAAAACAGCCGAGCAGTGAGCCAATGGAGCCCGCAATAATCACTACCGCCAGCCCGGCCGCGACCGATTGCTGGCTGCCAATCAGCACGCGGCTGAACAGGTCACGCCCGACTTCATCGGTGCCAAACCAGTGCGCGGCAGACGGTGCCTGCAAACGGTCGGTCAGGCTAATGGCGTTCGGATCGTGCGGCACCAGCCACGGCGAAAAAATCATGATAAACAGGACGATGAGCATGATCGCCAGCCCGAGCATCGTCAGCGGGCTGCGGCTCAGCAGATGAAAAGTGCGCCGCCAGGTGGCAAAGCGCGGTTTGACGTCCGGCGGTACAACACCGGCACGGTGATTATTCACGTCGGGTTCAATGACAGACATTCGCTCACCCCTCACGGCCAATGCGCGGGTCAATCCACACATACAGCAAATCCACGCACAAATTGACGATGACGTAAGCAAACGACACCACCACCGCAAAGCCCATCACCGCCGGAAAATCCAGCGCCTGAATCGAATTCACCACGTAAGCCCCCATCCCCGGCCAGGCGAAAACCGTTTCGGTCAGCACCGCGCCGTAAAGCAGATCGCCCATCGCCAGCCCGAGTACGGTCACGGACGGGATCAGCGCATTCGGCAGCGCGTGGCTTAAAATCACCCGCCAGCGCGATAAGCCGTTGGCGCGCGCGGTGCGGATATAATCTTCACTCAGCTGTTCGAGCATCGCAGAACGGATTTGCCGCGCCACAATGCCCATGTGGACGAACGCCAGCGTCAGCGCAGGCATCACCAGATGCTGAAGGCTGTTCCAGAACGTCTCCCAGTTACCGGTCAGCAGCGAATCGAGCACATAAAAGCCGGTGATATTGGCCGGCGGATCCAGCCAGTCATCCAGCCTGCCGCCGCCCGGCAGCAGGTTCAGATGGCCGTAAAACAGAATTATCACACCCAACCCCAGCCAGAATGCCGGGGTGGAAATCCCCAGAACCGACAGTAAACGCACCAGATGATCGGGGAATTTATTGCGGTATACCGCCGACAATACGCCCAGAGGAATACCCAGTACGATGGCCAGAAACAGCGCGCTGACGGCCAGCTCGAGCGTGGCGGGGAAGAAAGCCCTGAGATCGTCGAGAACCGGCCTGCCGGTGCGGATCGACGTGCCTAAATCGCCGTGCAACAGATCGCTCACGTAACGGAAAAACTGCACATACAGCGGCTGATTCAGCCCGAGCTGTTCGCGGATATGTTCGACCATTTCGTTGCTTGCGCGGTCACCCGCCAGCAGACGCGCCGGATCGCCGGGGATCATGTGCGAGATGATAAAAGTGATGACGCAAACGCCCGCCATCACCAGTATCAAACCCCAGCATCGCTGACGGATAAGAGTCCAGAAAGTCATATTTCATTTTCCCCGTAAAGCCCCTCTCGTGTTGTGAAAGGGGTTTTCGTAAATGATGCCGCCGCTATTTCTTACTCATCTGACTGACATTAAAGACCTGCTCAAGCATCGGGTTGAAAACGAAACCTTTGACGTCTTTGTTCATCGCGACCTGATAGTTTTTCTGGAACAGATAGACATACGCCGCTTCGTCGATGACGATTTTCTGCGCCTGCTGGTAGTAGTCTGTCCGCTGTTTCTGATCCGTCACCGACACCGCTTTTTTCAGCAGGGCATCGACATCAGGATTGGAATAGAACGAACGGTTTCCCGGCAGCCCTTTTTTGTCGGACTCGAACCAGTAGTTCATGAACATGTACGGGTCGGCGAAATCCGGACTCCAGTTGCCGATCGAAATGTCGTAATCGCCCTGCCCGATACGGTCACGCATGGTGGCGTTCGCCAGTTTTTCCAGCTTAACGCTGATCCCGGCCTGACCGAGGCTGGCCTGCACGGCAAGCGCGATGGATTCCCAGTTCGGATCGTTATCGGAATAGAGGAAGTCCAGCGTCTGCGGCTTGTCTTTCACTTTTTCCAGATCGGCTTTCGCCTGCGTCAGATCCAGCGTGTATTGTTTGGCCGTCGGGTCAAAACCCCACATGCCATCCGGGATCGGCCCGCGCATCTGTTTGGCGTTACCGCCGAGAATGCCCTTCACCATGCCCTGATAATCCACCGCAGACGAAATCGCACGGCGCAGATCCACCTGGTTAAGCGGCGTTTTGGCGTTATTGAGATACAGATACGTCACGCGCAGTGACGGGAATTCTTCAACGGCAACTTTGTCTTCTTTTTTCAGCGCCGCCAGCTGGTCCATCGGCAGGGAGTCGGCAATGTCCAGATCGCCGCGCGACAGTTGCAGACGGCGCGTGGCGCTCTCACCAATAATCTTAACCGTGACGCGTTTAAAGGCCGGTTTTGCGCCGCTGTAATGCGGGTTCGGCACCAGCACCAGTTGCTGACCTTTCTGCCAGCGATCGAGTTTATACGGGCCGGAACCGGCGGTATGACCGGCCAGCCAGGCTTTGCCTTCATCAGCCGGATTGGCTTTGGCAATCGCCGGATTCACAATGCCCGCGCCGTCATTGGCCAGCGTATACAGGAACGGCGCGAATGGCGTTTTCAGCGTGAACGTGACGGTCAGCGGATCAACTACCGTCACCGCCATATCTTTCGGAAACGCTTCCGACGGTCCCTGCGCAATTTTCATCAGGCGTTCAAACGACCATTTCACCGCATCGGCGTTGACGTCGGTGCCGTCGTCAAATTTCGCGCCCGGCTTGAGCTTAAACGTCCAGACGAGTTGATCCGGCGACGCCGTCCAGCTGGCCGCTAAGTCCCCTTCCACCTGCGTGGAGCCTTTGCCGTTTTCAGTTTTGTACTGCACCAGACGCTGATACGCCGGATACGTCACCGTCCAGTCGTTGTTATCGATTGTCACCGCCGGATCCAGCGTTTGCGGGTCAGCGGCTTTCCCGATCACCAGCATGTCTTTCGGAACGGCGGCCTGTGCGGCAAAACTCAAACCTGACAGGGCGAGAAAAATGCCACCGGCGATCCGTGTTTGAGTCGTTTTACGGAACGTGCTGATTGCTGTGTTGCTCATCGGAGAACTCCTGGCTTTATGAAAAGTGATAAGAGACTTGCAATGATTACGCGGCGTTAACCGGCGGATAGCAGCCGAACCGCTCGTCCAACAACGGATACGTTTTGGCATCCGGTAATTCAAAGTGCCACCACTCGCTGGTGATGCCTTTAAAGCCGCCCGCCGCCATCACGGCATTGAGCAGTAAACGGTTTCGCTGGATCTCCGGCGGTAAATCCGGATAAAACGGGTGCGAGACTTCGGTCATTTCATCAAAACCCGCGCCCATATCCAGTACGTCGCCCTGATCATCAAGCAACGTCAGATCGACCGCCACGCCCCGGCTGTGGTGCGAGCCGAGTTTGATATCCACAACATAATCCGGGTTCGGAAACGCTGCCCACAAACAGGCCTGCGCCGCCTGCGGCCGGTAAGCGTCGTAGATTTTCAACCGGAATCCCGCCAGCTTCGCGACCTGATTGCAACGCACCAGCGCAGCGGCCGCATCGGGGTGCAACAGGCAGCGCGATTCGCGATAAATCGGCTGACCGGTCAGGTTATCGGCGGTGGCATATTTCAGGTCGATCACAGCGTCTGGCAGGCTTTGCGCCAGGTCGGTCAGTGCGACATCGGGTGTTTTTGTGTTCATCAATAAACTCTGTCCGCTGGTTTTAGAAAATTACGATTCAAATTGTCCGAGCTGTTTCTGCAAAATCCGGTTGTTCGCCAGCCGCTGTTCCACGTCATTCCCGCGCAGTTCCAGCACGGAAGAACACAGCAGGTTGAACAGGCAGCTGAGCGGCGCCATCGAATCCCAGAACTGGCCGGTATCCGTTTTCACCTGCAATAAATCGACCGGATAATCGCGCGCCCACGGACAGTAAATGTCGGTGATCAGCGCCACGTTCAGCCCGCGTTCGCAGGCCGCCTCACAATAGGTTTGCGCCATTTTCGAGTAAGCGCGGGTATCAGTAACCACCAGATAAGGTTGTGCGAATTCCGAATTGAGCGATTCCACGTAGGTGCCGGAAAGTCCGTCGGCGAAATACACTTTCGGACGCAGATATTCGAGATAGCTCGCAAAATTATTGGCGATACCGCGCACCGACTGAATGCCGAGAATAAACACCGCCTCGGCCTCGGCCAGACGGCGGCTGACCTGCGCAAAACTGTCGCTCTGCGCCAGTTGATAAACGTGATTAATGGCCTCAAGTTCGAGCGTCAGCGATTGCCCTAACTTTTCCTGCTGCGGCTGTTTGCTGCGTTCGCGGTATGCGCCCAGCCGGTCGGTGACCACCCACGGCTGATACGCGGTTCCGCTTTGCTGGCGCAGCGTTTGCTTGAAATCATCCAGGTTGCGATAGCCGAGACTGCGCAGATAACGCCCGACCGAAATACCGCTGGTCGCCGCGCTGCGCGCAATGCTGTCGGCGGTTTCGAACGGAATTTGCGCCAGATTGGCCAGCAGATAACCGGCAATGCGCTTCCCCGTTGGCGTTTGTGCGGAGAACGACGCTTCGATTTGTTCAATCACATCCTGCGCTGGCTGCATCGGTTAATCCCCTGTAGCTGCTTTTGTTGCTTCATTGTCAAAAAACTAGCCGTTGTTAGTAAAATAACAATGCACGGGGTGTGCCAGTTCCCACAAATGTGTGAAATTTGTGCAGCAGATCGGAGTTTGTGACGATTTAATGAACAAAAAGTGGCAAAGAACGTGCTTAAAAATTTCTAAATACACCCTGCCCGATAACCACTGCACAACAATCAGGCAACTTATGGTTGCTTTTAGTGCAAAGGGTTTCCGGCAAGATGAGAAAAGAAGTAGAAATGGGAGAGGATTTAATCACTTTGCCTTAACAGTCAACAAGTTGGATATTAAGAGAACACTCAGACAAGTTTTTGCGTTAACCCTTTGACATGCCTACGGGCAGTCGCTATTATTCGCCCCGTTCAAACGATTCCTCTGTAGTTCAGTCGGTAGAACGGCGGACTGTTAATCCGTATGTCACTGGTTCGAGTCCAGTCAGAGGAGCCAAATTAGAAAAGCCCGCTTAAGGAAACTTAAGCGGGCTTTTTGCTTTTATTTACCTTGCTGGCTTTCTCTTTACCTTCGCTTTAATACTCCCCTGAACAAGATTAAAAGTTGCAGGCAAAAAAGGACGCGTCTTACCGGGGACAACAGACGAATGTCTGTCAAAACAGAGGCAGGAATACTGCAACTATCACGTCTATACTCCCTGTTCGTTGATTAAAACCAGAAGCGTTCCCCGCAAAATGCATTTTCACCACGTACAAAGTGCCTGTTTTTTTAACTGCAAGGTTCAATCTAATGACTAAAAACCGCCGGTTGTGTCTGGTGCTGGGCGATCAGCTTTCGTTTGATCTGGCTTCATTGAACGGGCTGGACGCGCAACGTGATGCCGTTCTTCTGGTTGAAGTCATGGAGGAGGCGCGCCATGTCCCTCACCATCCGCAAAAAATTGTGCTTATTTTCAGTGCAATGCGCCACTTTGCTCAGGCATTGAAACAGCAAGGTTTTTGCGTGCATTACGTCACTCTCGATGACCCGCTCAATTCCGGATCAGTACCGGGCGAATTACTGCGCTGGCAATCGCAGTTGCAGTCAGAAGAGGTTCACCTGACAGAATGCGGGGACTGGCGTCTTGAGCACTCGCTCAGAGAGTGTGGACTGCCCCTGCAATGGCATTCCGACACCCGTTTTTTGTGCTCGCGTGATGAGTTCTCATCCTGGGCCAAAGACAAAAAGCAGTTGCGCATGGAGTTTTTCTATCGGGAAATGCGCCGCAAAAGCGGGCTGCTGATGAATATCGACGGCACACCGGCTGGCGGCAACTGGAATTTCGATGCAGAAAACCGTAAGGCGCTCCCCAAAAGCGTGGTCGCGCCCTATCCGGCACGCTTTAGCGCAGATGCCATCACTCAGGACGTCCTTGAGCTGGTTCGCGCGCAGTTCGCAAACCATTACGGTTCAGTCGACGTGTTCGATTATCCGGTGACGCACGCCGATGCTCAGTCACTGTGGGATTATTTTCTGGATTTCGGTCTGGCCGCGTTCGGGGATTATCAGGATGCGATGGCGTGCGATGAGCCATTTTTATTTCACGCACGGATCAGCGCGGCGCTCAATATTGGTTTGCTGGATGTGCGGCAGCTGTGTGGCGATGTGGAATCTGCCTATCTGTCCGGCAGAATTAAACTCAATGCGGCTGAAGGTTTTATTCGCCAGCTTATTGGATGGCGCGAATATGTGCGCGGCGTCTACTGGCTGAAGATGCCGGACTATGCGGGTGGCAACGTCTTTGGGAACAGCAGGCCACTTCCTGAATTCTACTGGACCGGTAAAACCCAGATGAACTGCATGCGTCAAGCCATCGGCCAGAGCCTTGAATATGCCTACGCGCACCACATCCAACGGCTGATGGTGACGGGCAACTTCGCACTGCTCGCAGGCATTGCGCCCGCTGAAATATGCGAATGGTATCTCGCCATTTACATGGACGCTTTCGACTGGGTTGAGTTACCCAATACGCTCGGCATGGTCATGCACGCCGACGGGGGATATCTGGGCTCCAAACCTTACTGCGCCAGCGGTCAGTATATAAACCGTATGTCTGACTATTGCCGTACTTGTGTGTACAAAGTCAGTGAAAGCACAGCGGATAACGCCTGCCCTTTCAATGCGCTGTACTGGCACTTTATTATGCGGCACAGCGAACTTCTGCGCGGAAATCACCGCATGGGCCTGACTTACAAAAATCTTGACCGGCTGGCGGAATCTAAGCGGGAAGCGCTCTGGCAACGCGGCGAGATGCTGCTGGCGAAGCTCGATGCAGGGGAATCACTTTAATAAAAACGAACATTTGCCCGTAAATTTTATGGCGGGCAAAGAACGTTTTTTCCGACTGAGGTCAGATTTTCCCCGTTAAGTAAAAAACCCGCTCAGGACACGTAGCGGGTTTTTTATTCATGCAATATCGCGAAACCGGAGTGATTTACCCGGCGGCCCATTCGATCCGGTTCTTACCCCGACATTTCGCGTCATACAGGGCGACATCGACGCGTTTGAGTAAATTCCCGACCGTTTCATCTTCTTTTTTGTGACCGGCTCCGATACTGACGGTAAAGCGGATTTCCCCCCGGAGAAGTAAGTCGCGGGTTCGGGATAATATTTTTTCCGCCACGAGACTGGCTTCCTGTTTTGAGGGCAACTGCAAAATCACCGCAAACTCTTCGCCGCCGATTCTGGAGGCGGTGACATGGCCGTCATACAGGCTGCTCAGCAGATCCCCGAACGCCCGAAGAACTTCATCACCGATGTCATGCCCGTATTTGTCATTGATGTTTTTAAAGAAGTCGATATCAATGATAAAAACATAAATATTGGTATTGTCTAATTCCAGAAGAATATTTCTGAAATAACGTCGGTTTGGCAAATGCGTCAATTCATCACGATAAGAATCTATACTGACATCGGCATATTTATCATTCACGTACCGCACAATAAAATAGATGCCAATCGAAACGCAGAGCATCCCGGTCAGTCTGGAGACATCCTCAATAAAATATCCCACCCACATCGGTTGATGGATAAATTCATCCATCACATCGAAAGCCGCTGACATTATCCAGATAAGTAAGCCCAGGTTGATCCACCTGCGCAGACTGGCCTGAACCGTTAAGCGGTTAAAACTCCATAAGATAAAATTAAGTATCAGCAACTGAACCAGGTCAAATACCCAGCCGGAATTTTGCATCCAGGAGTGCCCGATGACTTTTTTGGGAAAGCTGACCAGATTAATTATCATCACCAGAACACACAGCGCCAGTGAGAACACCATTGGCATATACAGGGTTTTTCGTGATTCATTTTTAGTAAAAAGTCCGTCTTCATATTTCACGAATGGCATACCACCCCCTGATGCATATTTCGCAAATGTCCCCGAAACTTTATTTCAGGCAGATACGATGTTAATAAAGCCCGCTTAAGAAAACTCACACGGGCTTTTAGATTGACGGTTTAGCCGGATGATGATTTTTGGCGTGGCACCAGGCCTCAAAATCCCTGGGTCTCAGCGGCCTGGCGTAAACATAACCCTGTACCTCGTCACACCCCAACCCACGCAGAATGTCGACCGTTTGGTCATCTTCCACACCTTCCGCCAGCACCACATAATCGAGTTGCTTAAGCAGCCTGATGACATTGCGGACAATAATGCGGCTGGCTTTATCACTGGCAATGTTACTCACAATCGAACGGTCGAGTTTAATGATGTCCATGGGGATCTGCCGCAGATAGTTGATGTTGCTGTAACCGGAACCAAAGTCATCCAGTGAGATCTTAAACCCGCGCAATTTTAGCATCTCCAGCCCGTGAAGTGCCGCCGGGCTTTCCAGCATTTTCTCCGTTTCTAAACACTCCACACCCAGCAAGGCGGGTGTCAGCCCGGCATCGCGCATTTTTTGTTCCAGTTCATCGGCAAAGTCAGGCCGGGAAAAATCACTGGCGGCCAGGTTCACAGAGACAGGTAATGAAATCCCCCGGTCACGCCACAGGCTTAACTGCGCAATAGCATGATCAATGACCCATGCCGTCAGTTCGCGCATCAGGCTGGTTCTTTCCACCAGAGGAATAAAAAGCCCCGGCAAAACTTCGCCGTGTTCAGGATGCTTCCAGCGCAGCAGCGCCTCAACGCCCGTCACCAGACCGGTCACCAGAGAAACCTTGGGCTGATACACCAGATATAACCCGTTATCCTCCTGAAGCGCCTTTCTCAGGCCGGTAAGCAGGCTAAAATCATTCTTCTTGCGGTTATCCAGCGTCGCATCAAACGTCATAAACCGGTGTTCATGACTGATCGCTTCATGCAATGCGCTGACCGCACGACGCAGTATTTCTACCGGCGTCATCGTGTTATCACACGGCCCCGAGTCGCCGATATGAATATCCAAATCCAGAGGCACCTCGGGGTTGATTCTGGCCTGAATTCCGCGCAGACGTTGGGCGATATCTTCTAATGTCGCGCCCTCTTCGGCGGTGGTGAACCAGGCAAATCGCCCGACGGCAACGGCGTAAAGTTGCGCCGGTATCTGCAACCGGGTTTGAAGCTGAACCGCCATATCCCGCAGTAAATTTTCGACAGCGGTCATCCCCAGCGAACGCGCCATTTCGTACGCAAAAGGCATGTCAATGCAGTCAATGATGACGAGCTTAAATGTGCTCTGCGCTGAAACAGCAATGTCTTTGAGCATCCGCTGGCGGTTAGGCAGAAGCGTGACAATGTCGATATAACCAACGGCATGCCACGATGCCAGAAAACCCGACACCAGCCCGGCCAGCGTCTCAAAAATCCCCACCTGCTCGGCTGAAAGTGTCCGGGGTTGTGTATCTAAAAGACACAATGTCCCGACACTTACGCCGTCCTGCGTATTGAGCGGGCAACCGGCATAAAAACGGACAAAAGGGGCTTCTGTAACGGCCTGAAAGTGTCTGAAATCAGGATGCCGGGCGGTATCGGCACAAATGAACGTCTTGCCTTGTTCCAGCGTACTTACGCAGAATGCTTCGCTGAGTCTCGTTTCGGTTACCGCAACATTCTGTGCGGATTTGATGTACTGCTTTTCATCATCCATCACCGACACAAAGCATATCGGCATCTTTAATAGCAGGCAGGCCAGACGCGTATATTCTTTCAACGCGTCGTCCCGAACCTCATCATGGTTTTTCAGCAGGTCGATCGCCGCGCGCTTTTTACTTTCATCGCTGCCCAGATCGGTCAACATGGCAAGACTCCCGGTGAAGTTAGATTTTCTGTTCGCCCTCGCCTGCTACAATCACTCTGTATGCTTGGCGAAGGTGGCGCAATACGCGCCACAACCTATCCTAGCCCCACATTATAACGTTTCCCAGTCATTCTCAGAAACAGGACGCGCGCACAGGCTCAGCGTCCCTGTTTAGGCAGGTTTGACGGGTTTGCAAATAGAAAAAGCTTAGCCCAAAACCCGTGCAGAAATACATGTAACGGGTTGCTTTCGGAAATATTATGGTTCCTTATGCTTTTATTCACATTTCAAAATCATATAACACATAAAATCAGCGAGTTAGATTTGTTTTATCGATCAATAGGTATTAATCAATAGGTTTTATCATAGGAAAAATCGATCAATATATGTTTATTAATTCGCGAAAGTGATCAATGATCACCATTACACAATGACAGACTTTTAGGGAGGAAATGATGTTGCGTTTAAATTTTCAGGTCTCATGCAAATTCAGATGTGAACCTATATATAGTATCGGAGGGTCACTACACGCAGTCGAAGTATTGACAAGTTTTGAGGGCGGTTACGCCGGTGGAAAAATGGAACCTCAAAAATTTATCAGCTCACTGGACACAAAATCTAAGCGCGAATTATTGCTAGCACAGTTAACTGAAATTAACGCCCAATCACTCTTTTTCAAAAACAACAAACTCCTTTGCTCCCTGAACATCGATCAGAGCATGGCAATCATGATTCTGGAAGATCATGATGTACAGGAAATTATAGAAAAAAATGACTTTATACGACTGGAAATATCAGAGCGTTTTCCTAAAATAGATAAAACAGAGGGAAATATAATTTTAGATGCTTTAGCTGAAAAGTATGAATTATGGCTCGATGACTACGGAACCGACTTCAGCAATATCAATACATTGAAAAACACAAAATTCGAATCAGTTAAAATAGATAAGAAATTCTTTTGGGAAAATGGCAATTCAGTAATGTGGGCCAGCATCCTTGATAATATCAGCCAGCATTGTGCTTCTATTATCGTTGAAGGCGTTGAAACCGGCACGCAGTTAAGAAGTCTTAAATACAGTGGTGTATCCTGCGTCCAGGGTTTCTTATTCCCTTCAGTCCCCTTAGATGACATCGAAATACTCATGCCTAAAAAAGGGTATTATAATCTCTAAGCAAAATATCGTGTCCGAACGCAGAAAATCTGCCGACTCAACAGTCAAACTGTCTCACCATTAACTGACTGTTTCACCTTGCGAAATTGTTCTGTTTTTTCCACTCGTTTTGGCTGTGTAAAGCGCATTATCTGCGCAGCTTATTGTTTCAAGCACAGATTGAGTGAGAGTGTGTTCCGCCAGGCCGATAGAAGCAGTCACCTTGACTTCATTACTGTCAAATTTTAAATTACTTTCCTGGATTATCCGCCTTATTTTCTCTGCTATTTTTTCGGCATTTTGTAAGTTTGCATTTATAAATATGATGAACTCCTCCCCGCCATATCGCCCTACAAAATCATTTGCCCGGACATTATCCTTTACGATCTGAGCAATTTTCTTGATGACCTTATCTCCGAAAGGATGCCCAAAGCTATCGTTCAGCGATTTAAAATTATCAATATCCAGCATGAGCACACAGAAATTTTCTTCATAAGACTCACCCAGATATTTAATATGATCGTCTATGCTTCTCCGGTTGCTAACGCCTGTGAGGGGATCGATTTTTGAGGCATTTTTGAAAAAAAGTTCTCTTTTTGACAAATTTATCAGGTTATTCAGGAAAACATAAACCAGGGAAATATAGAGCAAGCTCATGATGGTTTTAATGATGGCAAGTTCCCAATATCCATTATCATTAAGAATATTGATATGGATGAGCAGGTTGAAGGCTTGCGCAACACTGTAGGAGTAAAGAACGTACCTTACGCCCACTTTTCCCTTTATATGGAAAACCATTAACAACACAAAATACACCAGAGAAAAAGCGTCATAAAATGTCGAGGCACCGAATAAAAACACCGTGCTCACAATCAGACTGGCAAAAAAAGTCGGATACCCAAAGATGATGAGTCCAAAAGTGATCGGCGATATAACGACGCTATAAATGCTGGTATTGTGCTGAACGCCGATATGAAACAAATAAATGCTAGCCATCCCCAGCACGATCCCTAGCAATATCTTCAATGAGAGGTGCCTGCTTAAAGCAGACTTATAGTTTATCAGAGGGATGGAGATGCAGGTATAAGTGATACATATACCGACGAGCGTGTTAATAAACGTTAACTCTATGAAGTCCATAACATGGTAGCCACTGTAATAAAATCACCTGAAACAGTGTATCTTTTCCAAATAGAAGTAACAAGAAATTACATCCAACGCCAACCCTCGCAGTTATTCTGAATATTTCCTGTAATACAGTCAATGAATCTGAATGAGTTAACTCTAATCCTATTTTATGTGAAATATTGTCACACCGGCTTTTGAAAACGGGCAATTTTTTAACTAAAGGTATCATTTATGCACATTACGCTGTGATCGGGTTAAAAAATGCCAATGCATTAATTTCCTTAATGTATTGGCAGGATCTTGCTGAAAAAAACCTGCTATACCCCTTTTACACTCAATGACACGGACAGAAACTCATACCTGTCATGGAATAACGCGCCGCTTAATAAAACTCAAAAACCCGATCTGGCCACTATTACAGTTAATTCAACGTATGCCCTGCGGTTTCCCACACAACGTAACTTACTTTATCTCAAATATTTTTTTCTTCAGTATTAATTCTGCCAGGCGGTCCTGATTTATAGATTTAACAGACGGACTGAATGGCGGGTTAATAAATTGGATTTTATTTTAATTTAAACATTAAACGATGAGGTGGTTTTATGAGTACGTTAAACGATAAATCTTTACTGGAACAACCGGTTATTCAATCAAGTATCTGGTCACGGGCAGATGCGTTAAAAGTGAATGAAAATGATCCGACCACAACCCAACCGCGGGTCAGCGCTGATTTCCCGGTAATGAGTGATACGGTTTTTATCTGGGATACGATGCCGCTGCGTGATATTGATGGCAAAGTACTTTCGGTCAATGGCTGGTCCGTTATTTTCACACTAACGGCTGACCGTCAGCCTGAAAACCCTGATTATATTGATGCCAACGGTAATTATGATATTGCTCTCGACTGGAATAATCGTCATGGACGGGCAAAAATGTGTTTTTGGTATTCTAAAACAGGGAAGAACTGGAAATTTGGCGGCCGCGTAATGAAAGAAGGGGTTTCTCCGACGACGCGCGAATGGGCGGGCTCCCCTATTTTGTTAAATAACCAGGGTGAGATTGATTTGTATTATACCGCCGTCACGCCGGGCGCGACGATCGTCAAAGTCCGCGGGCGCATTGCGACCTCCAATAAAGGGGTGAGTCTTAGCGACTTTACTGACGTGAAGGCTCTGTTCGAGGCGGACGGCAATCTTTACCAGACTGAAGCACAAAACCCGTACTGGGGTTTTCGCGACCCGTTCCCATTCCGTGACCCTAAAAGCGGCAAATTATATATGTTGTTTGAGGGCAACGTAGCGGGAGTGCGAGGTAGCCATATTGTCGGGCCAGATGAAACCGGTGATGTTCCGCCGGGTTATGAAAATGTGGGTAATTCACGCTATCAGACCGGTTGTGTAGGGATTGCTGAAGCCGATGACGAAAACGGCGACAGCTGGACATTGCTCCCGCCGCTGGTCACCGCGGTTGGCGTGAACGACCAGACCGAGCGCCCGCATTTTGTGTTCCAGGACGGTAAATATTATCTGTTCACGATCAGCCATAAATTTACCTATGGTGACGGTCTGACGGGTCCGGACGGTGTTTATGGCTTTGTCAGTGACGAAATCTTCGGGCCTTATACCCCGCTGAATGGTTCTGCATTGGTGCTGGGAAATCCGCCATCCCAGCCCTTCCAGACCTATTCGCATTACGTCATGCCTAATGGTTTAGTGACGTCATTCATTGACAGCGTGCCCGCAGACAAAGCCACCACCGGCATGGATTATCGTATTGGCGGCACGGAAGCGCCTACGGTCAAAATCAAGATCAAAGGTGACCGCACGTTTGTGGTCGATGAATTCGACTACGGCTACATTCCGCCAATGGCCGACGTGGTCATTACGGGATAATTCGCAGCGTTAACCTGGCTTACGTTAACATTGGTTTGCCTTTACAACGCCCGGTGCCGTGCATCGGGCGTTTTTTTCATTGCGGCTTGTTCCGCACATTGAGAATGTCCTGTTTCTCAAGCGCCATAATAAGGCTCAATGACGCCGGTAACACCGTCAGTGTTAAGAAGGTGGCGACAATCAGTCCGCCGATAATGGCATACGCCATTGGCCCCCAAAATACCTGTTCGGCAATCGGCAGCATCCCCAAAATAGCGGCGCAGGCCGTCAGTAAAATCGGCCTTGAACGGTGCTCAGCAGCGGCTCTGATGGCATCATTGCTGCCCATTCCGGCGATGACATTATTGTCCACTTCGCTGATCAGAATCACCGCGTTACGGATGATCATTCCGGCCAGCGCGATAATCCCCAGCAAGGCGACAAACCCCATCGGCGTACCCGTCGGTAGCATGGCAAGTACGATGCCGATCAGGCCAAAAGGCGCCATGAATAATGCCAGCAACATGCGCGAAAAACGTTGTAACTGGATCATCAGCAAGACAAGCATGACGAAAAGCGTCACCGGCAGCACCGCGTAGACTGAATTGTTACCTTTATCTGATTCGGCCACCACGCCGCCCTCTTCGATTTTATAGCCCGGCGGCAGCGACGCCCTGATACGCGAAACCTGCGGCGCGAGTTGCTGAGAAACCGTTTCCGCACGCAGCCCCGGCGCGATATCCGTCTGCACGGTAATGAACGGCAGCCGCTGGCGACGCCACACGACCGGATCGTCAATCCCCCAGACCGGTGTGGCAACCTGACTTAACGGGATTTTCTGCCCCGTTGCCGTGGTCAGCATCAGCCCTGAAAGCGTCGTCACATCCTGACGTTCCCGGTTATTCGCCCGCAGAACCACGTCGATCAGCCGGTTATTGTCCCGGACGGTCGTCACCACGCTGCCTGACCAGACGGTGTTAAGCAACGCCGCGAGGCTTTCTGAAGAAACGCCCGCCGCCCGCGCTGCCGTCTGATTCACCCGCAGCGTAATAACGCGTTCGGGCTCTCCGGCGGTCAGGTTGACGCCACGGGTCACGGCGCTGTTGCCCAGAACGGCGGCAAGCTGTTGCGCCGTCATTCTGACTTTCGCGTAGTCCGGGCCGCTGACACGATATTTCACCGGCCAGCCCACCGGCGGGCCGAGTTCCAGCGGTGAGACGCGGGTGGTGATATCGCTGAAATCACGGGCTAACAGGGATTCCAGTTGCGCGCGAAGTGTATCCCTGTCCTCCAGACTTTTTGCGACCACCACCAGCTGCGCCGTATTTTCGTTATCCAGCAAGACATCCATCGGCAGATAAAAACGTATGGCACCCGACCCGACATAAGCCGAAAAGTGATCGACATTTTTGTTGCCATGCAGCGCGTGTTCCAGCCGTTCGGTTTGCCGCGCGGTCTCCGTCTGCGACGCATTGGCGGGCAAGGTCAGGCTGACCAGCAGTTCGGGGCGGTCAGAAGCCGGGAAAAATTCGCCCTGCATAAACGTCGTTGCATATGCCGACATCCCCAGTAGCAGGCAGGCGACGCCCACCGTCATCCACCGGTGATGCAATACAAAATCAAGCAGGCGCTGGTAGAAATGCATTAATCTGCCGCGTTTTTGCGCGTGTGACGCGGGTTTTCCGGACAAAATCCATGTCCCGATCAGCGGTGAGAAAAGAACGGCGACACCCCATGAACACAGCAGCGCAATGAACACCACGGCGAACAGGGAATAGCAATATTCGCCCGCGCTGGAAGCCGCAAAACCGACCGGAATAAACCCGGCAATCATCACCAGCGTGCCGGTCAGCATCGGAAATGCGGTGGTTTCAAAGGCGTAAGTCGCGGCGCGCCACAACGAATCTCCCGCCTCAATGCGTGACACCATCGCTTCAACGGTGATCATCGCATCATCCACCAGCAGCCCGAGCGCAATGATCAGCGCGCCCAGCGAAATACGCTGTAATCCGATCCCGGCCAGCATCATGCCAATAAACGTCATGGCCAGCACAATGGGGATCGCGGCCGCCACCACCAGCCCGGCGCGGGTGCCGAGCGAGACAAAAGACACCGCCAGCACAATCACAACGGCTTCGATAAGCACCCGGATAAAACTGCTGACGGCCTGCACAACCACGGCGGACTGATCCGCCACTTTCACCATGTCAATCCCGTGCGGGAGACGCGTCTGGATATCCGCCATCCGCTCATTGAGCGCCTTACCGAACGACAACATATTCCCGGAAGACGCCATGGAAATCGCCAGCCCGATGGCCGGTTGCCCGTTAACCCGGAATGCCGGTGACGGCGGCTCGGCATTCTCGCGGCTGAGGGTCGCGATATCGGTCAGGGGAATGTAGCGCCCGGCAAGGTGCAAGGTGATGGCCCGCAAACTTTGCTCAGACGTCAGGGCACCGCTCACCCGCAACGCAATGTTCTCGCGATCGCTGCGCAGGATACCCGACGGCTCTACGGCGTTTTGCGCTTTCAGGGCATCGACGACCTGTTGCAGATCAATGCCCATACCGGCGAGCTGCGCAGGCGAAAACGCAATCACGATGTTTTCTTCCTGCACACCGAGCAGGCTGGTTTTTCCCATGTCCGGCAGTGACATCAGGCTGCGGCGGATGTCTTCCACACGGTCGCGCAACTCGCGCGGCGTATAGCCTTCGGCAGTAAAACCATAGATGGTGCCAAACGTATCCTCGAACTCATCGTTGACCTGCGGCCCCTGCACGCCGGCGGGCAATGAGGGCGTAATATCCTGCATTTTTTTACGCACCTGATACCAGATCCCGGCAACCGCTGACGGCGGCGTGTCATCGCGCAAATTAATGAAGATCACCGACTGTCCGGCGTGCGTATCGCTCTCCACGTAATCGAGATACGGAATTTCCTGCAGTTTTTTTTCCAGCGTGTCTGTGACCAGATTTACCGTATCCACCACGCTGGCACCCAGCCAGGTGGCGGACACCACTGCGGTTTTAATGGTAAACGCCGGATCTTCGTTACGGGGCAATTGCTCATAACTGATGATGCCTGCGGTCATTAACAGGAGCATAAAAAAAGCCATCAGCGGCTGATGCGCCAGCGCCCAGGCGGAGAGGTTAAATTTGCTGACGGGCAATGAAGGCTTCATTCGCGGCCCTCCCCGAGGGTCACTTTTTCGCCGTCCCGCAACTGACTCACCCCGGCAATCACGACCGTTTCGCCGGGGCTGACGCCCGTTTTAACAAAGATTTCTGAAGTGCTGTAACGCCCTAATACCACCGGCCGCAGGTGCAGCGTCAGCGTTTTAGTATTCACGACAAAAATGGCGGGCTGCCCTCCGGCGCGGGTCAGGGCGGCCGCAGGAAGGGCTACTGCTGACTCATCTGAAGCGTGAAGGATGAGCTGCACGCTGGCTCCCAGCGCCAGCGCAGGCGGCGGGTTGTCGAGCGTGATGCGAACGCGCCACGTCCGGGTTTGCGGATCGGCCTGCGGGCTGATATCCCGTAAATGCCCCTGAGCGACCACCGATGAATCTGACAGCAGTGACACGGCAAACTCATTCCCGGCGTGGGCAGAAACAGCCTGCGTGCCGGCCACATCAAAGACCGCATCACGCCCGTCGCCCGAGGCCAGTGTCACCACCGTTTGTCCGGCGGTCACGACCTGACCGGCCGAGGCGCTGACCTGCGTGATCACCCCGTTGGCCGGAGACGTCAGTTGTGACCAGCCGAGGTTCTCGCGGGCAGTTTTCAGCGAATCTTCACTGCTCTGACGCCGTGAACGGGCCGCCTGCCAGTCGGACTGTGCGCTATCAAGCTGCGAACGGGCGATCGCGCCGCCCGGCATCAGCAACTTCATGCGTCTGAGATTGAGTGAGGCCAGCTGTTCCGCGGCGCGGGCGCTGTCGAGATCGGCCTGCGCGCTGCTGAGCTGGTTACGGCGGGTATCCGGTTCCTGTGTGGCTAACACCTGCCCTGCGGTCACGCGCTCACCGACATCGGCCTGTCGGGTCAGCATCCGCCCATCCAGCCGGAAGCCGAGTAACGCCTCTTCATGAGGCCGGATTTCGCCGGTCTGGATAAAAAGACCGGAAGCCTCCGGAGAAGGCGCGATCACCACGCGCACCGGCCTGATGGGAGCCGCCTGTTTATGCGTTTTATCGCCACACCCGGACACCAGCACGGCAATGAACAGCAGAAATACAGCGGGAATAAACGGCCACAGCAAGTCACAGACGGCCAGATGGCGCAGCGCGTGGCGGACATAATCAGTAAAAGTAGCGAACATGACAGACTTCCTGAATTGAGATGCCGCTATTCAATCCATTCACTGTCCAGATTCCCGCGATATTTCATCAAGGAACCGTCAAGACCCGCACTTTTTTATTATCCGGCTTCCGGCTGAGGCAAGCTGACCGTAATGATCAGCCCGCGCGGCGCTTTCTGCGCTGCCCGGATGCTGCCCCCGTGGGCTTTACAAATCGCACGGGCAATGGACAACCCTAATCCGCTGCCACCGGAATGCCGCGCGCGGGAAGAGTCCGCCCGGCTGAAACGTTCAAACATCACCGGTAAAAAATCGGCGTCCACGCCCGGCCCGTGATCTTCAAAAGCAATCTCAACGCCGCTTAACGTGTGTGAAACCGAAATATCCAGCCGGTGCCCTTCCTGCGCATAACGCAGGGCATTTTCCATCAGAATGGTCATTACCTGCCCGAGCCGGAACGGATCGCCGACATAAGGGCAGGGAATGTCAGGCGTCACGAAAATATCAAACCCGGCATCCGCTGACTGAGGTTTGAGCCAGGCTACGCGCTCACGCAGCAGTTCAGCCAGATCCAGACGGGTTTTACTGAGATTGAGCTGACCGGCGTCCGCCAGTGAAAGCAAATGCAGCTCGTCAATCAGCCGGTTCAGATGCAAAAGCTGTTTCATGACCATCTGCAACTGACGCGGCTCCGGCTGGAATACGCCGTCAAGCATCCCCTGCAAACGCCCCACCGCTGCCGTCAGCGGCGAGCGAAGTTCGTGCGCCATCGCCACATGCGACGCCCGCAGTTCCCGCTCATAACGCGAAAGTTGCAGCATCATGGCGTTAAAATCGTCGGTGAACTGGTTAAGCTCCGCCGGGGCATTTTTGACCGGCTCAGCCCGCGTGTTGAAATCCCCTTTCGTGACTGCCCGCGCCACCTGCGCCAGACGGCTGAACTGCAACGAAAGCGGCCGTGCGGCTTTGAGGCCCAGCAGAGCGATAAAAGGGATCACCACGACAACCAGTATGCCGACCATCATCCAGTCGGCAGAGGCAATGGAAGGATCGGAGTAACGCGCCCCCCAGCCCTGATCCACAATCTCATGAAAACGCGTCAGATTAAGCTCAGGGTTACCGCGCAACACCTCAAATTCCGCCCGCATAGCCGGGGACATATGGTGCAATACCCAGAGATTCTCAATGACAAAGCGCAGCCACATGCACAGCGCAATCAGGACAACACTGCCAATTGCCAGCGTCAGGATACGAACGCAAATCCAGCGCCACAGGGACTGATCGTGTGAGCTACTCATGGCTGGCGGAACCGGTAGCCCACGCCGCGCACGTTGACCAGCACATTCACGATCCCGGCGGATTCCAGCTTTTTGCGCAGATTATAAACATGCGTATCCACCACCCTTTCCAGCGCCTCGCTTTCCGGCAGGCAATGTTCGAGCAGATATTGCCGCGAGAACGGGCGCGTCGGTGCACGCATTAATGTACTCAGAACCCCGAACTCCGTGGGGGTTAAATCAAGATAACGCGGTTCGCCCGACGCTGACCGCACGGACGCGGTGAGCGCATCGACATCGACGTCGAGCCCCTGCCAGCACAAAACAGACGACGCCACCTCGTTGCCCGACGCCACACGCCGTAATACCGCCTGCACCCGCGCCACCACTTCGCCGGGGTTGTAAGGTTTGACGACATAATCATCCGCACCAAATCGCAGCGCACCAATTTTATCCGGCATATCCCCCATCGCGGTCACCATGATGACCGGTGTACTGCTTTCGCGGCGAACAGACGCCAGAACGTCCGTGCCCCGCATCCCCGGCAGCATCACATCCAGCAAAATAAGATCAGGCTTCCACCGCTGCGCACTCTCCAGCCCGGACAGTCCGTCACCGGCAATCTGCACCTCATAACCTTCACGTTTCAGATAAGCATCAAGGACATCTGCCGCATCGGCGTCGTCTTCAATGATCAGAATTCGTTTCGTCTGCATGTTTCTCGCCTTGACTGTTTCTTCATAAATCCCAGACAGTATATTGACACTGCCTCTGCATACTCCGGTTTCAGACGCGGCTACGATCCGCTACAAACCATACGGTTGGGTGATGAGGAATCACAATGATATCCAGAAAACTAATGCTGCACATTACCTGTTTCACCGTGTCCGCAACAGTGCTGCAGGCGCTGGCCGATGACAGCGCTTCGCCTGCGCAAACGTTAACTGTCGGTATCGGCGCACAAAGCGCGCCACGTTACAGCGGCTCGGATGAACGTCACTGGCTGGTTGCGCCGGTCATTCAGGCGCGGGACAACGCCGTTTTCTTTGATTCGCTCAAAGGCCTGGGATATGACCTGCAAGCTGATAACGGCCTGTATCTTGAACATACGCTGGGCGTCAGCCTGGGGCGGACAGACCGGAATTCGACCTGGCGCGATGGCTCAGAAAAGCTCAAAGGCATGGGAAATATTGATGTGGCCCTCAATACCGCCATCGCCATCGGCTGGTCGGCGACGCCGTGGCTTTCCTTCGAAGGCAAAACCACGCTTCCCCTGACTGACGGGCAAGGCGTGCAGTATCAGACGTCTGTGACAATATTGCCGGTGCAAAATAGCACCGACACCGTCGCGCTCCAGTCGGCAGCACTTTTTGGCGACCGCCGCTACATGAATACCTTTTACGGTGTGAGCGAAAAGCAAAGCGAGCGTACTGATTTCGCGCCCTATCAGGCCGCCGGAGGATTTTATGGCGTGGACACCAGTCTGACATGGAGCCACCAGTTCACACCAAACTGGGGCGGCGTCGTCAGCGCGGATTACACCTGGCTGGGCGATCATGCCGGCAAAAGCCCGATCGTTGAACAACGCGACGGCACCACCGTCAATTTCGCCCTGCTGTATACGTTTTAAGTAAACATTAGCGACATTCACAAGGCCCCTGGGGCCGGGGAGATAAACTTAACAATGTGTCATTCATCTGTGCCCGCTTACCGCCCTGAACGGTCTGTGAGCGTCTGACACAAAACCCCGAAATTCTGCTTGACCCTTCTGGGCAGTCTCCCTATAGTAGCGCCCCGTTGCAGCGCATGCGGTGTAACGGATCCGGTGAGGTGTCTGAGTGGCTGAAGGAGCACGCCTGGAAAGTGTGTATACGAGTAATCGTATCGAGGGTTCGAACCCCTCCCTCACCGCCATATAAAAGAAAACGGTCCTGATGAAAATCAGGACCGTTTTCTTTTATATCCACCTTAAAAAATCTACATCTTCACCAGCATCAGCCCGGCTCTCAGCCCCGGCGCGACATTCGGGTTCGGGAATAACACCCCTTCTTCCTCTTCTTCCACCCGATAGGTTTTCCCGGTTTCTGTGGCGATCACGAAACCTTTTTTAAAAGGCGTGAAATTCAGCGCACCGGCGGGAACGAATAGATGGAAATCTTCCTTCGAGCGGATCACGTCCTGCACCACGCGGTAATGCACAAGTGGCTCACCGGTTTCGCGGGCAGGCAAAGGCTCGCCGCTGACCAGGGTTTCAAGCCCGCGGCGGATCCCCGTGAACTGTGCGTGATCGTTGCAGCCAAACGGCAGCGCTTTACCCAGTTCTAGCGTGCAACTGTCGGCCTGAAACACTTCACTGCTGAAATGGGTAAAGGTGCCGCCCGGCGAACGGTGATGCACCAGCGCGTCAAGCCCGCACGCGTTAAGCCACGCCAGCATCGCCTCGCTTTTCGGTCTGGCCTGTAACGGCAGCAACCCGAAACGGACGTGCAGGGAGCCGCGAATGGCGGTGTGCAGATCATAATGAAAACGCTGTCGGGCACCCGCCGCCGTGGCGCTGCGGTAAAACAGCGCCATCGCCTGCTCGAGTTCCTGCGCGCGTCGCGTTTCATCATTCGGGGTATAACGTGCGTGACGTCCGCCAAACATGCGGTTCATATCCTCGTCCACAAAACGCTTATTGAGTCGCATTGACGGCGGATTCCCCAGCAACACCAGCAGCCGGACCCGCAGCGCTCTTGCGCCGGAAAGCAGTTCGCCCGTCAGCTGATTCAGCAGTTCGATGGGTGCCGTTTCATTGCCATGAATCCCCGCCGAAATCACGACGGCGGTGTCACAAGGCACGCGCGGCGACAGTTCGAGAATACCCTCGCCGCGCCACTGCCAGTCGAGCGTTTCGGTTTGTCCGGCCGGTTCAGTGACCGGCTCGCCCGACAGCGTCACCGCTAATAAATCAAACATAACTCACTCCTTTGAAGGTCAGCGCTGGAACGGGTAAATGGCACCCAGCCCGAGAATATTGGTCAGCTCATCCAGCGCGGTACGCACTTCGGTCAGCAGTTGCGGATCTGCCAGATCTTTAGCCTGCATCCGGTCGCGATAATGCGTATCCACCCACGTATTCAGGCGCACAAACTGGCTGTCGTTCATGATTGACGCCACATTCACCGCATTCAGTTCATTACGGTTCAGCGCCACGCGCAGACGCAGACACGCCGGACCACCGCCGTTGCGCATACTTTCACGCAAATCAAACACTTCGATCTGATTGATTGGCCCGCCGCTTTCGACTAATTCGGACAAATAAGCCCAGACGCCGCTGTGCTGGCGCGATTCTTCCGGCACCACTAACAACATCTTGCCGTCGGATTTGGTCAGCAACTGGCTGTTGAAAAGATAGGTGGCCACGGCGTCATCCAGAGAAACTTTCGCCTGCGGCACTTCAATCGGCTGGAAATCCAGTTCAAGCGCAGACATTTTGCGGCGGATTTCACCGAGCGCGCTGGCCGTATTCACAAACGCCTGCTGATGATGGAACAGCACGTTGCCGTTGCTGACCGAAATCACGTCGTTATGGAAAACGCCGCTGTCGATGGCCTGCGGATTTTGCTGGATAAATACCGTTCTTTTTTCATCGAGCTGATGCAAACGCGCTACGGCGTCACTGGCTAAACGCGTCTGCCGCGCCGGATAACACACCGGTTCGTTTTCACCGGTCACCAGCCCGTCACGTCCGTACACAAAAACCTGCACGCCGGGTTTGTCATACGCGCCACATAACCGGTTATGGTTGGCAGCCCCTTCATCGCCTAACGCCGCCACCTGCGGCAGCGCTTCGTGGTGCGCAAAATAGCGGTCCGCGTGGAAGGTCGCACGCAGAATGGCCGAGGTGGTTTCGGCTTCTATTGCACGGTGGAATTTATTATTCAGGTTAGCGACGGTGAAATGGACGCGCCCGTCACCGCTGTCCGCCGAAGGGGAAACCGTCGCCGCATTCGCCACCCACATGGACGACGCCGAACTCAGCGACGACAACAGACGCGGCGAATACGCCTGCGCTTTTGCCAGCACTTCGCGATCGCTGCCGCCGAATCCCATCTTACGCAACGTGCTGAGATGAGGCCGTTCGTGAGGCGGCAAAATCCCCTGCGCAAAGCCCAGATCGGCCAGCGCTTTCATTTTCAGCAGGCCCTGTTTCGCCGCCAGACGCGGGTTAGCGACGGCGTTCTGATTTTTCGTCGAGGCTTCATTGCCAAAAGACAGCCCCGCGTAGTGGTGCGTTGGCCCGACGAGTCCGTCAAAATTTGCTTCACATCCAGACATTCCAGCTCTCCTCAGGTTGTGCGGAAATCAACACCCGGCGACAGCGTCGCAGGAAGTTCCAGCTTGTCTGTTTCCAGCGAGGCCATCGGCCACGCGCAGTAATCCGCCGCATAATACGCGCTCGGACGGTGGTTACCGGAAGCGCCGATACCGCCGAATGGCGCGTTGCTTGATGCGCCGGTCAGCGGTTTGTTCCAGTTAACAATGCCCGCCCTCGCTTCCAATAGTAGCTGCTCAAACTGAGCACGCTCTGCAGAGATCAGCCCGGTCGCCAGCCCGAAACGCGTCTGATTGGCGAGGCGGATCGCACCGTCGAAATCGCTGTAACGGTAAACGCTCAGCAGCGGGCCAAAATATTCTTCATCCGGAATACCGGCCACGCCGGTGAGATCAATAATCCCCGGTGTCAGCACCGTATTCAGCGGATCCGGACGCGTCAGCAACAGCAGCGGCTTCCCGCCCAGTGCCAGCAGTTCATCCTGCGCTTTCAGCATGTTGCGCGCAGCGGCATCGGAAATCACGCCGCCCATAAACGGTTGCGGCTCGTCATTCCAGCCTCCGGTGCGCAGTTGCATCGTGACATCCAGCAGACGCGCGATAAACGCATCGCCCGCCGCGCCCTCTTTCACCAGCAAACGGCGCGCGCAGGTACAACGCTGCCCGGCGGAAATAAACGCCGACTGAATGGTCAGATTGACCGCGGCATCGATGTCCTCAACCGGTTCAACGATCAGCGCGTTATTGCCGCCCATTTCCAGCGCCAGAATTTTTTCCGGCTGCCCCGCCAGCTGGCGGTGCAACTGATAACCCGTGCCCGCGCTGCCGGTGAACAGCAGCCCGTCGATATTCCCGCAGGCCGCCAGCGCTTCGCCGGTCGTGCGCCCGCCCTGCACCAGATTCAGCACGCCTTCCGGTAAACCGGCCTGCTGCCAGAGTTTCACGGTTTCTTCCGCAGTTTTCGGCGTCAGCTCACTCGGCTTGAAAACGATCGTATTGCCCGCCAGTAATGCCGGAACGATGTGGCCGTTGGGCAGATGACCGGGGAAGTTATACGGCCCGAACACCGCCAGAACGCCGTGCGGACGGTGGCGTAACACCGCTTCGCCGTCCGGCATCGCGGTGTGTTTTTCACCGGTACGCTGCTGGTTGGCTTCCAGAGAAATCGCCACTTTGCCGATCATCGCCTGGATTTCCGTCAGCGTTTCCCAGCGCGGTTTGCTGGTTTCCTGGCTGATGATTTCCGTCAGCCGGGTTTTATGTTCGGTCAGTAAATCCGCGAAACGTTTAATCACCTCGCTACGTTCAGCCACGGTTTTACGCGCCCACGCCGGAAACGCCGTTCGCGCTGCCGTGCAGGCCATTTCAACGTCTTGCGCGTCAGCGCTCAGTGCCGACCACAACAGCGTGTTATCCGCCGGATTAGTTTTACTGAGCTGCGCGCCTTGCCCGCTGCGCCACTGGCCCTGAATAAAGAGTGCAGGTTGCATCATGCGAGACTTTCCTTTTGGTGAAATTGTGTCGGTTGGGTAACGCTGCTGCCGGCAAAAAGTGCCACGGCGCGCAGGCTGTCGCCTTCACGAAGACCGAGCATGTCGGCTTCGCAGGCGTTTAACTGGATGGACTCCGGCGAATCGCCGCCAGGGATCAGCAAGGCGCGAAAATTCTGGTACTGTTCGTTGGCGACCAGATATTGCGGCTCGTCACGGTCAGCGCGATGTTCTGCCAGCCGGACCGGTAACAGACGGCTTTCTTTGACGGCGCGCAGCGAATCAATTTCGCCTTCCAGCGTCGGGCCCGCGTCAAAAATATCGACATAACCTTCGTAGCGCAGCCCTTCACCTTCCAGCACCGCGCGCGCCGGTGCGGTTTGCGGATGCACCTCACCAATCACTTCGCGCGCGTCGTGGCTGAGCAGTTCGGTGTACAGCGGATGTTTCGGCATCAGTTCGGCGATAAAGGACTTTTGCCCCATGCCGGTCAGGCGGTCGGCTTCGGCGAATTCCATACCGAAGAAATGCCGCCCGACGCTGTCCCAGAACGGAGAATGGCCGCTTTCATCGGACATGCCGCGCATCTCCGCAATCACCTTGCGGGAGAAATATTCGCGGAAAGCCGCCAGAAACAGGAAGCGAACTTTTGATAACAGCTGGCCGTTTTTGCCGTGGCGATAATCCGGGTCAAGGAACAGTGTGCAAAGCTCGGTGTAACCGGTGTGGTCGTTGCTGAGAAACAGCGTCGGCACCGGCTTGTAGATGTTCAGGCTTTTTGAAGCGTGAACCAGCGTGCCGAGGCGGAAGTTATACCAGGGTTCACTCAGCCCGACGGCCACTTCGATGGCGCTGACGCCCACGACTTTTTCAAGTTCCGTGTCTTCGAGCACAAACAAATAGCCCTGATCGGCTTTCTCAAGTCGACCTTCCCAGGTCGCCACCGAACGCTCAATGCGTCCGCGTAAATGCGCTTCATCCTTGGGCAAAGACGTTAAACCGATGCCGGTTTTGCCTGACAACTGCAGGATATCGGCGAGATCGCCGGGCCGCACAGGTCGAATCAACATCATGATGCTCTACCTCTTTCATCCCAAAGCTTATGTATCCGAAACAATCACACGCAAAGGCGCGCCACGGCACGTTCCAGTCGGTTCAGCCCTTCTTCAATGTCCGCACCCGAAATAATCAGTGACGGCGCAAAGCGCAGCACGTTTGGCCCGGCAATCAGCGCGATCAGCCCTTCTCCGGCTGCCAGCGTATTCAGCTGTTTCGCCTGATCTTTATAGCGTTCACTCATCACCGCGCCGAGCAAAAGCCCCTGCCCGCGCACTTCGCTGAAGACGTGATAACGGTCGTTAATGCGTTTCAGGCCATCGAGGAACCACTGGTGCCGTTTCTTCACACCCGACAGAACTTCGGGCGTATTGATCATCTCAAAGACTTTGCCCGCCACCGCCGTCGCCAGCGGGTTTCCGCCGTAGGTGGTGCCGTGCGTGCCCGGCTGGAAAAGTACGGCGTAGCGGTCGGTGGTCAGCATCGCCCCAATCGGGAAGCCGCCGCCGAGCGCTTTGGCGCTGGTTAAAATGTCCGGCACCACGCCGTAATGCTGGTAGGCGTACAACTCGCCGGTGCGGCCCACGCCGGTCTGGACTTCATCGAAAATCAGCACGGCCTGATGTTTGTCGCACAGCTCCCGCAAACCTTGCAGAAAATGCGCATCGGCAGGCACCACGCCGCCTTCGCCCTGAATCGGCTCGACGATCACGGCACAGGTACGCGAGGAAATCTGGCTGGCCACGGCGGCCAGATCGTTAAACGGCAGATGCGTAATGGCCGGTGGCAGCGGCGCAAAATCTTCGGAATATTTCGGCTGACCGCCCGCAGTGACGGTAAACAACGTGCGGCCGTGGAAGGCGTTTTTGAAGGCAATAATTTCGTTCTTATCGCCACCGGCTTTGTGGCCGTACAGCCGCGCCAGTTTGAGCGCCGCTTCGTTGGCTTCCGCACCGGAATTACAGAAAAACACTTTGTCGGCGAACGTCGCGTCGATCAGTTGTTTCGCCAGACGCAGCACCGGTTCGTTGGTGTAACCGTTGCCCAGATGCCAGACCTTATCAGCCTGCTCATGCAGCGTTTTACGAATTTCAGGGTGCGCATGTCCCAGCGCATTCACCGCAATGCCGCCTGCAAAATCCACATAGTCTTTGCCCGCCTGATCCCAGAGCCAGGATCCTTCGCCACGCACCGGAATAAACGCAGCCGGGGCGTAAACAGGCACCATCCAGTCATCAAAGTTCTGGCGGCTGACATTTTGCGGCTGCTGTTGGTGTTCCATATAAACCTCTTTATTAAGTATCGATGGCCGACTGAATTTAAGGTGCACGTTTCCGCCCCCCATACAGGCAGGAAATGCAGTTATTAGTTTGTTATCTAAAAGTTAATAAATAATCTCACTCAGTCTCATCATAGAGTGCAGTCTTCGTGCCAGCAAAGGAAAAAAGTGAATAAAAAAGGCAGCACCCAGAAAAAACAACCACTTAAAACCGCCTGTTATTCACATAAATTGCATAAAAAATGAATAAAAGAAAAAATCCCCTTTTACAGCAACGAGGGTAAAGGAATGAGTATGCAGGGAATTATTTTGATTTCTGGCGGCAGCTATTGTGCAGGATTGTGATCTGACGCGTATGCGGTGATGCACCGCAGCAGGACATCGCACAAACCCGGTGCAACTGCGCACCACGTTGACGCATTCACGCCTCGTGACCGTCTTCACATTCTGCACAAATAAAAGCCAGTCCGCGGTTTATGGGGCTCTCAAATCCATCGGCTTTGATTTATTGATGCGTAATTGTTAATAATTTGTTATTTAATTGTGTTTTTGTTATCGGTAACTTCACCTCGCATCGCCGTGAGATGCGTGTCATTCGAATTTTTGAAACTTAAAATTAACATTAATAATCACATAAATTAACAATTTCGGGCTTTGATCACAGTTCGTTCACGAGCACGCGAAAAGCACTTTCCCGTTAAGTTAATCTCTGATTGCGGCATTTACCCCGTCCGCCCCTACACAAACCCTCATAAGAAAGGTACAGACATGAAATTTAACCTCGCATTAGTCAGTGCATGTGTGGTTTCAGCATGCATGTTGTTAACAACACCGGCTTTCGCTGCCAATAAACCCTACGACATCGCCGTCGTGGCGAAAGTCACCGGCATTCCTTGGTTCACCCGCATGGAAGTCGGCGTAAAAGAAGCCGCGCAGAAGCTGGATGTTAACGCCTATCAGGTTGGCGGTTCGACGCCAGACCCGGCTCAGCAGGTGAAAGTGATTGAAGACCTGATCGCGAAAAAAGTGGACGCCATTATCGTGGTGCCGAACGACGCCAAAGTCTTGGAGCCGGTGCTGAAAAAAGCCCGCGATCAGGGCATCGTGGTATTAACCCACGAATCCCCGGATCAGCAGATTGGTCAGTGGGATATCGAAACCATCGACAGTCAGAAATATGCCGAAGCCAATATGGATGAACTGGCAAAAGATATGGGCGGCAAAGGCGGTTATGCCATTTATGTCGGTTCCCTGACCGTGCCATTGCATAACGCGTGGGCAGATGCCGCGATTAAATATCAGAAAGAAAAATACCCCGACATGCACGAAGTCACCTCACGTTTGCCGGTGGCGGAAAATATCGACAAGTCCTACTCCACCACGCTGGATTTAATGAAAACCTATCCTGATCTGAAAGGGATTATCGGTTTCGGTTCACTCGGCCCGATCGGTGCCGGTCAGGCCGTTCAGCAGAAACGTGCGAAAAATAAAATCGCCGTCGTCGGTATCGCGATGCCAGCGCAGGCCGCGCCCTACCTGATGCGCGGGGATATTAAGAAAGTCCTGCTGTGGGATCCAAAAGATGCCGGTTACGCACTCGTTTCAGTTGCCGACCAGCTGTTACAGGGTAAAGAAGTGACCAAAGATCTGAGCATTGAAGGTTTAGGCAAAGCCGATGTGGATACTGATAAACATGTGATTCGCTTTAATAAGATCCTCGAAGTTACGCCGGACAATGCGAAATCACTGGGCTTTTGATTTAACGAATAAAGACCGATTTTACCGGAGATAAATTATCTCCCGCGCCACACCAGGGGAATGAAACAAATAGGGCGTAGTTTGTTGTGCCGTATTTGTTTCCCCCAATATAAAAAAATCCCCCTAAATAATTCGGATTGCAGGAAGGCGGCAAGCGAGAGAATCCCGATGAGCTTACTTGAGTAAGTGATTCGGGTGAGCAAGCGCAGCCAACGCATCTGCAATTTGAAGTATGACGGGGTAAACGCTGTAAGGAAAATGTGATGACTACACTCACGCCCGCCGTTCCTGCTGAGGCGTTTATCCGCCTCGAAAAAATCAGCAAAAAATTCCCCGGCGTACTGGCGCTGGATAATGTCTCGATCACCTTAAATAAAGGCGAAGTGCATTGTCTTGCCGGTCAGAATGGCTGCGGAAAAAGCACAATTATTAAAGTCATTTCCGGCGTTTATCAGCCGGAGAAAGGGGCTGCGATTACGCTCGACGGCAAACTTTTTCATTCCTTAACGCCGCAGCTTTCTTCTTATTACGGTATTCAGGTGATTTATCAGGACCTCTCTTTATTCCCCAATTTATCGGTGGCCGAAAATATAGCGATTCACCGGTATCTGCCGGGCGGCGATTTTTGGGTACATCGCGAGGCAATGCGCAAAAAAGCGATAGCGGCGATGCAACGGGTGGGGGTTTCTCTCGACCCGGATCGTAAAGTCGAAAAGTTATCGATCGCCGACCGTCAACTGGTGGCAATATGCCGGGCAATCGCTGCTGACGCCAGCCTGGTGATCATGGATGAACCCACCGCGTCACTGACCCGCACCGAGGTGAACGGCCTGCTGCGGGTGGTCAGTGAGCTGAAAGCCGCGGGCATTTGCGTGGTTTTCGTCAGCCACCGTTTAGATGAAGTGATGGAAGTCGCCGACCAGATCAGCGTCATGCGCGACGGCAAGCTGGTCGGCACCTATCCGGCCAGTTCACTCGACAGCAACGAACTGGCGTTCCTGATGACCGGGCAGCGTTTTAGCTACAGCCATCTGCCGCACCGCGCGCCCGCTGAAGCCACGCCGCTGCTGGAAGTCAGCCATCTGAGCCGCAAAGGCCAGTATCAGGATATTTCGCTGTCACTGCGTCAGGGGGAAATCACCTCGATTATCGGCCTGCTCGGGTCGGGCCGCACCGAACTGTGCCTGAGCCTGTTCGGCATGAGCCAGCCTGACAGCGGTGAAATCCGCGTGAACGGTAATGCGGTGAAATTTCACAGTAACCGCGACGCTATCCGCCACGGCATCGCGTATGTCTCTGAAGATCGCCTGACGCAAGGGCTGGTCATGGAGCAATCGATTTATGACAACACGCTGGTGTCCATTTTCGACAAGCTGCACACCGCCACCGGCCTGATGGATCACCGCAAAGCGGCCGCGGTGGTGAACGATCTGATCCGCGACCTGAACATTAAAGTGTCGGACAGCGCGCTGCCGGTGAAAACGTTATCCGGCGGGAATGCGCAGCGTATCGCCATCGCCAAATGGGTGGCGACGCAGCCGCATATCCTGATCCTGGATTCGCCGACGGTCGGCGTGGATATCGCCAATAAAGAAGGCATTTACCGGATTGCGCGCGATCTGGCGGAATCCGGCATGGCCGTTCTGATGATTTGCGATGAAATTCCCGAAGCGTATTACAACAGTCACCGCGTGCTGGTGATGCGAAAAGGCCAGCTGGTGGCGGAGTTTGCTCCGCACCAGAGCAGCGAAGCGCAGATTGCGGAGGCAATCAATGGATAACAAAAAGCTCTCCAAATTGTTTTCTCAGCATGAATTCTGGCTGGGATTACTGGTTCTGCTGCTGGTCATCGGCCTGAGCCTGCGCACCCATGAATTTATGACGCTCGGCAATCTCACGGACGTTGCCACCAGCTATGCCATTCTCGGCATTCTGGCCTGCGGTCTGTTTGTGGTGCTGATTGCCGGCGGGATTGATATCTCCTTCCCCGCCGTGACCTCTATCGGTCAGTACGTGATGGCGAGTTACATCATTCACCACGGCGGCAGTTTTCCGCTGGCGTTCGCGCTGTCGATGGGCACCGGTTTACTGCTCGGGCTGGTGAACGGATTCCTGGTTTACTGGCTGCGCGTTCCGGCAATTATCATCACCATTGCCACGCTGAACCTGTTTTACGGTTTGCTGGTGTATCTGACCAACGGCACCTGGCTGTACGGTTTCCCGGACTGGTTTATGAACGGCATTAACTGGTTCTCGTTCACCGCCGCCGACGGCTATGACTATGGGCTAACGCTGCCTTTGCTCAGCCTGCTGGGCGTGATTATCGCCACCGGCGTACTGATGAACCGCACCCGCGTAGGCCGCCAGATTTATGCAATGGGCAGCAACCGTGACGCCGCCTCGCGCCTCGGCCTGAACATTC
Source organism: Rahnella sikkimica (assembly GCF_002951615.1). GTDB lineage: Bacteria > Pseudomonadota > Gammaproteobacteria > Enterobacterales > Enterobacteriaceae > Rahnella > Rahnella sikkimica. The sequence continues at coordinate 757,994 of NZ_CP019062.1, read as the reverse complement.
TGCGGCTGCACTTCTACGTTTACGGCTTTATGGGGTTACTGGCGGGCATTGCGGCAGTGGTACAGGCGCAGATCACGCAGTCGGTCGCGCCCAATTCCCTGCTCGGTTATGAGCTGACGGTGCTGGCGGCGGTGGTGTTAGGCGGCACCAGCATGACCGGCGGGCGCGGCTCGCTGACCGGCACCCTTCTCGGCGTAATGCTGCTGGCCTTCCTGCAAAACGGGCTGACATTACTGAGCATTTCGTCTTACTGGCATCAGGTTTTCAGCGGCGTGATCATTCTGGTCAGCATCAGCAGCACCGCGTGGAACGAAAAACGCAAACTGGCGAAGGGGATGTGACATGACGACCTTAACCAAAATTCTCCCCGGCGACCGCATCATCCGCTTGCAGTTGCTGATCATCGTCGCCGTCGCCGTGCTGTTTTCCTTCACGCTGGGCGGCAGTTTTTACAGCGTCGGCAATTTCCAGTCTATCTCCTCGCAGTTGCCGATTCTGGGGATGCTGGCGTTAGGCATGGGTATCACCATGCTGACCGGCGGGATCAACCTTTCCGTCATTGCCGGTGCCAACGCCTGTTCGCTGGCAATGGCTGCGATTCTGGTGGCGCACCCTGACCAGCCGGGTTATTTCGCGCTGGCAATGCTCGCCGGGCTGGCCGTGGCGGTGGTGATGGGTGTGCTGAACGGTGCGCTGATTGCTTACGTCGGCGTCTCGCCGATTCTGGCCACGCTTGGCACCATGACGCTGATTGCCGGGCTGAACATTTTACTCACCAGTGGCGCGGTGATTTCCGGCTTCCCGGTGGCGATTCAGTATCTGAGCAATGGCAGCCTGCTGGGCATTCCTGTCGCCCTGCTGCTGTTTTTGCTGGTGGCGCTGCTGCTGTGGGTTTTGCTGGAACACACCACGCTCGGCCGCAGTTTGTACCTGATGGGTTCCAACGAACAGGCCACGCGCTTTAGCGGCGTCAACACCCATAAAGTCACTATCGCCGTGTACGTGCTTTCCGCCCTGCTCGGCTGGGGCGCGGCGCTGCTGATGATGTCTAAATTCAACTCGGCGAAAGCGGGCTACGGCGATTCGTATCTGCTGGTGACTATCCTTGCGTCCGTGCTTGGCGGGATCAACCCCGACGGCGGATTCGGGCGGGTCATCGGGCTGGTACTGGCGCTGATCGTCCTGCAAATGCTGGAAAGCGGCCTGAACCTGATGGGCGTCAGCAGTTACCTGACGATGGCGCTGTGGGGCGGCGTCCTGATCCTGTTTATCGCCTTACAAAACAGAAAATCTTAAGCGAATTGCTTTTACCGAAGGGAAAAAACATGGCGAGTTATTTTATTGGAGTTGACGTAGGAACCGGCAGCGCCCGTGCGGGCGTCTTCGACATGACCGGCCGCATGGTCGGTCAGGCCAGCCGTGAGATTACGCTGTACCGCCCGAAGGCTGATTTCGTCGAACAGTCTTCCGATGAAATCTGGCAATCCGTCTGCAACGCCGTCAAAGACGCGGTGAATCAGGCCGACATCAATCCGATTCAGGTAAAAGGCATCGGCTTTGACGCCACCTGTTCGCTGGTGGTGCTCGATAAAGAAGGTAAACCGCTGACCGTCAGCCCGTCCGGCCGCAGCGAGCAGAACATCATTGTGTGGATGGATCACCGCGCCATCACGCAGGCCGAACGTATCAACGCCACCGGCCACCGCGTGCTGGAATTCGTCGGCGGGATTATTTCGCCTGAAATGCAGACGCCAAAACTCCTGTGGCTGAAACAACATATGCCGACGACGTGGAATAACGTCGGGCATCTGTTTGATTTGCCGGATTTCCTGACCTGGCGCGCCACGCAAAGCACCACGCGCTCGCTGTGTTCCACGGTGTGTAAATGGACGTACATCGGCCATGAAGACCGCTGGGATCCGAGCTATTTCCGCCAGATTGGTCTGGAAGATTTGCTGGAAAACAACGCGGCGAAAATCGGCAGCGAAGTCAAAACCATGGGCGAACCGCTGGGCCACGGCCTGACACAGCGCGCCGCCGCTGAGATGGGGCTGATGGCCGGCACTGCGGTCAGCGTCTCCATTATTGATGCGCACGCGGGCAGCCTCGGCATTCTCGGGGCCAGCGGCGCATCCGGTGAATCCGCTGATTTCGACAACCGCATCGCGCTGATCGGCGGCACTTCTACGGCGCATATGGCGATGTCACGCAGCGCGCGCTACATCGGCGGCATCTGGGGGCCGTATTTCTCCGCGATCCTGCCGGATTACTGGCTCAACGAAGGCGGTCAGTCCACCACCGGAGCGCTGATCGACCACGTGATTCAGTCGCATCCGTGCTATCAGGATTTGCTGAAACAGGGCAAAGACAGCGGCAAAACCATTTATGAAGTGCTGAACAGCCTGTTGCGCAAAATGGCCGGTGAACCGGAAAACATCGCGTTCCTGACCAAAGACATTCATATGCTGCCCTACTTCCACGGCAACCGTTCGCCGCGCGCCAACCCGACGCTCACCGGCACGCTGACCGGCCTGAAACTCTCACGCACGCCGGAAGATATGGCGTTGCATTATCTCGCAACGATCCAGGCGCTGGCGCTCGGCACCCGTCATATCATTGAAACCATGAATCAGAGCGGCTACCGCATTGATACCATGATGGCGAGCGGCGGCGGCACCAAAAACCCGGTGTTTGTGCAGGAGCATTCCAACGCCACAGGCTGCGCGATGTTACTGCCGGAAGAGAGCGAAGCGATGTTGCTCGGCAGCGCCATGATGGGCACCGTCGCCGCGGGTGCCTACGATTCACTGCCCGAAGCGATGGCCGCCATGAGCCGCATCGGCAAAACCGTCACGCCGCAAACCAACAAAATCAAAGAGTATTACGACCGCAAATACCGCGTCTTCCACGAGATGTATCACGACAGCATGAAGTACCGCCGCCTGATGCAGGGGGAAGAACAATGACCGCTGACGAGGAATTTCAGCTTGCGTGTCAGGGCTGGCGGACGTACAGCCAGGAACTGCTGGCGCTGCAAAACCATCTTGACGCCGATATCTGGCGTCAGTTACTGACGCTGGTCACCGGCTGCAAAGGCAAGATTGCCGTCACTGGCGTCGGCACCTCCGGCATTGCTGCCCGTAAAATTGCACACATGCTGGCGTGCGTCGAACAGCCGTCGGTGTATCTCAGCGCCACCGACGCCGCGCACGGCGATTTGGGTTTTCTGCGCAGTGACGACCTGATTATCCTGATTTCACGCGGCGGCAATTCCGAAGAACTGACGCGCCTGTTACCGACGCTGAAAACCAAAGGCGTCGCTATTATCAGCGTGACAGAGAATCTGGATTCCGCGATCGCCCGCGCCGCCACGCTGGTGGTGAAAACGCACATTCAGCAGGAAATCGACCCGCTCAATATGCTTGCCACCACGTCCATCGTTCTGGTGCTGGCGGTATTTGACGCGCTGTGCGGCAACATCATGCTGCGCAACGGTTTCGATCAGCAAAGACTTCTGAAAGTACATCCGGGAGGGAATGTCGGGAAAACATTACGGGAGCAGGATTTGTAGTCACCCCTGAATTTCCTCCGCCACTAACCCGGCAAGAACGGATATCGCGCGGGCGGTGTGCGGGCCCCATTCGAATGACGTGTTGATGCGCAGGCAATGACGAAAACGCTCATCGGCGGAAAACATGGTGCCCGGCGCGACGCTGACGCCTTTAGCCAGTGCGCGCTGATAGACCCGCGCGGCGTCTACGTTGTCGCCCAGATCCAGCCAGAGAAAATAGCCGCCCTGTGGTTGGGAAACGGAAACCTGTGCGGGGAATTCTTTGATGATGGCGTGATGCATCGCCATCTGCCGCTGTTCCAGCACGCGGCGAAGGCGACGCAAGTGGGTATCGTAACCGCCCTGCTGCCCGCCTTTTTGCAGGAAATCGGCCAGCGCCAGCTGCACCGGCACGCTGGCGGATAACGTACTCATCAGCTGTAACCGTTCAATACGCTCAACGTATTTCCCCGCCGCCACCCAGCCGACGCGAAAACCGGGTGCCAGACATTTAGAGAATGAAGAACAGTGCAGAATTTCGCTGCGGTACGACGACGCCTTCAGCGGCACCGGGCGTTCACTGCCAAAGTACAGTTCGCTATAAACGTCGTCTTCAATTAACGCCACCTGATGCCGTTGCAGGATATCCACCAGCCGCGCCTTATTTTCAGGCGGCATAGTGCAACCAAGCGGGTTCTGAAAACTCGACATCAACCAGCAGGCTTTGACCGGATAGGTTTCCAGCGCTTTTTCCAGCGCATCGGGATCCATGCCAAAACGCACGTCGGTCGGAATGGCAATGGCTTTTAACTTGCGCCGCTCAATGGCCTGCAACGCGCCATAAAATGCAGGAGATTCAATCGCCACCCAGTCACCCGGCTCAGTGACGGCCTGCAAACTCAGCCCCAGAGATTCCATTGCACCGGACGTAATGACGATTTCATCGGGCGCAACTTCTATACCATTCTGAGCATAACGGCGGGCAATGCTGCGGCGCAGTTCTTCGTTGCCCGGCGGCAGGTTAGCGGTCGCGCTGTGCGGCGACATCCGGCGGACGGCGCTGGCCAGTGAACGCGCCAGACGTGGCTGAGGGAACAGTGTCGGATCGGGAAATGCCGAGCCCAGCGGCACCACGGAAGGATCCTGCCCCGCTTTCAGGATATCGAAAATCGCATCGTTGACGTCCACCTGTTCGGCGGCGTGCAGGCGTTCATCGGGCTGGCGGCGAACCGGGCGTTGCAACCCCGCCGCGACGTAGTAGCCGGACTGCGGGCGGGCGACGATCACCCCCTGACTTTCCAGCAGCTGGTACGCCTGTAACACCGTCATCAGGCTCAGCCCGGACTGTTTGCACGACTCGCGTAAGGAAGGCAGGCGATCTCCCGGCAGCCAGACCTGCGTGTCGATTTGTCTGCGCAAGGTGCGCGCCAGCGTTTCGTAGCGGGATTCAGTCATGGGCATTCTGCACTGTTATATAAGGTGTTAACGAAATGGTAACTATTATGCAGGGTTTTGCCCATATCAGGCGATGTAAACCGGACATCAACCGCAAACAATCTTTACTTTACAAGTCTGGCGGCCAAACATTCACCATGTTAATGTGTGAACTCCTCGCATTACTCAGATTTATCTGAACTCCCGTTCACGCCTGTTCGCGCAACCTTACGCTTTCTAAACATTTTCTCCACGATCGGCTGAAAAGTGACACTTCGGCTTTCACTCTTTTACATCCTGCCCGCATTACTATTCATTGGATTCAGTAGACTTGCTTTCGTCGAAACAAAACGGGCGATGTGCCTGAATCTTCAATGAGGAATTTAATTATGCGTAAACTTACCGCAATGATTGTGGCTTCAACTCTGGCTCTGAGCTCTGCTTCTTTCGCGTTTGCTGCTGAAACCACGGCCACGCCGGCAACTGACGCACCGGCGGCAATGCAGGGTAAAATGATGCACCATAAAGGCCCGCACAACATGAACCCGTTCGCTGGCCTGACCCTGACTGAGCAGCAGAAAACTCAGATGAAAGAAATCATGAAAGACAGCGGCGCGCGACCTGACCGCGCTGCCATGAAAGCGCAGATGGATCAGATGCACAGCCTGGTGGCTTCAGACAGTTTTGATGAAGCGAAAGTGAAATCGCAGATTGATACCATCACCAAAGCACAGTCCGACCGCATGCTGGATCGCGCCCGTGCTGAAAACAAAATGTACAACCTGCTGACGCCTGAGCAGAAAAAACAGTTCAACGAGAACTACCAGAAACGCGCTGACAAAATGGAACAGATGCGTGACCACAAGCCGGGTCAGCCAAAACCTGCTGACGCTGAGTAATCTTTATCGCAGTCAGTTCTGACTCCACCGGCCTTTTACAGGCCGGTTTTTTTTCGTTTGTCCGCCGGATGAACCTTGACTGTCAAAACCTAAGCGCAATTCCTCCCTGCTAGTCCACCTCAGTTTTCTCACATTTTTACCTGCCACCTGACTAAAAAAGTTCACGTCAAAATGTGTTGCCATGTGATTTTTGCCCGGCAGTCGCTGGTGATAATTTAACCTTGCACGCTTTATCTACTTCTGAGGAAAACATTATGATCAGTGCAGCAAGTGCCCGAGATGTCGTGCTAATGGATCACGATATCATACGGGCGGTTATCGGCATGTCGGCATGGGGTGGGATCGTCCGCTATATCATGCTGAGACAGAAAAAACCCATTATGGAAGAAATTTTGGCCTGCCTCTTACAGGTGGTCGTCTCCTGTTTCACCGGGATGTTGTTAAGCATTTTCGTACTTTCACGCGACGCTAACGATGACAAGTTACTTATCATGGCGGGTCTTGGCGGTGTATTCGCCGGGCCGATCATCACCTTGCTCGGCAAGAAAATTGCCTCGTTGATCGATTCTTTCTCTCCTTCCCCCAAAATATCTGAGTAACACCTTCCCCCGGCAGAGTCTCCTCTCCGGGGGATTTTTTTGCCTTCTGTTCAGCCCCCCGTTTCCAGGAGAAAAAAAAGCGGGACACCTGAAGTGCCCCGCTTTGCTATTCCACTATGATGAGGCCGGAACCTCAGACATAGTGCATTGAACGCTTAGAGTAATTTCCACTGTGCCCATTCGCCGGTGAACTCCGGATTGCCGGGTTCATTGCCCTGAGTCCAGTAGTTCGCCACGTAGTCTTTCCCTTTATGGCTGATTTTATCGCCGGTGTTGTAGACCTTGCTGGTCTCCCATTCGGAATATTTGCCGACAGGATCAACGACCGGGTCCACGACAGGATCTACGACAGGATCAACAACCGGGTCGATAACCGGATCCACAATCGGATCAACAACGGGATCAACTACCGGCTCTGCAACTTCCTCACCAAATACGACCAGTGTGTACTGTTTTGCAACGGATGACGCCGCGTGTGTATCCGTCACCGTCAGTGAGAACTGGAATTCTGCACGGCTGACGACGGTAGGCGCTGTGAAAGTAATCGTTGACGTGGTCGTGCTGCTCGGTGAAATCCCGGCCGGCACGCCCCATTTGTAGGTCAGTGCATCTTTGTCGGCATCGCTGGAACCGGCACCGCTCAGACGGACTTTTGAACCGCTAATGACCTGCAACTGGATATCGGCAACCGGTGTGGTATTGGTCGCGGGCTTATCTTCATCCGGTACTTCACCCGCAATGTTAATCCCGTCGAAGTAGAACGGTGCCATATCGATAACCTGATTCGTCACCGAGCAACCCAAACCTTCACGCGCGGCGTTGACCAGCACGCCGTTGTCCTGATCAATCGTCCAGGTAAAGAGTGCGCCTAACCCCTTTTTCGCCACATATTGCCCTTTGGCACGCACGCTGCGCGGCGTGTCGAGGGACATAAACAGCTTGGACTCTTTGTTGTAGAGGTAATCAGCATCGGCGACCTGATCGGTGTAGACGCTAAAACCGTTACGGCCTTTTTGGTTTTCCAGATCCAGGTAATTATTGATCAGGTCATACCATTCGCTGCAACCGCTTTCGAATGTCCCTGTAGTTTCGGCATTAGCCGTTGGGGTGTATGTGCCTTTGAGTGGGGAGAAACTTTCCAGTACCGCATTCTGGCCATTGCGTGAATAACCGGCGTAGCCCACGTTGATACGGTCAGCCGGGAAGCCTTTTGCCAACAGATAATAGACGATAGTGTCCACGCCCCAGCCACCTTCGACCAGCGCATGGAGGTTAGTGTGGTGGTCGAGTTGTTCCGCCCACGGCGTGCCGTAGAAGTCATAGGTCATGACATTAATGCTGTACAGACCGCTGTTGAGCAGGGTTTTCACATCTGATTTTTCGAGGATCGCCACCACGGCCGAACTGGCGATACTGATTTTGACATCAGTACGTTTAATCGCTTTCAGTTCTTTGGTGATTTCAGCCAGCAACAGCGCATAGTTCGCGCCATCTTCGTCGCCATAGGCGTTGTTATTACCGGCATTGCCCGGATATTCCCAGTCGATATCTACTTCGGAGAACATCGGGAAGCGGGTGAATAATTTCGCGACACCTTTTGCAAAGGTGCTGCGGCCTGCCGACGTTTTCGACATATTGTGGAAGCCGCTGCTCATGGTCCAACCGCCGATACTCAAAGACAGTGCCAGCGTATGGCCTAAGGTTTTCGCTTTGGCCTGAAGGTCACGCAAACCGCCCACAATGCCTTTAACCGTCGCCTGTGTGGCGCTGTTCACGTCCATTTCTACCCAGCCGGAATCGTTCAGACCCACGTTAGCACTGGTCTGGAAATCGCCCCACGGGTCAAGGAAGGTCGGTTCGTTAATCGATTTATTCAAATTACCGGCAGCGCGGGCAATCACATCGGCTTTTTCACCCGTGGTATCACCGACAATGCCCAGGAAACCGAGAATAATTTTGTCATAGGCCGTCGGACTGACGTTGGCTAAATCGTAACCGCGACCACGGTTTGAAGGGGTATCATCGCCATCAGACTGGCGACTGTCGTACTGAGACCAGTCGGTGTAGTAACCGAAAACCTTAGGTTTATTCGTGGTGTCATATTTGTTGTACACCGGTTTGGCGACGCGTGCGGAAGTGTAACTGTACTTCTCCGTGTCTTTAGACGCGTCAAAGCCATCTGCTTTATAAGATTTGTCGGTCAGTGCGTCGGTCTTGATCAATTTACTGGTAGTCATAATATTTTCCTGAATAAAGTTAAGGGTCGAACAGCGTCGTGCTGTCGGGTCTATAATTAGAGAGGAAGTGCCTGCTCTCAAATCATCATTGAGCAATAATATTTATGACGACGGCGATAGATTTAAAATGAGCATCATTTGTCTTGTTGATTGCAGGTCATCAAGGAGGATACGGGCTGGCTTACTGTTTACTGCTCAAATACCGGCAAATAGCGCGACAGACTGAGCGAAGCAACACAATGATTTTTGTGACACAAATGAGAAGGATAAAAACAGAAAACTTAATCTTAATCATTGTCTCTTTGTATTTTACATTTTAAATAATACTCAAAGTGTTTTTAAGTTTTATTCAAAAAGGTCATCATTTTATATAACAGATCACAACTTATCTAAAATTCCTCATAATATTCTTATTGGCGATGGTGAATTTCGGAAAACCAGATACGATAAATCCTATCGAAAAATTGGATTTCTGATAAGTTCTATTACCGGCCCGGAGAGAATTGAAAGATGAGTATTTATCTTATAAATGGTCAGTACGTTTTTAATGAAGGAAAGAAAGAACTTAAAACGCTCAACAATGGGACTAACATCAGACTTACAACAATGAGAGCGCGCTGCCTCAGCTTCATTATCGAACATGCTAACGATGACGTGATAGAGAAATCGGCTATATCTTATGCATTATGGGGCGCACGAAGCACTTTCACCAGTGATGCCAGTCTCACCCAAACGTTATATTTAATTCGTCGTGATCTAAAAACTCTGGGATTGGATGAATTATTCATTACAGTGCCGAAATCGGGAATACGGGTTAACTCATCCATAACAATCGATGTTATTCATGAAAAAATTCCCAAAACCAAACTATCTTATAAACCGCTTTTTTTGAGCTTGCTTTTATTTCTGTTATTAACGGGTATTGGTGTGTATCTTGCTTTGACAATTTAAACCTTCGGAGGAACAGATAATGGCCTATAATCCCGTGATTGATGAAGTTTTGGCAAATGAAGGGGCTTATGTAAATCATCCCGACGATCCTGGCGGCCCAACTCATTGGGGAATTACTGAGAAAACTGCACGGGATTATGGTTACACCGGTGATATGAAAGATTTCACCCGAAATCAGGCTTATATTATTCTGGAGAAAAATTATTGGTATCAGCCTGGCTTTGACAAGATCAATGTATTATCTCCGGCACTGGCCCTGGAACTGTGTGATACCGGAACCAACATGGGGCCTTCCGTAGGGATAAAGTGGTTACAACGTTGGTTAAATGTCTACAATCAACAAGGTCGTTATTATCCCGATATCAGTGTTGATGGAAAAATAGGGCCGGGCACGCTGACGGCATTGTCCGCCTTTCTGAAACTACGCGGCGATGAAGGAAATGCCGTGCTCGTCACCTCGCTCAATTGCAGTCAGGGCCATCGGTATCTTGAATTAGCGGAGGGTAAGGCCGGCAATGAATCTTTCATTTATGGCTGGATAAAAGGCCGTGTCCGTCTAAGTACCTTTTAAACATAAATAATCCTTATATCAATAATCATTATTTGGAATTTCACTTGTGAAATTAAACATCGCCAGTCGTCCTGGCAATACATTACTCAGGACACCTGAATATATAATTTACAGAGCATATTAGATACTTTACTTTATTTGTAGCGTCACAACGTGGATTATTCCTCTTCCAAATTTATGTTACGGAGAAAAGTAATGAATTACGATAAAATAAATAATTTTGATTATAATCTAATCAAAACTATGAATGAAGTCATCATCTCAGGGAGTCTGTCTTGCGCAGCTGAAAAACTTGAGCTTTCTGTGTCAGCCGTCAGTCTTTCGATTAATAAGTTACAACGGTACTTAGCCGTAGAACTTTTCATCAGAACAGCCCAGGGAATGAAACCCACACAAACAGCACTGGATATACATGAATCATCTTCACATGCCATGTGTATTATTGATGATGTCGTCCATAAAGCAAAAAACCAGTCGAAAAGTTTTTCATCCCTCAAAGTCATGTGTTCAGACCTGATTGAAAGTTATTACTTCCAGCGTCTGCATCAACACGATGATTTACAGGAAACACTGTTTTCCTTTACGAATGCCACCCTGATTAACCATGATGAATGTGTAAGAAATCTGCTGCAATCCAGCAATGATATTGTTTTGAGTAACTTCCCGCTACAGCACAACAACATTACGTCCGTTGAAATTGATTCTCTCGATGATTTTGTTGTGTTATGCAGCGCCACAAGTTTATTGTCCACACAAAAAAAATTTACACTCTCACATTATTATTCATTACCTCATGCGGTATATTGTCATAACGAAGGCCAGGCAAAAAAGCTCATTTCGATCAATAATAACAATGATGAATTCAACACACGAAAAGTAGTTTATTACTCATCCTCACTCAATGGGATCATCGCTGCCATTGAGCGAAGTGAGATGATTGCAATATTTCCTGCCAAAGTGGCTGAGTACTTTATTGATAACCGCCGCAGCCAGTTAATCACCTTTGCACTCCCCGATGAAATACAACATGAAGCATTGAAAACCTACGCAAATTTTGTCACCCGGACGACTAAAATACAGGACGTCAACAGTATTATTGCATCACTAAAAACCACAGAGCATTGCCAATAAAATTTATTACAAATTAACCACGCGAAAAAATATCATGCATGCTTCTTTGATGTTAAATGTTCTTATTTTAATAGTTAATTAATCAGGTGAACACTAGCCTTAAAAAGTTGGTTTACGACTGACATATAAAATACCCATTCCCAGAGAATTGTATTTCTGTATTTAATTTAACGTATTAAAGGTATTCACTATGCAAAGATTAAAACCACCCTTTTATTTGAATATGATGACCCTTTCGTGCCTTCTGGCCGTCTCATCGCTGGCTCAGGCAGCGGAAACCCCGGCACCTTCAGAACCCTATGTAATGAAAGAAAGCGATCTGGTCAAAAAAGAAAACTCCCTGACGCAAAACCCGCTGATGCAGGAAGTTAAAGCCTCGATCCGCACACTCGATAACGACTCCGTTGAGAAAATTGCGCCCGCGCGGGCGGCGAACCCCGAAAACGTGAAACGGGTAGAGAAAATCCTCAGCAAAGCGCAGTGGGATTACATCTTCCCGCTTCGCGCACCCGAATACAGCTATGAAAACTTCCTCAAGGCGATAGGTAAATTCCCCGCAGTCTGCGGCACGTATACCGACGGGCGTGATTCAGACGCCATTTGCCGCAAAGGTCTGGCCACAATGTTTGCTCATTTTGCTCAGGAAACCGGTGGGCATGAAAGCTGGAGACCTGAGGCTGAATGGCGACAGGGGCTGGTGTGGCTGCGTGAAATGGGCTGGGCGGAAGGCCAGAAAGGCGGTTATAACGGCGAATGTAATCCGGATGTCTGGCAGGGGCAAACCTGGCCTTGCGGGAAAGATGCGCAGGGTGATTTTGTCAGCTACTTTGGCCGTGGCGCAAAGCAGCTTTCCTATAACTACAATTACGGTCCCTTCTCTGACGCCATGTTTGGCACCGTCAGAACCCTGCTCGATAAACCGGAACTGGTGGCCGATACCTGGCTGAATCTGGCCAGCGCCGTATTCTTTTATGTGACCCCGCAGGCCCCGAAACCGAGCATGTTGCACGTGATCGATGGCACCTGGCAGCCAAACGACCATGATAAAGCCAACGGCCTCGTTCCGGGATTCGGCGTGACTATCCAGATTATTAATGGCGGTGTGGAATGCGGCGGGCCCACCGAAATTGCCCAGGGCGAAAACCGTATTTCCTACTACAAAAGTGAAGCGGAATATCTGAAAGTCCCGGTCGCGTCCAACGAAGTGCTGGGTTGTAAGAACATGAAACAGTTCGACGAAGGCGGTTCGGGCGCACTGCCACAATACTGGGAACAGGATTGGGGATGGGATCCAAACACGCCAACGGGTTCAACGTATTCCTGCCAGTTGGTGGGTTACCAGACGCCGTTCTCAGCCTTTAAAGAAGGTGATTATAAACGCTGCGTCCAGCACTTCTTCAATGTCTCTATTGTCGATGATGCAGGCAAAGTGGAGCCAGTACCGGTGCCCGATCCAACGCCGGATACGACACCGACCACCGATACCACTCCGGTTACGGATACCAACGCTGCACCGGTCGCCAGACTGACCGGCCCGATTGGTGATGTGGAAAGTCAGGCTAACGTGACACTTAACGCCACGGCTTCCAGCGATGCTAACGGTGACAAACTGTCTTACACCTGGCTGCTGCCAAACGGCACCACGCTGGCAGGCACCGAACGGGACAGCATCAGTTTTGTTGCACCCACCGTGACCGTGAAAAAACAGTACACCTTCACACTGACCGTCTCCGACGGTAAGAAAAGTGATGTGACGTCTTATACGCTGACCGTGACGCCGCAGGTTCAGCCATTGCCTGACAGCGGCACGGGAAAAACGTGCGCGAACAACTGGGATGCACAGAAAATTTATTACGGTGGTGAAAGCGTTGTATGGAAAGGCAAGGAGTATCTGGCTAACTATTGGACCCAAAACAATGAACCCGGTGATCCCGAGTTCACTGGCGAATGGTCACAATGGAAGGAAATTAAAGCCTGTAAGTAATTATTGGTATTAACGTCAAATCCAGACCAGGGAAAATCAAATGGGCGATCGGTGATCGCCCATTTTTTCGTCTTCAGCTCGCCGCCAGCAACGGTTCTCGTTCCGCCGTGGCCTGTTCAAAGACCAGCGACAGCAGGATTTTCTTCACCGCCGCCGCTTCCTGCGACAGGGCCAGCGTTTCTGAAACGCACAGGGAAAGCGGTACCTGAATCGCCGGGCTGCTGATGCACGACATCCACGCTTTGGCCGGGCCAGTCATGGCGCGGGCGGCGGATTCCGGCAAAATGGTGGCACCCAGACCGCTGGCAACGGCAGCCGTCAGCGTGGCGGAAGACTCGATTTCACCGATAATACTGGCCGTCAGGCGGCGAACCGCCATCGCATCGTCAACCAGACGGCGCATAACGTTATAAGAACGCGGCATGAACAAATTGAGTTTTGCGACATCACACAGCTCAACATATTTCCCCGGATGGGGCACGGCATGTGTCCCGACCAGATACAAATCTTCTTTCATCAGCGGCTGACTGCTCAGCCCGACGTCGTTATTCGTGCCGTACAACACTGCCATATCCATACGGCCGTTAAGCACTAACTCCCCCAACGCAGTCCCGGAGTTTTCATTGAGATACAGCAAAATGCCCGGATGCTGTTTGCGCACAGCCTGCAATAACGGCAGCGCCAGCTGAGTCGCCGCGGTGCCTGGCGCAAGCCCGACGGAAACCTGCCCGCTCAGCGACTGGCCCGCGCTGTTCACCGCGCCGTGGATCTGATCGCACTGACGCAAAATCGCCTGCGCATGTGAATAAAGAATGTTCCCGGCTTCCGTGGGCGTCACGCCGCGCTTGGTGCGAATCAGCAATTGTTGCTGCAATTCCCCTTCCAGCGTCGCCAGTTGCTGGCTCAGTGCCGGTTGTGCGATATGCAGAACATCAGCGGCCTGCGTCAGGCTGCCAATATCGACGATTTTCACAAAGTATTTCAGACGTCTGAGATTCATCTCTGTCTCCATTTGGCCCGGAAAGGGAACACCCTTCGGTAATGATTAGCGTGTCTGATAAAAGCAAGATCTGCGCCAATCTCCGTGGTGCGGATGAAATAGCGGTTCACCACGCGCTAATGCCACGGAACATAAGAAAAAACGATTACTGAGGGATTGTGAGAAGGCCGGCGGGAGAAAAAACTTAAGTGAAATAAAACCGAAGGGTCGATTTCGGTGCACCAACATAACGCATTCTTATGGGCCACGTTGCAGGATTAGCCCGGTTAATACCGGCAAAAACCACCAGGAATAAACCGTGACCATTGCCGCTGCCCCGCGTCACCCCGCTTTACTGACTTTATTGAGCACCATCTGGTAAGCCGATTGCAGGTGGCTGCGCATTATTTCTGCTGCCTCCTCCATCCGCCCTTCCAGCACGGCATCGATAATAGCGACGTGTTCACCGCACCATTCGCGCACACGCTGTTTATTGGTGTAACTGCCGAACTCAAGCAGGCGTCGCAGCCGGTTTTGCTGCTGAATTGCCTGTAAAACAAAAATATTGCCGCTGAATTCCGCCAGCATTTCGTGGAACGTGGCGTCCGTTTCGAAAATCTGACGCCCATCAACGGCGAGAATATCCGGGTGGGTAATCAGGTAAATATGCTGCATCCGCAGCCGCCGCAGCGCGCTTTTATCAGCGTGAAAGCTCGCGCCCAGCATCGCGCCCGGCTCAATCATCAGGCGGAATCCGTAGCCATTGCTCAGCGCCACGTCGGTGTTGAGCGTGGGTAAAAATGACCAGCCGTGACCCTTGTTGCGGGCGATCAGGCCGTCCTCAGACAACCGCAGCAACGTGCGCGCCAGCACGCCCCGGTCGGCGTCATAGCGCTGGGCGATTTCCGTCTGCGTCAGGGAATCCGGCAATTTTCCGGCGATACGGTCTTTAACCAGCTGCTCGTACAGGTCCTGATCGCTGGTGGCCGGAATATCGAGGCTGATGCGCTGAAGCTCATCGAAGGCTTTCAGTAGGAAAAAACCCTGATTGCGCCGCGCTTCGATAATTCCCAGTTCACACAGCAATTTCAACGCGGTACGCACCGGTGTACGGGAAACGCCGAGCATATCGGCTAATTGTTGCTCCCGCAGATGGTGACCTGGCTCAAATTTTGCTTCACGTATCAGGTCAAGGATTTGGTTTGCCAGACGCCTTCCGCTGGCTGTCGTAGTTTGGGTCATGGAATAGCAACACCTGAAAGTATTTGTTGTTTAGGTTTGTACAATATCACAAGCCTTAAGGAGGGTGAAGTCTGGTTAAAAAGCCCCCAAATCGTGCAACAAATGCACCAAAAAAGAGCCTTGACTCACAGGCTTAATTGTATTTAATGAGACACAAAGAGCAATCCTGCTCATGGGAAACTGGAGTCTGTCATGTCAAAAAAAGCTTTTTTGCGCCGATATGCCGCCGTCTCTCTGGCTGCAATTTGCCTGAGTGCCCCGCTGTTCAGCCAGGCCGCCGCGCCTGCGCTGGTCACAAAAGGTCATCTGACCTACGGCACCGCCGCCACGTTTATGCCGTTTGAATTTACGAAAGACGGCAAACTGACCGGCTTCGACATCGATCTCATCACCGCCTTGTCGAAAAAGCTGGCGCTGACTCCGGAACCGATGTCGATGGAATTCAAAGGACTGATCCCCGCATTGCAGGGTAAACGTCTGGATATCATCAACTCCGCGATGTACATCAACCCGACTCGCGCTGAGCAGGTTGATTTCGTGCCTTACCTGAAAATCGGCAGCCGCGTGATTGTGGTGAAAGGCAATCCGCAAAAAATCACAGGCCGCGATTTATCCCTGTGCGGCAAAAATATCGCCGTCACGCTGGGCGGTATCGAAGAAAGTCAGGCGCGGGCGGATAACCAGAAATGTCTGGATGCCAAAAAACAGGCCATTACCGTACTGACCTTCCCGGCGGCAACCGATTCTGCGGTCGCTGTCGCGCAGAAACGCGCTGATGCCGAATTCCTCTCCACGCCGGGCGCGGTCGCGCTGCTGAGTGAAAAAGGCGACACCTTCGAAGCCGTCGGCGCGGAATTTGAAACCGACACGCACATTGGTTTTGCCGTGCGCAAAGGCGATGCTGAAATGAAATCCCTGCTGGAAAAAGGCTTACAGGACGTGGTGAAAGACGGCACATACCAGAAACTCATCACCAAATGGCAGTTCCCGGCTTCGGTTTCTGTTTTCTGATGTCGTGAAGTCCGGCCTTAAAGCGTTGCCCTGACGTTGAGGAAAGTTCATGTCGCTTGATCTTGTTTGGCAGTACCTGTTCTCACCGGCGTTCTTTCAGGGCGCATTAATGACCTTGTTGTTAACGGTGTGCTCGTTGTTCTTCGGCATTATTGCAGGGCTAATTCTGGCCCTGCTCCAGGAATCCCGCTTCCGGGCGGGTTCCGTTCTGGCGTTCTTTTATCTGTGGCTGTTTCGCGGCACACCGGTGCTGTTCCAGATTATCTTTGTCTACAACGTTCTGCCGACCTTCGGCCTGCGTTTCTCGGCATTCACCTGCGCCGTCATGGCGCTCTCCTTAAATGAAGGCGCGTACATGGCTGAAATTCTGCGCTCCGGTTTGCAGGCCGTGCGCAGCGGTCAGCGCACCGCGGGCATGGCGCTCGGCATGACCCAAAGCCAGATCATGCGCAAGATTGTGCTGCCGCAGGCCGCGCGTATCGTGCTGCCGCCGATGGGCAACCAGATGATCAGCATGCTGAAATCCAGCGCACTGGTGTCGGTGATTGCCGTGCAGGAGTTACTGCTTATCGCCAACCAGACCGCCAGCGCCAGTTTCCGGTATTTCGAAGCGCTGTGCGCCGCCGGGATTTATTACCTGGTGCTGACGTCCATTTTCATGGTCGGACAGGCCTGGCTGGAACGTTCGCTTGACCCGAAAAAGCGCAAAAAACCTGCGCTGTCTTTGACCGAACGCCTGCTGCGCAGCAGCACGCCAAACTGAGGAGAAGCCCGTGAGTAAATCCAAACCGGTTCTGGAAATCATCGGCGTCGATAAACATTTTGGCTCGCAGCACGTGCTGAAAAACTGTTCCCTGAATGTGGCACAAGGGGAAACCGTGGTGCTGATTGGCCCGTCGGGTTCGGGGAAATCCACCCTTCTGCGCTGCATTAATTTGCTGGAGCCGGTTCAGGGCGGCTCGATTTTCTTTCGCAATAAAGACATCACGCACGCCAGCGTTGAACCGCACAAACTGCGGCAGGACATCGGCATGGTGTTCCAGAACTATGAACTGTTCTCGCACCTGACGGCGGCGGAAAACATCATGCTCGCGCCGATGACCGTGCTCGGCATCAGCCGCAGCGAGGCCGAAGCGCAGGCGCTGGAACTGCTGAGCAAAGTCCGCATTCCCGACAAAGCCGATGCGTTCCCCGACGAACTTTCCGGCGGCCAGCAGCAGCGCGTGGCGATTGCGCGGGCGTTAGCCATGAAGCCAAAACTGATGCTGTTTGATGAGCCTACGTCGGCGCTGGATCCGGAGATGATCCGCGAAGTTCTCGACGTGATGGCTGACCTCAGCGCGGAAGGCATGACCAGCATTGTTGTCACGCATGAAATGGGCTTTGCGAAACGCGCGGCCAACCAAATCGTCTTTATGGAAAACGGCGAGATTATCGAAAACGCGACCGGCGAAAAATTCTTCGGCGGCGACGTCAGCCTTCGGGCGCAGCACTTCTTAGATCAGATTTTACATTGATCCTTTTCACCCGCATCACCGCCGTATTGCGCCCTCACCAGGGGCCAGTTTTGCCACAAAAACGATATTTCAGGAGACACCGATGAGCCTTTCATCGCCCGATGTCAGCAGAATGAAACGCGACCTGGCCGCTCTGGTCGCGATCAACACCGAAAACCCGCCGGGACGCGAACGTGAAGCCGCAGAACTCATCAGCCAGATGCTGGGTGAAATCGGCTTCGACATGACGCTCAGCGAATATTCGCCGGGGCGTACCAACGTCATTGGCCGTCTGGAAAACGGTGACGGCCCGTGTTTTGCGTTTAACACGCATATCGATGTGGTGCCCGCCGGAGAAGGCTGGGCGCAGGATCCGTTCACGCTGACCGAACGCGACGGCAGGTTATTTGGCCGCGGAGCCTGTGACGCCAAAGGCCCGCTTGTCGCCATGATTGAAGCCATGCGCTGGCTGGCCGCCAACCGTAACGACTGGCGTGGCACGCTGATGGCGATTTTCGTCGCCGATGAGGAAGTCGCCAGCGAGGGCGCGAAGTTTTATGTCCGCGAAGCGCCTGCGCACATTGATTACGTGGTGATTGGCGAACCGACCTCCAACACCACTTATTCCGCGCACAAAGGCAGTTTGCGCCCGCTGGTTCGCGTTCACGGTGTGACCGCGCATTCCGGCACGCCGGAGCTGGGCGAAAATGCCATTTTCCGCGCGGCGCAGTTACTCGGCCTGGTCGAAGAAACCCACGAACACAGTGTGCGCTGCCGTTGTCACCCGCTGGTCGGCAACGCCAGCCTGACCGTGACCCGCATCAGCGGCGGACACGCCGATAACGTGCTGCCGGGTGCCTGCGAATTACTGCTCGACCGCCGCATGGTGCCGGGCGAAGACGAGGACGCGGTAAAACAGGAAATTCAGGATTTACTGCAACTGGCTCACGACAAATTCGGCGTGCGCAGCGAAATCATCACCTTTAAACCGACCACCGGCGGCGCGACCGAAACCGACTCTGAAGACCCGATTGTGCTGGCGGGCGTTGAAGCCTGCGCCGCACAGGGCAACCCGGAACCCGGACCATTCGGTTTTCAGGGCGGCTGTGATCTGGTGCATTTCCGCAGTCTCGGTACCAAAGGCATCATCATCGGCCCCGGTTCGCTGGCAGTGGCCCATAAGCCTGATGAATTTATTCCGATCGACGAATTCATTGCAGGCAGCAAAATCTACTGCGACGTCGCGCTGAAAATGCTCAAACGCTGAGGAGCCGCCGGTGAAAGCCACTTTGTATCGCGCCGATTTACGCTATCCGCACCTGCAATTGCACACGGCGTCATCCGGCACCATTACCGGACTGGATACGTTGTATCTGCTGCTGGAGGAGAAAAATTTCAACGGCATCGGCGAAGTGCGCATCAACATTGCTTATCTCAACGGTTACAGCGCCGAACAGGTGTTACGCGATGTGATCCGCGCCCTGCGGCATCTGGATCTCAGCCTGTCTGCCAGCGCATTACTGATGAATCTTCCGGCGATTCTGGCCGATTTTCTGGCACCAACGCGGATGCTCATAGACATCGCGCTGCATGACCTGATTGCGCGTCAGAACGGACTCAGCGTGGCAGAACTGGCGGGCGCAGAAAACGCCGAAACGGTGAGTTATCACACCAACCAGACGCTGTTCTGGACGCCCATGAATGAAATGCTGGATCAGGCCACAGCGTATGTCGAACGGGGTTTTACGCAGCTCAAACTGCGCGTCGGCGTCGCTTCCTTTACCGAAGACGAAGCCCGGCTCAGCGCACTGCGGCGGCGTTTCGGCCATGAAATCAGTTTATCGGCGGACGCTAACGGCCAGTGGCAACCGGAAGAAGCACGCAATCATCTGCTGGCGCTGGCGAAATTTGAGATGAGCTACCTGGAACAGCCGGTTTCCGATGCCAACGCGCATTGTTATCCGGCACTCGCCGCCGCCAGCCCGGTGCCGCTGATGCTCGATGAAAGCATGAGCAGTGAGGCCGATTTAGAACGTATTTTGCAGCTCGAAGGCAAAATTATGGCGCACCTGAAACTGGTCAAAATGGGCGGCATTGCCCCTACGCTGGCGGCCGCCAAACGGCTGAGTGCCGCCGGTGTGCCGTTCATGATTGGTCAGATGAATGAAGGCGGTGCCGCGACCGCCGCAGCCCTGCACGTCGCCCGCGCCAGCCAGCCACGCTATGCCGAACTCTACGGTGCCGACGGGCTGGGTAATGATCCGGTTCACGGCCTTTCCTATATCCGGGGGATGCTCAGCAGCCCGTCCGGCGCAGGGCTGGGCATCAGCTTCACCCCTTCTCAGGCAGAATTTATTCAGGAGTTTGCACAATGAAAGCACAGTCAGTTTCCCTGCCCGACCTTGGCAGCGTCGTTCCCGGCGCAGAATCCGCGTTTCGCGAAGAAGAGTATCAGCACCGCATCGCGCGGGCGCGTCAGTTACTGGTCAAAGCCGGGCTGGACGTCATGGTCATCACCGGCCCGGAAAACATCTTTTATCTGACCGGCCAGCAGACGCCGGGCTATTACACCTTCCAGACGCTGGTGTTGCCGGTGGAAGGCGATCCGGTGTTTGTTATCCGCCAGCTGGAATATTTCAACTTCATCTCCAACACCTTTATCCGCGACGCGGCAATTTACACCGACGGCGATAATCCGGTGAATTTCCTGCTCGGCGTGCTGAAATCGCGGGGCTGGATGAAGAGCCGGATTGGCATCGACAAACGCGGCTGGTTCCTGCCGATTGCGGTTTATGAAGCTTTGCAGGCTGAGATCGGCACAATCCATGACGCCGCGGGCGTTATTGAGCAACTGCGTGCGGTGAAATCCGCCGCCGAGCTGGAAAAAATGGCGTATGCCGCCCGTTACGTTGACGCCGGAATGCTCGCCGGACGCGCCGCCATTGCCGCCGGAGCCACCGAAAACGATCTGGTTTCGGCCATGATGGGCGCGGCAATTGCCGCCGGTTCCGAATACATGGGCATGGAACCGCTGGTTTCCACCGGCCCGCGCACTGGCGTACCGCACGGCACCTGGCGTCGTCGTAAGATCCTCGACAACGACCCGATTTTCCTCGAAATGGCCGCTACACACGACCGCTATCATGCGGCACTGATGCGTTCCGCGTGGCTCGGCAAACCACCGGCCGTCGCACTGGAAATGGAGAAAGTGTGTCAGGAAGCGCTGCAAGCCGCACTCGACGTCATCCGTCCGGGTGCCACCTGCGAAGCGCCACATCTGGCCTGTCAGGCCGTGATTGACCGCGCCGGATACACCGATAATTTCAAAAAACGCACCGGTTATTCCATCGGCATTTCGTTCGCCCCTGACTGGGGCGAAGGCGCAATTCTCAGCCTTTACAGCGGCATCACCACCGAATTACAGCCGGGCATGACTTTCCACATTCCGCCTGCGCTGCGCATTTACGGCGAATTTACCGTGGGCGTCAGCGAAACGATTGTCGTGACCGAAACCGGTTATCGCGCGCTGGGCACGGTTGACCGCCCGTTGTATTTACTCTGATTTTGCCCATCGCTTCGTTTTACAGGAATTAAATAAATGAAAGACATCAGTGAAAGTCAGGCCCGTCTGAAAGGTATTTTTAACATCACCGTGACGCCGTTTACCGCCAGTGGTGAATTCGATTTCGCCGGAATATCGCGCAATATCGAACGCGTTATCGGGCTGGGTTATGACGGCATTTTGGTCGGCGGCACCTACGGCGAATTCCCGGCGATGACCGCTGACGAACGCGCGAATCTTTTCCGCCACGTAATGGAAGTGGTGGGCGATCGCGTGCCGGTCATGCTTTGCAGCGCCGGTTCCGACGCCCGCGTGGTGCGCGATTTAACACAACTGGCGGGCGACCTTGGCGGCCTGCCGATGGTGACGCCGCCGTTTGTTTCCGAAGTGACCGACGCGCAAATCATCAGCTTCTTCAAACAGATGGCACCGCTATCACGCACCGGAATTCTGGTGTACAACGCGCCGGGTATTGGCATCACGTTGCCGCCGGTGGTTCTGGAACAACTGGCTGATATCGACGGCGTTGTCGGCATCAAACAGGGCGATTTAAACCCGACGGCGATCGACCAGATTGCCAACCGTCTGGGCGGACGCCTGCGTCTTTTCTGCGCTTCAGATCTGGCATTTTTAGGCCCGATGATGTGCGGTTTCGACGGCATCAGCACCACCAACAGCGGCGCGTTGCCGGAGATCATTCTGGCGACGTACCGGGCGCTGGAAAGCGGCGATGCAAATACTGCCCGCGAACTTCACCACCTGTGGTATCCGTACCGTGCCCTCGCCCGCCGTTATGGCCAGCCGCAACTGGTGAAAGCGGCCATGAACCTGCGCGGCTTCGACGGTCACCACGTTCGCGCGCCGCTGATTGATCTGGAACCTGAGATTATTAATCTGGTCGGGCAGGAATTGCAGCGTCTGGCGGCAGACCCGCGTTCCGGCGTCACCCTGAAGTAACCCTCGTTTTCCACGAGTCCCCGTAAATATTGCGGGGATTTTCTTTTGTTGCAGCCTTTTCTCCGAGCCATCGCGCAAAATCCAACATTCGCTGATTTCTTCCGTTGTCTTTCAGATCCGACGTATATACCTTTGCACTATATTTTTCAGGCGCGTAGACTTTAGCCAGAATTTGCCGGGCTATTGGTCGGGCTAACGTCACGTAACTGGAGAAAGCACCATGTCAAAAGGGTCAGTTTTTTTAAATAACCGGACGCAAAGCGTCCGTATTCCGGCGGAATGCCGTTTTCCTGATGAGGTAAAGACTGTGACGATAAGAAAAGTAGGAAATTCGCTGGTGCTCACACCCGCCGAAAGCACATGGGATAATTTCTTCCACAGCGAGCTAAGCGTTTCCGCTGATTTCATGGAAGAACGTGGCTCACAACACCAGACGGATCGGGATACGTTTTAATGCTGACTTACCTGCTGGATACCAATATTGTTATTTATATCCTGAAGCGGCGTCCGATGAGCGTGCTGGCGAAGTTCAATCAGCACGCCGATCACATGGCGATCTCCATGGTGACGTATGCGGAGTTACTGCATGGCGTAGAAAAAAGCGCCAGCCCGCAAAAAAACAGGCAGGTGATTGAGGATTTCGTCTCACATTTGCGCATTATCGATTACGACCAGAAAGCTGCCGCGCACTACGGGCATATCCGCGCCATGCTGGAAAAAAGCGGCAGCCCGGTCGGCGTAAACGACATGCATATCGCCGCACAGGCCCGCAGCGCAGGTATGGTCATGGTGACCAACAACCTGAGAGAGTTCTCACGCATCGACGGACTGCTCATGGAGAACTGGGCTGGCCCCGTGCTAACCGCGCTTTAACCCGGCGGCTTTCAAAAATGCCGTCAGTAAGGGGTGCGGCTTTATGCGCAACGACGACAGCTCCGGATGCCCCTGAACGCCCAGATAAAAAGGATGTCTTGGGAATTCAATGCCGTCTGCAATCTGCCCGGTAATATCGGTTCCGCTGATGCGCAGCCCGTAGGCTTCCAGACCGACTTTCAGCGCAGGTTCAAGATGAAAACGGTGGTTATAGCGCACGGTAAAGGTTTCGCCCAGGATCTCGCGCAATTTGCTGTCCGGTTGCGTCAGCATCGTATGATTGCCCAGCCGGTGAACAGGGAACGCCGGGGTATTGCTCAGCGGCACAAAGGTTTTAATCGCAGCGTCCGGATCCGCTTCAGCAAGATTAGCCTTTGAGGAACCCACCATTTTCTGCACGATTGCCGTGGTCATGGTCTGCATGCCGAGACACAATCCGAGGATCGGAATATTGCGGTTCAGCGCGTAATGCGCAGCGCTGATTTGCCCGCTGACGTTACACATCGCCGCCCCGCCCGGCAGCAAAATACCGTCCACGCTCTCCATCACTTCGTGGAGATGATCTTCCAGCGCCATGGGCGCGGCGTAAACGATATCCAGAGAAAGCATTAGCGCATCTGCCGCATCACCCAGCGCCGCCAGCGTTGCCGGATAAACGCTGCACTGATCGGACTGCGCCCCAACCAGCGCAATACGCAGCGGCGTGCGGGTTTGCGGCGGTGTATTTTTGCTTATCCAGCGTCCGTAGTGATCGCGCCACCAGCAGCCGAGTGATTCATCTTCCATGCCGTGGCGGCTGAACGCATAGCCCTGATTCGAGCGTTCAACGTTGATCAGTTCATAATCGAACGTACTTTCACGCACACGCCGTGCAATTTGCGGGAACTGAACGATCTGCATCGGCCCGAGCGGGATGATGACATCTTGCGTGCCGTAAGTTTCCAGCAGCTGATCCAGTTCCATCACTTTACCGGCGCTCTGCGGATTGAGGCGCTCGGTCCATAACAACCCGCTGGTCATCAGTTGCCCTTCCCCGATGACGTGCTGGCAGGCATCGGGATACCGCGCGACGTCCCAGCTCACCGGCAGATGCGCCAGCGGTAAGTTTTTTTGTGCAGCCAGTATTGCCGCCATCGCTCCGTACAAAGAAGGCTCCGGCGAGTCATGCGCTACAAAAATAAAAGCCATAAGAGAACCTTGAAAAATAAAAGGAAAGTTCAGGTAATCCGCTGACCCCAGAGTCAGTTTTGGGATTGCCGTACCATTTCCACCGGCAAAAAAGCGGCTCTGTACGAAGAAATTATGAGCATCGCAAAAAGAAGAATGATAAGTTTAAATTGATTTTAATGATTCACATAATACAATTTTGTTATTGTTCAAACAGGGGAAATAATGTCTGCTGACTTTCTTGCACCTCGTTTACGGCGTGTGCGCCCTTCGCCGACAGCGGCGATTTCCGATCAGGTTCGCTCGCTGAGTGCGGCGGGCATGGATGTCATTAATCTTGGTGAAGGCGAACTGGATTTCGATACTCCGGCACATATTAAACAAGCCGGTATCAACGCGATTGTACAAGGTGACACAAAATACACGGCTGTCGCCGGTACCGCCGCGCTCAAACAGGCCATCATTACTAAGTTTAATCGCGAAAATCAGATAGGCTACCGCGCGGACGAAGTGATTGCAGGCAGTGGTGCCAAGCAGTTGATCTTCAATGCCCTTTTAGCCACAGTTTCTTCAGGTGACGAAGTCATCATTCCAGCGCCGTATTGGGTGTCTTACCCCGATATGGTGGCGCTGGCAGAGGGTGAACCGGTCATTGTGCCTTGCCACGAGAAGCATGGCTGGAAATTACAGCCGGAGGATCTGGCAGCAGCCATCACGACGAAAACCCGCTGGGTTATCCTTAACTCCCCAAACAACCCGACCGGTGCGGTGTATTCCGCCGCTGAATTACGCGCGCTGGCCGCGGTATTGCGGGATCACCCGCACGTACTGGTGATGGCCGACGACATTTATGAGCAGATTTGCTTTGAACCGGGCATCTTTGCCACCCTGGCGGACGTTGAGCCGCGCCTGAAAGACCGCATTCTGACCGTCAACGGCGTCTCAAAAGGCTATTCAATGACCGGCTGGCGTCTCGGCTACGCAGGCGGCCCGGCGTGGCTGATTTCGGCGATGCAAATTCTGCAATCCCAGAGCACCTCCAATCCGAGCTCTATTTCTCAGGCCGCGACGGTCGCCGCACTGGAACAGGGCAGCGATTTCATCAGCGGCTGGATAGAAATCCTGCAACGACGCCGTTCGGTGATGATGAATTGCGTGAATGCCATCGACGGCCTGAGCGCTGATACACCACCGGGCGCGTTTTATGTCTTCGCGAATTGTCAGGGAATGCTGGGGAAAACAACGGCTTCAGGTGAAATTCTCCGGACAGACGAAGATTTTGCCGCTTACCTGCTGAAATCCGCCCATGTCGCCACGCTTCAGGGCTCTGCTTTTGGCGCATCAGGCTATCTGCGCATCGCCTATGCCATTGACGACAGCCGCCTGCAGGAAGCCTGCGAGCGGATCACCCGCGCCTGCGCTGAACTGCGCTAACATCAAAAAGGCCCGTTTATGAGTAAAAACAGGCCTTTTTGACTCTATTCTCAACAACTTGCCTAAAGTATCAGCAAACGCACACATTTATGCAGTTTCCCCTTTGACATGCCCACGGCCAGTCGCTATTATTCGCCCCGTTCACACGATTCCTCTGTAGTTCAGTCGGTAGAACGGCGGACTGTTAATCCGTATGTCACTGGTTCGAGTCCAGTCAGAGGAGCCAAATTAGAAACGCCCGCTTAAGGAAACTTAAGCGGGCGTTTTGCTATGTGGAAAAACGCCCTGTCAGCCGCCATCGTATAGCGTTTCGCGATAGGAATTGCTCAGTAAAACAGGCGGCCAGAGCTGAGTGCCTGACCGCCTCATGGGCAAAAGCAGGGTCATACCCTTGCCTTACGCAATGTAATGGATATGTTTTTTCCCGTGATAGGGCGAAATTTCAATCTTCGTTTCCACCCTGAACACATCCCACAGCAGCGACTCTGTGAGAATTTCCTGCGGGGTCCCCGAGGCGACGATCTGCCCCTCCTGCATCACAATCAGCGCATCGCAAAACATGGACGCATGGTTGAGGTCATGAATCGCCACAATACTGGTCACGGGCAGTTCGCTCACGAGTTTCATCAGCTGTATCTGGTGATGGATATCCAGATGGTTGGTCGGCTCATCCAGCAGGATCTCCGTTGGCGACTGTGCGAGCGCGCGGGCAATGTGAACACGCTGGCGTTCGCCACCCGATAAACTCAGCCACCCCTGATCGCGTTTGCCCAGCATATCTACGCGCCGGAGTGCGTCAGTGACGGTCTCGTCATCTTGCGTGCTCCAGTTAGAAAACGCAGAGTGATGGGGAATGCGCCCCAGTTTGACCACGTCGGCAACGCGCATATTGGCCTCGGTCATGCCGTGCTGCTCCACAAATGCCACCCGGAGTGCCCGCTGTTTTTTCGCCATCCGGGCGATATCTTGCCCGTCCAGCGTAACCGTCCCTGAATGCGGGCGTCGCAACCCTGCGAGGATCCGCAACAATGAAGACTTCCCGCAGCCATTGGGGCCAAGGAGTCCGACGGTTTCTCCACGCGTAGCGCTCAGCGAGACGTCGTTGACGATGGTTTTTTTGCCTACCCTCCAGGTAATATTTTCCGCGGCAATACTCATCACTTATTCCTTGAGCGGTAGATAATAATGGCAAAGAACGGCACGCCAACCAGCGCGGTGACGACGCCAACCGGCAGACTTTGCGGGGCGATCAATAAACGTGACGCGATATCGGCCAGCACCATCAAAATGGCACCTGCCAGTGCGCTGGCGATAAGTAACCTGCGATGCAACGGCCCAAAGAAGAAGCGCATGATATGCGGAACCACCAACCCCACAAAGCCGATAGAGCCTGCCATGCTGACAATAGTGGCCGTGATCAGCGCGGTGGTCGTGAACAGGATCAGACGAACCCAGGGAACCGCGATGCCCAGAGAAGCGGCTGCATCATCACCAAAAGTAAAAGCATCCAGGGCTCTGGAATAATAAAGACAGACGGCAAGCCCCGCCAGCACGACGATCAGGACAAGTTGAAACTCAGGCCATCTCACACCGCTGAAACTGCCCAGTAACCAGAACATCACGTCACGCGCCTGCTGAGCACTGGCGGATGTACTGATGGTGTAAGCGGTAATCGCGTTGAAGAGCTGAGACGCGGCTACCCCCGCCAGAATGGTGCGTTCATTGCCGCCTCGTGCGCCATTGGTCAAAAAGGCGACAAATGCGAAGGCCGCAAATGCCCCCGCAAATGCCCCGGCGGAGAGCGACACGGCTCCGGTTCCGATGCCCAGGACAACCACGGAGACCGCGCCCGTTGAAGCGCCCGCAGAAACGCCGAGCACGTAAGGTTCTGCCAGCGCATTCTTGAGCAAGCTTTGCAGTACCGCGCCGCAGATCGCCAGACCCGCACCGCAGCAGGCCGCAACAAGCGCACGGCTCAGGCGAAAGTCCCAAATCACACTTTCGTAAATGCGGCTGAGGGGCACCTCTGTCAGTCCGAGTTTATTGCTTATGGCGTAAAACACACTGCGCAGCGGGATTGAAAGCTCACCCACGCTGACGCCTGTTGCGATCACCAGAAATAACAACACCACTGAAAAAACAGTCGACGCACCCAGCAAAAACGTCTGTTTCATCGGTTGTGCCACAACGGTCATTTATCGAGTCCCAAATTTTTGAGCTGTTCGCCGACTTGTTCAGCACCATAGATTGTGCGAATGGTAGGGTTCATTGCCTGACCGTCCATCACGACGATGTGACCTTTTTTCACCGCATCTAGCTGACTCACAGCCGGATCGCTTTTGAGGAATTTAATTTTTTCTTGCGCGTTATCAAGCGCCCAGCGATTGCGGTCAAGGCTTGAAACAACGATCACGTCAGGGTTTGCGGCGATGATGCTTTCCCAACCCACGGTCGGCCACTCTGTTTCTGACGTGATAGCGTTATGACCGCCTAAAACATTCGCGATAAAACCGGACGCGCTGTTCTTGCCGCCGACGTAGGCGTCAGAGGAAGGGGAAGCGCTGGAGAACCAGAAAACAAACGACAGGTCTTTTTTGTTTTTTCCGAATGTCTGGCGAAGATCGGCTTCGCGTTTTTTGAAATCAGCAATTAAGGTCTGGCCGCGATCTTCGACGTTGAAGATTTTGGCGAAGTCTTCAATTTCTTTATAAAGGAATGTCATGTCCCAGAGTTTTTGGCGACTCCCGTACATATCGCCAATATCTTTTTTGGTGGCGCACATCCCCGGAGACATATAGCTATTGACGCCCACGGTGGCGAGATCATCGCGCTTGGCGACTTTACTTTCCGGGCCAAGCAGCAAAGGCAATTGTGCAGGAACAAAATCAGGGTTTTGGGCAAGGATAGATTCAAGCGTCGGAATTTCAACCGTCAGCGTTTTGATTTTTTTATTCTGTTCAGCGAGTTGCGGCAACACTTTGGTCGGCCAAAACGCACTGGCCACTATCTTATCCTGCAACCCTAACAGCAGCAGAATTTCAACGGTATTTTGTCCCAGAGCGACGACACGCTCAGGGGCTTGGGTAAACGTCTCTTTATATCCACAGTTCTCAATGGTCAGGGGATACGTGGTGCCCCAGGCAGAACTGACGGAAGCGAATACCATTCCCAGTGCGCAGATGACTTTTTTCATTTTATAGGGCTCTTTATCTGAATGAATTTTGAATGCGAAAAGGCAATGATAATGAAAATCATTTATTATGCGATAGAAATTTACGGCTTAACCTGCGGAAAACACGCAGGAATTACGCATGAACATTATGGATTTATCGGCAAAAAGCGTAGCCGAGGTCGCGAGGCAACGTTGAGCAAGGAGCCGGCCACCGGATAATTATCTGCGCATCCGCATTCCCTGAGTTTAATCCCCCTTTCATACCCGCTGTTTTTGCAAAAGCGTTTTCACCCGGCGGTTGACCCTGTAGTCTCGACACCGGCTTTGATTTTGTTGCAGACCCTGCGATAACTTTTTGCCTATTTTAATAACGAGAAATATAAGGAATGGTCAGAACAGCTATGGACTCCACGCTCATTACCCCCGCCCCGATGAGGAGATACCTTCTTTTAACCGCGCACGCCGGGCTGCCTGGGGCAGTTTCGCCGGTGCAGTGGTAGATTGGTTCGATTTTTTACTCTACGGCATTACCGCAGCACTGGTATTTAACAGTGAATTCTTTCCGCAGGTTGACCCGGCAATGGGAACGCTTGCCGCGTTTGCCACCTTTGGCGTTGGCTTTTTATTCCGCCCGCTCGGCGGCATCGTTTTCGGCCATTTCGGCGACCGCTTAGGCCGCAAACGAATGCTGATGATGACCGTCTGGATCATGGGCATCGCCACGGCGTGCATCGGTATTCTGCCGTCATATTCTGCGATTGGCTGGTGGGCACCCGCGTTACTGGTGACTTTACGTGCCATTCAGGGGTTTGCCGTTGGCGGCGAATGGGGCGGCGCGGCGCTGCTGGCCGTGGAAAGTGCGCCCTCCGGCAAGAAAGCGTTTTACAGCAGCGGGATCCAGATGGGATATGGCGTTGGCCTGTTGCTGTCTACCGGGCTGGTGTCACTCATCAGCAGTCTGACCACCAACGAACAGTTCCTGAGCTGGGGCTGGCGTTTGCCGTTCCTGTTCAGCATCGTGCTGGTGCTGGGCGCGCTTTGGGTGCGAAACGGCATGGAAGAATCGGTTGAGTTCGAACGTGCTCAGGCTGAACAACCGAAACAGACCAAAAAGCGTCTGCCGGTGTTCGAAGCCCTGGCACGTCACCCTGGCGCATTTTTGAAAATCATTCTCCTGCGCCTGTGCGAACTGCTGACGATGTACATCGTCACGGCGTTTGCCCTTAACTACTCGACACATAATCTGGGGATGTCGCGTGAGCTGTTTCTGAATATCGGGCTGCTGATCGGCGGCGTGAGTTGCCTGACCATTCCGATGTTCGCCTGGATGGCCGATCGTTTCGGGCGTCGCCGTATCTACATTACCGGCGCATTCGTCGGCGCGCTGAGCGCATTCCCGTTCTTTATGGCGCTGGATGCCCGCTCCATTATCGGCGTGGTGATCTTCTCGCTGCTGCTGGCGAATATCGCCCACGACATGGTGGTCTGCGTGCAACAGCCGATGTTTACGGAAATGTTTGGAGCCGGTTATCGCTACAGTGGCGCGGGCGTGGGGTATCAGGTTGCCAGCGTGGTAGGCGGCGGTTTTACCCCGTTTATTGCAGCCGCGTTGCTGACGTTCTCCGGCGGTGAATGGCATTACGTGGCGCTTTACCTGATGGCAGGCTGCCTGCTTTCCGCACTGACGGCGATCTTTATGAAGACGCCGGAGCAGACGTAAATTTCAGTATTGCTGCTAAAAATGCCCGCTTAACTGTCCTTAAGCGGGCATTTTGCTTTCGGGAATGTCTCAGCCAGCATCAGTTGGAATGGCTGCGTTTAAACTGACTGGCATCAATCTCGTATTGTTTCATTTTGCGCCACAACGTCGTTCGCCCGATGTTGAGCAGTTGAGACATTTCCCTCACCCGTCCACTGGTGACGCGGGCGGCGTGGATAATGGCCTCTTTCTCGATGGAAGAAAACGTCAGGCTGGCAGGCATCAGCGTTGACGGGTTATCGCCCACAGGACGTTCAGAAAATAAGTATTCCGGCAAATGGCTCAGGCGGATACGGCCATTTTCACTGCTGATGGCGATGTTTTCGATGACGCTGTTCAGCTCAAAATCATTGCCCGGCCAGGAATAGGCCACCAGCTGCGCCAGCGCGTCGTCGTCAAGTTTCAGTTTTGACGTGAAGCGTTTCTCCAGACCGTGCAGCCGGTTATGCACCAGCGACGGAATACTGCTGCGCCGCGCCCGCAGCGGCGGGATAACAATTTCGAACGAATGCAGCGCGTAATAAAGCTGACGGCTGAAACGGTTCTGTTCGACCAGCGCGGACAGATCGACCGTGGTGGTGGCAATCACCTTGACGTTCACCGGGATCAGCCGCCGCGCATCCAGCCGCGTCAGAACGCCCTGCTTGATCACCTGCAACAACCCCGACTGCAACTCAGGTGCCAGATATTCTATTTTTTCCAGAAATAACGTGCCGCCGTTGGCCAGTTCCAGACGGCTGAGTCGCCCTTTTGCATCATCGGTGGGCGCATTACCCATGAAATCCTGCCCCAGCGCGCTGTCGGCATAAAGCTGACAGTTCACCGCAATGTAAGGGCCTTCGGCACATTCGCTTTCATTGTGAATAGCCTGACTGAGCAACTCTTTGCCTACACCCTCTTCACCGCATAACAGCACCGGAAAGCTGCCCCGCGCCGCCTGTCGCCCGAAATGAATTAACCGGCGCGACTCCTGATCGTCGGCGGACATCTGCCCGAACGTGTGGCTGACCTTGCCGAGCTGGCTGGTCATCAGCTGACGCATTTGTTCTACCGGATGCAGCAGCATAATAAAGCTGATGCCTTGCTCTTCGACGATGGGCTTAAGGGTAATCACGGCGTCGATAAACTGATGCTGGCTCTCAAACGTCACTTCGGTATGGTTCAGCCCGCGCCCATGTTTGATGGCGCGGCGCAACAACGCGGGCAGCGTCACCAGTTCGCTGAGATTTTTCCCCTGACTGACCTGCGCATCCAGATGCAATAGCGTCGCGGCCTGCACATTCAGAAACTGCAAAACGCCCTGCTCGTTCCACGCCATCACGCCGTCATCCATGCTTTCCAGCAGGCCGTACATCTGATTAAGATGCCGGTTGGATTCCGCCAGCAGGCTGTCGGTGATGAGCGAATTGCCCACCTCGCGCGCGACGGCCAGCGTCAGGGACAAATCAGACGTCGCCTGCTGCTCATTCAGGCAGCAAAGGGAAATCGAACCCGAAAGCCGCCCGTGATTATCAAACACCGGCGTTGAGCTGAATGACCACGGATGCAGCGCCTGTTTAAAATGCTGCGCGCCGCTGGTTTTGACCGGCTGCCCGAGCAGCGACGCCAGCGATAACGCGCAGCTTCCGATAATACTTTCGGCGCAATAACTGCCCGCCACAAAACCTAAATCTGCCAGCTGCGCCAGCGTGTGCGGGTCGCCGCAGCAGCAAAGGACACAGGCCGATTCATCCAGAATGAGCAGCGCGCAGGGGCGGTTTTCCATGTATTCCCACGCATCTTCCAGCGCCGCCTGCCCGATGGTCAGCAGCGTGGTTTTGCGGCGGCAAATCGATTCAAACGTCAGCCCCTGTGCCTGATGCGGCGGCTGCCAGGTTTCGCGCTGCATAAAACGGTCACAGCGTTGCCATGACCGCGCGATAAGCGAAGACACTTCTTCTTTTCCCACATCCTGTTCCCGGCTTGTCATAACCTTTTCCGTTTATGTGTCATAAAAAACCCCTCTGATCTGCATTTGTCACAGAGTCAGAGGGGAAACGTTATGCCGCAGATGAACGGTCAGATCAGTTTTGCGCGGCGATTCAGCGCGCCAGCCACTGCTGCCCCAATTTATCTGCCGTCACGATGGCGGCGTAAACGCTGTCTGGCGAAACCGGGAAAGGCATGTTGTGAATGGTTTCCCCTTCCGCACAGGTCGCCTGCGCCACCGCCATAATCTTCGCTTCAATGTCCTCTTTGACGCCCATTTCGCCCAGCGTCACCGGCAGCCCGACCTTGTGGCAAAAACCGAGCACGGTTTCGATTTCTTCCATCGGGCTGTTTTGCAGCACCAGTTGTGACAGCGTGCCAAACGCCACTTTTTCGCCGTGATACAAATGATGGCACTCTTCCAGAATCGTGAATCCGTTATGGATCGCATGTGCGGCGGCCAGCCCGCTGCTTTCAAAACCAATCCCGCTGAGATAGGTATTGGCCTCAACGATGCGTTCGAGAGCGTCGGTAACCACATTGGCCTCACAGGCCAGACGCGCTTTTTCACCTTCCGCCAGCAGCGTATCGAAACACAAACGCGCCAGGCTGAGCGCCGCCACGGTAGATTGCCCGCCCGCCATACTGGTGGCGCGGGAGTCATAACAGGCTTTGGCTTCAAACCAGGTTGAGAGCGCATCACCCATCCCGGCGACCAGCAAACGCACCGGCGCTTTCGCGATAATCGTGGTATCCATCACCACCATGTCCGGGTTTTTCGGGTAAACCAGATACTCTTCAAACTCGCCCGCTTCGGTATAAATCACGGACAACGCGCTGGTCGGCGCATCCGTTGAGGCAATCGTCGGCACCACAATCACCGGTAATTTCTGGTAGTAGCCGATGGCTTTTGCCGTATCCAGCGTTTTGCCGCCGCCGATACCGACCACGCCCTGACATCCTTTTTGTTTCAGGATGACAATCAGACGGTTAATTTCGGCATGGCTGCATTCGCCCTTAAAGCGCTCCGCGTGGCAGCTGACGCCGAAATCGTGCAGGCCATTAATCACTTTGTCCCCGGCGAGCTTCATCACGAAGTCGTCGGCAATCACGAAATAGCTCTCCGCCAGATTTTTAGCGTATTGCCCGAATGACGCAGACGCGTCAGCACCCTGAAGATATTTGGCCGGAGATTGAATCACTTTCAGCATTGTTTTCGCCCTCAGATAGTCCATGTTTGCAGAATGTCGCCGGGTCACGTTCTCTCTGCTTTCAATAGCCTGCGGAGCGAAATGTTGTCCCGACGTGATGCAATCACTGTAGGGCGCGCGAGGCATAAAAAAATCTTTCGCGTTTTTGTTCTGATTTGAAACCTTCTGAAAAACAATACGTTTCATAATGAAACGTAAAACCACAAAAAAACTGTGGATTGCGATCGCTGTCCGTCGTTTTCGTCAAAATCATTCACCACGGCGGATGAACGAAACAGCCTGACATGCTGAAAATCGCAGGGCAGACGCAAAAAACTTTCTGTCGCGGTTCTATCTTTGCCGCGAAAGCCCGCCGGAAAAGAGCGCTGCGTCCCAGTTTTCGTTTTTCCCTTTCCAAAACGTTCCATTTAGAAACAAAAAAACCTGATTCATGTTCCGTATTGGAACCCATTTTTCCGAAATTCTTTTTACGGCTAACTCATCCAGAATCACTCTATCGGCCAGGTGACAATGACCGGTAACCCTACGCACGATGACTGCCACCGCCCATAAGGGGCAGCATCAGATAACCTCCGACGGAGTACGCATAATGAAAAAGCTCATTAACCGTGTAGAAGATGTGCTGAGTGAACAATTGAGCGGGCTGGCAAAGGCTCACCCGGAACTGACACTTCACCAGGATCCTGTTTATGTCACCCGCGCCGATGCGCCCGTGGCCGGAAAAGTGGCGCTGCTTTCCGGCGGCGGCAGCGGGCATGAGCCTATGCACTGCGGATTTATTGGTCAGGGGATGTTGTCCGGCGCGTGTCCGGGGGAAATCTTCACCTCGCCGACGCCCGACAAAATGTTCGAATGCGCGATGCATATCGACGGCGGAGAAGGCGTTCTGCTGATCATTAAAAACTACACCGGCGACATTCTTAATTTCGAAACCGCCGCAGAACTGCTGCACGAAAGCGGCGTAAAAGTGTCGACCATCGTGGTGGACGATGACGTGGCGGTTAAAGACAGCCTGTATACCGCCGGACGGCGCGGCGTGGCGAATACCGTACTTATCGAAAAACTGGTGGGTGCCGCCGCTGAACGCGGTGATTCGCTGGACGCCTGCGCTGAACTGGGGCGAAAACTCAATAACCTCGGCCATTCCATCGGCATCGCCCTCGGCGCATGTACTGTACCTGCGGCCGGACAACCCTCTTTCACGCTCAAAGAAGACGAAATGGAGTTCGGCGTTGGCATTCACGGCGAACCGGGCATTGACCGCCGCCGCTTCAGTTCGCTCGATCAGACCGTCGATGAAATGTTCGATACGCTGCTGGAAAACGGCACCTACAGCCGCACGCTGCGCCAGTGGGATACCGCGCAGGGCAACTGGCAGGATGTCCAGCAAGGTAAACAGGCGCTGGGCAACGGAGACCGCGTGATTGCGCTGGTCAATAATCTGGGTGCCACCCCGCTATCTGAACTTTATGGCGTTTATCACCGCCTGGAACAACGCTGCCAGCAGACCGGCATCACCATCGAACGCAACCTGGTTGGCACCTACTGCACCTCTCTGGATATGTCAGGGTTTTCCATCACGCTGCTGAAAGTCGATAACGACACGCTGGCGCTCTGGGATGCACCGGTACATACCCCCGGCCTGAACTGGGGACAATAAGGAAAAAAACATGTCACTGAACAGAACACAAATCGTCAACTGGCTCTACCGCTGCGGCGATATTTTCACGAAGGAAAGTGATTTTCTGACCGGGCTGGATAAAGAAATCGGCGACGCCGATCACGGCATGAATATGCACCGGGGTTTCAGCAAAGTGGTGGAGAAACTGCCGTCTATTGCGGACAAAGACATTGGTTTTATCCTCAAAAACACCGGTATGACGCTGCTTTCCAACGTCGGTGGTGCCAGCGGCCCGCTGCTCGGGACGTTCTTTATCCGCGCCGCAACGGTCACTCAGGCGCATCAGAGCCTGACGCTGGAAGAGTTGTGCGAGATGATCCGCGAAGGTGCGGAAGGCGTGCTCAGCCGCGGCAAAGCCGAGCCCGGCGATAAAACCATGTGCGACGTCTGGCTGCCGGTGGTGGATTCACTGCGTCAGTCGAGCGAACAGCATTTGTCCGTCACTGCCGCGCTGGATGCCGCCAGTGAACGGGCCGAAGCCGCCGCCCGTGCCACCATCACCATGCAGGCGCGCAAAGGTCGCGCCAGCTATCTCGGTGAGCGCAGCATCGGCCATCAGGATCCGGGCGCAACCTCGGTGATGTTTATGATTCAGATGCTGGCAGCCGCAGCCAAATAGTAAGGATAACGCGATGGTAAACCTGGTGATCGTTTCTCATAGTGCCCAGTTAGGCAATGGTGTCGCAGAACTGGCCCGGCAGATGCTGTCCGGCGATGGCTGCAAGCTGGCCATCGCTGCGGGCATTGACGATGTGGATAATCCGATTGGCACGGACCCGATAAAAGTGATGGAAGCCATTGAGTCCGTCGCCGATACCGACCATGTGCTGGTGATGATGGACATTGGCAGTGCGCTGCTCAGTGCCGAAACCGCGCTGGATTTGCTGGATCCGGCGATTGCCGCCAAAGTCCGGCTATGCGCCGCGCCGCTGGTCGAAGGCACGCTGGCGGCTACGGTCAGCGCGGCCAACGGAGACGGTATCGACAAAGTGATTAACGATGCGATGAATGCGCTTGAGGCAAAACGCGTTCAGCTGGGTTTACCACCGCAAGCGCCGCCATCGCCGGTTGTTGCCGCTTTTGCCGACGATCGCGACGCACTGTCTGTGACAGTCGTTATCCGGAATCCAAACGGTCTGCATGTGCGCCCCGCCTCGCGTCTGGTTTCCGCACTTTCCGGCTTTGATGCCGAACTGGTTTTGGAAAAAGCCGGAAAGCGGGCGACGCCGGACAACATCAACCAGATCGCGCTGTTGCAGGTGCGTTGCAATGACACACTGAAATTGCTGGCACGTGGCCCGCAGGCAGACGCCGCGCTGGCGGCCTTCACGGCGCTGGCCGCCGAAGATTTTGGCGAAAGCACGGAGATAGCGAAAGCAGAAAATCCCGCCCCAGCGCCCCTTGCCCGCGTGGAAGGCAGCGCCGTGTTGTGGGATTTACCGCATCAATTGCCCGGTCTGCAACCTTGCGCGGACGTCTTGCAGGAACAGCGGAATTTAATGCGCGCCATCGAACTGACGCTTGACGATCTGAACGCGCTTACCGTATTGGCCGAAGAGAAATACTCCGCCGATATTGCCGCCATTTTTTCCGGCCACCATATGTTGCTTGATGATGCAGATTTGTATGAAGAGGCGTGCCGGATCATCAGCGAGAAATATTGCAGCGCCTCCTGGGCGTGGGATTCCGTGATGACGGATCTCAGCAAACAATATCGTCAGCTCAACGACACCTATCTGCAGGCGCGTTATATCGATATCGACGATCTGCGAAACCGCACACTGGCGCATCTGTCGGGCAATGCCGTCTCACAACCGGCGATCAGCTGGCCTGCCATAGTTATCGCCGACGACATTTTCCCTTCGACGGTATTGCAGCTCGATGCGCAGCAGATTAAAGGCATTTGCCTGCGTGCAGGAAGTGACGTTTCTCACAGCGCAATTATTGCCCGCGAGGCCGGCATTGCGTTTCTCTGCCAGCAATATGATGCACTTAAAAACATTATTCCCGGTGACGGGCTGACGCTTGATATGACACAAAAACGCGTTATCCGCCCGCAGGCTGTGTAAGCATCATCGGAAACCATCGCACAATACCCGCCGGGAAACGGGCGGTTATTGTGCGCGGATAACTAACAATCAAAATTATTCATGTAGCAAAAGTATTAAATAACGGCTGTGCCTTTTGTAAACCAGGGTTGTTGTCCGGCGCAGTTTTTAATATTCAAAATGTCCACATGCTTAAGCTGTTCCCTACCTGTACTATCTTTAACAATCTGATAAACCCTCAGATATTTCCCTGTTTCGGGATCCTGATTATGAAAATCCACCGTTGCATAATAGAAAGCGCCAGGCTGAGGCTTGAAAGCAATGATGCTCTCCGAGACAGCAATTTTAGGCGCAAAGAAATTCTTAGCGCCAGTTTTCCCGGTATACAGCACTCTTATCGCGAGGTTGTCATTGGCGCTAACCCAAAATTCCTGACTCCCTTTTCTCATGCCTTCGGCTTCAGGAATGCCTATTTTTTTGCTCTCAGATAACCCACTATTCTCAAAAATACTTCGCGGTACAAAACCATTATTCTTCGAATATAAATCAACGCAGTCTTTAGTCTCCGGATAAACCCTGACCTGACTGTAATCGATATTAAATGCAATTCCCGCTTTTTTATCCCCGGTATAATCCGTTAAGTTCTTATTGTAGTCATGTACTGTAGAAAGTGTTGAGCAGCCTGCTAATAACAAAACCCCGACAATTCCCATAAAACGTTTCAATCGAAATACTCCTGTTTGAACTTAAATTTGTCTTTTATTTTTCATCATCTGTTTTCCTCTGCTGGGAAGTAAGATAATGCTATGCGTATCATAATATGGCAGTCAGGAAGATCCAGTAAGGCCTTGATGAACATAATCTATTGCTAAAAATTTCTACTAACTCAATTTTTTATAGTGATTAATTAAACCCGATTAGTCACATCAGAATTCCCACGCCTGATGCAGACTGCCTTTCACTCTTCGCTCATAAAACCATCATCCGGCAACCGCCCGCCAATAAAACATTGGCGGCTCCGGCCAGACAAGCCATATTTAGAAAGAATGATGATGAACGAAGCACAAAGGAAAAGCGTATGGATAACAAATCCCTCACCTCCGCACAGGCGATTGATAAGCTTGAAGAGATGTACAACAACTCCGTCGCCGCCCTGCGGGATGCGATTAAAGATTTCATCGTTCAGGGCACGCTGCCGGATGTGGCGGCCAGAGCAGCCGGGCTGTTCGTTTACCCGGAACTGCGCGTCAGTTGGGACGGCGTAACGCCTGCCAAAAACCCGACCCGCGCCTATGGGCGTTTTTCACATCCGGGGCGATATGCCAATACCATCACCCATCCCGAGCTGTTTCGCGATTACCTGCTGGAACAGCTTTCCCTGCTCGAAGACGAATATGACACGCTGATTGAAGTCGTGCCGTCGCAGCAGGAAATCCCCTATTCCTACGTGATTGACGGTTCAGATCTGTTGCTGGACCGCTCGATGAGCGCCGGGCTGGCGAAGCATTTTCCGACCACCGAACTTTCACAGATTGGCGATGAAATCGCAGACGGCCTGCAATATCCGGGTGATACCTTCCCGCTTTCCCATTTCAATGCGTTACGTGCTGATTTCTCGCTGGCCCGTCTGCGCCATTACACCGGCACGTTGATCGAACATTTCCAGCCTTACGTGTTGTTCACCAACTACACCCGTTATGTCGATGAGTTCGTGAGCTGGGCGTGTGCGCAAATCGCCGACCCGGACAGCCCGTATGAAGCGCTGGCCTGCGCAGGCAGCGTCTTTATCACCGCTGAGACGCAAAACCCGGAACAGGCCGTTTCTGATCTCGCGTGGAAAAAACACCAGATGCCCGCCTATCACCTGATTGCCCGCGATGGCGCAGGGATTACGCTGGTCAATATTGGCGTCGGCCCGGCGAATGCGAAAACCATCTGCGACCATCTGGCCGTTCTGCGCCCGCACGTCTGGCTGATGATTGGTCACTGTGGCGGATTACGCGAAACGCAGTCGATTGGTGATTACGTACTGGCACATGCTTACCTGCGTGACGACCATGTTCTGGACGCCGTCTTACCGCCGGATATCCCGATCCCAAGCATCGCTGAAGTGCAGCGCGCGCTGTATGACGCCACGAAGAAGATGAGCGGTATGCCGGGCGAGGAAGTTAAACAGCGCCTGCGCACCGGGACTGTTGTGACGACCGATGACCGGAACTGGGAACTGCGTTATGCGGCGTCGGCGCTGCGGTTTAACCTCAGCCGCGCCGTAGCCGTGGATATGGAAAGCGCCACCATTGCCGCGCAGGGCTACCGTTTCCGTGTGCCTTACGGCACATTGTTGTGCGTGTCTGATAAACCCTTGCACGGCGAGATCAAACTGCCGGGTCAGGCCAATAAATTCTATGAAGGCGCGATTTCGGAGCACCTGCAAATCGGCATCTGCGCCATCGACCTGCTGCGTGCCGAGGGCGACCATCTGCATTCACGCAAATTGCGTACCTTCAACGAACCGCCTTTCCGTTAATTCTTTTCTAACAATTTTCTCAGGCCTTTGGATGAAAAAGACTTTGCATAATGCGAAGTCTTTTACCATCATAAATTAAAACGCTGTTCTACTTTCTGCCACCCTGGAATTCTCTTGCAAAACGTCATCGTCTCTTTGCGCAAAGCCATCGAGCGCACGCCCTGGTATCCGAAACGGCGTTCATACCGCACGTTGTTCTGGCGCGAAATCACGCCCCTCGCGGTGCCCATTTTCTTTGAGAATGCCTGCGTCCTGTTAATGGGCGTGTTAAGTACTTTCCTCGTCAGCTGGCTGGGTAAAGAAGCGATGGCCGGGGTCGGGCTGGCCGACAGTTTTAACATGGTGATCATTTCTTTCTTTGCCGCCGTCGATCTCGGGACCACCGTTGTCGTTGCCTTCAGCCTCGGCAAACTCGACCACGAACGCGCCCGCGCGGCAGCCCGTCAGTCGCTGGCGATCATGACCGTTTTTGCCGTTCTGCTCGCCGTGCTTATCCAGTTTTCCGGGCATGTCATTATCGACATGATTGCGGGTAACGCTGAACCTGAAGTCAAAGAAATGGCGCTTTCCTATTTGCAGATGAGCAGCTGGAGTTATCCGGCCGCCGCCATTGCGCTGATCGGCTCCGGTGCCCTGCGCGGTGCCGGGAATACCAAGATCCCGATGTTGCTGAACGGCGGGATGAACATCCTGAACCTGATCATCAGCAGCGTGCTCATTTACGGCTGTTTCGGCTGGCACGGTTTAGGGTTTATCGGTGCCGGACTGGGGCTGACAATTGCCCGTTATATCGGTGCCGTGGCGGTGATTTTTGTCCTGGTGATCGGCTTTAACCCGTCGCTGAAAATCTCCCTGAAAAGCTATTTCCTGCCACTCAACACCAATATTTTGCGCGAAGTGCTGGGCATCGGTATTCCGGCCAGCATTGAATCCGTGCTGTTTAACGGCGGCAAATTACTGACGCAGGTATTTGTGGCAGGCATGGGCACCAACGTCATTGCCGGTAACTTTATCGCCTTCTCGATTGCCGCCCTGATTAATCTGCCGGGAAACGCCTTAGGGTCGGCTTCGACG
Source organism: Rahnella sikkimica (assembly GCF_002951615.1). GTDB lineage: Bacteria > Pseudomonadota > Gammaproteobacteria > Enterobacterales > Enterobacteriaceae > Rahnella > Rahnella sikkimica. The sequence continues at coordinate 716,477 of NZ_CP019062.1, read as the reverse complement.
ATTATTGTCGGCACCCGTCTGGGCAAAGGGCAAATCGCCCAGTCCGAACACCAGCTGCGGCATATTTTCTGGTTGTCCACCTTCGGGCTCTGCGTGCTGGCCTTCCTGTCTGTACCGTTCGCCGGGCTGCTGGCGCGGTTTTACACCAATGAACAGGACGTGATCGACGTCGTAAAAATCCTGATCTGGCTGAACGCCGCCTTTATGCCGTTCTGGGCCGCCTCCTGGGTGCTGCCTGCCGGGCTAAAAGGCGCGCGCGACGCCCGTTTCACCATGTACGTTTCCATGGTCGGCATGTGGGGCTGCCGCATCGTCGTGGGTTATTTCCTCGGCATCGTGCTTAATTTCGGCGTCGTTGGCATCTGGCTCGGGATGTTCCTCGACTGGATCTTTCGCGGCATCTTCTTCTACTGGCGTATGGCGAGCGGCCGCTGGTTATGGAAATACCCGAAAGAGAAAAAAACGCACTAACGCCTGCGCTACGCCCGCCGGTACATCCGGCGGGGATGCCCGATTTTCCCGTACAACATTTCCACCCGCAAATCCCCTTTCTGAACGCAGTGCTCAAGATACCGGCGTGCCGTGGTTTTACTTAACCCTGTCTCACTGACCACTTCATCGACCGAATAACACCGTCCGGCGTCCTGCATGAAAATGCCTTCCACCAGATTCAGCGTGTTTTCTTCGATGCCTTTGTTCCCGGCCTTTGACGTGAAATCTTTGGCCTGTAGCTGGTAGAGACTGTCGACGTTTTGCTGATCGACCACTTTCCACGCCCGCTGCGTCTGGCTGAACTGAATGAACCGCTCCAGCGATTGTTGCAGACGGTTCCAGGACACCGGTTTGAGAATGTAATCAAACGCGCCAGAACGGATCGCCTGACTGCACGTGTTCATGTCGCTGGCCGCCGTGATAAAAATCACCGAGCAATTCGTTTTCTTGAGCACGTCGTTTTCAAGCAGGGAAATCCCCTGCCCGTCCGGCAAATAGTTATCCAGCAGCAACAGCTGAGGCCGCTTTTCCTCAATCAGCGCCTTCGCTTCCCGCAGCGTGGAGGCCATTCCCACCAGCCGCAGCCAGCGGTGATTATCGATTAGCTCGGCATAAAGTTGTGCCAGCTGGTTCTCATCTTCCACAATCATCACATCAATCATTTCAGCTTGAATCATTTATGCTCTTCCCGTTGTTCCGGTTGAATGGTCACCGGCACACAGTCCGGAATGGCTATCGGCAGCCCGTTGGGTATGAAGACAGAGAAAACAGAACCTGTCGGGGAGTTATCAGAAACTTCAATGATGCCACCCGCGTGGCTGACATAGCTGGCCACCAGATGCAGCCCCAGCCCGTGGTCCCCTTCCCGCTTGGAGGTCACGCCGAGTGAGAAAATCTGCTCACGCCGCTCCGGCGCAATACCAACGCCCTGATCGGCCACTTCGATCACCAGCTCCGTATCGGTGGAAACGATGTACACCTCAACCGGCCCGGCATTTTCACCGCGTAACAGGGTGGCTTCGATGGCGTTATCAAGAAGATTGCCAATAACTGACATCAGCTCAGTTTCGCTCAGCGTCAGCGGCAGATGTGTTAAGCCGCAGGCCGGATCGAAAGCCAGTTCAACGCCCTTTTCACGCGCACGGGCATATTTTCCCAGCAGCAATCCGCACACCCTGGGCGAACAAAACCGCGCCGAGACAAAATCCAGCAACTCCTGCGCACTTTCCGATTGCGCTTCGATGTAACGGATCGCCTCATCGTAACGGCCCATATGCAGCAACCCGGCCAGCGTTGCGGTCCAGTTCAGCTGCTCATGGCGCATCACACGCAGGTTATCGGCGTAACGCTGCACCTGACTGAGCTGGATGCTCAGGCGGTCAATGTCGCTGCAATCGCGGAAGGTAATCACCCAGCCCTGAAGCTGGTCTTCCAGCATGATCCGCACGCGGCTGGCGACCACTGTCAGGTTGTTGAACAGGCAAATTTCATCGTGAATGTCTTTCTCCAGCATCACCTGACGGTCAAAAAAGCTGACCGGCGCAATCACCTGTTCCAGCGGCTTTCCGCGCAGTTCCCGCGAGGGCGCGTCCAGATTCAGCAGTTTTTTTGCGGCCTGATTAATCACGGCAATACGTGATTCGCCGTCGATGGCAATCACACCTTCATAAATGGACTCCATCAGGGCTTTTTGCTGACGAACCAGCAGGCCGATTTCGCGCGGCTCCAGTGAAAACATCTGCCTTTTAATCGAGCGCGAGAAAAACCACGAGAAGGTAAACAGCGCCAGCAACAGCGTGGCGGCAGCCACCAGTATGCGGATGGCTTTCTCGATGGTCAGCGTATTAATGTGGCTGGTGAGATACCCCACGGAAACAATGCCGATAACGTCGCCCTGCGCGTTTAAAATCGGCGCTTTGCTGCGCAGTGACAGCCCGATGCCACCGAGGCGCACGGTGGTGCTGCTTTTGCCTGCCAGTACGTCCACGTTATCGTCGCCAACCAGCGCTTTGCCCACGCGATCGGCATAAATGGAATGGAAAAGATGTATCGCTTTTCCGTCACCAATCACCATATAACTCGCGTCACTGTGTGCGGAGATATTCATCATCAGTCTGTTAATTGCAGAAACATCCTTATTTTCCACTGCGGTAATTAATGACGGAATAAGTGCAATTTCTTCTGCCTGCACTTTTGCCCGCAGCCCCATATCCTCATATAACTGACGTTCAATATCGCGATAGTAATAAACCCCCACTATCGAAAACAGCGTGACGAATAAAACAACAAGATAAATAAAAAGCTTTATCTGGAAAGAGGGTCGAAACCGCATCGAAGCATCCATTATAAAGAGGGCTGAGATAATCATTAACAGTGACGGCACTTTATCATTTAGGGGTATTTATGTCAGACGGGAAATTCAAAGTTGCGAGACGCGCCGCAGAACAACAGCAGGTGCAGCAAGCCTCTTGCGACCAACGACATAATCCACAACAGTTATTTCACTATAAATTAACAGTAATATTATAATTACAAATAACACCATAAAAACCACGAAAAAATATATTCCCGAAAGACTTAAAAACTAATTAAAACCATAAAAACCTTTCACTCCTTTAAAATACCGTTTCTACTTTGCGGTACTTCACATAATACCGGTTATTATCTCTCTTACACTCCCTGCACAAATTGACACAGGGGATTCATCATGAGTACAACCGACGACACTTATTCTGTTCCCGCGGGTTCGGTGCCTGCAAAACAGCTCTCATTAAAAGAAAAATGGTGGCACATTCTCGACACCTGGAAAATAGGCATTATTCCATTACCGTTGTTTGTGATGGCCGGTGTGCTGATTGCCATCGACTGCCTTGACGGCAAACTGCCCAGTGACATCGTGGTGATGGTCGCCACATTAGCGTTCTTCGGGTTTGCCTGTGGCGAATTCGGCAAACGTCTGCCGTTCATCGGCAAAATGGGCGCGGCGGCGATTTGCGCGACGTTCATTCCTTCCGCGCTGGTCTATTACGGCCTGCTGCCGGACGTAGTGGTCGAATCCACGACGAAATTCTACAAAAGCACCAACATCCTTTATCTCTACATCTGCTGCATTATCGTCGGCAGCATCATGAGCATGGACAGGAAGGTGCTCATTCAGGGCTTCATGCGTATTTTCTTCCCGATGCTGTGCGGTGAAGTGGTCGGCATGCTGGTCGGTATGGGCGTGGGTCTGGCACTGGGCATGGAACCTTTCCAGATCTTCTTCTTCCTGATCCTGCCGATTATGGCCGGGGGGTGGGTGAAGGCGCGATCCCGCTGTCTATCGGCTACGCCGCCATACTGCATATGGATCAGGGCGTAGCACTGGGCCGTATTCTGCCCATCGTAATGCTCGGCAGCCTGACCGCCATTGTTATCTCGGGTTCACTCAATCAGCTCGGCAAACGCTACCCGCACCTGACCGGTGAAGGCCAGCTGATGCCCTCTTCCAAAAATGCCATCACAAGCAGCAGCGCGCAGTCCGCCTCCGGCGGTAAAACCGATGTCACCACCATTGCCGCAGGTGCCCTGCTGGCGGTTCTGCTGTACATGGTCGGCATGCTGTTACACAAACTGATTGGTCTGCCTGCACCGGTTGGCATGCTGTTTGCCGCTGTCGCGCTGAAGCTGGCACACGGCGTCTCACCTCGCCTGCTCGAAGGTTCGCAAGTCGTGTACAAATTCTTCCAGACTTCCGTGACCTACCCGATTCTGTTTGCCGTAGGCGTAGCCATCACGCCGTGGAACGAACTGGTCGCCGCGTTCACCGTTTCCAATCTGCTGGTCATCGTCAGCACCGTCGCCGCGCTGGTTGCCACCGGCTTCTTCGTGGGCAAGAAAATCGGTATGCACCCGATTGATGTCGCCATCGTGTCCTGCTGCCAGAGCGGCCAGGGCGGGACCGGTGACGTCGCCATTCTGACGGCGGGCAACCGTATGCAACTGATGCCTTTCGCACAAATCGCAACCCGCATCGGCGGCGCGATCAACGTTTCGGTTGCCCTGCTGGTTCTGGGGAATTTCCTGGTCTGACAGCGTTATCCGGCAAGCACGATTGTGATTTTTGATTGATTCAATTCAGGACATGTTTATGAAACTGGCAAGTTATCTCTATCAGGGGCGCAAGTCCTACGGCATCGCAACGCAGAGCGGCATGATCGACCTCGGTCGCCTTCTCGGTACGCGTTATCCCGACCTCAAAGCACTGCTGGCAGGCGATGCGCTGTCACAGGCGCAGGAACTGACCAACCGACCGGCAGATCTGAGCTTTGACGACCTGACGTTTTTGCCGGTCATTCAGAATCCGGAAAAAATTCTCTGCGTCGGCATGAATTACGCTGAAAAACGCAAAGAGTTCGATCAGCACAATCCGGCACCGACGCTGTTTGTCCGCTTTGCTGACTCACAAACCGGCCATGCCTCGCCGATCATCAAACCCAGCCTTTCCGTTGAGTTTGATTACGAGGGCGAGCTGGCCGTCATCATCGGGTCTGCGGGCGAGAATATCTCCCGCGAAGATGCCCTTTCTCACGTTGCCGGATACAGCTGCTACATGGACGGTTCTGCCCGCGACTGGCAGCACACCTGGTTTACCGCCGGTAAAAACTGGCGTCAGACCGGTGCGTTTGGCCCGTGGATGACCACGGCGGATGAAATTCCAGATCCCCATGCCCTGTCGATCCGCACCTGGCTGAACGGCAACATGGTTCAGGACGACAATACCCGCAGCATGATCCACACAGTCGCCGAGCTGATTGAGTACATCAGTTCGTTTACCTCACTGAGCGCAGGCGACGTCATTATTACCGGTTCACCGGGCGGCGTGGGCAAGAAACGCGTGCCACCGCTGTTTATGAAACCCGGCGACCGCATTGAAGTGGAAATCGAAAAAATTGGTCACCTCAGCAATATGATTGTTGCGGCGGACCGTCAGGTGAGCCATGCACCGGCCGCCCATTAACGTGTTAAACGCCGGGCTCCGCGCCCGGCATGCTCATTTTTATTTTGAACAATATCCGATAGCAGGAATGCATTATGTTCAGCCGTGACGAACCCGACTTTCACGTCATCACCACAAGCCAGGCCCCTCAGGGCATGCTGGCCGATATCCGTACCCTGCTGCATCAAAGCCAGCTGGGCATGGATGATGATATCGAGTATTTCGTGGTGGCCCTTTCCGGCAAGCGGCTGATCGGTTGTGCGGGGCTGGTCAGTAACACCATCAAGTGCGTGGCCGTCGCGGCGGACTGGCGCGGCGAAAACCTCAGCGCCCGATTACTCAGTGAAGTCGAAAACTTCGCGGTTCAGCGCGGCAAATTCCATCTGTTTCTCTACACCCGCCCCGGCAATCTCGAACGCTTTCGCGGCTGCGGATTTTACCCGCTGGTGCAGTGGGACAACGTCGCGGTGCTGATGGAGAACACGCCGGTCGGCATCAGCCATTATTGCCGTTCACTCCGGCACCATTATCACGCCGGTCAGCGCGTTGGCGCAGTGGTGATGAATGCCAATCCGTTCACGCTCGGCCACCGGTATCTGGCGGAACAGGCGGCGGCAACGTGCGACTGGCTGCACGTGTTTGTGGTCAGCGAGGACGTGTCGTATTTCCCGTTTCAGGAACGGCTTGAAATGGTGCGTCAGGGCGTGGCTGATTTGCCAAATGTCACGGTGCACGCCGGTTCGGAATACATGATTTCACGCGCCACGTTCCCCGGTTATTTCCTTAAAGAAGCCGGTCTGGTTAACCAGACCTGGAGCGTGATGGATCTGCTGATTTTCCGGCAGTACATCGCTCCGGCGCTGGGCATCACGCACCGCTTTGTCGGCAGCGAACCTTTCTGCCCGGTCACGCATCAGTACAACTGCGACATGCACGACTGGCTGGAAACGCCTTCACGCTCTGCCTCAAAACCGCTGACCGTCATTGAACTGCCGCGTAAACGCCATGCCGGTGGCATCGCGATTTCAGCCTCGGAAGTCCGCGCATTGCTGAAAACCCGTCAGTTACCGCGCATCCGCGACATCGTTCCGCCCAGCACGTATGCACATCTTGAGCACCATTATTCCGCTGAAGCGCCCGCCGAAACGGCGCGCAGCGATGAACTTATTATTTCTACCACTCTTTGTTAAAGCAGGAAAAAGCGAATGAAAATTGTGAAGGAGGCGCTGGCAGGTACGGTTGAATCCAGCGATTTACTGGTAAAAATCGCCCCGGCCAGCGAGCTGAGCGTGGTGATCAACAGCGAAGTGATCAAGCAGTTTGGCGATCAGATCCGCCGCGTGGTGAACGAAACGCTGGAAGCCCTCGGCGTGAAAGAAGGCTTACTGATTATTGAAGATAAAGGCGCGCTCGATTGCGTTATCCGCGCCCGCGTACAAAGTGCGGTACTGCGTGCAGCACAGGAAGAAAACATTCACTGGGAGACGTTACGATGAAAAAACTCCGCCGCAGTATGCTGTTCCTGCCGGGGGCCAGTGCCGCCATGTTATCCACGGCATTTATCTATCGTCCTGATTCGATCATGTTTGATCTGGAAGACGCCGTATCCCTGCGCGAAAAAGACACCGCCCGCATTCTGGTGTTCCACGCCCTGCAACACCCGATGTACAAGGATATCGAAACCGTCGTGCGCATTAATCAGCTCAGCACGCCGTTTGGTTTGAAGGATCTGGAAGCCGTGGTGCGCGCCGGTGTGGACGTGGTTCGTCTGCCGAAAACCGATACGCCGGAAGATATTTTCGAGCTGGAAGCGCACATCGAACGCATCGAAAAAGACTGCGGGCGAGAAGTCGGTTCCACCAAAGTGATGGCCGCCATCGAATCGGCCATTGGCGTCATCAACGCCGTCGCCATTGCCCGCTGCTCGCCGCGTCTGATTGGCATCGCGCTGGCCGCTTTCGACTATGTGATGGATATGCAAACCGAACGCGGCGACGGCACTGAGCTGTTCTACGCCCGCTGCGCCGTGCTGCACGCCGCGCGCGCCGCCGGTATCGACGCGTTTGACGTGGTGTATTCCGATATCAACGATGAAGCCGGTTTCCTGCGCGAAGTCGAGCTTATCCGCAAAATGGGTTTCAACGGCAAATCCCTGATTAACCCGCGCCAGATTGAGTTGCTGCACAACGCTTACGCGCCGACGCAGGAAGACGTGGATTACGCCCGTCGCGTTATCGCCGCCGCAGAAGAAGGCGAGCGCAAAGGCCTCGGTGTAATTTCGCTCAACGGCAAGATGATCGATGGCCCGATCATTAACCATGCACAAGTGGTGCTTGAACGCGCCAGCGCCTCCGGCGTGCGTCGCTAGCCCTCAATTTTGCACAGGAATATGAAGAGAATGAGCCACTTAACAGAAATGTTGCACAGCCAGTATCCGGGAATGAAGCCTCTGGTTGCTTTCGACGGTGCGCACCGCACCACGCCGTATCTTTCTGATCCCGATGCCCGCCTGCATCGCAAATTATGTGATTCGCTGGAGCAGGCGATTGCCCGCAGCGGCCTGAAAGACGGCATGACGATCTCCTTCCACCACGCTTTTCGCGAAGGTGATCAGGTGATTAATCATGTCGTCGGCACGCTGGCGCGTCTGGGTTTCAAACATCTGACGCTGGCCTCCAGCTCGCTGATGAGCTGCAACGACGCGCTGATCGAACACATCCGCAACGGCGTGATTACCCGCATTTATACCTCGGGGATGCGCGGCAAACTGGCCGATGCCATTTCGCACGGCCTGATGGAAGAACCGGTGCAGATCCATTCTCATGGCGGTCGGGTCAAGCTTTTGCAGGACGGCGAGCTGAACATTGACGTCGCGTTTCTGGGCGTTCCGTGCAGCGACGAATTCGGCAATGCCAACGGCACGCACGGCAAATCCTGCTGCGGTTCGCTGGGCTACGCGATGGTGGATGCGCAGTTCGCCAAAACCGTCGTACTGCTGACCGAAGAACTGGTGCCCTTCCCTAACATGCCCGCCAGCCTGGTGCAGGATCAGGTGGACTACATCGTGAAAGTCGATCAGGTCGGCGACCCGGCGAAAATCAGCGTGGGCGCAGCCCGCGTGACCAGCAATCCGCGCGAACTGATGATTGCCCGCACGGCAGCCGAAGTCATTGAACATTCGGGCTATTTTAAACCCGGCTTTTCGATGCAAACCGGTTCCGGCGCGGCGGCAACGGCCTGTACCCGTTTCATGGAAGAAAAGATGGAACGCAACCAGATCACCGCGCGTTTTGCCCTCGGCGGCATCACCGGCAGTCTGGTAGATTTGCATGAAAAAGGCTTAATCGAAACGCTGCTGGATACGCAATGTTTTGACGGTCAGGCCGCATCATCGCTGGGCCGCAATCCGCAGCACATTGAAATTTCGACCAATGTTTACGCCAATCCGGGGGCCAAAGCCGCAAGCTGCGATCAGCTGGATATCGTCATTCTGAGCGCACTGGAAATCGACACCGGTTTTAATGTGAACGTGATTACCGGTTCCGACGGCGTGATGCGCGGCGCGTCGGGCGGGCACTGCGACGTTGCCAGCGCCGCCAACCTGACAATTGTGGTCGCACCACTTCTGCGCAGCCGCATTCCGACCGTCGTGCGCCGTGTCACAACCCGCGTCACACCGGGCGAAAGCATTGATGTGCTGGTCACTGACCACGGGATCGCCGTTAATCCGGCGCGCCCTGAGATCCGCCAGCGGCTGGAAGAAGCGGGGATGAAAATCATGGATATCGACACGTTGTATCAGCGTGCCATTTCGCTGACCGGCGAACCGAAGCCGATTGAGTTTACGCCGCGCATTGTGGGCGTGATCCGTTACCGCGACGGCAGCGTGATTGACGTCGTTCATCAGGTCAAAGAGGACGCATAATGACGATTTTGACGCCTGCCAATGCAGGCGTCAGTCTGGAGGATTTGCTGGCAGCAAAGGAACAGCGTGCGCAGCGGCAAACCGACTGGCTGACACAATTCCCGCACACCCTGATTTCCCTCACGCTGGTCACACCCGGCGCGGTGAAAGACAGCGTGAGTTACCGTCAGGTCATGCGCGAAGCACTGGGCGCGGCGGAAACCCTGCTGTTACAACGTGGCTGGGCGGTACTGAAACATGACGTATTCTGGTTGCCGACCGGCGCGGAAGCGTTCTGGAGCATTAAGCACCCTGCACCGGAAGTGAAAGCCGCCACCGTGGCGCTTGAGCAGTCACATGCGCTGGGGCGGTTATGGGATTTCGATGTGATCTGCCCGCAGGCTGGCGTTGTAGGCCGCCGGTCGCTGGATAATGCCAGCCGCCGGTGTCTTATTTGCGACGGCCCCGCCCACGCCTGCGCGCGTTCGCGTCAGCATCCGTTGCCGGAAGTGATCGCAAAAGTGGAGGCGCTGATTGATGGCTGGCACCGCACTCACTGAGCCGCAGGTTTGCACTAACATCGCCACACTGGCGGCTGAAGCGCTGCGCAAGGAAGTCTGGCTGACGCCCAAACCCGGACTGGTGGACAGCGCCAATAACGGTTCGCACAGTGACATGGATTTGCCGATGTTTCTGCGCAGCATCGGTGCGATTACGCCGTGGCTGCATCAGTTTTACCGGCTCGGCCAGCAGGACGCCGCGCAACCGGCAACGGCCATGCTGACGCGGATCCGCCCTGCCGGTCTGGCCTGCGAGCAGGCCATGTTCAGCGCAACCAACGGCATTAACACGCACAAAGGCGGCATTTTCTCTTTGGGCATTTTGTGTACGGCGGCAGGCCGCATCAGCGCCCGCCAGCAACGGCTGACCCGCACGGCGTTATGCGCAGAAGCCGCTGCGCTCACGCAAGGGCTGGTGGAGCGGGAATTACAACATTGCCGCCAGCCAGTGACCGCCGGTGAACGGCTGTTTCAGGCGCACGGCATGACCGGAGCCCGCGGCGAAGTGCAGAGCGGATTCCTGACGTTACGTCGCCATGTTTTGCCTTACTGGTGGACAGAAAACCAGCCTGAGCGCCGCAGTCTGAACGCCCTGCTGCGCCTGATGGCGTTTAATCCCGATACCAATCTGGTGTCACGCGGCGGGCTGAGTGGGCTGCATTTTGTCCAGGATTATGCCCGCCGGTTGCTGAAAAACGGCTGGCAAAAAGAGGATTTACAGGCGATGGATCAGGCGCTGATTTCCCGGCATCTCAGCCCCGGCGGCAGTGCCGATTTGCTGGCAATCTCGACCGTGCTGATGGCCTTCCCACAATGAGTGAAAATCAGAACATCACGCGGATGCTGATTCCCGGTTTACGCGACAGCGAAGCCGGACACTGGCAAAGCCGCTGGCATGAGCAGAATCCGCAGTGGCTGCGGGTGAAACAGCGTAACTGGGCGCAGGTCGATCTCGAAGGTTGGATCACCGCCATTGACCGCGAGCAGACGCTGGCGAAAGGCCCGTTGCTGCTGATTGGCCACAGTTTTGGCGCGCTCGCCAGTCTGGTGTGGGCGAACCGTAACCCGCCGCTTTGCGCAGGCGTGATGCTGGTCGCGCCCGCCGAACCGATGCGTTTTGGTCTGGACGATGACATTTTGCCTGAGCCGCTGGCGGTTCCCGGTCTGCTGGTCGCCAGCCATACGGATCCGTTATTGCCATTTGCCCGCGCACAGTTCTGGGCACAGGCGTGGGGCTGCGAGCTGGTGGATATCGGCGAGGCCGGGCATATCAATGTGGAATCGGGTTTTGGAGAATGGCCGTGGGGGCTGGCAAAACTGGAAGAGTTTGCCGCGCTGCTGGCAGCAAACTCCTGTTGAAAACAGGCTTAGCGGACGATGTGGTTATCGGCTTCCGGTGCAGGTTTGGATTTCACGCAGCACAGGTAAATCATCGCCAGCAGCGGGATCCAGCCGAGCACGATACCCAGCGTGATTTTCATCCAGACATAGGTTTCCGGTGACGCATATTCCATCAGGATCATATTAAGTAAACGCGACACAATACCTGCCAGATAAACACCACCAAACCACCAGCCGGAGCGGTTGATGTCGTGCATACGGCGGATACCGACCGCCAGAATCGGTAATGCCAGCGCCAGCGCGTAAACGGTGTAGGCCATGCCGGCATAGAACACGCCGTAAGGGTTTCCCGCCAGCGCCATCACGGTCGCCACCGTCCCCGTCAGAAGGATCATCAGCAGGATATTGACTAAGGTGAACACCCAGAATTCTTTGCGGGTCGCACGCCCTTCAAACTTCACGTACCCTTTCCAGCCCTGAACAAAACACTGCCATACGGTCATTCCGTCATATCCTTTTGTTTATCTTTTGAAATTTTTCATATCTTAAACGCTATCAAAAGCATTCTGAAATCATTATTTACATCTGCCGGACGTCACTGCCCGCGCAGCTGTCGGGCGAGTTTATCGAGCTGATCGGCGATCTGATTGAGGTCTTTGTCCGGCTGTCCCGGCGCGCGCGTGGAATTTCTTACGACCAGATGTGCAGGCAAAATGTGCGACGGTGTTTCCGATTCCGTTGCCAGCAAAAGCCCGACGGCCTCTTTGCTTTGCAAATCGAGATCCAGGGAAACGGTGGTCAGCGCCGGATGGAAGAATGCGCTGTCGTAGGTGTCGTCGTAACCAATGACGGAAACCTGCTGCGGGATCACCACGTTGTGCTGATGCAGCGCGCTGATCACGCCCAGCGCCATCTGGTCGTTGCCCACCAGCATCGCCGTAAACTGCGGCGTCTCACGCAACATCTGCAATGCCCCGTAGTAACCGCTTTTGGCACTCCAGTCGCCGTGAACAACCGTTACCGGCTGCAATCCTTTTTCGGTCAGCGTTTTCTGCCAGCTTTCCAGACGCAGGCGGGAAGACACCGAGTCTTCAGGCCCGGCCAGCAAGGCAAATTCGCGATGCCCTAAATCATGCAGATATTCCACGCTGGCGCGCGAACCGTCCGCCGGATTAAAGCAGACGTTAAAGACCGGGCTGGTCGGATCCACATCCAGGAACAGGCAAAGAATGTCGCGGTTATTTTCGTAAATGCGTTCGGCTTCGGCACTTTCCAGCGGAATGTTGATGATCACGCGCTCTACCCGCTGGGATTTCAGCTCGTTAATGGAGTCCTGAATGCTCTGATTCACGTCCTCGTCGATCATCGAAATCAGCACCTGATACCCGGCCTGATGGGCATATTTCTTCACCGAGGCAGCGATTTGCGACGGTGCGTGCAGCGCCAGCGAGGTCGTCACCAGCCCGATGGTAAAACTCTGTTTTCCTACCAACTGCTGCGCCAGCCGGTTTGGCACATAGCGCAGCACTTCAATTGCCTGCTCAACTTTCTGGCGCGTGGCGTCGGACACGTTGGCCGACTTGTTTAAAACACGCGAAACCGTCTGATAGGAAACACCGGCATAGCGGGCAACGTCTTCTAATGTCGAACTTTTCGATTTCATGCTTTTCCCGTTTTACAGCCCGTGAGTTACGCAATCTCATAATAATCGAGCCAAAGTACGGGATCTCATTTAAAAGTTCAATCTGAGAACCGTTTGGCTTAAAAGTTATACGTTAACATTCGGAATTTTCGTGATTTAAATCACCAAGCGTTTATTTTAAACACATAACTTGTCGATCTCCCTCACATTTCACACGGTGTCAAATTGATCATTATTGTTTCTGGGTATCTTATAGACCTCGTGAATGTGAACGTCATACATCAATAAGGAAAAATAATGAAACACAACTTACGCACTCTGGCTGTGGCGGTCTCTCTTGGTCTGGTGGCAGGCCCGGCAGTGGCAAACGACATTGATTTTCATGGATATCTGCGCTCCGGGCTGGGCGTTTCCGGCAGCGGCAGTCTGGAGCAGTTTCAGAAAAACAAAGTCGGTCGTCTGGGCAACGAAAATGACACCTACGGCGAAGTCGAACTGGGCAGTGAAGTTTACAAAAAGGACGATGTCAGTTTCTACGTCGATTCCATGGTCAGCATGGTGTCAGACGGTTCCAATGATGACGAAAGCACCCTCAACGATGATGCGCAATTCGGCCTGCGTCAGCTGAATCTGCAAATCAAAGGACTGGTGCCGTGGGATAAAGATGCGGTGATCTGGGGCGGGAAACGTTACTACCAGCGCCATGATTTACACATCATCGATACCAAATACTGGAACATTTCCGGTGCCGGGGCCGGGGTGGAAAACCTGAAAATGGGCGAAGGCGCGCTGTCAGTGGCGTGGATCCGTGGCGATGCCAATGACGTGGATTACCGCGTCAACGGCGATAACGACGTCAATATCAACTACATCGACGTGCGTTATGCCGGTATCAAACCGTGGAGCGGCGCGTGGATGGAAGTCGGTGCCGACTACGCCATGCCAAACCTGACGCACGATCAGAAAGACTACGGCGGCCTGTATGACGCGGAAAATGGCGTGATGCTGACCGGTGAAATCAGTCAGGATATGTGGGGCGGCTACAACAAACTGGTTTTACAGTACGCCAACAAAGGTCTGGCGCAGAACATGATTTCTCAGGGCGGTGGCTGGTATGACATGTGGAACTACACCAACGACGCCAGCGGTTATCGCGGCATCATCACCGGTCTTATCCCGATCACCAGCAAATTCAGCCTCAACCATGTGCTGACTTACGGCCACGCGGAAAATATCACGGATTACACCGACACCACCGAGCTGGTTTCTCTGGTGGGCCGTGCACAATATCAGTGGACGGATTACGTGCGCACCATCGGTGAAGTTGGTACGTTCTACCAGAAAGACGATTACAAGAACGGCACCAACTACAAGCAGGGCGGGCAGAAGTATACGCTGGCAATGGGTCTGGCGGCCGGTCCTGAGTTTATGTCACGCCCGGAACTGCGCGTGTTCGCCTCTTACCTGAATGATTCAGAGCACGGCAATACGTTTGAAGATCATACCAAATCCGATACGTGGAACTTTGGTGTGCAGGTAGAAGCCTGGTGGTAAATTTCCTTCGTTCTTGAAGCTGCAATGCCAATAACCTAAGGGAAAAGAAGTAAGAAGTTTTATTTAATAATAAATAACCTCATTGTAATAAACGCTCAGGGTTTAACGCATTTTCTCTTGTAGGGGATCGTGACGTTTTTGTACCCGCACAGCAGCATCATTATTATTTAAAATAAAGCAGTAAACAATAAAGGCAGCCTGGTGTCGGGCTGCCTTTATTTTATTTCCATTATCTGCATGAATTAAACAACGTCACATCAAAACAGAAATAGCTTCACTGACTTTTTAAACCAAACTTCTCAGTCATTAACTTTTTCAGGCTGTCGGACTGTTTACCGAATATCGCATGGACTTCCTGCCCGATGATCACCACGCCAATCGCGCCCGTCTGCTGGATAGCGCCGGAGTTAACCCGCCTGAGTTCTTTCACCGTGACGCGCAGTCGCGTGATACAGGCATCGACGTTAATAATATTCTCGCGTCCGCCCAGTGCATCAATTAATAACGCCACGTCGGTTGACGGCGGAACGTCATCTTTAGGGTTTTTATTCTTTACGGAAAAGACGTGCATGAAATCTTTAATATTCACCATGATGATCACCCTCTTTCAGAAATGAAAAAACGTGCAGAAGGGAATATTCCCCGCTGCACGTTCGTGTTAAAAAATTATCGGGAAACTTTACGCGTCAGGATCTGGCAACCGAATGCCGGTAACGTTAATTTATGCGGCAATATTCCGCCGTGAACCATGTCCTGATAATCATCCGGCAAACTGACGGTCTGGCTGTCGTTGCAATAGTTTTGCAGGAAGATGAATTCACTCTCGCCGTCGGTCCGCCGCGCGGCGGTGACGCCTTCCGGCAGCGTCGTGCTGATGGCGCGCGGCAGGTTCATCTCTTTCGCCAGCGCGGTAAAGAAATCCGCCTGGAACTGTTGATCGTTGCGCGATGCCACATAGTACGCCTGCCCTTTGCCGTACAGATTCACGGTCACCGCAGGCGTACCGGCGTAAAAATCATCACCGTAGGTTGCCAGCGCTGCCGCGCCTTCGAGGTGGATCACTTCGCACAATTCGGAAACCTGATACGGCCCGTTCAGCCCCAGCGCGTTGCCTGTAATGCCGCAAACGCTGTTGTGCTGTGCGTCAGTCAGGCTGTCGATTTCTTCCGCCCATATGCCCAGCACAGGACGCAATGGCCCAGGGAATCCGTTGAGGAAACACAAATCCGTTTCATTGACGATGCCGCTCCAGTACGTGGCGACGAAGCGCCCGCCTGCCTGCACAAAGGCGCTGATCCGCTCGCCGACGCCTTCGCGCACCATGTACAGCATCGGTGCGATGACTAAGTCGTAACCGTCCAGTTCACCGTCAGCGTTAATCACGTCAACCGCAATGCCCTGCGCCCACAGCGCCTGATAATGCGCGGCGACGGTATTTTCATAATGCAATCCGGCGTTGCGCGGCCCCATCGCATCGTCCATCGCCCAGCGGCTTTCCCAGTCGAAAATAATCGCCACTTTGGCTTCCACGCGGCTGCCCGCGACCGGCGCTAAGGCCGAGAGAATGGTGCCAAGTTCCGCCACTTCGCGGCCCACGCGGGTATTAATGTGCCCGACGTGATCGACCACGGCGCCGTGGAATTTCTCGGAAGAGCCGCGGCTTTTGCGCCACTGGAAATACTGCACAGCATCCGCACCGTGCGCGACAGCCTGTAAGGAAGACAAAATGTGCATTCCCGGTTTTTTTAGTTTGCTGGTCGGCTGCCAGTTGGTGAAGCTTGGCGTCGATTCCATCAGCACAAACGGCTGGCCTTTTTTGAGCGTGCGCATCAGGTCGTGATACATCGCGGTGTACGCCGCCAGCCCGATATCGTCTTTGCGCGTGTGCCACATCGGGTAGCTGTCCCACGAAATGAAATCCAGCACGCTGGCGAGTTTCCAGTAATCGTAGTCGTAGAAATATTCCATGAAATTGGTGGTCGCCGGTAAGGCCGGGTTTTCGGCTTTCAGCGGCCGGACTTCATCACTGTAAAAGCGTGTCACCTGGTCGGTATTAAACCGGCGCCAGTCGAGATTCAGACCATGCACCCCGGTTTCGCCCTGCGGTGAAGGCGATTCGATCTGCGACCAGTCGGTAAAGGTGTGGCTCCAGAAGGTGCTCCACCAGGCGTTGTTCAGCGCGTCGAGGGTTTCATATCGGGCTTTCACCCAGCCACGGAACCGTTCCTGGCACAATTCGCAATGGCATTCGCCGCCGTATTCGTTGGAAATATGCCAGCCGATGACCGCCGGATGATGTGCATAACGTTTTGCCAGCGCCGTGTTCATCTGCTGCACTTTCTCGCGGTACACCGGCGAGGTCATGCAGTGGTTATGCCGCCCACCGTGGAGCGCTTTTACGCGGTCGCGCCCGACGCGTAACACTTCAGGGTATTTTTGCGACATCCACGCCGGACGCGCACCGCTTGGCGTGGCGAGAAACACCGAAATACCGTTTTCATGCAAACGATCCAGCACCTGATCCATCCAGTCAAAGGTATAACGTCCTTCTTCGGGTTCCAGCGCTGACCAGCTGAAAATCCCGACAGACATGACATTACAGCGCGCCTCTTTCATCATTTCGACATCGCGAATCAGTACTTCCGGGCTTTGCAGCCACTGTTCCGGGTTGTAATCCGCGCCGTGGAGCAGGCCGGAAATCTTACTGCTCAGAAGAGGAAATTTCGTCATGTTGTATCCTTACGAACTTTAAGAAATAAACTCCCCGGCCAAATTGACCGGGGAAAAGGGAATCAGTTGAAGACCTTAATGGAAGGAAGAACCTGACCGTCGCAGCTAAACAGCGCCTGATTTTCGCGGGCATTGCCCTCTTTCCAGTGGTCGTTGATGTAGGTCATGCCCGCCGGTGTGGCCCAGCCTGCGCCGTTAACCGGGATCCACGTCGGTTCCCAGTAGAACAGGCCTTTGCCGCGATGATCCGGCACGGCTACCAGGCTTTTGATCATGTCGCTGAGGAAATCGGCCTGCCCCTGCACGGTGCCCGGATAGCCACCGTCTTTGGCCTCTTTGGCGGTGAAACTGTTCTCCGCGGCGTCGCAGTTTTCAAGGGTGTAGCCGTACGCCACTTCGACGACGATCACGTCTTTGTTGTAGCGTTTGCTGATGTCGTCCATGTTGGCCTGCAACGCGGAAATCGGGCCATTCCAGTAGGTGTAAAACGAGAGGCCGATAACGTCGTAAGGCACTTTGCGCTGATTGATTTCATCGAACCACCAGCGGAAGGTGTCGTTCTTGGTGCCTTCGGCCAGATGCAGCATGATTTTGATGTCAGACGGGTTTTTCTCATCGGCCCGGACGCCGGAAATCGCCGCGTTCAGCAGCCCGGCCAGACGGTCAAATTCGCCGCCGCCCGCGCCCCAGCTTTTGCCTTCCGGCCATAAAATGCCGCTGTTCATTTCATTGCCGACCTGCACCATATCCGGCACAACGCCCTGCTGGCGGAACTGCGCAATCACGTCGCGGCTGTAATCATGAATGGCGGTTTTCAGCTGCGGATAGTCCATTTTTTCCCAGGCTTTCGGCTTGAACTGTTTGCCGGGATCGGTCCAGAAATCGCTGTAATGGAAATCGAGCAGGATTTTAAAACCCTGCGCTTTGGCGCGTTTCGCCAGTTCCAGCGTGGTCGCCAGATCGTTATTGCCACCGCCGTACGGATGCCCCTGCACATCTTTCGGATCGACCCACAACCGCAGACGCACGTAGTTAAATCCGTTCTGTCTGAGGATCACCATCGCGTCGGTCTGCTTATGGTTCTGGTCGTAAAACTTGCCGCCGTGTTTTTCCACATCAATCAGCGTGGAGATATCCGCGCCCTTGATGAAATCCGCCGGTACGTTGGCGACTTTTTTGATGTTGATGTCCTGCGCCACGCAGGAAAATGACATCGCCAGCAGCACGCAGGCCACGGCGCTTTTTGTGAAAATCGTCTGAGTAAAGAGAGTCATGTGATTATCCTTTGGTGCTGCCAGCCGTGAGGCCGGAGACGAAGTATTTTTGTAAGGCGAGATAGAAAATCGCCACCGGTACGGCAATCAGCACCGCACCCGCCGCGTAGGTGGTGTAGCTCGCGCCCATTTTTTGGGCGACCAGGTTGTAGAGGCCGATCGGCAGCGTGTATTTATCCGGCGTACGCAAAATGGTGCTGGAGAGGATGAAATCGCCCAGCGGCCCGGTGAAGGAAAACAGCGCAATCACCGCCAGAATCGGCTTCGACAGCGGCATGATGATTTCGATGAATATGCGGAAATTCCCCGCACCGTCCATGCGTGCCGATTCATCCAGATCTTTCGGAATGGCGTCCAGATACCCTTTCATCAGGTAGGTATTCATCGGGATCATGCCGCCGACGTAAATCAGCACCAGCGCCAGATGGCTGTTGATCAGGCCGAGCAGTTGCGCCAGCACAAAGATGGCGATCAGCGCCGAAAACTGCGGGATCATCTGCAATAACAGAAACAGCATCAGCCCGTCTTTACGCCCTTTGAAACGAAAACGTGAGAAGGAATAGGCGGTGAAGCTGACGCAAATCAGCGTCAGGATCATGGTGAGGAAACTGATTTTCATCGAGTTCCAGTACCACGCCATGTAATTCACCTGGCCGTTGAACAGGTCTTTGTAATGCTGGAAAGAGAGGTTTTCCGGGATAATCGACGTGCTGAGCAGGCTGTTGCCCGCATTCAGCGACGCGCCGACGGTCCAGATCAGCGGATAAATAATAATGACCGCCACAATCAGCAACAGGAAATAACTCAGCGACAGGCGGATAAACCGGTTTCTTTTAATACTGCTGTTCTTATTCATCAGTTTGCTCCCGCTTACGCCATATCATCTTGTTTAAATGAATTGGTTGAACGGAATTGCCACAGCGCAATACCGACAACAAATATCGACAGCAAAATCGTAATGGTCGCGGCAATCGCATATTGCGAGGAAGACATGGTGAGTTTATAAATCCACGACACCAGAATATCCGTTCCGCCTGCATTCGATCCCGCCACGGCCGGGCCGCCGTTATTAAATAGATAGATAATATTGAAGTTATTAAAGTTGAAGGTGTATTGCGTGATAATAATCGGCGCAATGGAATACAACACCAGCGGCAGCGTAATGGTTTTTAATTTCTTCCAGGTGCTGGCGCCGTCCATGGTCGCGGCTTCGTACAGGTCATTGGGGATCGCCTGTAATACGCCGGTGGTCATGGCAAAGACAAACGGGAAGCCGAGCCAGGTCTGCATCATGATCAAGGCGGTTTTGGTCCAGAACGGATCCGTCATCCACGCTTTCGGTTCAATCCCTAACGCCGCCAGTATCCCGTTGTTAATCACGCCAAAGGAGTCGTTGAACATCCCGGCGAAGACCAGAATGGTGACGAAGCCCGGTACCGCCCACGGCAGAATAAGCACGGTGCGGATGAGTGCCTTGAAGCGCAGGTCTTTCTGGTTCACCAGAATCGCCAGCATCACGCCAACGGTGCATTGCAGCGTGGTCGCCAGCACGGTCCAGACGACGGTCCACTGTAAAACGTCAAGCAGCGTTGAACGCCAGATATTAAGCGTGAAGATATTAATGAAGTTTTTGAATCCCACCCAGTCCACTAATTTAGCCGGCGGCGTGTGATATAAATTATAATTGGTAAAGGCAATGGAGAAGCCGAAGATAATCGGGAACACCACCACGAAGACCAGCAGAATAAAACCGGGCGTAATCATTAAATACGGGAAACCCTCGCGTAGCAGCAAATGATATTGCTTTCTGACGCTGGGTAATTCCATGCCCGCATCGCGGCGTTTTCCGTTACTCCATGCATCCCGCAGGCTCCAGTAATAAAAGCCTGCACCGAACGCGCCGATTAATACGCTGATAATGCCCTTCGCCAGCAGGAATATCGAGTTATCGCGCGGGACTTCTTCCCCGAGCGTATAAAGCCCCCACATGCCCTGTTGCAGGAAATCATAAAAAACGCCAACGAAACAAAACAGAATGATAAAAAACAGAATTCCCTTGGCCCATTGCCGGTTATAGAACTGGCCGAAACCGGGAATGAATGCCAAAGCCAGTGCCACCGGCGCGTGATGGCGGGCAGACAGTGGCTCCTGGTTTTCCTCATGAAGACGCATAGACACAAAGATATTCCTTTCACTGTGAGGGAGTGAAATCACTCCCTCTTTTCAGACGTACTGCCGTTTCAGATGCTGCTAATCGCCGGTCACTCGTTGCTGGCTTTCGCGGCTTCGATCTGCATCTGGATATTTTTCACTGCATCATTGAGCGCCGCGTCCACCGGCTGTTTGCCGGTTACGCCCAGCTGGATCCCGTTGTTCGCCGGGCCCCAGACTTCCTGCATTTCAGGCACGCCCGGCATCGCCGTGGCGCGGGTTGACTGCTCGGCCACCGCATTGGCTTTCTCGTCATTTTTGATCATCGGATCATTCACCAGCGCCGTCAGTGCCGGAATTTCCTTGGTCACTTCGTAGCGCACCTTGGCGTATTTCGGCTGGTTGATGAAGGTGATGAATTTCTCCGCCAGCGGTTTTTGTTTGCTGTACGTCGATACCGCATACCCTTTAACGCCCAGGAATGAGCTCATCGGTTTGCCGTTCGGCAACAGCGGCAACGCTTTCACGCCATAGTTGATGCCTGCGGCTTCGTACGGCTGGAACGCCCACGGGCCGGTGATCACGGCGGCGGCTTTCTTCTCAGTAAACAGGGAATCGATGGCGTTCAGTCCGTTGTCACCGGTGATCCCCGCCGGGAATAAACCGTCGGCATAGAATTTTTTCAGGTACGTCACGGCTTCGATGCTGCCCGGTTTGTTCAGGCCGATATCCGCGACGTTGATTTCCCCTTTCGCATCTTTGCCGAAGATGTACCCGCCCATTGAGGCCATCGCGCCGTAGGCGTAATACACTTCGTCAAATTTGGCGAGCAGGCCGTATTTGCCTTTCGCCCTTTCCGCTTTCGAGAAGGTGTAATACTCGTCGAGCGTCGCCGGGGCTTCCGGCAGCAAATCTTTGTTGTAAATCAGCACCAGCGTTTCGACGGCTTTCGGCACGCCATAGGTGTGGCCTTTGAGCTGGAACGCGTGGATAGCCGACGGCGTAAAGCTGTCGGTGAACGCTTTGTCGAGCGTCAGCGGTGCCAGTAAACCCTGTACTACCGCGGTGCCAAGCTGGTCGTTCGGGATCACCACCACGTCGGGGCCGATGCCCGCCGGGCCGTCGAGACGCAGTTTTTCGGTCTGCTGTGCATACGGCGTTTCCTGCACCACAACTTTGACGTTGTTCTCTTTCTCAAAGTCTTTGACGGCATCGGAAATGCCCGAAGATTTCTTAATATCTTCCCAGACAAGTAACTGTCCTTCGGCTGCCCGCACGGCCTGGCTGCTCAGACTTAATGACATCAGTACCAAGGCAGTAAGGTGTGTAATTTTCATTGTTGCTCCTGGATGTGAAGGTATAACATTTTTGTGTGTATAACAACGACACCCAATCAACACCCAGCGATACAAACCCTTTAAATGCTGAATACAAAGTGATTAATGTCGTCATAAATATCGTGTTACACGTTAGACTTATAACCCGTAAATCACTACCAAAAGATGTGTATTGTGTGATCGCAACTGCAAAATTCGAACCCGCCCGTGCAAACGTTTACACAAGGTGGTTATAGTCCGAAATATCAGCGGTATGAATTTATTACGAGGTCAAACATGTCCAGCATCAGGCTTAAAAATGTGGTTAAGCGTTTCGATAAAACGGTGACGTTGCATGGCATCAATATTGATATAGAAGACGGCGAATTTACGGTGTTCGTCGGGCCATCCGGCTGCGGAAAATCCACATTGCTGCGCATGATTGCCGGGCTGGAAGAGATAACGGAAGGGGATGTGTATATCGGCGAGCAGCGGGTGAATGACGTTGACCCGTCGCGCCGTGGCGTGGCGATGGTGTTTCAGTCCTACGCACTGTACCCGCACATGACGATTGCCGAGAACATGGGTTACGGCCTGAAAGTGAACGGTGTGCCGAAAGACGAAATCCGCCATCAGGTGGAAATGGTCGCCAAAACCTTGCAGCTTTCCCATCTGCTGGACAGAAAACCGAAACAGCTTTCCGGCGGTCAGCGTCAGCGCACCGCCATCGGCCGCGCGATTGTGCGTAATCCGCAGGTCTTTATGTTCGATGAGCCGCTTTCCAATCTTGATGCCGAGCTGCGTGTTGATATGCGTCTGCACATTTCCAAGCTGCATCAGGAACTGAAAACCACCATGGTTTACGTGACGCACGATCAGACCGAGGCCATGACGCTGGCCGATAAAATCGTGGTGATGAATTACGGTAAAGTCGAGCAAACAGGCGCGCCGATGGATTTGTATTACAACCCGGTGAATCAGTTTGTGGCCGGTTTTATCGGGTCGCCAAAAATGAATTTCCTGCCTGCCGAAGTGCTGGGCTGGCAGCCCGACCGGCTTGACGTGCGCCTGACGCCGGAGAAAACCTTAACGCTGGCGCTGAACACAACCGAACTGGCGGCGGGTGACAAAGTGACGCTCGGCATTCGCCCGGAACATCTGCTTTCCCATGAAACCGAAAATCAGCTGGAATTTAACTGCGAGGTGGTTGAGCGTCTGGGCAACAGCACGTATCTGTTCGGCCAGTGTTACGGCACCGACGGTTTTAAAATGCTGCTGCCGGGCGATATGGCCTTTAATCCGTATCAGAGCCTGACGACCTGGTTCGACGCCCAGCGCTGCATGGTATTCAGTGAAGACGGCCTGCGCATCAGCGCCGCCAGCCTTTCGCATCTGCATTAAGCCGTTATCAATAACCGCCCTCACCGGGCGGATATTTCTGCCCTGCTTCACCTCCCTGCAAATTCAGTGCTATACCTCTTTATCTCTTTTTTACAGATGAGGAAGTTCCATGCCCTTGCAATGTCGGATCCTGGATGATTACCAAAACGTCGCGCTGTCTCTGGCCGGCTGGCAGGCGCTCGCGCCGCAGGTGGAATGCCGCGCACTGACGCAACATATCAGTGATGAAGACGAGCTGGTCGCGCAGTTACAGGACGCAGAGATTGTGGTGATCATGCGCGAACGCACGCCGTTCAGCGCGGCGCTGTTTGCTCGTCTGCCGAAACTCAAACTGCTGATCACTTCGGGAATGCGCAATGCGTCGGTCGATCTGGCCGCCGCCCGTGAACATGGCGTGACGGTTTGCGGCACCGGCAGCGGTTCGACGGCACCGGTCGAGCTGACCTGGGCGCTGATCCTCGGGCTGGCGAGGCATCTGGTGACGGAAAACAACGCGCTGCGCCAGAACGGACCGTGGCAAAGTACGGTCGGCAACGGGCTGAGTGGCAAACGCCTCGGCCTGCTGGGATTGGGTAAAATCGGGCAAAAAGTGGCGCTGATTGCGCAGGCATTCGGGATGGAAGTCAGTGCCTGGAGCCAGAACCTGACCGTTGAACGCGCCGCTGAACATCGCGTGGAACTGGCGGCATCGAAAGAAGCCTTGCTGAAAACCAGCGACGTGGTGTCAGTCCATCTGGTGCTGAGCGGGCGCACGCGTGGGCTGCTCGGCGCGCCTGAACTGGCGCTGATGAAGCCTGACGCGCTGCTGATCAATACCTCGCGCGCCGCGATTGTCGACCAGAGCGCCCTGCTGCACGCGCTGCAAACCGGGCAGATTGCCGGAGCCGGGCTGGACGTTTTCGAAACCGAACCGCTGCCACCCGCCGATCCGTTCAGAACACTGCCCAACGTGCTGGCGACGCCGCATCTGGGCTACGTTTCCGACGGCAACTATCAGGCGTATTTCCGTGAAGCCGTCGAAGACATTCAGGCATTTCTCGCCGGAAACCCGGTGCGGACGCTGAGTTAATCCGGATGACAGACGTAAAAAAACCGGGCATAAACCCGGTTTTTTATTTTAGGTCACAACGAAATTATTTGGCTTCGTTGGCTTTGATTTCGCCCATTGCTTTCAGCTTTTTGGACAATTCACGACGTTCTTTCGACAGGTCAGCGTTGCGGATGATGTAGTCATCAACGCGATCTTCATAGTCGCCGCGCATGTTAGCAATGATCGCCTGAATTTCGTCGATGCTCATGCCTGGTTTGATGTATTCACCCAGGTTGTCGAGCAGCAGAACACGTTTCTGGTTGTCACGGATTTTCTTTTCGTTATCAGCAATTTCGCGTTGTAATTTGTTCTTACGACGGAAAACACGCACAAACTCCAGAACGTCCTGGAAACTCGGCTTATTGATATTGTCCATTTTAACACCTTCGATTAAGTTACACAGATTCAGTGACTGATTTGCCGCAACCCGACTTGACGCAACAGCTAGCGTAGCAAAAATCGGGCAGTACGCTCAGATAATCGTCCAATGGGCCCATCTTACCCGTTTTAGGCCACAGACAAAAATCCCTTCATGCTTTCGACGTTTTACCGCTGATATTTTGAGCTTCTTCTTTTTGCATCACCATGGTGATCAGGTCGCCCATTGACCTCAGTTGTTCCGCCACCTGCGTGCTCAGCCAGACGTAACCGTAGACCTGCGCTTCCAGATGGTTGGCGGCGTTCATCTCGACCAGCAGCGCTTTCAGTTCTTCTGCTGATTCATTCAGCTCATGATTGATTTTCAGCTCGTCGCCCCGCGTACCGTTGAGCAACATCAGGCTGAGCTTTTCCAGCGTACTGAGCATCAGCAGCTGTGCACTGCGCAACGTGCGGGCATTGAGCATCAGATAATGACTTTCGCGCGAACTCCAGTACGCATCGGCCAGCAGTTCCAGCGTGCACAACAGGTTACGGCTGAGCGTCTGGATGGCGTCAAACGCCTCGCGCGGGACATGCGATTCCTTGCTGGCCGGCGCAAACAGCGAACGCATTTTCACCATCTGGCCCATCGTACTTTTCATTTTGCCGTGCAGATGCGGGCGCTCCAGCATGTTGGGCGACAGCCACGCGCTGTAGAGTTTGTTCAGCGACATCAGGTAATCGGCCATCTGCATACGCCAGTGAATAAAGGCGCGCTGCGGGTAAATACTGGCAAACAGCAGCGCCAGCAGGGAGCCGAAAATCACATCCCCGGAACGCCACAGCGCCATCTTCATATCACCCGGCCCTGCGCCGCACACCACCGCCAGCGTAATGCCGATTAAAAGCGCCATGTACGGACGTTTGCCGAGCGTCAGATACCCGCTGACAAACATCACGATGCCGCACCAGACCAGCATCACCGGGAACGAATAAAGCTCCAGCCACAGCGCAATCAGGCCGGAAACCGACCCGAGCACCGTACCGGTAATACGCTCCAGCACGCGCTGAACCACATTTCCCCAGAACGAAATCGGCCCCATGACCACCACCAGCGTAATCAGCGGCCAGGTGCCTTCGGGGATCTCAGTCAGACGGACGATCAGGAATGTCAGAATAAACGCCAGCGCAATGCGCAGCGCATGTGTAATGCGGTAGTTACGGTAAATGACGTTATCCAGCGGAGAAATTTTCTTGTCGAGACGCACGTGTAGCCTGCCGTAAGGCGAAAATTCAAAGAAGGCGTTAAGTCTAGCCGAGTTACCCAAGGTGATCACCCTGCTTTAGTCAGGGTTTTGGCGGATTGATACTGATTTTTGCGGCGTTTTGGACGTTATCCCGCAGCACCACGGATTTTGTCATGACTTCACTGCGCCGGATGGTATCCTAGTCTTCGTTTCGCCCCTATTTCCGCACTGATAAGGTTATCTTCGTAATGTCAGACAAGCCGCAAAAAACCTTCTACTTTCACGATTACGAGACATTCGGTAAAAATCCGGCGCTGGATCGCCCGGCGCAGTTTGCCGGGGTGAGAACCGACGAAGATTTCACTATCATCGAAGAACCGTTAGTGATTTATTGCCGCCCTTCTGATGATTACCTGCCGGAACCGGAAGCGGTGATGATCACCGGTATTACACCTCAAATTGCGCTGGAACGCGGCGTGATCGAAGCCGAGTTTACCGCGCAGATCCATAAAGCATTTAGCGTGCCGGGCACCTGCATTGTCGGTTACAACAATATCCGTTTCGACGACGAAGTCAGCCGCAATATCCTTTATCGCAACTTTTACGACCCTTACGCCTACAGCTGGCAAAACGGCAATTCCCGCTGGGATTTGCTGGATGTGATGCGCGCCTGTTACGCCCTGCGCCCGGAAGGCATTAACTGGCCGGAAAACGACGACGGTTTCCCGAGTTTCCGCCTTGAACATCTGACCAAAGCCAACGGCATCGAACATGAAAATGCCCACGACGCGATGGCCGACGTTTACGCCACGATTGCCATGGCAAAATTGGTGAAGCAGGCACAACCGCGCCTGTTCAGTTTCCTTCTCGAACACCGCAGCAAGCACAAACTGAATACGCTGATTGATATTCCGGCGATGGCACCGCTGGTCCATGTCTCCGGCATGTTCGGCGCGGCGCGCGGCAATACCGCGTGGGTCGCGCCGCTGGCGTGGCATCCTGAAAATAAGAACGCGGTGATCATGTGCGATCTGGCGGGCGATATGTCCACGCTGTTGGATCTCGACCCGGATCAGATGCGCGAGCGTTTGTACAGCCGCCGCGACAGTTTGCAGGCCGGGGAATCTCCGCTGCCGATCAAGCTGGTTCACGTCAATAAATGTCCGGTGCTGGCACCGGCAAAAACGTTGTTACCGGAAAACGCCGAGCGTCTGGGCATTGACCGCCAGCGTTGTCTGGAGAATCTCCAGATATTGCGGCAGAACCCGCAGGTGCGCGGAAAAGTGGTGACGATGTATGCCGAAGCCGAGCCGTTTACCGCGTCCGAGGATGTCGATGCCCGCCTGTACGACGGTTTCTTCAGCGACGCCGATCGCGCCGCAATGCGGATTATCCTGGAGACACGCCCGGAGAATCTTCCGGCGCTGGATCTGACGTTTAATGATTCACGCATCGAACCGCTGTTGTTCCGGTTCAGAGCCCGGAATTATCCTGCGACGCTGACTGACGCCGAGCAAAAGCGCTGGATGGAGCATCGACAGACGAAGCTCACCGATGAGCGTGTTCAGGCGTACATTTTAGAGCTTGAATCGCTCTATAACTTGTATGAAGGGGATGCGGAGAAGATCGCGTTGCTCGGGGCGCTGTTTGAATACGGGAAGAAATTGGTTTCCTGAATTGCCGGAGGCCGCGGCAACGGCGGCTTCAAAAACAAAATTCAAGGTCGTGGGCGTCGGCCCACACCGACTTGGGGGCGGCCTATCGCCGCTACGCGGTCCTCTCATTTCAGGTTCGAACCTGCTCGAAAAAAGACTCTCGCTGTTTCTCACCGTTCATTCGACGTCGTTTCGAAAGCGACCACTGGCTTTGTAATTCGAAAGATAGATGCAGGCTGATTTTGATTTGCTCCTTCCCCTTGGCAAGGGGAAGGACGGGATGGGGTTCGAAATGGCAACTTTAAAGGTGAGTTGTTTGCAAAACCCCCTCCCGGCCTCCCCCTTCGCAGGGGGAGGAGCAAACCAATCGATCGCAAAAGCTTGCTGATTGACTCAGCCTCAGGCCGCTTTCAGAAATTTTGCTGAATGAGTGTTTCGAGACGAAAGGCTCGAAGACCGATATGAAGGAACCGCGCAGCGGCAAGATTTCGCGGCAATAATTGTGGTTACTGAAACATAGCCAGCGAGCGGTAGCGCGGAGTAAATAGCGGGGAGGAGTCCAGAGGAGGGAAAGCACTTCCCTCCTCTGGTCGGTTTCGGCGCGAGCCGCTGAGCGATCACTGCCATTGAAAAACCGAAATTTTCACAATTCCGGCTTTAAAGCCGCCAATTTGCAGCGGCCTCCTGCAATCACGCCTCCGGCGCTATCTCCCCGCTCATCTGCGGCGGCTGCTTACGAAACGCATTGGTGATAAACGCCAGATACCCCAGGCCAATCGCGCCCCACACCAACCCGAGCGTCATCGAACTGGCTTCGAGGTTCAGCCACAAAGCTCCGACGGTCAGCGCGCCGATCACCGGCAGGACCAGATAGTTGATGTGGTCTTTCAGCGTGCGGTTACGCTTCTCACGGATATAGAACTGGGAAATCACCGACAGGTTCACGAAGGTGAAGGCCACCAGCGCACCGAAGTTAATCAGCGCCGTGGCGGTCACCAGATCAAAGGTCACGGCAGACATCGCCACAACACCGACCAGCACAACGTTGAACGTCGGGGTACGCCATTTCGGGTGCACGTAACCGAACACTTTCTCCGGGAATACGCCGTCGCGGCCCATCACGTACAGCAAACGGGAAACGCCCGCGTGCGCGGCCATGCCGGATGCCAGAACGGTGACACAGCTGAAGCACAAGATGACGGACTGGAAGAATTTACCGGCCACGTACAACATGATTTCGGGCTGTGAAGCGTCCGGATCTTTAAAGCGCGAGATGTCCGGAAAGTACAGTTGCAGGAAGTACGACACCACCACGAAAATCACGCCGCCAATCAGTGCGGTCAGGAAAATCGCTTTCGGGATGACTTTGCCCGCGTTGGGCGTTTCTTCAGACAATGAGCTGATGCCGTCGAAGCCGAGGAACGAGAAGCACAGAATGGTCGCGCCGGTAATCATCGGCACCACATGCGCATTTTCACTGAAGAACGGTTTTGTCGTCGCCAGCGTGCCCATGCCCTCGCCCATGTATACGCCACGGACCAGCAGACCGAGGAAGACCACCATGATCGCGACCTGAACCACAACAATAATGCTGTTGAGGTTAGCCACGACTTTGATGCCACGCAGGTTGAACGCAGTCATCAGGGCCACCAGCGCAGTCACGAAGATCCACGAAGGCACGCCGGGGAAGATGGCTTCCAGGTAAATTTTCGCCAGCAGGATGTTGATCATCGGCATGAACAGGTAGTCCAGCAGGGATGACCAGCCGACCATAAAGCCGACGTGCGGGCTGATGGCTTTTTGCGCGTAAGTGTAAGCAGAACCGGCAGACGGGAAACGCTGCACCAGTTTGCCGTAGCTGACGGCGGTAAACAGCACGGCGATCAGCGCAAAGATGTACGCAGTCGCGACGTGACCATCGGTCAGGCCGGACACAATGCCGAATGTATCGAAAATAGTCATTGGTTGCAGATAGGCCAGACCCATCATCACAACCTGAACCAGCGTCAGGGTTTTACGCAGTTGTACGCGCTGAGTGGCCGGAGCGGCAGAAGGTTTAGCAGACATGGCTCAGTCCTCCCTGAATTGCAGACACCGGGCGCTTAAACGCCTCTGAAAGCAACGTACAGGGAAAACTTCGTGAGTTATTACCAGTAAACGGGGGGTAAATCTTCACATCGCTGATGACGGAAGTGAAGGCTGTGCGAATCTGGCCGCAGCAGAAAGAAGCACCGGCGGGCACCGGTACAGGTTTGAAATATTGCCCCATTTTACATTTCCTCATAGTGGCGACCGTTGTTAATTTGGGGTCGCACACGAACCTTGTTATCTATCCGGATCTGGGTCCGGCCTCTGTTGAATTAGTTTGGGTACTGCACATACAAAAAAAATAACCGGCGCCTTTAAGCGTCGGTTATCTGCAGTGCCGCGTATTTTGCACAAATCACGCATGAATGACAACATTCAGAGGCGGTGAGTTACAAATTCTTTTCCGATTTTAAACATCTTGCCCGGCCAGCGCCGCTGCAACGCCAAATGATGATAAAGGGAATCAGGCGTTTTTGAGCATCCAGTCGATTTCTGTTTCTGTCACTCTTCTTTCGAACTGCAACAGTTCGTCAGATTTACAGGCGTGATAGACCTGCGAGAAACGTTCGCCGAGGATCTTCTTCAGCGCGGGCTGGTCGTCGAAATCATATAACGCATCGCTCTGGCGGATTGGCAGCGGGATCCCTTCCTGCTCCAGCCCGTTCCCGGTGACCGGTTCCGGCAGCGGCAGATCGTTGTCCAGCCCGTAAAGCATCCCGGCCAGCACGGTGGCGACCACTAAATACGGGTTAGCATCAGCACCGGCCACGCGGTATTCCACACGGTGATCGGCGGTTCCGCCACACGGCACGCGCAGTGCGACGGTGCGGTTGTTGTGCCCCCACGACGCCTGCGTCGGAACATACATGCCCGGCTGGAAGCGACGGAACGCATTCACATTTGGCGCTAAAACGGCCATCGACGCGGGCATCAGGGCTATCATCCCGGCGAGCGAACGTTTCATCAGCGCGGAATCTTTACCGTTCGCATCGGCGAACAGGTTTTTGCCGTTGTCATCGAGCACGCTGAGATGGATGTGCATCCCGCTGCCCGCATAGTCGTCATACGGTTTCGCCATAAAGGTGGCGTCCATTTCATGATTTTCCGCCACCAGCCGCACCAGACGTTTGAGCATCAGGGCATGGTCACAGGCGCGCAGAATATTTTCGCTGTGGTGCAAATTGATTTCGAATTGTCCCGGAGAGGACTCCGCCACCGCGCCATCCGCCGGTAACCCCTGGATGTGCGCCAGACGGTCAATGTCACTGAGTACACCGGCAAAGTGATCCAGATTATCGACGGAATACACCTGCGTATGCAGGCTGCGCTCTTGTGTTCCGGGCGTACACGGCGGCTGAATATAGCCTTCCGCGTCGCGCTGCCTGTCGAGCAGATAGAACTCCAGCTCTACCGCTACCACCGGGAATAAGCCCCGCTGGCGCAATGTTTGCCAGATATGGTTCAGCACATTGCGTGGTTCAACGTTAAAGGGAGTGCCATCTTCGTCAAGCATGGTGAGAAGCAGCTGGGCGATGCGTTCAGGGTCGGAAGCCGAAGGCGTTAATGTGCCCGGAACGGGAATGCAGGTGCGGTCGGGTTCGCCCAGTTCCTGGCCTAAACCAGCTTCTTCCACGACATTACCGAGAATGTCCATAGCGAAGACCGATGCCGGAAAATAACAGCCTTTTTCGAGTTTGCGCAGGGCGGAGAGAGGAATGCGTTTGCCACGGAAGGAACCATTGAGATCGGTGAGCAGGACGTCGACGTGCAGGGTAAGCGGGTGACGCTCCAGGTATTGAGACACTTCATCCTGGAACGCGCTACTTCGCTCTTCAACCGGCTTAGCAAGGGGTTCATTCCCGCTAATCTCTTTCTTAATATCGTTCATCAGTTCAGTCGTTTGCATAGGTTTTCCGCCATTTGCTGGTTTCCGGCGTCAATGGCACCACCATGATGCCTGCCGGTTATGCGTTACCGTTTCATTGTTCTGTTCAACGCAGTCTTCTCATTAGTCCTGATCCTCACGGGCGTGCTCAAAATATAGGCCATATGATTAACCCTAGCTGTAACATTAATTATTTGCAACACCCACAATCACGCAACATATCAGTTTGAAAAGCCACCGCTCCGCTGCTAAATTGTTCAACAGGAGTGCATTATTATTGACATGCGATGACCCTTTGCGTGCGGGGAGGCACGCGCTGCGACACATTCACCCACTCAAAGAGGCGGTATTATGGGCAATATATTTTCCACGGCATCCGCAGGAAAACAGACAAGCTACAGACCGGTCATTGGGGTAGTGATGTGCGAAAACACGGTAGATGAAAACCCGGCGCTCACCGTCCACGAGAAGTATCTGGACGCCATTTTTAACGCCGATGCCCTGCCGGTCTGCCTGCCACACGAACTGGCCGCGCGCGACGGGGCGATAGACCAGATCCTGCGCGGGCTGGACGGCATTTTTCTCACCGGCAGTCCGAGTAATATTGAGCCGCATCGTTACGGTGAAGAGGGCGTCGAAGCGCTGGCCGATCCCGGCCGCGACAGTCTGAGTTTGCAGCTTATCCGCGCCACGCTGGATAAAAAAATTCCGCTGTTTGCCGCCTGTCGCGGTTTGCAGGAACTGGTGGTGGCGACCGGCGGCAGCTTGTACCGCAAGGTGCAGGAAGAACCCGGCTTTATGGATCACCGCGAAGACACGTCGTTGCCGCATGACGCGCAGTACGATCTCGCGCATCCGGTGTTTATCGAGCCGGGCGGCTTACTTTCAGAATTATTACCCGATTATCAGCAGTTTCAGGTGAATTCCCTGCATGGTCAGGGAGCCAAACGTCTGGGCGCGGAACTGGCTGTCGAAGCCCGTGCGCCGGACAATCTGGTGGAAGCCGTGAGTGTCCGCGGTCACCCGTTTGCGTTGGGTGTGCAGTGGCATCCGGAATGGCACAGCCTGACGGATCCCGTTTCCCGTCAGCTGTTTAACGCTTTTATCGCGGCGTGCCGCAAAGGCCATCAGGCCCGGCGTGCACAAGAGGAATAATAGGATGAGCGAAGTCAGTCTGGCACCGGGTCGCCGGCTTTCTGAAATTCGTCAGCAACTGGGCATGTCACAACGTAAAGCCGCCGAGTTGTCTGGCCTGACGCACAGCGCCATCAGTACCATCGAACAGGACAAAGTCAGCCCCGCCGTCAGTACGTTGCAGAAGTTATTGCGGGTTTACGGGCTGTCGTTATCGGAGTTTTTCGCCGAAGAACGCAAAAGTGACGAGCCGAGAATTGTCATTAATGCGGCAGACTTGATTGAGATCGGCAGCCGGGGGGTTTCCATGCGAATGGTGCATAACGGCACGCCAAACCACGCGGTCGCCATGCTGCTGGAAACCTATCAGCCCGGCAGCACAACGGGCGACAAAATTAAACATCAGGGAGAGGAAGTCGGCACCCTGCTCGAAGGAGAAATCATCTTAACCCTCAACGGGCAGAGTTACCCGCTGCGGGCGGGCCAAAGCTATGCGATTAACACCGCGAACCCTCACAGTTTCAGTAATATTTCGACGTGGATTTGCAGGATAGTCAGCGCACATACTCCTAATACCTTCTAGTTGTCAGCGCTCTGGGCCTGACGACGGGAACCCAAAGAAGGATGTCATCATGAGTGCTCAAACAGGAAGTCCCCGCGCTGCCGGTGCGCCTCACACCGACAGCTATTACGCCAGTTCTGTCAACGCTCACGCGCCGTGGCCTGAGCTGAATGACAATATTGAGTGCGATGTTTGTATTGTCGGTGCCGGTTATACCGGTATCTCTTCAGCGTTATATCTGTGCGAAGCCGGTTACGACGTGGTGGTGCTGGAAGCCGCGCGCGTCGGCTGGGGTGCCAGCGGGCGCAACGGCGGGCAGGTGGTCAACTCATACAGCCGTGATATCGATGTGATTGAAGACCGCTATGGCCGTCAGACCGCCGATATGCTCGGCAGCATGATGTTCGAAGGTGCGAACATTATTCGTCAGCGCATTGATCAATACGCCATCGACTGCGATTACCGCCCCGGCTGTATTTTCGCGGCCCTCAGCGGAAAACAACTCAATAAATTGCGTGACCAGCAAAAACTCTGGAACCGCTACGGCCATACCGAACTGTCGCTGCTCGATGAAAGCGCGGTTCGCCGCGAAATCGCCACCGACCGTTATGTCGGCGGTCTGCTGGATAAAAATGGCGGGCATCTTCATCCGCTGAATCTGGTGCTGGGCGAAGCCGAAGCGATACGCCGTCACGGCGGACGCATTTTTGAAGGCTCGGCGGTCACGCGCATCGAGCATGGCGAACCGGCCATCGCGCACACGGCGAAAGGTACGGTCAAAGCGAAATATGTGATTCTGGCGGGCAACGCGTATCTGAGCCAGCAACTCGCGCCTCGCCTGACGCGTCTGAGCATGCCGTGCGGCTCGCAGATTGTCGCCACCGAGCCTTTGTCTGACGATATGGCGCTGTCGCTGCTGCCGAATAATTACTGCGTGGAAGACTGCAACTATCTGCTCGACTATTTCCGCCTGACTGCCGATAACCGCATGCTGTACGGCGGCGGCGTAACCTACGGCGGAAAGAATCCGCCGAACATTGATTCGGTGATCCTGCCAAAACTCAACCGCACGTTCCCGCAGCTCAAAGGCGTGAAGATTGATTACCGCTGGGGCGGCAATTTCCTGCTGACGCTCTCGCGCCTGCCACAGTTCGGGCGGCTGGAAAAGAATATCTACTATATGCAGGGCGACAGCGGTCACGGCGTGACGCTGACGCATCTGGCCGGGAAGCTGATTACCGAAGTGCTGCGCGGCGATGCGGAACGTTTTGACGCATTTGCGCGCCTGCCGCACATGCCGTTTTTCGGTGGCCGCAACTTCCAGGTGCCGTTTACCCTGCTCGGTGCCGCCTATTATTCACTGCGCGACCGCTTAGGGGTTTAACGGCTTTTCATGCGTTTTCCGCCGTCTGACCTTCCAGTGCGGTGGAAAACGACATTACACTAATAAAAATCCTAAATGACCCCAGCAACGCCCTCATTTTCCTGATAAATTAAGGAGCGCCTTTCTGATGGCGCCCTCGCCTCATATTTTGCATCAAAAGGAGAACGCTCTTGGACGCCAGCACGATTAATACCCTTTTCTTTATTGGCGCCCTGTTAGTCGCAGCGAGCATTTTGCTCAGTTCGTTCTCTTCGAAGCTCGGTATCCCTATTTTAGTCATTTTTCTAGCAATCGGTATGCTGGCCGGCGTCGACGGAATCGGTGGCATTGCCTTTGATAATTACCCGGCGGCGTATCTGGTCAGTAACCTGGCGCTGGCGGTAATTTTGCTCGATGGCGGTATGCGCACCCGCGCCTCTTCTTTTCGCGTCGCCCTCTGGCCTGCGCTTTCACTGGCCACGGTCGGCGTGCTGATTACCGCCGGACTGACCGGACTGGCGGCCGCCTGGTTGTTCAATATCAATCTGATGCAGGGCTTACTGATTGGCGCGATCATCGGCTCCACCGATGCGGCCGCAGTATTTTCGCTGATCGGCGGAAAAGGCCTGAACGAACGCGTCAGCGCCACGTTAGAAATCGAATCCGGCAGCAACGATCCGATGGCGGTCTTCCTGACCATTACGCTCATCGACATGATTTCCAAAGGCGAACACGGGCTTAACCTGATGTTTGTCGTAGACGTCGTGCGCCAGTTTGGCCTGGGCATTGTCTTTGGCGTCGGCGGCGGCTGGCTGCTGCATAAGCTCATCAACAAAATCACGCTGGCGGCCGGGCTGTATCCGCTGCTGGCGTTCAGCGGCGGCCTGCTGGTTTACGCGGCCACCATGTCACTGGAAGGCAGCGGCATTCTGGCGGTGTATCTGTGCGGGCTGATGCTCGGCAATATGCCGATCCGCAACCGTCACGGTATTTTGCAGACGTTCGACGGGCTTGCGTGGCTGAGCCAGATCGGGATGTTCCTGGTGCTTGGTCTGCTGCTGACGCCGAGTGATTTGCTGCCCATCGCCCTTGCGGCGCTGGCGCTTTCCCTGTGGATGATCCTGCTGGCGCGCCCGCTGTCGGTGTTTGTCAGCCTGATCCCGTTCAAAAACTTCACCCTGCGCGAGCGTTTCTTTATCTCGTGGGTTGGCCTGCGCGGCGCGGTGCCGATCATTCTGGCGGTTTTCCCGATGATGGCCGGTCTGCCGAACGCCACGCTGTATTTCAATGTTGCGTTCTTTATCGTGCTGGTATCGCTGTTGCTTCAGGGCACGTCTCTGGGCTTTGCGGCGAAAAAAGCCAAAGTGCTGGTGCCGCCGCAGCCGACGCCCATTTCCCGCGTCGGGCTGGACATCGACGTTTATAACGACTGGGAACAGTTTGTGTATCAGCTCGGCTCCGACAAATGGTGCGTCGGCGCGGCGCTGCGTGACTTGCAAATGCCGCAGGCGACGCGGATTGCGGCGCTGTTTCGCGGCAAGGAAATGCTGCATCCGACCGGCAGTACGCGGCTGAAAGAAGGCGATATTCTGTGTGTGATCGGTCAGGAAAAGGATTTACCAGAGTTGGGTAAACTGTTCAGCGACAGCAATAAAGTCGTGCTCGACGACCGTTTCTTCGGGGATTTCATTTTGCAGGCTGATGCGCCGCTGGATGCAATTTCACAACTGTATGGCCTGAATCTGGAAGAGTCCGTTGACCAGTCACAAACGCTGGGACACTTCGTTATCCGCCTGCTGGGTGGCGAACCGGTGATCGGTGACCATATCGAATGGGACGGGCTGACGTGGACGATTGCAGAGATGGACGGGCATCAGGTGAGTAAAGTCGGCGTGAGGATTGTGACGGAGAAAGCCTGAGGTTCTGCGCCTTCCCCTCTCA
This sequence comes from Rahnella sikkimica, assembly GCF_002951615.1. Taxonomy (GTDB): domain Bacteria; phylum Pseudomonadota; class Gammaproteobacteria; order Enterobacterales; family Enterobacteriaceae; genus Rahnella; species Rahnella sikkimica. The sequence continues at coordinate 679,809 of NZ_CP019062.1, read as the reverse complement.
CGAGGGGAAGGCTGGGATGGGGTGTGGGTTTAACGACTAAGCGGCCATTAAAACCCCCTCCCTGCCTCCCCCTTCGCAGGGGGAGGAGCTTAACCATCACATATTTACTGAGCGGCCTGCGGATCTTTGTCGTAGTCTGAACAAGACTGATAGCCTTTATTCATGACATGACCGGTGTCGTTAAAGCTGACAAAGTACGTCTGCGCTTTACCGTCACGCGGGGCGACCGCATAAGTCTGACACGTCCCTTTCGCATGTATCAGCGTCGCTTCCGTTGACGGTGGCCCAGCAATAGCACGAACCTGAGATTTGGTCATGCCGACTTTAACGTCGCTGACCACAGGCTCTTTCACGTAACTCGCTGCACGATCGTAAGTCTGACACCCTGCCAGTACAGAAACGGCTGTAGCAACCATAATCAACATTTTCTTATTCATAACATCTCCTCCTGAGGTCTTTTTTGTATTGTTAAGACTAGAAGAGATGGCCGATATAGCCAGTGAATATGACTTATATTTGTTGATAGCTACAGTTTTTAAGTTTTTTCTGATAACCGTTGGTGCGAATTTAACCGGTTTCCGCCGGACAAAAAAATGCCGCCTGAAAAGAGGCCAGCCCGCCGTTTATGATCTATACATGAATGATGTAAGCCTTTGATTGCGCGACAAGGAGCTATTCCTGATGCATTTGGACCGACGCCGGTTTGTGACATTGCTGGGTGTGATGGCCCTGTTGCCGATCCCCCGTTTGGGCTTTGCGGACGCCAGAGAGGTCGCGATGGACACATTGCTGATTGATAAACCCGATGGCGGCGTACCCAATAACGCCTTACCGGTGCTGATTTATCACCGCGTGATCCCGCCAGAAACCGTCGATAACGCCAGTTACCTCGAACACCTTTTCCGCGCCAACGGCTGGCCGCCGCAGTGGCGTTATCCGGTCTATACGTTCACGCATTTCCACTCGAATACGCATGAAGCGCTGGGCGTTTTTTCCGGCACAGCCAAACTGCAACTCGGCGGCGAACACGGCAAGATTATTGACGTGAAAGTGGGCGATGTCCTGCTACTGCCCGCCGGTACAGGCCACAAACAGATTTCCGCCGACGAGGATTTTATGCTGGTCGGCGCTTACCCGCCTGACGTCAAAGCCGATTTGTGTCATGACGAACTGCCGCTGCTGGCCGCGCGCACCAAAGCGGTCAAAGCCGTGCCGCTGCCGGCGACCGACCCGGTTACCGGCCACAGCGAAGGCAGTATGCTGGTCTGGCATAAAAGCTAACCGTGACTTACGCCGATGCCAGCCCGAAACGCGCCACCGCCCTTTCCAGCCGCTGTGACTGGTCGAGCAATTGCTGGGAAGATGCCGCTGCGTGATCGGCCAGTTTGCCGTTTTTCAGCGTCACAAGGTTAAGCGCGGTGATCCGTTCGGAGACATCGTGAACACTTTGCCCCTGATATAACGTCGCTTCTGAAATCTCATTCACCAGTGCGCTCAGGCCGTTGAAGATGTTGATGATTTCCTCAAGGCTCTGACTCAGCACGCTGACAGACGCCGATCCGCGCCCGATTTGCTCAACAGAATCGTCAATCAGCTGATGAATGCCGCGTGTGGAATGACTGCTTTTTTGCGCCAGCAGGCCGATTTCTTTTGCCACCACCGCAAAGCCGCGCCCGTGCTGCCCGGCGTGTGCCGCTTCGATGGCCGCATTCAGCGCCAGAATGTTGGTCTGGAACGCCACGCTGTCGATCATCGACACGATGCTGCTCATTTCCGTCGACTGGCTGACAATCTCTTTCATCGCCGTATCCACCTGCCCCATCACTTCGCCGCCGCGCGTCGCCACGCCTTTGGCCTGTTCGGCGCGTTTGCTGGCCTGCTGCGCGTGCAGGGCATTTTCTTTGACCCGGGTGTTCAGATGGGTGATGTGCTCGGTCGCCGCTTTCAGCTCTTCACTCTGAATGGCCGCCTGCGCGGACAGCTCTTCGTTCCCTTTCGCCATCTGGTTGATGTTGAGCATGATGTGCGAGGACGCGTCGCGTACTTCACTGACCAGTTTTTGCAGGCCGCGCTGCATGTTGCTCAGGCTCACGCCCAGTTCGCGCATTTCAATCACACGCGAATGATCGTCTTCCACGTCGCGGGATAAATCCCCGGCGGCCAGCACGCTGATATGTCGGATCATCCGTTGCAGCGGGCGGATAATCCAGGCCGTGACCCCGCGCCAGACCAGTACAGCGATCACCGCCAGAATCACCAGCGCGCCCATAAATAACGTTTTCGCCTGCGTCAGCGAACTGAGCAAACGGTCGCTGAGCGACACCGCCGTGTGTTCGTTGACGTCCAGATAGGCGTAATACTTCTGGCTGAAATCATCCTGAAATGCCTGAACCGGCACTTCAAAGAAGGAATCAATATTGTTGTTTTTTTGCAGGCCGTCCGACTGTTCGCGCAGCCCGTCGAAGAACATCTGGTAGCTGGCTTTAAGCTCGGCGGTGGCTTTGTCGGTGTTCTTCGTCATGCCGTCGAAACGGGTAAACGCTTTCTGCGAGGCAGTCAGGGAATCCAGCGATTCCTGCATCAGGCTGTGCCAGCTGCCGTCGGAGCCGGTTTCTTTATCCTGCATGTAATAAATGCCCGCGCGGTTGAGTTTGTCGCTGGCCATCAGCAGTTCCATGCGGGCTTTATCCATCACCGCCTGTTGCTGACGCAGGTTTTCCGTGGCGATGACGTTATTTCGCGCGTCCTGAAGGATATTGGTGAGCACCACAGTGGAGAAAATCTGTAAAGCAGAAAACAGGGCGATAACGCAAATCACCCCGAAAAGTATCCCCCGCGGACGTTTTGTGAAAACAGATCGAAATAATCTGTTGAAAGGGAGTTTACCAATACGTAAATGAGAAGTTAAAATCATGATTATTCTGCATTATTTGGATAAGAAGCAGAATTTTACGCGCGGGAAATGACAGAAATATTTCAGGAAACCGCAGGACACGGTTCCCCTGAAGGGTATAGCACTAAAGGCTTCAGCTGAGCGGGCGCTGCATCACGGTAACCAGTTCGTGATCCACTTCGCGGTTTTCGACTTCCTGCCAGCCAAGACGCCCGTACAGCCCCTGCTGATCCGGTGTGTAAAGCCAGAGTGTTTCCAGGCCGGCATCCCGCGCACGGCTGATACAGGCTTTGACCAGCGCCGTACCAATCCCTTTTCCGCGCAAATGACGCGGCGTAAACACTTCGCCCAGCCAGTATTTGCGTTCCGGGACATCGCTGAGTTCGTAACGCATCACGCCCGCGGTGCCGACAACCTGCTCATTTTCATCCAGCGCAATCAGCACACACTGGCGTCCGCGGCTGCTGATCCGCTGTATAAGCCGCTGGCGGATATACTCTTTCTGCGCCCAGTGAGGAAAGTCAGACCATTCGCCATGAAGATATTCGGTCACCACGTCCAGATACTGAGGAACGTCGGCCAGACTGACAATGGTTAAGGTGCTGTTCGCGGAGGAGGATGAAATCTGAGTCATGGAAAAACCGTTTTAAACAAACAAGGGGAACCAATCTGTCGATTCCCCTTGTTGGTGTCAAGCGCCCTGAGTGCTTCCCTATTGTTTAGGGAAGATCCACACATGTTGTTCCGGCAAAGCCAGATGACAATGCTGCGGATCGCGCACATCAGAGCCGTACGCACGGATGACAAAATCATCGCCGGAGGTTCGGAAGAGATATTCCCAACGGTCGCCGAGGTACATGCTGGTCAGCAGCGGTAATTCCAGCTGATTATCGCCCGGCCCGTCCGCCAGCACCACGCGCTCCACGCGGATCACTGCCGTGCCTTCCTGCCCGGCTTGCACGCCGTCGCCCGCCTGCCCCCACAGCGTCCAGCCGCTGCCTTCAATCCGCGCTTTGCCGTCGCGGACGTCGGTGATTTTTCCGTGCAGGCGGTTATTGCTGCCCATAAATTCCGCGGTAAACAAGGTTTTTGGCGAACCGTACATTTCCTGCGGCGTGCCCTGTTGCTCAATTTTGCCGTTGTTAAGCAGCAGAATGCGGTCGGAAATCGCCATCGCCTCGTTCTGGTCGTGCGTCACCATCAGCGCCGAAAGCCCCAGTTTGATGATCAGCTCGCGCAGGAACACGCGGGCTTCTTCGCGCAGTTTGGCATCCAGGTTGGAGAGCGGTTCATCGAGCAAAATCACCGGCGGGTTGTAGACCAGCGCCCGGCCAATCGCCACGCGTTGCTGCTGTCCGCCGGAAAGCTGATGCGGATGGCGTTTGCCGAGATGTCCCAGCCCGAGCTGATTCAGCACATCCTGCACGCGCTGCGTGATTTCACCCGCCGCGATTTTGCGCAGCTTCAGCGGATACGCCACGTTCTCGAACACGGTTTTGTGCGGCCACAGTGCATAAGACTGGAAGACCAGCCCGAGGTTGCGCTCTTCTGCCGGAATTTCGCTGCGCGGCGTGCCGTCGTAAACTTTGTTTTTGCCGATGATAATGGTGCCCTGCGTCGGCTTTTCCAGCCCGGCCACGGCGCGCAGTAACGTGGTTTTGCCACTGCCGGAGGGCCCGAGCAACGACACCACTTCCCCGCGTTTGAGGTCCATCGACACACCTTTGAGTACCGGGTTGTCGCCGTAGGTTAAGTGCAGATTCTCGACCGATAATTCAATCATGTAATTTGACTCCAAAACGAAGGGCAATACCCAGACCTAACACCACCAGCAGGATGTTAATAAAGGAGAGCGCGGCAACGATGTCGATCGCACCCGCCGCCCACAGGGAAACCAGCATTGAGCCGATGGTTTCTGTTCCCGGCGATAACAGGTACACACCGGTGGAATATTCGCGCTCGAAAATCAGGAACATCAGCAACCACGAGCCAATCAGGCCGTAGCGCGACAACGGGATCGTGACGTGGCGGGTAATCTGCCCGCGCGTTGCACCGGTACTGCGTGCCGCTTCTTCCAGCTCAGGGCCGACCTGCAACAGCGTGGAGGAAATCAGCCGCAGACCGTAGGCCATCCACACCACGGTGTACGCCAGCCAGACGCTGAAAATGGTACTGCGCAGGGAACGCAGCCAGACCACCAGGTTGTCGCGCAGCCATTGCGACCACGGCATCCCGGAAAGCCAGCCGGATTTGAGCGCGTTATCCAGCCACATCGGCAGGAACAGGAACACCCACAAAAATGCCAGACCGGCCAGCAAGCCCGGCACCGCACGCGGCACCAGTACGCTGTAATCGAGAAAACGCGTGACGCCGTCCGGTTTGCGGTGCATCGCAATGCCGATAAACAGATAACACGCCACCGCCAGCGCGCCGCCGATGACACCGATTGCCATCGAGTTGACGATGGCGCGCAGCAGGTTCGGCTGTTCCCAGATGGTGCGGAACGTGTTGAACGACAGTTCGTCCCACAGGGAAACACCGACGCCCCAGTTAGAAATAAACGCACGCAGCATTACGCCGAGCAGCGGCACGCCAATCGTGACGGTCAGCCAGAACGCCACCACCGCACCGGCCACCCAGCGCCATTTCCCGAGCGGCAACGCCCGCGCCTGCGAGGCTTTGCCTTTGACGGTCACGAAGCGGTTCGCCGTGCGCATCAGGCGGCGCTGCAACATCACCAGCGGAATGGTGATACAAATCAGTACCACCGCGACGGCGGCCATCAGATGGTAAGACGGCGTACCGAGTTTATTGGTCAACTGATAGAGGTAAGTCGCCAGCACCATGTTGCCTTCCGGGTCGCCGAGCACCAGCATCAGCCCGAAGACTTCCAGCCCGAGGAAAAACAGCAACACCGTGGCGTATAAAATGGAAGGACGCACCATCGGCAAACTGACGGCAGTCATGACCTGAAGCGGTGAGGCACCGGCGGTTCGCGCGGCTTCTTCCACATCTGAGCCAACGCTGCGCAGCGCCGAGGAGATGTACAGGTAAGCGTGCGGAACGTGCGTCAGCCCGGCAATCACCACGATGCTCGACATGTCGTAGATGTTCCACGGCACAAACCCGATGATCGCCTGCGCCCACAGCGAGAAGAACCCGACCGGCCCGGCGGCCACGACGTAACCGAAGCCTAATACCATCGGCGAGACGAAAATCGGCACCAGGATCAGCGGTTCAATCACGCGGCGGCCCGGCAAATCGGTGCGCACCATTAGGAACGCCAGAATACCGCCCAGCGGAATGGCAATCACCACCAGCCCGAAGGCCAGAATAAAGCCGCTTCTCAGCGCCTTATAAAAATCCGGATCGGTGAAAATAAATCCGAAAGACTCGAGGCTCCACTCTTTTGACGGGGAGAAGAACGGAGCGGAGAGAAAACTTTGTATCACGATGAACGACAGCGGAATGTAGATAACCAGCGCGGTTATCAGCACCACAATGCCACGCGGCAAGCTTTGCCACTTTCTGCGCAATGCATTCATGTTACTTCCCTTCGGTTAGGAACCCTGAACAACGAAATCAGACAAGAGAACAGGAGGCGCGGAGGCCTCCGTGAGTCTTATTTTTGTGCTGCGGCGCGCCACTCTTTGATGTAATCCAGACGTTTTTTCTGTTGCAGGTATTCGAGCAGGGTTTCATCGACCGGGATTGGCTTGAGCGCATTGCCTAACAGTTTGGTCAGGCCGTCGATGTCGTTTTTACCGTCGATATCGTTGCGGATTGACGGAATGTCAGCCTGATTTGCCAGAATAGTTTGCCCTTTTTCAGACAGGACGTAGTCCAGCCACAGTTTGGCGGCGTTGCCGTGCTGGGCTTGCTGGCTGATGAAGGAAACGCGCGAAAGCACCAGGGTGTAATCCTTCGGATAGGAAATGCCGAGCGACGGATCGGTTTTTGCGCGGGCTTCGGCGTAGGAACCGAGAATGTTAAAACCAATCAGGTTTTCACCGGAGGACACCCTTTCCATCATCGTGCCGGTGGAAGACTGCACCGCTAAACCGCCTTTGGCGACGTCAGCCAGCGTTTTGAAATAGTTCGGATCGGCTTTGAAATCCTGCACGGAAAGCATGAAGCCGAGGCCGGATTTTTCGATATCGTAAGTGGTGACTTTTTTGTTGAATTTCTCGGTCTGGCTGGCGATGAGTTTTGCCAGCGCCGCATGAGAATCCGGCACATCACCGGCCGGGATCAGGCGTTTGTTATAAATAAACACCACCGGTTCGTAGGTCGTGCCGTAGGCTTTGTCTTTCCACACCGCCCATTTCGGCAACTGGCCCTGTTCAGGCGATTTGTATTCCTGCGCGTAATCGGTCGCCAGCTTCAGCGCGGTGTCCATCGAAGAGCTCCAGACCACGTCGCCGCTGGTGCCGCCCGCCGCCTGTTCGCTGATATAACGGTTGTACAGCTCGGTGCTGTTCATGTCGTTATATTCCACTTTAATGCCCGGATACGTGGCCTCAAACCCCTGAATCAGCGGGCCTGCGGCTTTGGTGTCGGTAGTGGAATACACCACGACTTTGCCTTCTTTGGTCGCGGCATCGACGACTTTTTGGTAGTCCGCAGGATAACCCTGTGGCAGTGCAGACATTGCAGAGGAAGAGATCAGTACAGAAGCAGCAATCAGAGACAGACGTAATTTTTTAGACATTATTGTTAACCTCTAGTTACATTTGGGAAACTAAAAATCAACATAACGCATAACGTCAGACTGGCAATGCGGGATTGTTTTTATCTTCCCGATTTGTGAGTCGGGGCGTTTTTTAGGCAATTAACACCATTAAAACCACGGCGCGAAGGGGTTCTCAGTACCCCGTTTAAACGCACGCCTGGCTGTTCGCCACGGCAATACGGGCAGAAAGAAGGCACGGTTTTTGAAGAGGCATCGCGTCCCTAAGGTTTTCTTAATCTTGGATGTGGCATAAAGCGGGGCTGAAAGATGATGAGATGTTTTTACATAATTAAATACGAATCAATTTCAGTATGGTTTGCGATTTGCTACCTTTGCATTCCCATGTGCTGCACATGTCATGACGCCGTTATCTTCTTCTTTTTTCTTTTTAAGGGATTTCTTATGAAGTTACGTTTTTCTTCACTCGGGCCAGTCGCTTTACTCGCTTCCTCACTGATGCTGGCTTTCTCTGCCAGTGCCGCCGATGAAGGCATCGTTATCTATAACGCTCAGCACGAAAATCTGGTGCAATCTTGGGTCGACGGATTCACCAAAGACACGGGTATCAAAGTTACGCTGCGAAACGGCAGCGACAGCGAACTCGGCAACCAGCTGGTGCAGGAAGGCAGCGCCTCTCCGGCCGACGTGTTTCTGACCGAGAACTCACCGGCGATGGTGCTGGTGGATAACGCCAAACTTTTCGCCCCGCTCGATTCGGCCACTCAGCAACAGGTTGCCCCGGCTTACCGCCCTGAACACGGACGCTGGATTGGTATCGCCGCCCGCACGACGGTTTTTGTGTATAACCCGGAAAAAATCAGTGAAGCCCAACTACCTAAGTCACTGATGGATTTAGCGAAACCAGAATGGAAAGGCCGCTGGGCCGCATCACCTTCTGGTGCGGATTTCCAGGCGATCGTCAGCGCCCTACTGGCGCTGAAAGGCGAAAAAGCGACACTGGAATGGCTGAAAGCGATGAAAAACAATTTCACCGCCTATAAAGGCAACAGCACCGTCATGAAAGCCGTGAATGCCGGGCAAATCGACGGCGGGATCATCTATCACTACTACCGTTTTGTCGATCAGGCCAAAACCGGTGAAAACAGCAAAAATACCCAACTGTATTACTTCAAACACAAAGATCCGGGCGCGTTTGTGAGCATCTCCGGCGGCGGCGTTCTGGCGTCCAGCAAGCATCAGAAAGAAGCGCAGGAATTTGTTAAGTGGATCACCGGCAAACAAGGGCAGGAAATTCTGCGCACCAACGATGCGTTTGAATATGCCGTTGGCGTGAACGCCGCGTCTAATCCGAAACTGGTTCCGCTCAAAGATCTGGATGCGCCGAAAGTGGATGCGTCTAAGCTGAACAGCAAAAAAGTGGTCGATTTAATGACTGAAGCCGGTCTGCTGTAACAGCAGCAATTTTCACGAGCAGCGTGCCTTATCCATTATGTCGAATATGAGTCTCGAAGGTGTCCGCGCCAGATGGCGTAACCGCCGCAACGGTTCCTCCCGCCGGGCAGGAACCGGTATTGTGCTGGCGGCGGTCTTGCTGTCCTTGCTGTCTTTGCTTCCACTGGGATTTGTGGTCGGCATCACCCTCGATACCGGCTGGCAAACGGTTAAGGCACTGGTATTTCGCCCGCGCGTGGGCGAATTACTGACCAATACCGTGCTGCTCGTGGTCATCACGCTGCCGCTTTGCGCTGTCACCGGCATTGCGCTGGCGTGGCTGACCGAAAGAACCCGTCTGCCCGGTCGCAGAATATGGTCTTTGCTGGCCACCGCGCCGCTGGCGGTGCCGGCTTTTGTGCAAAGCTACGCCTGGATTAGCCTGGTTCCGTCAATGCACGGGCTGGGCGCGGGCGTCTTTATCTCCCTGATTGCCTATTTCCCCTTTATCTATCTGCCCGCAGCCGCCGTGTTACGGCGCCTCGATCCCGGTCTGGAAGATGCGGCAGCGTCATCGGGTTCAGCGCCCGTCGCGGTCTTTCTCCGCGTAATCCTCCCGCAACTCAAACTGGCAGTCTGGGGCGGTTCGCTGCTGATTGCCCTGCACCTGCTGGCAGAATACGGCCTTTATGCGATGATTCGCTTTGATACGTTCACGACCGCCATCTTCGATCAGTTTCAGTCCACGTTTAACGGCCCCGCCGCCAATATGCTCGCCGGTGTGCTTGCGTTGTGTTGCCTCGCCGTTTTGCTGGTGGAATCCGCCAGCCGGGGGAAAGCGCGCTATGCCCGTGTCGGATCCGGCAGCGCCAGACGTCAGACTTTGCGTCCGATGAGCACCGGCCTGACCGCACTGAGTTTATGCTTACCCATCCTGCTGACTGCCCTGTCGCTCGGCGTTCCGTTTGTTACGCTGGCGCGCTGGCTTTATCTCGGAGGCACCGATGTCTGGCTTAACCCGCAACTGTGGCCCGCGCTGAAACAAACGCTGCTGTACGCGCTGGCCGGTGCGGCGATAACCACGGTTTGCGCGGTGCCGATGGCCTGGATTTCGGTGCGTTATCCGGGGCGGTTATACCGTTTTCTGGAAGGCTGCAATTACATCACCAGTTCCCTGCCCGGTATTGTTGTCGCGCTGGCGCTGGTCACCATTACCATCCGTATGGCGCGCCCGCTCTATCAGACGGAAATCACCATTTTGTTCGCCTATCTGCTGATGTTTATGCCGCGCGCGTTAATCAACCTTCGGGCGGGCATTGCTCAGGCACCGGTTGAACTGGAAAACGCCGCACGAAGTCTGGGACGTTCCCCTTTTCAGGCATTGTGGAGCACGACGATGCGCCTTGCCGCGCCGGGTGCCGCCGCAGGAGCCGCGCTGGTTTTCCTGGCGGTCACCAATGAACTGACGGCGACATTATTACTGGCTCCCAACGGTACGCGCACGCTGGCGACGGCGTTCTGGGCGCTGACCAGCGAAATTGATTATGTGGCGGCATCGCCTTATGCGCTGCTGATCGTTTTGTTGTCGCTGCCGCTGACCTGGATCCTTTATTCACAATCTCAACGTAAGGCCGGACTATGAGTACGCTTGAACTGCGTGGGATCAGTAAATCCTATTCAGCCGTTAAAGTGCTGGAGAATATCGACCTGCGCGTCAGTGCGGGCAGCCGGACGGCAATTGTTGGCCCTTCCGGATCGGGGAAAACCACGTTACTACGCATTATCGCCGGGTTCGAAAACCCCGATCACGGCAAAGTCTTTTTGCAGGGAAATCTGCTGCATGGCACCGGATTGCATATTCCCGCGCATAAAAGAGGCATCGGATTTGTTCCGCAGGATGGCGCGCTGTTTCCGCATTTCACGGTTGCCGGGAACATTGCGTACGGGCTGACGGGGGGAAAACGCGAGAAACAAATCCGCATCGACGAACTGATGGACATGGTGGCGCTGGACCGGCGTCTGGCTGCGCTCTGGCCGCACGAACTGTCTGGCGGTCAGCAACAACGTGTGGCACTGGCGCGGGCATTAGCGCAAAAACCGGTACTGATGTTGCTCGATGAACCGTTTTCGGCACTCGATACTGCCCTGCGCGCATCGACCCGAAAAGCGGTGGCGGAACTGCTGGCCGAAACGCGCATCGCCTCGGTGCTGGTAACACATGATCAGACCGAAGCGCTGTCTTTTGCCGATCAGGTTGCGGTCATGCGTAATGGCAAACTGGCGCATGTCGGCGCGCCGCAGGAATTATATCTGCGTCCGGCAGACGAACTGACTGCCACATTCTTAGGGGAAACGTTGCTGCTGGACGCGCACCTTGAACGCGGTCAGGCGCACTGCGCACTGGGAAATATTGCGGTGGATAATGCTTTTCGCACCGGCAATGCACGCATCATGCTGCGCCCGGAGCAGATTCGTATTACGCCCGCAGAAAACCTGACAGGCGCAGCGCATTGTCTGGCAAAAGTCGTCAGCGTTGATTTCGCGGGGTTTATCTCGACGCTGAGCCTTGAACTTGCCGGCAGCAAACAAGTGCTCGATATCAGGATGGTCAGCCAGAGGGATATTGCTGTGGGATCGGCAGTCGGGATCCAAATAGAAGGCAACGCGCACGTTTTTCAGCCGTAGTTATCGGGCTTTTTCTTCACTTACTGCGGGCGTTTCGTGCCCGCGTAAAGGCACGTCTTCGTACAAACCCCCGAATTTCAGGCACAAAAAAAGCCGCTAATTGCTTAGCAGCTTTAATGTGTTGTTTATGGCGGAGGAGGAGAGATTCGAACTCTCGAATGGTTTCCCATCGCCGGTTTTCAAGACCGGTGCCTTCAGCCGCTCGGCCACCCCTCCGTAAACAACAAGCACTTTGCGACATCAGTCGTTCAGTACGGGGCGTAGTATACAAGACCGAAAAAAAGATGCAAACATTATTTTCAGCCTATTTTGTTGATTTTATGAGCATTTAAATCAGCTTCACAAATTTCAGATACAAAAAAAGCCGCTAATTGCTTAGCAGCTTTCTTGTGTTGTTTATGGCGGAGGAGGAGAGATTCGAACTCTCGAATGGTTTCCCATCGCCGGTTTTCAAGACCGGTGCCTTCAGCCGCTCGGCCACCCCTCCGCAACGAAGCGAACTATAAACATAGCCAATCAGGTTGTAAAGCCTGATTGCATTCAATTGCCTGAAAAACAGGCATTCGGTTCTCAAGCGGCGATTTATGCACCATTACGGCGATTTTGGCATCACGAAGCCCCGCCCTGCGCCGTTTGGGCAGGTAAAGAAGGGTAAAACGTCTTTAATGACGCCGCGCAACTCCTTACACTTCAATCTGTTTGTATTTTCACCGACTTCAACTTTTTTGTTAAAAGTGAGAATTTTATTATGGATCGTATCGTTGCCTCTTCGTCATCACGCGCAGGCTCGTTGTTAAGCACACACCGGGTGTTGCGCAATACTTATTTCCTGTTAGCCCTGACGCTCGGCGTTTCAGCGATTACTGCAACAGCCAGTACGGTTCTCCGCTTACCTGCACCGGGCTTCCTGCTGACTATCGTCGGCTTTTACGGCCTGATGTTCCTGACTTACCGCACGGCGAACAGCCCGGCGGGTATTTTGTCCGCCTTCGCGCTGACCGGTTTCATGGGTTATACGCTGGGGCCGTTGCTGAGCTCCCTGCTTTCTGCGGGTGCCGGTGACATTATTATGCTGGCGCTTGGCGGTACGGCATTGGTCTTCTTCTGTTGTTCGGCTTACGTGCTGACCACGCGAAAAGACATGTCGTTCCTGTCGGGGATGATGATGGCGGGCTTTGTTGTGCTGCTGGTCGCGGTTATCGCGAACCTGTTCCTGCAAATTCCGGCGTTGTCACTGGCAATAAGCTGCCTGTTTATTCTGTTCTCGGCGGGCGCAATCCTGTGGGAGACCAGTAATATTATTCACGGCGGCGAAACCAACTATATTCGCGCTACGGTCAGCCTCTATGTGTCGCTTTACAACGTGTTTGTCAGCCTGCTGAGCATTCTCGGGATGTCATCACGTAACTGATTACACGCGTAATCTGTTCGGGCCCCGCCACCGCGCGGGGCTTTTTATTTTGTCAGACAGGGCTTTTTGCTAAACTGTTGGCTGAATTTTTTACAGGTCAGAGGTTGTATGCTGGAGTTTGACGGTCAGGTGATTGAAACCGACGCTCAGGGTTACCTGAAAAACAGTAATGACTGGCAGGAAGGCATGGCGCCGCTGCTGGCAGAAAAAGAAGGCATTCAGCTTACCGATGCGCACTGGGAAGTGGTGCGTTTCGTGCGCGGGTTTTATCTCGAATTCAATACGTCACCGGCCGTGCGCATGTTGGTGAAAGCGATGGCACAAAAATACGGTGAAGAGAAAGGCAACAGCCGCTATCTGTTCAGGCTGTTCCCGAAAGGCCCGGCGAAACAGGCGACTAAAATTGCGGGCCTGCCTAAGCCGGTAAAATGCCTGTAATGCTTCAGTATTTAATTTTGAAATCGGTGTAATTGCCGGGCGCGGCGGGTTCAGTCAGCACGCGATCAACCTGTGCATGTTTCGGGCCGCCCTGTTTGAGCCAGGCTAACAGCTGATCCACTTTCTCCTGTTCGCCGCACGCCAACACTTCGACGCTGCCGTCTTCAAGGTTTTTTGCATAACCGGTCAGCCCTAACCCGGTTGCCTGATGTAGTGTCGAAAAACGAAAGCCGACGCCCTGCACCCTGCCGTAGACATAGGCAGCTATACTGACTTTTGCCATATTATTTCTCTCCGTTAGCGGTATGGTTCGTTGCAATTTCACCTGCATGACCGGACAATGTCGCTCTTTTTTGTCTCCGAACCGACAGAACCTAATTTTATGACTGCACGTTTAATTCTGGCCAAAGGCCGCGAAAAATCACTTTTACGCCGCCACCCGTGGGTGTTTTCCGGCGCTGTTCAGCGCGTCGAGGGGAAAGCCAATTCCGGCGACACTATTGATATTGTAGACAGTCAGGGCAAATGGCTGGCGCGCGGAGCTTATTCGCCGTCATCTCAGATCCGTGCCCGTGTCTGGACTTTCAAGCAAGATGAAGACATCGATATCGATTTCTTCATCCGCCGTTTACAGCAGGCGCAAAGCTGGCGTGATTATATCGCCAAACGCGACGGGCTGGACGGCTACCGTCTGATTGCCGGTGAATCCGACTGCCTGCCCGGCATTACCATCGACCGTTTCCAGAATTTCCTGGTACTGCAATTGCTGTCCGCCGGTGCTGAATACCAGCGCGCACCGCTGATTGCCGCATTGCAACACTGCTATCCGGAATGCGCCATCTGGGATCGTTCCGACGTCGCCGTGCGTAAAAAAGAAGGTCTGGAACTGGTTCAGGGCCATGTCGTCGGTGAAGAACCGCCTGCCCTGTTGCCGATTCAGGAACACGGCATGAGCCTGCTGGTGGATATTAAAGAAGGCCATAAAACCGGTTTCTATCTTGATCAGCGTGACAGTCGTTTAGCCGCGCGCAACTACGCGGCTGGCCGCAACGTGCTGAACTGCTTCTCCTACACCGGTGCGTTCGCCGTGTCCGCGCTGATGGGCGGTTGCACCAAAGTCACCAACGTGGATACCTCTCAGGCCGCGCTGGACGTTGCACGTCAGAACGTTGAGCTGAACAAACTCGATCTGTCGAAAGCAGAATTCGTCCGCGAAGACGTCTTCCAGTTGCTGCGTAAATACCGCTCGGAAGGCCAGCAGTTCGACATGATTGTGATGGATCCGCCGAAATTTGTTGAGAACAAAAACCAGCTGGCGAGCGCCTGCCGTGGCTACAAAGATATTAATATGCTGGCGATTCAACTGCTGCGTCCGGGCGGAATTCTGCTGAGCTTCTCCTGTTCCGGCCTGCTGCCAACCGATTTGTTCCAGAAAATCCTCGCGGACGCCGCACTCGATGCCGGTCGCGAAATTCAGTTCGTGGAGCAATTCCGTCAGGCTGCCGATCACCCGGTGACCGGCGCGTATCCTGAAGGTTTGTACCTGAAGGGCTTCGCCTGTCTGGTGATGAATTAATCCGATGTTCACGACGTGCTGTTCCGGCAGCACGTCGCAGAATTTTTAGCAGATTAAGCGGTCAAAACTTGAAATAGCACATTTTATCTCCATATAGAGATTAATGGATAATTTTGGGAGACGACTATGATTGCCAGCAAATACGGTATCGGCCAGCAAGTTCGCCACAGACTGTTGGGTTATTTAGGCGTGGTAATTGACGTCGACGCGGAATATTCACTCGAAAAACCCGGCGTCGATGACGTTGCCGCTGACGATTCAATGCGTGCCGCGCCCTGGTATCACGTGGTGATGGAAGATGAAGAAGGCCAGCCCGTTCACACTTATCTGGCAGAAATTCAGATTGACCATGAGGCCGCGCGTTCACATCCTGAACAAACCTCTCTGGATGATCTGGCTGCGTCAATCCGCAGTCAGTTACAGGCACCGCGTCTGCGCAACTGATCATCCCGCACCCGTTTAATGAAAAACCGGCTATGTTGGCCGGTTTTTTTGTGCCTGTAGCGGGCCGGAAATTACTTTTCCATTCCCAGACGTGGGATTTCAATTTTCGGACAACGATCCATCACCACTTTCATCCCGGCATCTTTTGCCAGCACGGCGGCCTGTTCGTTGATCACGCCCAGTTGAAGCCACAGCACTTTCGCTTTAATCGCGATGGCTTCCTGCCCCACGCCGTAAGCGGCTTCGGCGTTGCGGAAAACATCGACCATATCCACCGGTTCTGCGATTTCGGCCAGCGTTCCCACCGCTTTTTGCCCAAGTAATTCCTGCCCTGCCAGTTTCGGGCTGACCGGAATGACTTTGTATCCCTGCGAAAGCAGATAGGCCATCACGCCATAACTCGGGCGACCAGGATTGTCGCTGGCACCCACCAGAGCGATTGTTTTTACGTCCTCGAGAATTTTGCGAATATCATTGTCTTGCACGGGGTTATCTCCTTTTGACCTGTCTCCGGTAAGTGTAACGCAGCCTGACCGTTTCGACAGTGCAGGGTGCAAAAAGGATCGCCCTCAGAATTGCCCTTATGTAAAATTAAAACATTTTGTAAAACTTTGACACACAATCGCCGTTACTGAATAATGGAGAGTGAGCAATGTGTGTCTGAGGAGAGAAGAATGAAAGTCTGTCGTGCGCTGGTCGCATTAGCGAGCTTCAGCCTGATGGCGTCTGCTTCTGCGACCTCACTCAAACTGTCTGCGGATGTGGATGTGCTGGTTATTGACGGTAAACAGATGTCCGGCGCGATCCTGAAAGGCGCAGACAGCCTCGAACTGGATGGCGGCCAACATCAGATTCTGTTTCAGGTCAGCAAAAATCTGCACCCTGCTGCTGCGCAAAACGCACTGATTTATCACTCTCCGGCCCTTATCGTCACGTTCAATGCTAAAGGAAGCCGCGCCGTTTCCTTTGTACTACCTTCGCTGACTACTGAAAAAGACACCGCCCAGTTCAGCCAGCAAATGAATTATCAACTGGTGGATGATCAGGGAAACACGCTGGCGACTCAACGCGATGTTCTCAGTCTGTTTAATCCGGGCAATACGGCGGGCGCTGAAAAGCTCATGATGACGTATAACTTATCCGGCGCACGCGCTGCCGTGCCTTCTTTCGCCAGGGGAAATACCGATAAGAAATCGGCGCTGGCGCGTGAAGTTCCTTCGCAAATATCCATCGCCTATCTTCACCCGCTCTGGACCCGGCTGGCGGCAAACGCGGGTATTGAACAATTGTTGCTCTGGTTTAAGCTGCCTGAAAAACAGGAACGCACCTCGTAACTTAATCTCCATCACGCATTCTCTTTCTTAACGCCGAATTGTTGCCC